>NZ_DAMDLR010000001.1:0-90439 GCF_032084975.1 Aeromicrobium sp.
CAGCTGCCGCGTGAGCCCGAGGTGCACGGCCTCGTCGCCCTGATGGAGCTGCAGGCGGCCCGGTTCGCCGCGCGCGTCGACGCGACCGGATCGCCCGTCGTGCTGGCCGACCAGGACCGGCGACGCTGGGACCGCGCCCAGATCGGCCGGGGACTCGCGGCGTTGGCCCGGGTCGATGCGCTCGGTCGAGGCCGCGGGCCGTACGCCCTGCAGGCGGCGATCGCCGCATGCCACGCGGTCGCGCCGACATTCGAGGAGACGGACTGGGAGCGGATCGTCGTGCTCTACGACGCGCTCGGTCAGCTGGCGCCCGGACCCGTCGTCCGGCTCAACCGGGCCGCCGCGATCTCGATGACCAGCGGCGGCACGGAGCAGGCCCTGGCCGAGGTCGAGGAGCTGTCCGCCTCGGGTGCACTCCCCCGCAGCCACCTGCTGGCCAGCGTCCACGCGGAGCTGCTGCAGCGCACGGGGCGTCTCGACGAGGCGCGGCAGCGGTTCCTCGCGGCCGCGTCACTGGCCACGAACGAGCGGGAGCGTGCCTGGCTGGAGCAGCGCGCCGGCTCCGTCACGCAGGACTGAGCGGGGTCAGTCGCGGTCCATCACGGTGCACAGGCAGGCCTTGTTGCCCTCGGCGTCCTCGAGCACGACGAAGGACGGAGACTCCGAGTCGTCGAAGACCTCGCCTCCGGCGGCGACGGCGGACTCGATCCGCGCCGGGAGCTGGCCGGCCGGGATCCAGACGTCGAGGTGGAAGCACATGGGCGGCACCTCGCCGCGCTCCTCGGTGGGCTGGAACCACAGCAGGGGGACCTGGCTCGTGGGGTCGGTCACCTGCTCCCCGTCGAAGTTCTCGGCGTCCCCCGTGAGGACGGCGGCCCAGAACGGGCCGAGCTCGACGGCGTTCGCCGCGTTGAGCGCGATCTCCACACGGGTGAGGACCGAGGGCTCGGCCTCGAAGCCGCGCTCGGCCGCCAACGAGCTGATCGTGCGAGCCAGGTCGAGGTCGCGATCCGTGACGGCGCCGGTGTCGTGGCTGGTCAACTCGATGTCCACGTGCGTGTACCCCAGCTTCACGTCGGGGTGGTGGTTGGCCGCCTCCGCGGCGGCTCCGATGTCGACCACGAACTCCAGTCCCGTCGCGAAGTCCCCGGTGCGGAATCGGCCGTGCAGGCTGTGCACGAGAGGGCGCCAGTCCTCCAGGTCGGCGTCGAGGATCGTCGTCAGGTCGGCCTTCGTCATGGCTCCAGCATCCTGCGGGTTCCGGATTCGCGCCAGCCGCGACGGGTCTTGTGTCCGGCCGTGCCGGGTTGCCAGACTGGCGTTCCGTCCGAGGGAGGCCACATGCGCAAGGTGACGTACGAGATGAGCATGTCGCTCGACGGCTACGTGGTGGGCCCCGACGGCTCGTTCGACTGGGGCGATCCGGACGAGGAGATCTTCGGCTTCTTCATGGACCAGCTCCGCAGCGTGGGCGTCCACGTGCTGGGCCGGAACCTGCACGAGGCGATGCTCTACTGGGAGACCGTCGACCGCGAGACGCTCGACGCGCCGCAGCGCGCATGGGCGGACATGTGGAACGCGCTGCCCAAGGTGGTCTTCTCGAGCACCCTTTCCGAGGTGCACGGCGCGGCCAGGCTCGCGCAGGGCGACCTGCGGACCGAGATCGAGCGACTTCGCGCCGAGCCCGGTCCCGGCGACGTCGCGATCGGCGGGGCCACCCTCGCCGCCGAGGCTGCGGCGCTCGACCTCATCGACGAGTACCAGATCCGGATCTGCCCGGTCCTGGTCGGCGGCGGCCTGCCGTACTTCGCGCACGACGACAAGCACGTCGACCTCGAGCTCATCGAGACGCGCCCGTTCGCGAGCGGCAGCGTCTTCCTGCGCTACTGCGTCCGCCGCTAGCGCCAGCCCAGCCCCGGCGCCACGTGCGTCAACAGGCTCTCGATCAGGTGGGCGTTGTAGTCGACGCCGAGCTGGTTCGGCACGGTGATGAGCAACGTGTCCGCCGCGGCGATCGCCGAGTCCTGCGCGAGCTGCTCGACCAGCACGTCGGGCTCCGCGGCGTACGTCTTGCCGAACCGCGCCGGGCCGCCCTCGAGCATCCCGACCTGGTCGGTGCTGCGGGTCTCGAGCCCGAAGTACCGGCGGTCCAGGTCGCTCACCAGAGCCATGATGCTGCGACTCACGGACACGCGCGGCTCGCGCTGATGCCCCGCCTCGCGCCACGCGTCCCGGAAGCACTGGATCTGCTCGGCCTGCAGCTCGTGGAACGGCACGCCCGTGTCCTCGGTCAGCAGGGTCGAGCTCATCAGGTTCATCCCCATCCGGGCCGTCCACTCGGCGGTGGCGCGCGATCCGGCGCCCCACCACAGTCGGTCGCGCAAGCCCTCGGAGTGCGGCTCGAGGCGCAGCAGGCCCGGCGGGTTCGGGAACATCGGGCGGGGGTTCGGCTGGGCGAATCCCTGCCCCTCGAGGACCTTCAACAGGACCTCGGTGTGCTGGCGGGCCATGTCGGCGTCCGTCTCTCCGTCCTGGGGCACGTGGCCGAAGTAGCGGAAGCCCTCGACGACCTGCTCCGGTGATCCGCGGCTGATGCCGAGCTGGAGGCGTCCACCTGCGATGAGGTCGGCCGCCCCGGCGTCCTCGGCGAAGTACAGCGGGTTCTCGTACCGCATGTCGATGACGCCGGTGCCGATCTCGATGCGGGACGTCCTCGCGCCGATCGCGGCGAGCAACGGGAACGGCGAGGCCAGCTGCCGGGCGAAGTGGTGCACGCGGAAGTAAGCGCCATCGGCTCCCAGCTCCTCGGCAGCGACAGCCAGGTCGATCGACTGCAGCAGGGCGTCGGACGCCGACTGCGTGCCCGAGTGGGGCGACTCGGACCAGTGGCCGAAGGACAGGAACCCGATGTTCTTCATGTCTGGGTCAACGTCTGGCGCGCGGGATCATTCCGTCACCACCAGCAGGTCGCCCACGGTGCAGTGCAGGGCGTCGCAGATCGCCGTGAGCGTCGTGAACCGGATCGCCTTCGCCCGGTCGTTCTTGAGCACGGACAGGTTCACCACCGTGACACCCACCAGCTCGGCGAGCCGGGTCAGCGTCATGCCGCGTTCGGCGAGCAGCTCGTCGAGGCGGCAGTGGACGCGGTGCTGGTCGTCCTCGGCCGGCATCAGACGAGACCTTCGGAGTCACGCTGCATCCGCTCGCCCGTGTGGAACGCGGCCGCGACGCACCCGGTGACCATCGCGGCGAAGAGGTACAGGAACGAGATGTTCATCGTGATCTCGAAGCCGGCCTCGGGATCCGTCGTGAGCTGCGCGAGCGCGCCGTTGGCGGCGGCGGTGGAGAAGGCGACCGTCAGCACCCAGCCGAGGACGCCCACGAGCGCGGCCGTCGTGACCAGGCGGGTGTTCGTGCGACTGAAGAACTGCCCCGCGCCGATGTTGCGCAACAGCCAGGTCAGGCAGACCAGGACGGCGACGACGGTGAGCGCCGGCACCACGACGGTGGCGATCACCGACACGTAGCTGGCGAACGGCAGGTCCGAGACGTGCACCGTGAACCGGTCCAGCTCGGCCGGGACGGCCTCGCCCACGCCGTCGATCGCGATCGACTGCTGCGACGTCGACAGCTGGACCTCGACCGGCACGTCGCGGTTCGGCACCACGTCGACCAGGCGCGTGACCGCGTCGACCACGGTGGCCACGATCGCGACGACGGCCAGGGCGACGGTGAACCAGACGTCCGCGCGGGTGGCCGTGCCGAAGGGTGCCTTCATGTCGATCTCCATCTCATATCGAATGTCGATGTTATCGAAACACGATATGCCGCGATCGTCAATCCACTCCCCTGCCCACGTCGCCGCCTGCCAGACTGGGCCCATGGCCGTCACCCGCCTCGTCGCAGCCACGGACGCGGAAGCGCTGGCGGACGTCCTGCGGCGCAATCGCGAGGCGATGTCGTCGATCGAACCCCAGCGACCGCCCGCCTACTTCACGGCCAAGGGCCAGCGCGCGATCATCCAGGACGCCTTGCGCCGGTACGCCGACGGGCTGTCGTTCCCTCGCGTCATCCTGGCGCCGGACGACTCCGTGGTCGGGCGGGTGAACCTGAACGAGATCGCCCTGGGTCCCGCACGCCGGGGCGTGCTCGGCTACTACCTCGACGCCGAGGCCCAAGGCCGCGGCCTGGCGACCGAGTCGGTCGCCGAGATCGTCGCCCTCGCCTTCGGCCGGCTGGGCCTGCACCGCATCGAGGCGGCGACGCGCCTGGACAACGGTGCCAGTCAGCGTGTCCTGGAGCGGAACGGCTTCACGCGCTTCGGCGTGGCGAAGGACTACCTGCGCGTCGGTGGCGGCTGGCGCGACCACGTGCTCTACGAGCGCATCGACGGTGATTGACCTAGCGTCGTCGCCATGAAGACGATCGCCCGCCTCCTGCTCGGAGGGATCCTGGCCTTCGCCGGGGTCAGTCACCTGACCTTCGCCCGCGACGAGTTCCAGGCGCAGGTGCCCCGGAGCATCCCCATCGACGAGGACTTCACGGTCGTCGCGTCGGGCATCGTCGAGATCGCCCTCGGTGCCGCCCTGATGGCACTGCCCCGCCACCGGCGCATCGTCGGCCTGGTGGTCGCCGCGTTCTTCGTGGCGGTGTTCCCCGGCAACATCGCCCAGTACCTCAACCACGCGGACGGGTTCGGGCTCGACACCGACCGGGCGCGCTTCGGCCGGCTGTTCTTCCAGCCCGTGCTGGTGCTGTGGGCGCTGTGGTCGACCGACGCGCTCCAGGTCGTCAGCGAACGCCTGCGACGCGGAACTGCACGCTGATCCGCGGCCCGACGGCCCGCGCGGTCTTGAGGATCGCGTGCTCCCACGTGCGCTGGCAGCTGCCGCCCATGACCGACAGGTCGCCATGGCCGAGGCTGAAGGCCGTCTGCGGCCCACCGCCCGCGGGCCGCAGGCTCAGCCGGCGGTGCTCGCCCAGCGACAGGATCGCGACCATCGTGTCCTGCGTCCGGCTCTTGCCGATGCGGTCACCGTGCCAGGCCACCGAGTCGTTGCCGTCGCGGTAGTAGCACAGGCCGGCGGTCACGAACGGCTCACCGAGCTCGGCCGCGTAGTACTCCGACAGGGCGTCGCGCGCCTGATCCAGTGCCGGATGCGGGAGGGGTCGGTCGGCCCCGTAGAAGCACAGCAGCCGCGGCACGTCGACGACGCGGTCGTACATCTCGCGTCGCTCACCGCGCCACGGCACCTCGCTGCGCAAGGTCTCGAACAGCTCGTCGGCGCCGCTGACCCACCCGGACAGCGTGTCCACCCACGCCCCCGCGGAAAGCGGGTGGCGCTCGACGCCGTCCAGCGGTCCGACGCGTACTCCGGCGTCACCGTCGAGGAGCGATCCCTGGAACCACATACCAGTACTGTACGCCGACGAATAGAACGACTGTTCGAAGTTCCTCCCGGCGTGTCACGGCGCGTGAACGGCCTGCCAGAACGCATCCAGGTAGGCGGGCGGGGTCGGCGACCCCATGCCCTGGCGGGTCAGCAGGACTCCCCCGACACCGGCCGCGGGGTCGACCCACAGGCTCGTCCCCGTGCCGCCGTCCCAACCGAACCTCCCGCGATGGGATCCGGGGAACCGTCCGACCAGGTCCACGCCGACACCCAGGCCCCAGCCGACCGACGGCTCGAGGAACTCGCGAGCCATCACTTCTGCGGGCGCCGGGAGGTCGGCCGCGGTCAGGGCGGCGAACGACGACGCGGACAGGAGCCGGCCACGCGGACCGTCTCCGCCGCGCAGCAGCATCTGGACGAACCGGCCGAGGTCATCGGCGGTCGAGAGCAGCCCTGTCGCCCCCGACCGGAACGGCGGGACCGTCATGAGTCGCGGATCGCCCCATGGTGCGACCTCGACGAACCTCCCGCCACGGTTGGGGAACCACGCGGACGAGACACGGTCGACGTCCTTCATCGCGACGGCGTAGCCCGTGTCGTGCATGTCGAGGCGGTCCAGCAGGCGATCACGCAGGACGAGGTCGAGCCGCCGTCGCGTCACGCGCTCGATCAGCACGGAGAGCGCGTCGAACGAGAACTGGTACAGCCAGCCCTCCCCGGGCTGGTGGGCCATCGGCAGCTCGCCCACGAGCGCGGCCCAGCGGTCGGGCCGCAGTGGCGGCGGCTGCCAGGCCGAGGGGATCTCGGCCCGGGCCACGGCCGACGGCAGCGGCGCGGTCTCGGGGGTCGTCATGTCCCAGCCGAGCCCGAGACCCATCTGCAGCAGGTCGCGCACCGTGGTCGGCCTCGCCGCGGGAACGGTGTCGTCCAGCGCGCCGGCACGATCACGCAGCACACGCCGGTCGGCGAGCTCGGGCACCCAGCGGTCGACGGGATCGTCGAGGCCGAACAGCCCGTCGTCGACCAGCGCGAGGGTCAGCACGGCGATGATCGGCTTGGTGACCGAGGCGATGCGGAAGATCGTGTCGCGGTGCAGGGGTCCCGCCGCTCCCACCTCCAGTTGCTGCCGCGGCCCCGAGACGACGGCCCAGGTCGCACCGGGGACGTCCATTTGCGCCACGACCTCGCGCATGACCGGACCGACGCGCTCCCGGGCCATCAGGCGTCCCGGGTCCGGGGCTGCTGGGCCGGGATCTCGCGCTCGTCCATGGCCACATCGTGGCACGATGGCGCCCATGGACGTCACGCGCTTCGGACATGCCGCCGTACTCGTCGAGGCCGCCGGGGCGCGGATCCTGTTCGATCCCGGCACCTTCAGCAGGCCGGCCACCTTCGAGCTGACCGGTCTCGACGCGATCGTCGTGACCCACCAGCACCCCGACCACCTCGACCACGACCGCATCGGCGCGCTCGTCGCTGCGAACCCGCAGGCTCGCCTGCTGGCCGAGCCCGAGACCGCCGAGAGCCTCACCGGCTGGGACGCGACCGGCGACGGCGTCGCGTTCGCCATCGGGGGCGTGACACTGACGGGCGTGGGGTCCCGCCATGCCGAGATCCTGCCCACACTCCCCCGGGTCGGGAACGTCGGGATCCTGGTCACGGCCGATGCCGAGCCGACCTTCTTCCACCCCGGGGACACCTACGAGTACCGTCCCGAGAACGTCGACATCCTCGCCCTCCCGCTGTCGGCCCCGTGGGCGAAGATCGCTGAGACGGTGGGCTTCCTGCGTGCCGTCGCGCCCCGTACGGCGTTCCCGATCCACGACTGCACCGTCGCCGAGGCCGCGTACGGGATCTACTGGATGCACGTCGAGAACCATGGCGGCGTCGACGACCTCCAGCGGCTGGGCCAGGCGGACGCCCTCGCCACGCCATGACGCGACTTGGTTTATCTCACAACTGATATACGCTTGAGGAATGACCGACAGCGACGACTACCTGGGCCGGATCGGCACCCTCATCCGGGACGCCCGCCAGCACTCCGGCCTCACGCAGGCCCAGCTCGCCAGTGAGCTGCGCACGAGTCAGAGCGCCATCAACCGCATCGAGAAGGGCCAGCAGAACCTGACGCTGGACATGCTCGCGCGGATCGGCTCGGCCCTGGACTCCGAGCTCGTGAGCGTCGGCACCACGACCGGCCCCAGCCACCTGCGCGTCAAGGGCGGCACGACGCTGTCGGGCAGCATCGACGTCAAGTCCAGCAAGAACGCCGGCGTCGCGCTGCTGTGTGCCGCACTGCTGAACACCGGCACCACGACCCTGCGCAAGGTCGCCCGGATCGAGGAGGTCAACCGCCTGCTCGAGGTGCTGGAGTCGATCGGCGTCCGCACGACGTGGCTCAACGACCAGAACGACCTCGAGCTCGTCGTCCCCGAGAACCTCGACCTGCGCTCGATGGACGCAGCGGCCGCCCGGCGGACCCGCAGCATCATCATGTTCCTCGGCCCGCTCATGCACCGGATCGACGAGTTCGAGCTGCCGTACGCCGGCGGCTGCGACCTCGGCACCCGCACCGTCGAGCCGCACATGACGGCCCTGCGGCCGTTCGGCCTCAAGGTGCTCGCGACCGACGGCAGCTACCACGCCTCCGCCGCCCGCGGCGTCTCGCCCGAGCGTCCCATCGTCCTGACCGAGCGCGGCGACACCGTCACCGAGAACGCGCTGCTGGCCGCGGCCCGCCACGACGGCGTCACCGTCATCCGCAACGCCAGCCCGAACTACATGGTCCAGGACCTGTGCTTCTTCCTCGAGAAGCTCGGCGTGGGCATCGAGGGCATCGGCACGACGACCCTGCGCGTCACCGGCAAGCGCGAGATCCGCGGCGACGTCGACTACGCCCCCAGCGAGGACCCGATCGAGGCGATGAGCCTCATCACGGCGGCCATCGTCACCAGCTCGAACATCACGGTCCGCCGCGTGCCGATCGAGTTCATGGAGATCGAGCTCGCGCTGCTCGAGGAGATGGGCTTCCGCTACGACCGCTCCCCCGAGTACCTCGCCGAGAACGAGCACACGCGCCTGGTCGACATCACGACGCACCCGTCGAAGCTGCGCGCACCGATCGACAAGATCCACCCGATGCCGTTCCCGGGCCTCAACATCGACAACCTGCCGTTCTTCGCCGTGATCGCGGCGCAGGCCGAGGGCCAGACGATGCTGCACGACTGGGTCTACGAGAACCGCGCGATCTACCTGACCGAGCTCAACAAGCTCGGCGCGCAGGTCAAGCTGCTCGACCCGCATCGCGTCCTGATCGAGGGCCCGACCCACTGGAGCGGCGTCGAGCTGGTCTGTCCCCCGGCCCTGCGTCCCGCCGTCGTCATCCTCATCGCGATGCTGGCCGCCAAGGGCACCTCGGTGCTGCGGAACGTCTACGTCATCAACCGCGGCTACGAGGACCTGGCGCTGCGCCTCAACGCCCTCGGCGCCGAGATCGAGACCTTCCGCGACATCTGAGGGTTGCCCTCGTCGGCGTCCCACGTGCCCTAGGTTGGTGCGCGTGAGGACACCGCCGTACCTCGAGCCCGCTCCCCCGATCGCGTTCGCGCATCGAGGCGGGGCGGAGGTCGAGCCCAACCGGGGCATCGAGAACTCGCTCGCCGCCTTCACCCACGCCTACCAGCTGGGCTACCGGTACATGGAGACCGACGTGCGGGTCAGCCGCGACGGCGTGGTCTACGCGTGCCACGACGCCAAGCTGGACCGCCTGCTCGGGCGCGAGGTCGAGATCGTCGACCTGGACTCCGCCGAGATCGATGAGGCGCTGCTGGGCAACCGCGAGCCGATCGTGCGACTCGAGCACCTCGTCGAGGCGCTGCCCGGGGCTCGGTGGAACATCGACGTGAAGTCCGACGACGGCGTCGTCCCCACCACCGACCTGGTCGAGCGGATGGGCATCCTCGACCGCATCTGCCTGGCCTCGTTCTCGCACCGCCGGCTCGTGGCGATGCGCGCCCGCCTGCCCGAGGTCGTGACCTCGGCCTCCAGTCGCGAGGTCGCCCAGATGGTGCTCACCGGGCGGGTGCCGAAGGCGCCGTCGATCCTCCAGGTCCCCGTCCGGCACGGGCGGGCCCGCGTGATGACGCCCCGCTTCCTGCAGCGCGCCCACCGCGCGGGGAAGTTCGTGCACGTCTGGACCGTCGACGAGCCCGCCGAGATGCACCGCCTGGCCGACCTGGGGGTCGACGGGATCATGACCGACCGCACCGACCTGCTCAAGCAGGTGCTGACCGAGCGCGGCCTATGGAAGGACCCTGCATGACCGACGACGTCGTCGCGACCCGCGCCGATCGCGGACGCGTGGTGGCCTGGGGGCTGTGGGACTGGGGCTCGGCCGCCTACAACGCCGTGATCGTGACGTTCATCTTCTCGGTCTACCTCGTCGAGGGCGTCGGCGACGACGTCCCCGGCCCCTTCCGCGCTGCCACCTGGCTCGGACTGTCGAGCGCGGCCGGCGCCGTGCTCATCGCGATCGCCGCGCCTGCCCTCGGGCGGCGCACGGACGCCGCGGGCGCCCGCAAGAAGAGCCTGTTCTGGCTCACGACGGCCGTCCTGGTGATCACGGCTGCGCTGTTCTTCGTCGAGGACGACTGGCACCACCTGTGGCTCGGCCTGGTCCTGATGGCGGCCGGCGGCGTGATCTTCGAGCTCGCCTCGGTGCCCTACTTCGCCATGCTGCGCCAGGTGTCCACGCCCGACAACGTCGGCCGGGTCTCGGGCTTCGGCTGGGCCATGGGCTACTTCGGCGGCATCGTGCTGCTGCTGATCTGCTACTTCGGCTTCGTCGCCGGCGACGGTGACACCCGCGGGTTCCTGGGCGTTCCCACCGAGGGCGGGATGAACATCCGGCTCATCGCGCTGCTCGCGGCCGTGTGGTTCGCGGTCTTCGCGATCCCGCTGTTCCTCAAGGTCCCCGAGCTGCCCGCGACGGCCAACGCCGACGCGCCGAAGGTCAGCGTCGCCGCCTCGTACCGCGGCATCTGGAACGACATCACGACGATGTGGCGCGAGGACCGCGACACGCTCAGGTTCCTGATCGCCAGCGCCTTCTTCCGCGACGGCCTCGCGGGCGTCTTCGCCTACGGTGCCGTGCTGGCCGTGTCGGTCTACTCGATCAACGAGGACGACGTGATCCTGTTCGGCGTCGCCGCGAACGTCATCTCGGCGGCCGGGGCGCTGCTGGCCGGGCGGTGGGACGACCGCATCGGGCCGCGCGCGGTGATCGTGTTCTCGCTGACGTCGATGCTGGTGTGCGGACTGGTCCTGCTCGTCGTGTCGGGACCGGGCATGTTCTGGATCTTCGGGCTCGGGCTGTGCCTGTTCGTCGGTCCCGCCCAGTCGGCGTCACGGACCTACCTGACGCGGATCACCGACCCGGGCCGCGAGGGCCAGAACTTCGGTCTGTACGCGATGACGGGCAGAGCAGTCTCGTTCATGGCGCCGCTGCTGTTCGCGGTGTTCATCTGGGCCGGCAACCTGCTCACCGGTCAGGACACGGACCGCTGGGGAATCGCCGGGATCATGGTGATTCTGGGCGTCGGCCTGGTCCTGTTGCTGCGGGTGCCCGCGCACGTCGACGACCGTGCCCGACGTCTCACGCACTGACGGGGACGAACTTCCTTCTCAGGGGAATCTCACGCATCTGTCGTACGTTGGACTGTACGGAGACCTTCAGAAGGGGGACCGACATGGCAGAACGAGCCTTGCGCGGAGCGCGGCTGGGAGCCCAGAGCTTCGAGGACGAGCGCGGAGTCGAGATGGCACCGCGTCAGCAGATCGAGTACGTGTGCGCCGACGGGCACACCTTCACGGTGACGATGTCGGACGAGGCCGAGGTTCCGGCCGAGTGGGAAGATCCCAAGACGGGCCAGATGGGTCGTCGGGTCGGCGGTGCCGAGCCCGAGCAGAAGGACGAGAAGCACGTCCGCACCCACTGGGACATGCTCCTGGAGCGTCGCTCCGAGGAGGAGCTGGAAGAGATCCTCGCGGAGCGGCTCGACCTGCTGCGCGGCGGCGAGATCGGCCCGCCACACCTGCACCGCAAGAGCAAGACCCGGAAGAAGTCCGTCAGCGCCTGAACGGATTCATCCGCTGGAGGCCCCACACGGTGACCCGTGTGAGGGCCTCTTTCACGATGTCGAAGCTCATCTTCGACTGACCGTGGACGCGCTCGACGAACGTGACGGGGACCTCGGCCACGGCGAGCCCCGCGAGCCGCGTCTGGCGCGTCATGTCGATCTGGAAGCAGTACCCCTGCGACTCGACGGCGTCGAGGTCGATCGCCTCGAGCGTCTCGCGCCGGAACGCGCGGAAGCCGGCCGTGGCGTCCTTGACCCCGAGGTCCAGCATGATCCGGGCGTACAGCGAGGCCCCGCGGGAGAGCGCCTCCCGACGCTTGGGCCAGTTGACCACCGAGCCGCCCGGCACCCACCGCGACCCGAGGGTCAGCGGTGCGCCGGCGCGCGCGGAGTCGAGCAGCTTGCCCAGGTCCTCGGGCCGGTGCGAGCCGTCGGCGTCCATCTCGACGAGGACGTCGTAGTCGCGCTCGAGGCCCCACGCGAAGCCCGCACGGTACGCGGCGCCGAGGCCCTCCTTGCCCTGACGGTGCAGGACGTGGATCCGCGGGTCAGCCTCGGCGAGCTTGTCGGCGATCTCGCCCGTCCCGTCCGGCGAGTTGTCGTCGGCCACGAGGATCTCGACCTCGGGCTGCTGCTCCAGGACGCTCTCGCAGATCCAACTGACGTTGTCAGCCTCGTTGTAGGTCGGAATGATGACCAGCGTCTTCATCGAGGCTCCATTCGTAACCGGCGTTTACCGAGGACCCATCCTGCCACGGACATGACGTGGATCACCAGAGTCAGTCCGGATCCCCAGCGTGTGGCGGGAGTCGTGCCCTGCGCCAGCTGCACCTCCTGCACGAGCGTCGCGGACTCCTTCTCGGGAGCGCGCTGCACGACGCGGCCGGACGGGTCGGCGAAGCCGGAGATGCCGTTCGTCGAGGCGACGGCGAGCCAGCGCCCGGTCTCGATCGCGCGCAGTCGCGAGATCGCCCATTGCTGCTGCGGCTGCACCCCGCGGCCGAAGTCCATGAAGCTGGCGTTGCTGGTCTGGACGGCGAGGACCTCGGCACCGCGATCGATCGCACCGTGGACGGCGCCGTCGTAGGCGATGTCCCAGCAGATCGTCAGTCCCATGGTCACCCCGCCGACGTCCATGGCTCCGGGCTCGTCGCCCGCGAGGATGTCGCGCGGGATGTCGCGGTCGAAGCGCGGCACGAGCGCCCCCAGCTGGCGGCGGAAGGGCACGTACTCGCCGTAGGGGACGATGTTCTGCTTCAGATAGACGTCCTCGTGCGGACCGTCCTCGTCCACCAGGACCGAGGCGTTGTACGCCGAGTCCGTGGTGGGTCCGTCGAGGATCGCGCCGACCAGGATGGGCGCGCCGACCTGCTGCGAGAGCCGGGTCACCTCGTCGCGCGCGTAGGCGTTGTCGAGGACGTCCAGGTCCGAGCCGTTCTCGGGCCACAGCACGACGTCGACCGGCTGGTCGATCCGCTCGGTCGCAGCGACGTGCAGGCGGAAGATCTCGGCACGAGGCCAGTCCAGGAACGGACCCGGCGTGTTGCCCTGCACCACGGCGATCGTGCGGGTCCCTCCCCCGTCGGCGATCCCCATCGGAAGCACCAGTCCGACGAGCGGGATCGCCGCGGCTCCGGCCAGCGCCGTCCAGCGGCGGTCCGTGACGGCCACGACCAGCAGCCCGGCCACCAGCGCCATCAGGAAGGTCGTGGCGGGCAGCGCGACGAGCCGGACCCAGCCCTCGAGGGGCGTGTCGATGGCGGTGTGGCCGAGCCGCCCCCACGGGAAGCCGCTGAGCGGGACGGCGCCGCGGACCTGCTCGCCGGTGGTCCACACCGCCGCGGCCCACACGGGCCACCACGGCGCCTGGACGGCGACCCGCAGGAGCCACGTGATGACGGCGAGGAAGAGCGCCTCGATGGCGACCAGGGCGACCCATGCCCAGGGGTCGACCGCGTTCATCCACCAGATGAGCGGACCCATGAACGCGAGCCCGAACACCAGGCCCGTCAGCAGGACGAAGCGGACGGATGCGTCCCGCAGGGTCCGCACGAGCGCGAAGTACGCGGCGACGGTCAGGACCATCAGGCCCGGGACCGCCAGCGGCTCGAACGCGGCGGCCGACGCGGCGCCGAGCAGCGCGGCCGCGAGGAGCCGTCTCACAAGCGCACGAGATCGCGAGGCGTGTTGTTCAGCACCTCGATGCCGTCCTCGGTGCAGACCACGATGTCCTCGATCCGGGCGCCCCACTGGCCGGCCACGTAGATCCCGGGCTCGATCGAGAACGCCATCCCGGGCTCGAGCTCGGTGCCGTTGCCCTCGACGATGTAGGGCTCCTCGTGCGTCTCCTGACCGATGCCGTGACCCGTGCGGTGGATGAACCGGTCGCCGTAGCCCGCCTCGGCGATGATCCGCCGGCCGACAGCGTCGACCGACTCGGCCGTGACGCCCGGTCGCGCGTACTCGCGCTGCGCGTGCTGGGCCTGCTTGAGCACCTCGAGCATCGCGACGTAGCCCGGGTCGGGCTCGCCACCGGCGACGTAGTTGCGGGTGGAGTCCGAGCAGTACCCGGCGGGCGTCGTGCCGCCGATGTCGACGACCACCGGCTCACCGGCCTGGATGACGCGGTCGGAGACCTCGTGGTGCGGCGAGGCGCCGTTGGGCCCGGAGCCCACGATCACGAAATCGACCTGCTCGTGGCCCTCGTCGATGATCGCGCGGGCGATGTCGGCGCCGACCTCGCGCTCGGTGCGCCCCGGGCGCAGCCACTCCCCCATCCGCGCGTGCACGCGATCGATCGCCGCGCCGGCCGCGCGCAGGGCGTCGACCTCCGACTGCTCCTTGACCACACGCAGGTCGGAGACCAGCTGGCCGCCCAGGACGAATCCCGCCTCGGGCATGGCCTCCTGCAACGCGAACACGCGCGACGCCCACATGTGGTCGTCGACCGCCACGATCTCGGCGTTGCCGACCAGGTCCGCCACCAGCGCGAAGGGGTCGTCCGTCTCGCCGAAGGTCACGATCTCCATGTCGACGCCGGCTGCCTCGGCCGCGGCCCGCTCGAGCTCGGGGACGACCAGCTGCACCCGCAGCTGCGTCACGACGAGGCACGTCAACCGCTCGAGCGGCTTGGCGGCGTAACCGGTCAGGTAGCGCAGGTCGGCACCGGGAGTCACGAGCAGGGCGTCAATGCCGTGCTGTCCGGCGAGGATGCGGGCACGGTCGAGTCGTTCAGTCACCTGCACAGGCTATCTGGCGCATCCGTCGAACCTGTGTGACCGTAGAGCCGTGCTGTGACCCACGGCACACCATTCGAATTCCCAGGATCGGGGGGTCCATGAAGAAAGCAGTCATTGCCGCTTCCGCGGCAGTCCTCACCGTCGGTCTCGTCTCCGCGTCACCCGCGCAGGCGAAGCCCGGCCCGGCGGCACCGCAAGGCCAGACCACCAAGCTGACCAAGGCCGTCACCGTCAACGGAATCCTCAAGCACCTGCGCCAGTTCCAGGCCATTGCCAATCGGAACGACGGCAACCGTGCGTCCGGCCTGCCCGGCTACGAGGCGTCCGTCAACTACGTGACCCGCGAGCTGGAGAAGTCCGGCTACGAGGTCACGAAGCAGCCGTTCCAGTTCCCGTTCTTCCAGGAGCTGAGCCCGACGACGCTGACCGTCGGGGGCGAGGAGGTCGCAAGCTCGATCTTCACCTACTCCGGCAGCGGCAACGTGACCGGACCGATCGTCCCGACGAACGACGTCCAGATCCCGCCACCCGCCGAAGCCGGCACGACGGACTCCGGCTGTGAGCCGGCGGACTTCGAGCCCGCGCCGGGCGACACCGACGCGATAGCGCTGGTCCAGCGCGGCGCATGCGACTTCGCGGTCAAGGTCGACAACGCCGTCGCGGCGGGCTACGACGCCGTCATCGTGTTCAACGAGGGCCAGCCCGGTCGCACCGACGCGGTCGCCGGCACGCTCGGCACCCCGAAGGACGTCCCGGTCACCGGTATCACGTACGAGCAGGGCGTCGCGTTCGTCGAGGCGGGCACGCCCACCGGCACGCTCGTGACCGAGGTCGAGGCCGATCCCAACCGCGTGACGTGGAACGTCATCGCGGACCTGCCGCAGAAGAAGCTCAAGAAGATCAAGAACAAGGACCAGGTCGTCGTCGTGGGAGCCCACCTCGACTCCGTCGCGGAGGGGCCGGGCATCAACGACAACGGCTCCGGCTCGGCGGGCATCTTGGAGATCGCCAAGCAGCTCAGCGCCACGAAGCTGGACAAGAAGCTGCAGCGTCCCGTCCGCTTCGCCTTCTGGGGCGCCGAGGAGCTGGGCCTGCTGGGCTCTGAGCACTACGTCGCGAACCTCAGCGACGACGAGCTGTCCGAGATCTACGCGAACCTCAACTTCGACATGATCGGCTCGCCGAACTACGCGCGGTTCGTGTACGACGGCGACGGCTCGGCCGACGAGGACGCCACGGCGGGTCCGGCCGGCTCGGGTGAGATCGAGCAGGTCTTCACGGGCTACTTCGACAAGAAGAACCTGGCCCACGAGCCGACGGCGTTCGACGGACGCTCCGACTACGGTCCGTTCATCGCGGTCGGCATCCCGGCAGGTGGCCTGTTCACCGGCGCCGAGGGCGTCAAGACCGAGGAGCAGGTCGCGCTGTACGGCGGGACCGCCGGCGTCGCGTACGACAGGTGCTACCACCAGGCGTGCGACGACATGACGAACATCAACGTCAACGCTCTCAACGAGATGGGCGACGCCGCAGCCTTCGCCGTGGCGACGCTCGGCCTGTCGAAGTCGGGCCTGTACCCCGACGGCAGCCGCATGATGAAGAAGAACGCCAAGAAGGCCCAGGGCAAGGCCCTCGGTCACCGTCACGGTCACGCCGGCGCCAGCCGCTGACCCCTCGTTCTCGTCCCCGTCACCGCGCCCAGCGGTGGCGGGGACGAGTTCGTCCGGGCGGCGGCCGACGCGTGCCATCATGGCGGCATGTCCTCGCGACTCCTCCTGCTCGACACGGCCAGCCTCTACTTCCGCGCCTTCTACGGCATCCCGGACTCGATCCGCGCCGAGGACGGCACCCCCGTCAACGCCGTGCGCGGGATGCTCGACTTCCTGGCCACGCTGCAGGCCCGCTACGAGCCCGAGGCCGTCGTCGCGGCGTGGGACGACGACTGGCGCCCGCAGTGGCGCGTAGACCTGCTCGAGAGCTACAAGGCGCATCGGGTGGCCGACCCCGCGGCAGGCGTCGAGGAGACGCCGGACCTGCTGGCGTCTCAGGTGCCGCTCATCGCGGAGGCCCTCGCGCTGGCGGGCGTCACGGTGGTGGGTGCGCCGGACGCCGAGGCCGACGACGTCATCGGCACGCTGGTCCACCGCTGGCCCACGGGCGTCGACGTCGTCACCGGTGACCGTGACCTCTTCCAGCTCGTGGACGACGAACGCGACGTCCGCGTGCTCTACACGGCACGCGGTGTGGGCAAGCACGACGTCGTGAACGCGGCGTGGGTGCGCGAGAAGTACGGCATCGAACCGCACCAGTACGTCGACTTCGCCGTCATGCGCGGCGATGCGTCCGACGGGCTGCCCGGGGTCGCGGGCATCGGCGACAAGACGGCCGCCACACTGCTGCGCGAGTTCTCGGACCTGAGCGCGATCCGCGCCGCGGCGTCCGATCCCGGCTCCTCCCTCAAGCCGCGCGTGCGCCAGTCACTGCTCGACTCCGCCGACTACATCGACGCGGCGGTCAAGGTCGTCACGGTCCTGCCCGACCTCGACCTGGCCGACCCTGTCGCCGGCATCGCCGACGCCGAGGCACTGACCGCGTTCGGCGAGCGGTGGAACGTCGCAGGACCCGTCGATCGGCTGCTGGCCTCGGTCACGAGCTGACGCTGGAGTACGCCACCACGCCGGTGCGCAGCTCGTCCAGCGCCGCGCGTGCGGTGTCGCGCAGCGGCCCCGGTCCGGAGGCGTCCGAGATCTGGGCGACGGTGTCGATCAGCTGCTTCATCGCACGCACGAAGTCGCCCGCGGCCATCTCGGCCGCGCCCAGCACGATGTCGAGGCTGGTCCCCTCGCACCACAGCCACACGGCATGGGCGAAGCCGAAGTCCGGTCGGCGCAGGAACCGCAGGCGGTGCTCGCGCTCGAGCTGGTCCAGCTGCAACCACAGCAGTCCCATCGACTCGGCCGCCTCCGCGACTGCCTTCGTCGGGTACCGCGGCGGAGGGGCGTCCTCGGAGTTGCGCGCCGTGTACGTCAGGCCGGACGCGACGGCGGCCAGCTCGGCCGGGGACAGGCCACCCCAGACGTCGTGGCGCAGCGACTCGCTGACCACCAGGTCGGACTCCCCGTAGATCCGCTGGAGACGCTTGCCCTCGGCCGTCACGTCATCGCCGTTGAGGTACCCCAGCGAATCGAGGACCTCGCAGACGCGGTCGAACTGTCGCGCGACGCTGTTGGTGCGGTCCTTCACGCGTCGGCGCGTGTTCTCGGTCTCGCGGTCGAGCTTGATCATCCGCTCGGCCCAGCGCGCGTGGGACTCGCGATCGGGGCAGCCGTGGCACGGATGGTCGCGCATCTCGCGGCGCAGCTCGGCGATCCGCGGGTCCTCGACGGCACCGCCGTCGCGGTACGCCGTGGGGTACTCGCCGAGGTGGCCGGCTCGATTGCGCAGGGTCGAGGCCAGGTCGCGCCGGGACTGGGCGTCGCGCGGGTTGAACGACTTCGGGATGCGCATGTTCATGAGCGGCTCGACGGCCGTCGGGAAGTCGACCGCGGCGAGGCGCCGCGCATGCCGGTTGGCCGTCAGCACCATGGGGCGCGGGCCCTCGCGGTTGCCTGTGTCAGGGTCCAGCACGACCGCAAGGCCCGAGAACTTGCCGGCCGGCACGTTGATCACGTCGCCACGGCGCAGGTTCATCAGCGAGTCCAGTGCCTCCTCGCGACGCGCGGCCCGACGAGCCTTCGAGCCCGCGGACTCCAGGTCGCTCAGCGCGCGCCGCAGGCGCATGTACTCCATGAAGTCGCCACGCTCGCACGTGGCGGACTCACGGTAGCCCTCGATCGCCTCGTCGGCCTTGCGGACCTGCCGGGCCAGACCGACGACGGCCCGGTCGGCCTGGAACTGCGCGAACGACTGCTCCAGCAGCTCACGCGCGCGACCGCGACCGACCTGGTGCACGAGGTTGACCGCCATGTTGTAGGACGGCCGGAACGACGAGTTGAGCGGGTACGTGCGGGTCGAGGCCAGGCCTGCGACGTGACGCGCGTCCAGGCCGGGCTGCCACAGCACGACGCCGTGGCCCTCGACGTCGATGCCACGCCGTCCCGCGCGACCCGTCAGCTGGGTGTACTCCCCCGGCGTCACGTCGACATGGTTCTCGCCGTTCCACTTCGTCAGGCGGTCGATCACGACGGAGCGTGCGGGCATGTTGATGCCCAGCGCGAGCGTCTCGGTGGCGAAGACGACCTTCACGAGACCCTCGCTGAACAGGTCCTCCACGCACTCCTTGAAGGTCGGCAGCATGCCGGCGTGGTGCGCCGCGATGCCGCGCGCGATCCCCTGGCGGAACTCGTGGAAGCCCAGGACTTGCAGGTCCTCGTCCGGCAGGTGCGCGCACGCCGCGTCGACGTGGGCCTCGATCGCGAGTCGCTCCTCCTGTGACGTGAGGTTGAGCCGGGCGGCGAGGCACTGCTCGACCGCGGTCGCACAGCCCGCGCGACTGAAGATGAAGACGATCGCGGGCAGCAGGCCTTCGGACTCCAGCTTCAGGACGATGTCGATGCGGTCGGGCGTCCGGTGGCGGCTGCGCGGGCGCCGGCCCCCCTTCTCGGGGCGACGGGACCGGTTCTTGGAGAACGCGCGGTTCCACTGCGCGTCGTCGCGGGCCATCTGCTCGAGCGTGCGGTTCACCTCGGTGGTGCCGGGCTCGAACAGGTCGAACATCTTGCGGCCGACGAGCACGTGCTGGTGCAGCGGGACGGGACGACGCTCCTCGACGATCGTGACGGTGTCGCCCCGCACCTCGGTGAGCCAGGCACCGAACTCCTCCACGTTCGAGACGGTGGCCGACAGCGACACCACCGAGACCGAGGGCGGCAGGCCGATGATGACCTCCTCCCAGACGGCACCGCGGAATCGGTCGGCGAGGTAGTGGACCTCGTCCATCACCACGTGCCCGAGTCCGCGCAGCGTCGACGAGCCGGCGTAGATCATGTTGCGCAGGACCTCGGTCGTCATGACGACGATCGGCGCCTCGCCGTTGATCGTGTTGTCACCCGTCAGCAGGCCGACGTTCTCGGCGCCGTAGCGCTCGGAGAAGTCGCTGAACTTCTGGTTCGACAGCGCCTTGATGGGCGTCGTGTAGAAGCACTTGCGGCCGGTCTCCAGCGAGAGGTGCACGGCGAACTCGCCGACGAGGGTCTTGCCTGATCCGGTCGGCGCGGCGACGAGCACGCCGTGGCCCTCCTCGAGCGCCTTGCACGCCTCCAGCTGGAACTCGTCCAGGCCGAAGGGGTAGAGGTCGCGGAACGCGGCCACGTGGGGGTGCTGGCGGTCCTTGCGGAAGCGGGCGTACTGCTCGGCCGGGGTGGACATGTCTCCAGCGTACGGAGGATCAGTCGTTCAGGCCCTCAGGAGCGTCCAGTGGCGAGGCCTGGTCGTCGTCCCAGGTGCTCCCGGCGCGCCCACGGCGCCGATCGGTGAGGCGCGCGATCGCCTCCGCGAACAGGTGCATCGCACTCATCGGAATGGCCAGGAACAGGAACGTGACCGGGTCGACGGTCGGCGTCGCGATCGCGGCGAAGACGAAGATGCCGATGATGATCCACGGCCGCGCTCGGACCAGCTGGGCACCGCTCACGGCGTTGATCCGGTTGAGCACCACCACGACGACGGGGATCTGGGCGCCGACGCCGAACAGCAGGATCATCCTGGTGGCGAACGACAGGTAGTCGGCGCCGTTCAGCAGGTTCGTCCAGCCCTCGGGCGCGAAGCCGACGAGCAGCTCGATCGCCTTGGGGAAGGTCCAGTAGCCCAGCCAGGCGCCGCCGAGGAACAGCGGCAGGCACGTCGCCGTGAGCAGCACCGCGGCGCGCTTCTCGTGGCGGTGCAGCGCAGGCAGCACGAACGCCCACAGCTGCCAAATCCACACCGGGCTGGACAGGACGAGTCCGGCGATGATGCTGGTCTTCAGCTGGAACTGGAAGGCACCGCCGATGCCGCTGACGATCAGCTCGGTGTCGATGCCCTCGGCCTCGAGTGCCGGTCGCACCTGCTCGTAGGGAGCCGTCAGCCAGTCGAGAATCTCGGGATAGAAGTACCAGGCGACCACGACGCCGACGGCGATCGCGAGGAGCGCCTTGAACAGTCGCCCGCGTAGTTCGGTGAGGTGGTCGAGGAGCGGCATCTCGCCGCCCGGACCGGGCTTGCGGTCACGACCGCGTCCCAGGGCCACCCGGGTCAGGCGAGGGGGTCGTCGCGACGGTCGGTGACCGCCGGGTCGATCGCGCGCTTGGCCGGGTCGGCCTGCTTCTCCTCGTGCTCGCTCTCGCGGATCTCGGACTTGAAGATGCGCAAGGCGCGGCCAGAGCCGCGGGCGAGTTCGGGAAGCTTGCGACCGCCGAACAGCAGAATGACGATCCCCAGGATGATGAGGATCTCAGTGGCACCGATGCCGGAAAACATGTCAGGCTCCTTGTTCGGGGATGGCTCCATCGTACGCGGCCAACGCAGCCCGGGCCGAATCTCGTACTTCTCGGGCGAAGTCGGCCGGCTCGACGACCCTCAGGTGCCCGCCCGCACGCATCACGATCCGGCGCAGCCAGGCCGGGTCGCTGCCGGACTGGCGGGCGCGGAACGAGCCGTCCTCATGCCGCTCGAGCACCTCCATCCGGTACTGCTCGATCATCCACTCGGCCTGCGGGTCGCCCTCGACGACGATCGACGGCAGGTGGGCGCCGCGCGGGAACAGGTCCTCGAGCCTGGTGCGCGTGGACGTGCCCGTCGTGGCCGGCTCGTCGAGCACCGTCGCCGCCACGATGCGGTCGACGCGGAACAACCGGTCGGCCTCGACCTTGTGGCACCACGCCGACAGGTAGCGGTGGCCGTCCTGCGTGAAGGCGCGGTGCGGATCGACGGTGCGCTCGCTCTGCTCGTCGCGCGTGTCGTTGGCGTAGACCATGTGCAGCCGGCGCTTGCGCGCCAGCGCCTCGGCCACCGCGGCCTGGACCGCCGGGTCGACCGCGGGCAGCAGCACGTCGACCGACGGGTCGAGGTCGGTGCCGGCGGCCTCGGCCAGCTTCGCCAGCGCCGAGTCGATGATCTCGGCCTGGTCCCCCGCCGCCGACTGGCGCAGCGTGCGCAGGGCGACCATCAGCGCGGCGGCCTCGCTGCGCGAGACGCGCAGCGGGCGCGGCATGAACTCGGCGTCGCGGATGTGCACGACACCGTCGTCCTCGAGGGCCGAGACGTCGAAGTCGATCAGCTGGCCGTGGAACTCGCCCCATCCGGTCAGCATCATCATCTCGAGCTCCCGCTGGGCCTGCGCGGGACGGATCTTGAACTCGCGGGCCAGGTCGACCAGGGGGATGCCCTGGTTGCTCTGCAGGTAAGGCACCATCGCGAGCATCCGCACGACCTGCTTGAGGGACGGGTTCATGCGGACACCTGCGCGAGTGCTCGGAGCCGATCGACCACGGCGTCGCGCAACTCGGCCGGGGACACCACCAGGACGTCCGGGCCGTAGGACACGATGTCGTCGGCGATGTCGGAGCGTACCGCGTAGGCCACCTCGACCTCGTCCGTGCGCTCGTCGATGCGGTCGATCCGCACGGCGTGACGGCGCAGCGACTGGGCCCGGCCGGCCGTGACCCGCAGGACGGCCGACGTGTCAGGCTCGGGCGGGTGCAGGGCGCGCGCCACCTGCTTCAGGTCGGCGTCCTCGGGCACCTCGTACTCGCCCGGCTCGCCGTCGGGCAGGACGGCGCCGACGATGCGCGAGAGCCGGAAGAGTCGTGGCTCGCCCCGGTCGCGGTCGTACCCGCCGACGTACCAGCGTTCACGGAAGGACGTCATGCCCCACGGCTCGAGGTGGCGCAGGGTCGGCTCGCCCTGGGGACGGCTGTACTCGAACGCGATCGGCATCCGGCGGCTGGTGGCGTCGAAGACGACGTCGAAGGTCGGCTCCTGGGCCGTCAGTCGCGCCTCGGTCATGCGCAGCACGGACGGATCGAAGTCGTTGCCGATCGCCTTGAGCTTCGCCAGTGCGGTCGTGGTCTCGGCCGCCATGCCGGCGTGGTCCCACAGCTGGCCCGCCAGCCCGATGACGGCGGCCTCCTCGACGGTGAGGTCGATCTGCGGCAGCTCGACCTCGGTCCGCAGCAGCCGGTAGCCGGTGACGCCGCCGAGGGCGTCGTGCGTGCCGGTCTCGATCTCGAGGCCGAGGTCCCGCAGCTCCTGCTTGTCGCGCTCGAACTTGCGCTCGAAGGCCACGTCGGAGTCCTCGCGGTACTCCGCGATCGAGGCGCGGATCTGGTCCTTCGTCAGGTACTGCTGGGTGGCCAGGAGGGTGAAGACGAGGTTCATCAACCTCTCGGTCTTCCGTTGGGCCATGAGCGAAAGACTAGCTGGCGTCGAGCAGGTCGACGACGAAGATCAACGGCCCGTCGGGCTGTCCCTTCTTCTTCGCGTCCTTGCCGTACGCATCTGCCGCGGAGCACGTGACGACGACCCGGCTGCCGAGCGTCTGGCCGGACAGCAGATCACGCCAGCAGTCGAGGATGTTGCCCTCGGTGAGCGGCAGCTGGCGCGGGCCGGTGGACCACGACTCGTCGAACACGTCGCCGGCCGGGTACTTCTGGCCGACGTACTGGACGCTCACGGTGGAGTCCTTGACGACCTTCTCGCCCTCGCCCTTGATGAGGACGTACGCGCTGGACTCGGTGACCTTGGCCTTCGTCTTCTTCGTCTTGACGAACTTCGCCGGCTGCTTCTTGTCGTTGTACGTCAGCTTCGGTGACGTCGCGGGGGCCTTCTGCGGCTTGCCGGACGCGGCGGTGGGCACCTTGGCGACGAGGTCGAACAGGAAGACCATCGTGTCGCCCTTCTCGAGGCCGAGCGACTCGGCGCTCTGCAGCAGCGAGGCACCGTCCTCGGACGGGACGGACACCAGCACGCGCGAGCCGATCTGCTTGCCGACCAGGCCCTTGTAGAAGCCCGGCAGCGCCGTCTTCTCGTTGAGCGTCAGCGTCATCGGCGACTCGTTCTTGTAGGAGTTGTCGAACTCCTTGCCGGTGCGACCGTTGACCGCGATGTAGTTGATCTTGACGGTGTCGCCGTCGCCGACCTTCTCGCCGCCGCCGTCGTTGACCACCCGCGTCTGCGTCTTCTCGGTCTCGAAGTCCTTCTCCACCGTGACCTTGGGCGAGCTGCCCTTCGTCACCTCGATCCCCTCGAGGTCGGTGCCGCCTCCACAGCCGGTGAGGACGAAGGAAGCGGTGACCACGGCGGTCACGAGAGCAGTACGACGCACGATGAGGTTCCTCCTGGGGATCGATGCCGTGCCCACACTAACCGCCGATCCCAAGGAACGACTGAGAGCTCACATGGAGTCGATCAGGCGCTGGACGCGGTCGTCCTGGGAGCGGAACGGGTCCTTGCACAGCACCGTGCGCTGGGCCTGGTCGTTGAGCTTCAGGTGCACCCAATCGACCGTGAAGTCGCGCCGGCGCTCCTGCGCCCGGGCGATGAAGTCGCCGCGCAGCCGGGCTCGCGTGGTCTGCGGCGGCACCGACTTCGCGGTGAAGACGTCGAGGTCCTTCGTCACGCGGGCGACCGCTCCCTTGGCCTCGAGCAGGTAGAACAACCCGCGGTCGCGGCGGATGTCGTGGTACGCCAGGTCGAGTTGAGCGATGCGCGGGTCCGACCACGCCAGGTCGCGCTGCTGGCGGTATCGGTCGAGCAGCCGGTACTTTATGACCCAGTCGATCTCGCGCTCCACGAGGCTGAGGTCCTCGCTCTCGACCGCCTTGAGCGTGCGCTCCCACAGGTCCATGGCGCGATCGATCGTCGGCGTGTGCAGCCCGTTGCTGTCGACGAAGTCGGCCGCCTTCGAGAAGTACTCGTACTGGATCTCGAGCGCCGACAGCTCGCGCCCGTTGGCCAGCTGGACCTTGCGGCGACCGGTCATGTCGTGCGAGATCTCGCGGATCGCCCGGATCGGGTTCTCGAGCGTGAGATCGCGCATCGTGACGCCGCCCTCGATCATCCGCAGGACGAGGTCGGTCGTGGCGACCTTGAGCATCGTCGTGGTCTCGCTCATGTTCGAGTCGCCCACGATGACGTGCAGGCGGCGGAACCGCTCGGCGTCCGCGTGGGGCTCGTCGCGGGTGTTGATGATGGGCCGCGAGCGCGTGGTGGCGCTCGAGACGCCTTCCCAGATGTGCTCGGCGCGCTGGCTCACGCTGAAGACCGTGCCGCGCGGCGTCTGCTGCACCTTGCCCGCGCCGACGATGATCTGGCGCGAGACGAGGAACGGGATCAGCACGTCCGCCAAGCGGCTGAACTCGCCGCTGCGGCCGACGAGGTAGTTCTCGTGGCAGCCGTACGAGTTGCCCGCGGAGTCGGTGTTGTTCTTGAACAGGTAGATGTCGCCCTCGACGCCGTCCTCGGCCAGGCGCTGCTGGGCGTCGAGCATGAGCCCCTCGAGGATCCGCTCCCCCGCCCTGTCGTGCGTCACGAGGTCGATGACGTCATCGCACTCGGGCGTCGCGTACTCGGGATGGCTGCCCACGTCGAGGTACAGCCGGGCGCCGTTCTTCAGGAAGACATTGCTGCTGCGACCCCACGACACGACGCGCCGGAACAGGTACCGAGCGACCTCGTCGGGCGACAGCCGGCGCTGGCCATGGAACGAGCAGGTCACGCCGTACTCGTTCTCGATTCCGAAGATCCGCCGGTCCATGCGGCCAGCCTAGACCCGCTGTCGGCAGGCGCACGGGATCTCGCTGGTCGGGCGGGCTGGGCGCCGGTCCGGCCCCGCCCCGACTTTTGGAGCACTTTTACCTCCCGAATGGCCCGGGAGCCGGAATCTCGTTCCAAAAGTCGGAGTGCGCGCCGGGGCGGGCGGACCAAGCAAACCGGACGGCGCGCGCCGAGGGACCAGCGGTGGCGGCCCACGAAGGGTCTTCCCAAGACGCGATTCGAGGCGCACGATGAGCGGGAGTCCGTCCACGGGGGCACGGACGACGGGGCCCGGCCCCGTTCGGGGAGGAGCTTCAATGACGAAACGATCTCCGCAGGCACGAGGACTGTGGTTCCTCAGTGTGCCTGTGCTGGCACTGACGGCGGGCGGGTTGTCGCTCGCCACGAACTCGGTGGCCGCCGCTCCGGCGGACGCACCGCCGAGCTCGTCCACGAACGCGGCCCAGCACCGCGGGTACATCAACTACGTGGCGCCGCAGGTCGAGCGCCCGTACTCGCCGGACCAGGCCATCGAACGCAACGGCAAGCGCGTCTCGAAGCGCAGCACCGACCGCCTGCAGGAGGCGCTGGTCAAGGCCAAGCAGGTCGATCGCAAGCACAGCCAGGGCAACCCGGTGGCGGCTCGACAGCTCGCACGCGTCGAGGCCGAGTCGCTGCGCACCGGTCGCAGTCCGCGCGACGTCTGGGATCGCCGCTTCAAGAGGGCGAAGTCGACGCAGGAGGCCAAGCTCCTGACGATCCTGGTCGAGTTCAACGAGCAGGCGAACGACGACTTCAGCGGATCGATGGTGCCTGACGGCTTCAGCTCCGACACCTGCGTCCCGGGCGACGTCCAGAACGGCCCGACGCACAACCAGATCCCGAACCCCGCCGAGAGCGACCTCGCCGACAACAACTCGATGTGGGTGAAGGACTTCTCCCCCGCCCACTTCAACGCGATGCTCTACAGCAAGAGGGGCATCACGAAGCGCGTCCGTCCCGACCTGCGCGGCCCCGACGGTCGCCGCGGCATCGACATCTCCGGCTACACGATGAAGAACATGTACGAGGAGATGTCCAAGGGCGCGTACACCGTCGGCGGCACCGCGACGCCGTGGGTGACGGTCGAGCACTCCGAGGGGTACTACGGCGCGACCGTGTGCCACCAGGACGAGAACGGCGAGTGGACCTACGACGCGATCCAGGACATGCAGGGCCACCCCGACAACCCGCGCGGTCCCGGCCAGTTGCCGATCGACGCGGTCGCGGCGCTCGCGCAGGCCGAGCCCGACTTCCCGTGGGCCGACTACGACATCGAGGACCAGGGTGACGCCGACGGCGACGGCAACCTGTTCGAGCCCGACGGCGTGATCGACCACGTCGTCCTCGTCCACGCCGGTGAGGACAAGTCCGGCGGCGGTGGCGCCGAAGGCCCCTACGCGATCTGGGCGCACTCCTCGGCTGTTCCCGGCGGCGCAGCGGTCCCGGGGACCGACCTGCGACTGTCGAACTACATCGTCCAACCCGAGGACTCCGGCGTCGGCGTCTTCGCGCACGAGTACGGCCACGACCTGGGCCTCCCGGACCTGTACGACGCCGCCAGCGGTGGCGACTCGGACGTGGACTTCTGGGACCTGATGGCCTCCGGCTCGCACTCCGGCCCGATCTTCCAGTCGATGCCGACACACATGGGCCTGTGGGACAAGTGGGTGCTCGGCTGGGCCGACCCGGTCGAGATCAACCCGAACTCGCGGACCAGGAACGTGCGCGTCGGGCAGACCAGCCGCACCCCGAGGGGCACGGCCGACGGGATCAAGATCAACCTGCCCGACAAGGTCGTCACGCGGGCCGAGACCCACAGCGGCGAGAACATGTGGTGGGGCAACAGCGACCAGAACTGGGCGATGAACTCCCTGTCCAGGTCGATCGACGTGCCGAATGCCGCGGATGCGCGGTTCTGGATGTGGAACAACTACGTCATCGAGCAGGACTGGGACTTCGGCTTCGTCGAGGTCTCGACCGACGGTGGCACGACGTGGACGCCCCAGAAGGTGTTCAGTGAGGACGGCACCGAGGTCACGACACCCGACGGCTACCCGGACCCCAACGGCAACCTCGCGGCCTTCGGGAACCGCCGGTACGGCCTGACGGGCTCGAGCGGCGGCTGGCGTCACGACTACATCGACCTCAGCTCGTGGGCCGGGCAGACCATCCAGGTCAGGCTGATGCAGTCGACCGACGCGGCGTTCACCGAGCGTGGCTGGTTCGCCGACGACTTCTCCGTGACCGGCGGCGGTGCCACCACGTTCACCGACGACGTCGAGAGCGGCCCGAACGGCTGGACCGCGACGATCGACAGCTGGGTCGCGGGCGAGGCTCCCGGCGCGGGCTGGGTCATCGACAGCGGCACGTCGTCGAACGCGCAGTTCTACCTCGTGGAGTGGCGCAACCTGGACGGCTTCGACAAGGGCCTGAAGTACGCGTACGACACGACGTACCAGCGCTTGGGCGAGGACGGTGCGTGGAAGGTCGAGAAGATCAAGTACAACGCTCCCGGTGCGCTGGTCTGGTACCGCGACGCGTCGTACGGCGAGGCCAACTACGTGCTCAACAACCTCACCTCACTGCCCAGCGAGGGGGCCAAGGGCGGCCTGCTGATCGTCGACAGCCACTTCGATCCGCTCCGGCGGACCGGGGCGAACGCGGCGAACGACGCGAGCACGCTCAAGAACCTGCCGTCGAGGCCGCAGTCCTCGAACGCCGCGTTCAACCTGTTCGGGACGTACCGCTTCCGTGAGTGCACGACCCAGCCGGACTTCACCGGCGAGGCGTGCAACACCTTCGGTCACCAGCGGCCCGTCCGGTCCTTCACGGACGACCAGGGCTGGTACCCCGGCATCGAGGTGCGTGGCGACGACCTGTTCTACCGCGACGCCGACGCCTCGACCGTGGTGCCTTCGGTGGGCAACGCGCCGTACAGCACGCGGGTCGTCGACCAGAACGGCCGGCTCCTGCCCGACCTCTTCGGTGAGGACATCGGGCTGGCCACTCCCCTGGGCTCCGGTGATCCCGAGGACGACGAGGTCGGGTACGGCACTCAGGTGCGCGTCTCGAAGTCGTACCGCGGCAACCAGTCGGCGCAGATCCGGGTGGTGCCTCCGCGGACTCAGCCCAGGAGCTGAGCGACCTGTGCCTGGCCCAGCCGCTTGAACTTGCGCGGCTGGGTCCGGGTGCGGTCGAGGACCGCGACCTCGAGGTCGTCCGGGGGGATCGTCCGGGCGGGCTCGGCGTCGTTGCCCAGTGCGGTCAGTGCGAGGCGCAGCGCCTCGGCCAACGGCAGCCCCGCCGTGAAGTGCGTGCTGAGGTACTCCTCGACCTTGTCGCTCTGTCCGCCCATGACGCCGTACAGCGGCACATCGGCAACGGAGCCGTCGTACGTCAGTCGGTAGATCTGGTCGGACTCGGCGGACGAGCCCACCTCGGCCACGAAGATCTCGACCTCGTACGGCTTCTCGCCGCCGCTGGAGAAGATCGTGCCGAGGGTCTGCGCGTAGGCGTTGGCCAGGCCCCGGCCCGTGACGTCGCTGCGGGCATAGGAGTACCCGCGCATGTCGGCCAGTCGCACGCCCGCGATGCGCAGGTTCTCGAACTCGTTGTAGCGCCCGACCGCGGCGAAGCCGATGCGGTCGTAGATCTCGCTGATCTTGTGCAGCGCACGCGACGGATTCTCGGCGACGAAGATGATGCCGTCGGCGTACCGGACCACCGCGACGGAGCGGCCCCGGGCGATGCCCTTGCGGGCGAAGTCCGCCCGGTCCTTCATCAGCTGTTCGGGCGAGACGTAGAAGGGGGTGGTCATGGGGCTCCTAGGTCAGCGGGGCGGACGGGCCGTCGGGCGACTGCATGCGGCCACCGATCACGGCGTCGGCGATCTCGGCGGTCGCGGACTCGTCCCACGCGCGGTACCCGTCACGGGTGATGACCGAGATGAGCGGGAAGATCCGTCGGGTCAGGTCGGGTCCGCCGGTGGCGGTGTCGTCGTCGGCAGCGTCGTAGAGCGCCTGGATCACCGCGGTGACGGCGTCGGACTCGCTCATGCCGGCGCGGTAGAGCTTCTTGAGCGAGCCGCGAGCGAACGTCGAGCCGGAGCCGACGGAGTGGAACGTGCGCTCCTCGTTCTTGTTGCCGGTGACGTCGAAGGCGAAGATGCGCCCGCACTCGGCGTGGAGGTCGTAGGCGGCGAACAGCGGCACCACCGCGAGGCCCTGCATCGCCATGCCGAGGTTGCCGCGGATGAGGGTCGCGAGCCGGTTGGCCTTGCCGTCGGTCGACAGCGTGGTGCCCTCGATCTTCTCGTAGTGCTCGAGCTCGACCTGGAACAGGCGCGTCATCTCGACGGCGATGCCGGCCGTGCCCGCGATGCCGACGCAGCTGAACTCGTCGGTCGGGAAGACCTTCTGGATGTCACGCTGGGCGATGACGTTGCCCATCGTGGCGCGGCGGTCGCCGCCCATGACGACTCCGCCGTCGAACGTCGCGGCGACGATCGTCGTCCCGTGCGTCACGTCGAGACCGGTCACGGACCCTCCGGAGGCGTTCGGCAGCAGGTCGGGTGCCTGGGTGGCGAGGAACTCGGCGAACGAGGAGGATCCGACGGCGCGGAAGCCTCCATCGAGCATCACTGCCCGCCCTTCTGGACGAAGCTGCGGACGAACTCCTCGGCGTTCTCCTCGAGCACGTCGTCGATCTCGTCGAGGATCGAGTCGACGTCGTCGTCGAGCTTCTCCTTGCGTTCGGCGTCGACCTCGGTCGTCTCGACCTGCTCCTCGTCGACATCGCTCTTGCGCGGCGTCCTGTGCTGTTGCTCGGCCATGTTCCCCACCCTATCCACTAGCGGCCCGTGATGGCCCGGAAGAGATCGCTGGCCGTCTCGACGCGTCCGAGCAGCGCATCGACGTGCTCGGCGGTGCCCTTGAGCGGCTCCATCGTCGGCACCCGCTGCAGGGAGTCGTAGCCCGGCAGGTCGAAGATCACCGAGTCCCACGACGCCGCCGCGATGTCCTCGGAGAACCGCTGCAGGCAGCGGCCCCGGAAGTAGGCACGCGTGTCGTGCGGCGGCTCGGTGACCGCCTCGCCGATCACGTCGTCCTGGAGCAGCCGCTCCATCCGCCCGCCCGCGAGCAGGCGATGGTAGAGCCCGCGCTCGGGACGGATGTCGTGGTACTGCAGGTCGATCAGGTGCAGCTTGGCGTCGTCCCAGTCGAGGCCGTCGCGCTCGCGGTACCGCTCGAGCAGCGCGAGCTTGGCGACCCAGTCGAGCTCGCGCACGAGGCCCATCGGGTCGTCCGCGAGCCGCGTCAGCACCGACTCCCAACGCTCGAGCACGTCGTGGGTCTGCTCGTCGCCTCCCTCGGTCTCGACGAACTTCTTCGCGTGCTCGAGGTAGTGGCCCTGCAGCTCCAGCGCGGTGATCGTGCGCCCGTCCTGCAGCGGGACCGCAGCGGTGAGGCCGTGGTCGTACGAGATCGTGTGCAGTGCCCGCACCGGGTCGGCCAGGGCGAGCGGCGGCGGCAGCGCATCGGCCTCGATCATCGCGAGCACCAGCGATGCCGTGCCGTGCTTGAGGTAGATCGAGGTCTCGGACATGTTCGCGTCGCCGATGATGACGTGCAGTCGCCGGTACTTCTTCGGGTCTGCGTGCGGCTCGTCGCGCGTGTTGATGATCGGGCGCTTGAGCGTGGTCTCGAGCCCGACCTCGACCTCGAAGTAGTCCGAACGCTGGCTGATCTGGAAGGCGTGGACGCTGCCGTCCTGGCGCTGGCCCACGCGTCCGGCCCCGGTGATGACCTGGCGGCTCACCAGGAACGGCGTGAACTGCTGGACGATCGACAGGAAGGGCACGTCGCGGCGCATGAGGTAGTTCTCGTGCGAGCCGTAGGCGGCGCCCTTGTTGTCGACGTTGTTCTTGTAGAGCACGATCGGCCCGACCCCCGGGACGCGGTTCGCCAGCTGGGCGCCGCGCAGCATGACGTGCTCGCCGGCCTTCTCCCAACGGACGACGTCGAGCGGGTTGGTCACCTCGGGGCTGGAGTACTCCGGGTGCGCATGGTCGACGTACAGCCGCGCACCGTTCGTGAGGATGATGTTCGCCAGCCCCATGTCCTCGTCGGTGAGCTGCGACGGGTCGGCGACGTCGCGACCGAGGTCGAACCCGCGCGCGTCGCGCAGCGGGCTCTCCTCCTCGTAGTCCCAGCGCGCCCGGCGAGTCAGTCCGTTGGCCGCGGCATAGGAGTTCACGACGTGCGTGGACGCGACCATCGGGTTGGCCTGCGGCTGGCCCTGCACGGCGATGCCGTACTCGACCTCGGACCCCTGGATGCGGTGGACGCTCACGCTGGTCAGCCTACGTCGTCGCGCGAGCCGTGCCCGGGCTACGCGCTGGGCGGCTCCCCCACGACGTCGATCATCCACGGTGTGCCGAAGCGGTCGGTGCAGGTGCCGAAGGCCGCCGACCAGAAAACCGGCTCGAGCGGCATCGTGACCTGGCCGCCCTCGGCCAGCGCCTCGAAGACGCGACGGGCGGTGTCGGCATCGGGCGCGGACCAGGAGACGCTGAAGCCGAGCTTCGGCCCACCGTCGCCCGTCGGGTCGTCCGAGCCCATCAGGAAGGCGTCGCCATGGCGCAGGGACGCGTGCATCACCGAGTCGGGCTCGGTCCCCGGCATGCGTGCCTCCTGCGGCACCTCGCTCATGCGCATGATCGAGAGGTCGCCGCCGAAGACCTCGTGGTAGCGCTCGAACGCCTCCGCGCACTGGCCGCCGCTGAAGAACAAGTACGTGTTGAATGCCATGCCGAACCCCCGTCGATGAGTGCTGATGACCTCAGCATGCACCCGTCGTCCGACAGTTCACAGGTCCTTGCCCAGGTGGACGGCGTCGTCGTAGTCCGCGTAGAAGCCGAACGGCTCGATGTCGACGTAGCCCGCGGAGCGGTAGAGGCTGATCGCCTCGGGCTGCTCGTCGCCGGTCTCGAGGACGAGTCGGCTGATCCCCTGGCGCGCGGCGCTGCGCTCGAGCTCCTCGAGCACCTGCCGTGACAGTCCCTGGCCACGGTGGGAGTCCAGCACGAACATGCGCTTGATCTCACCGTCCAGGTCGCCTCGCGGCCCGCCACGGCGCCAACCGCCCATCGCCACCGGGATCTCGTCGACGTACCCGATGAAGAAGATGCCGTTCGGGTGGTCGAACTGGCCAGGGTCCATCGGCGAGGCGTCGCCCACCTCGGTGGCGTAGCGCCGGACGTACTCGGCCTGGACCAGCTCGGTCAGCTTCACGGCGTCCGGGTGGTCGTAGCGGACCACGCGCAGTTCGAGTGTCAGAGGTACTGTCCCGTGTTCGCGACCGTGTCGATCGATCGACCCGGCTCGTTGCCGCCCTTGCCGGTGATGAGCGTGCGGATGAAGACGATCCGCTCACCCTTCTTGCCCGAGATCCGCGCCCAGTCATCGGGGTTGGTCGTGTTGGGCAGGTCCTCGTTCTCCTTGAACTCGTCGACGCACGCCTGCAGCATGTGCTGCACCCGGATGCCCTTGCTGCCCAGGTCGAGGAAGTCCTTGATCGCCATCTTCTTCGCGCGGTCGACGATGTTCTGGATCATCGCGCCGGAGTTGAAGTCCTTGAAGTACAAGATCTCCTTGTCGCCGCCGGCGTACGTGACCTCGAGGAACTGGTTCTCCTCGCTCTCGGTGTACATCCGCTCGACGGTGCGCTGGATCATCCCGTGGACGCACGCCTCGCGGTCGCCGCCCCACTCGCGCAGGTCGTCCTCGTGCAGCGGCAGTGAACCGGTCAGGTACTTGCTGAAGATGTCGCGGGCGCCTTCGGCGTCGGGCCGCTCGATCTTGATCTTCACGTCGAGTCGGCCGGGTCGCAGGATCGCCGGGTCGATCATGTCCTCGCGGTTCGATGCGCCGATGACCAGCACGTTCTCGAGTCCCTCGACACCGTCGATCTCGCTGAGCAGCTGCGGGACGATCGTGTTCTCGACGTCGGACGAGACGCCCGAGCCGCGCGTGCGGAACAACGAGTCCATCTCGTCGAAGAAGACGATGACCGGGGTGCCCTCGGTGGCCTTCTCGCGCGCCCGCTGGAACACCAGGCGGATGTGCCGCTCGGTCTCGCCGACGTACTTGTTGAGCAGCTCGGGACCCTTGATGTTCAGGAAGTAGGAGCGACCCTCCTCACCCGTCCGCTCACTGACCTTCTTGGCCAGGCTGGCGGCGACCGCCTTGGCGATCATCGTCTTGCCGCAGCCGGGCGGGCCGTACAGCAGGATCCCCTTCGGCGGCTTGAGCTCGTGCTCGATGAAGACCTCGGGGTGCAGGTACGGCAGCTCGACCGCGTCCTTGATGATCTCGACCTGGTTGCCCAGCCCGCCGATGCTCGTGTAGTCGATGTCGGGGACCTCTTCGAGGACCAGCTCCTCGACCTCGGACTTGGGGATGCGCTCGTAGACGTACCCCGCGCGGCTGTCGAGCAGCAGGGAGTCGCCGGCGCGGACCTTGGAGCCGATCAGCGTGTCGGCCAGGCGCACGACACGCTCCTCGTCGGCGTTGCCCAGCACGAGCGCGCGCTCGCCGTCGGCCATCAGCTCCTTGAGCATCACGACCTCGCCGATCTGCTCGAAGTCCAGCGCGGCGACGACGTTCATGGCCTCGTTGAGGATGACCTCCTGGCCCTTGCGCAGGCGCTGCTTGTCGACCGCGGGGCTGACGGTGACGCGCAGCTTGCGGCCGCCGGTGATCACGTCGACCGAGTCGTCCTCGTTGAGCTGCAGGAAGGTGCCGAACCCGGTGGGCGGCTGGGCGAGCCGGTCCACCTCCTCCTTGAGGGCGACGATCTGGTCACGTGCCTCACGCAGCGTGGAGGTCAACCGCTCGTTCTGCGCGGACGTGTTCGCGAGCCGGGACTCCACGTCTGCGAGGCGCGCCTCGAGGTAGCGGTCGGTGTGCTCGTTGCCGTTCATGTGCACCTCCTGGAGGGTGATGTCACGACCCTACCCGTCGAGGACGCCCGTACCACCCCATCGCGAGACGGCCGTGTTGCGATCGTGTCGCGCAAAGGATGGTCGAGGGCACCCGGCGGTTCCTACTACGCTGGACCCATGACTCGAGGGACCCTTCTGACGCTGACGTGCGCCCTGATCATGGGCGCGACCCTCGCCGGCTGCGGCGGGGACGACGACGCCGCTGATCCGGCGACCACTCCCACGACCTCCGCGTCCGCAACGGCCGACGCCGAGGAGACGGCGGTGGTCGCGGCCTACACCGCCTTCCTGGCCGAGAAGCGAGCGATCGAGAACTCCGGGAAGGTGCCGGCGGATGCCTATGCGACGACGCTCGCCCCGGACCGCATCGAGAAGGAGCGCGCCATCGCCAGGGGTTACGCGGAGTCCGGACTCGTGCGGGTCGGCCAGTCCGAGGTCAAGGACGCCGAGGTCGTCGACCTCACCGCGGACAGCGCAACGCTGCTGGTCTGCGAGAACGAGGACGGGTGGGGCTTCAAGCCGAAGGGCGCCGAGGTCGACTACCCCGAGCAGGGCTGGGGTCCGCGCGGGATGACGATCGTGCGGATCGATGACCGGTGGCTCGTGGGCGAGTCGATCAGCCAGGACCGCCTGCCGGCCAAGGACTGCGCGGCATGAGGACGGTGACGCGCCGAGTGGGCGCCGTGCTCGCGCTCGTGCTGGTCGGCGCCTTCCTGGCCATCGCACCGGCTCAGGCCGACCGGGAGTGCCTCCGCGAAGGCCTGGTCCAGCAACCGGACGGCTCCATGGTCTACGGATGCATCGAGTGGTCCGCCGGGACACCGGGTGACTCCGGTGGCGGCTCCGGTGGCGGTGGCGACACCACCCCGAGCTGCACCTTCCGCGAGACCATCTACAACGACTTCTGCATGGGCGACCGTGCGTGCTTCATGAACGACCCCGCCGCGATCCAGGACCTGGAGAAGATCCGCGAGAACGGCGACACCATCTCGGACAAGCCCGAAGATGCGGACCACGTCATCTACGTCGGATGCATCGGCCCCGACGACACCGAGTACCGGAACTGGTACTGGGACACCGAGTTCGAGACCGTCTCGGTCCGCGACCGTCTGGTCGCGGCGTACGGTGCCCTCACGCTGCCCGACGTGACCCCCGTGTTCAATCCGCCGGCCCGCACGTTGGTGAACCTCGAGACGTGGTGGTGGGCCCAGGGTGCATCCGCCACGCCTGTCGTCGGCTCCGAGGCGCTGGGACTGGTCGCGATCGCCGAGCCGCGCGAGATGGTCGTCACGGCCGCCGGCCAGACGATCACGTGCCCGGTCGTGACCTCGCGGTCGGACGAGTGCACGATGATCTTCCGCCGGGCCGGCGCACACACCGCCACCATGCGCATCACGTACGACATCCGCTTCGAGCTGGACGGCTCCCCGTTCACGGTCCCCGCCGGGAACGAGGAGTTCCTGACGATGGAGTCGTCCGACACCGTCTCGGTGCCGGTGATCGAGGTGCAGTCGCTCGTGACCGAGCTGGACTAACTAGCCGTTCAGGTCGGCCGGCCGCGGGCCCACGTAGTCGGGCCCGTAGGCACCGGGCGCAGGGCGCCGCGTCTTGGGCATCGGCCGCTGGCCCGGAGCGAGTCGCCGGGCGGTGACGAGGAATGCCGTGTGCCCGTTCATCTTGTGGTTCGGGCGCACGGCCAGTCCCTCGAGGTGCCAGTCGCGCACGAGCGTCTCGAACGCGTGCGGCTCGGTGAATCCGGCGGACTCGCGCAGCGTCTCGACGAAGCGCGACAGCTGCGTGGTCGTGGCGACGTAGCCGCACACGATCCCGCCGGGCACGAGGCGCTCGATGGCGAGAGGAATGCACGTCCAGGGGTCGACCATGTCGAGGATGATGCGGTCGACCTCGGGGCCGTCGGCCGCGTCGCGCAGGTCCCCCACGGTGAGTGACCACGTGTCGGGCGCCCCGCCGAGCGCTTGCTCGACGTTCTTGCGGGCGGTCTCGGCGAACTCCTCGCGCAGCTCGTGGGACTCGAGGTGCCCCTCGGGCCCGATGGCACGCAGCAGGTACGAGGTCAGGCTGCCGGAGCCGGCACCCGCCTCGATGACCCGGGCGCCCGGGAAGATGTCGGCCTGGACGAGGATCTGTGCCGCGTCCTTGGGATAGATGATCGCGGCACCGCGCGGCATCGAGACGACGTACTCGAACAGCAGGGGACGGAACACCTGGTACGGGAACTCCAGCGACGTCTCGACGACGATGCCCTCGGGGCGCCCGATGATGTCGTCGTGACGGATCTGGCCCTTCTTGGTGCTGAACTCCTTGCCCGCCACGAGCTGGATGTTGTGTTTGCGGCCCTTGGGGTCGGACAGGCGGATCCACTCGCCCTCGACGAAGGGACCGGTGCGCTGGAGACTCATCCGGCCTCACGATAGGCGCGGTCGACCGACGCCGAGAAGAGGGTCCCCACCACACGTCCCTCGTCGTCGATGAGGGCGTACGAATTCGCCGGGTTCTCGGCCAGCGCGACGAGCAGCTCGCGCCCGGACAGGTCGACGGAGATCGGGACGGACTCCGGCGGCGGCGGCTCGTCCCGCATGAGGTCGCGCGCGTCGAGGGCGCCGATCCTGGCGATCGCGACGCCGTGGCGGAGCGCGTAGCTGGCGCCCTGCCACAGGAACAGGGCCACGGCCAGCACCAGCAGGGCGCGGCCGAGCGCGAACACGTCGTCCCCGAGCATCATCGCGATCGCGATGGCGACGAGGGCCAGCGCCGCGAGTCGCCCGATCCAGCCCGCGACCCGCACGCCCTTGGCCTCGCTGCCGGTGACCGCCCAGATCAGCGCGCGCAGCACGCGCCCGCCGTCGAGCGGCAGGCCGGGAAGCATGTTGAAGATCGCGATCAGCACGTTGATGAAGCCGACCGACCACAGCACCGAGTGCGTCACGCCGTCGGTCGCGGCTGCGAACCACAGTGCGATGAGGCCGAGGATCAACGAGCACAGCGGCCCGACGATCGCGGTGACCAGCTCCTGCCACGGGTGACGCGAGTCGCCCTCGATGCGGGTCTCGCCGCCGAGCAGGTGCAGCTCGACGGACGGCACGGTCATGCCGAACCAGCGGGCTGCGGCCAGGTGGGCCAGCTCGTGCAGGAACACCGACAGGAAGAGGCTCAGGACGAAGACGACCGAGGTCACGTACGGGTTCGGGCCGGCCCCGAGGGACTCGAACTGGGGCGCGAAGACGATCACCAGCACGATGCCGATCAGGACCAGCGACGGCCGGACGATGATGTCCGCCCCGGCGATGCGCGCGACGCGCCAACCACTCATGGGTACAACCTACTGGCGGCCACCCTCCTCCTACCCTGGTCCGATGAATCGTCGGCGGCGGGCGTGGCTGGCGGGGACACTGACGATCGCGCTGCTGGCCGCGTGCCGAGCCGACGACGGCGGGCCGCGCGTGGCCACGGATGTCGAGTCCTGGGCCGCCATCGCCGCCTTCAGCCGCTACTGGGACGAGGTGGTCGCGATCGCGAACGCCGGACACGTTGCCCAGAACGCGTTCGTGACGACGACGACCGAACGGCTGCGCAGGGACGAGATCGCCCGCGCCACGCGGGAGGCGCAGGACGGGGTCACACGCACCGGGGCTCCCGCGTGGAAGGACCACCGCGCGACCGTGGACCGCGACGAGGCCGTCGTCATCGCGTGCATCAACGAGGACGACTGGGCGTTCGAGCTTCCCGACGGCGAGACTCGCAAGCCCGATGACGGGTGGCGGATGCTGGGGCGCGAGCTCACGAAGGTCAACGGGGAATGGCTCGTGAGCGACTACTCCCCCGCGAGCTCGAGCGACTCGTGCTGATGCTCAGGCCTGACCGGCGTCGACCAAGCGCTGTATCGCCGCTGCGTCCACTCCGTCGAGGCCACGGATGACCGCACGGCGCGGGGCCTCGTGGACCGAGACGGCGTGCGGCACGGCGATCACGAAGCATCCGGCCGCGTTCGCGGAGGCGGCTCCGGTGCGCGAGTCCTCCAGAGCGACGCAGTCGGCCGGGTCGACACCGAGCTTCTCGGCGGCGGTCAGGTAAGGCTCCGGGTGCGGCTTGCCGTGCGTCACCGAGTCTCCGGTGACGACCGCGTCGAACCCGAGGACCTCGACGACGGGCTCGGCGATGTAGCCGTACGACATCGTGACGAGCGCCTGGGGCACACCGGCGGCGCGGTACTCCTCGAACAACTCACGCGCACCCGGTCGCCAGTCCTGGCGCTCGCGCAGCGACGCGGCGACCCGGTCGCCGAGGTACGCGACGATGTCCTCCGGCGTCATGTCCCCGCCGATGCGCTCCTTGATGTACGCCGCGGCCTGCAGCAGGTCACTGCCGACGAGGTGGAGCGAGTCCTCCTCGGTCCACACGGCGTCGTGCTCGGCCGCCAGGGTGTTCTCCCCCTCGATCCAGAGCGGCTCGGTGTCGACGAGGGTGCCGTCCATGTCCCATAGGACGGCTTTCGGGTGCTTCCAGGGCGCATTCATGCTCTGACCTGCAGTTTCTCGAGAGTTGGCGGCACTCACCATGGCCTCAAAAGCCTCTGATGCGACTATCCATGCGACTATCCACCCTAGATCGGGGGCCCACGGCATAGAAATCCGGCGTGGCGCCCGTCCCGCGTCCTGGTGCTTTCAGCACCGCAGGAGGGGTCCCGGCGCGCACCTGTCGGGTATGACGAACCACACCATCGCCGCCCCCATCCGCACCTGGGCCGAACTCCTGGACACCGACCGCGAGGTGCTGAACCGCACCGAGGTCGCCACCTTGCTCGACGTCGACCCGCGCACAATCGACCGCGCCATCGAGGACGGCACGATCACCGTCGTCCGCCTCGGCCGTCGGCTCCTCATCCCCCGGCGCCCCTTCCTCGCCGCCTTCGGCGTCGACGCGACCAGCCGACCACCTTCGGACGTCTCCTGATGAGCCCGCGCGCCAAGCCGACCCCCGCTCGCGCTCGACGCGAGAAGGGCACCGGCTCCATCAGCACGTACCCGACCAAGTCCGGTCCGCGGTGGCGCTATGAGATCCAGGTTCCCGTCGAGCCGGGCCACCCCGAGGCCGGCACCCGCACCCACACCTGCGCCGGGTTCGCCAGCTACGAGGACGCCGACGAGGCCCTCACCTTGGTCCGCGCCGACGTGATCCGCAAGATCCCGCAGGCCGTCGGCCGTGACACCTTCACCCCGTATGCGCGACGGTGGCTCGACGGGCACTCCGTCGGCAATGGCACCCGCATGTACATCCAGCGGGTCATCGACGCGATCGATCCCTACATCGGCCACCTGCAGCTGACCGACATCCGCCCGACCGATCTTGCAGCGGCCTACCGCGGCCTGGAGCGCGGAACGAAGCAACCGCCCTCACCGAAACGCCCCCGCAAGGGCTTGGCCACCTCGACGGTCGCGAGGTACGCGAACTGGGTCAACACGATCTTTCTGGCGGCGCTCGACGAAGGACTGATCGTCAAGAATCCTGCGAACTCCAAACACGCGGGACGTCCCAAGGGCGAGACAGCCAAACGCGTCAAGCCGTTCGTGATCTGGAACGTCGAGCAGCTGACACGCTTCTGCGACTGGGCACTGGCCGAGGACGAACCTCGCGCCACCGAGTGGGTGCTCCTCGCACGGACCGGGATGCGATCGGGTGAGCTGCTCGGTCTGCGGTGGGGAGACATCGACTTCCCCCAGGCGGCAGCTGCGAATCGAGCGCGCCCTGCACTACGACGAAACCCTGCCCACCGGCGAGCGTTACGTCATTGGCCCGGTGAAGGGCGGCCGGCCTCGCACGATCACCTTCGATGCCACGTGCGAGCACCTGCTCCAAGCCTGGCGCCGCGAGCTGCCCGGCCTGCTCACCGGCGACGGCAACGTGACACCCCTGCACGGTCTTCGCAGCGGTCACCCGGTGTTCCCGTCCCGCCCGGGACGCGCGGCGACACAGTCGGGTTTGCACTCGAGCTTCCTGAGAGTCCAGAAGCTCTATCGGGAAGCTCACCCGACGCATGACCTGCCGAAGTTGAACGTGCACGAGTTGCGCCACACGCATGCGTCGCTGCTGTTCGAGGCCGGCCAATCAGTGAAGGTCGTCCAGGAACGACTGGGCCACGCCAGCGCACAGGTCACCTTGAACACGTACGCGCATCTGCTCCATGACGCGCAGAGCCGCGCGGCGACAGCTCTGGAAGACCTGTTGAGCGGAAGCGCCGGCTCAGACAGCGGAGCACGGGGATGACACTACCCTTGCCTACGTATGACGGACGTAATACGCTCGGGAGGCGGGCCTCGTGATGTGGTCCGACGTGGCCGCCACCCATATGTGGGAGGCGCACCACGTGACCATTGAGGAAGCAGATGAGGCGATCAGCGATATCGATGCCGTCTGGTTCGAGCCCGACCCAGCAAGCCGTTCCGGTCTGTCGACGAGAGTCGTCGGATACAGCCACACGCGGCGCGAGGTGCTCTGCATGATCCTCCTGCGCGGTGACGCCGGCTACGAGGGCGTCAACGGGTGGCCCGCCAACGCGACGTACCGAAGGATCTACCGAGAGGCACAGCAGGATGAGTAGCCAGGACGCTATCCGCGAGGCGATCGAAGAGTCCGAGGCGTTCGGCGACACTCCCCCGCCCGCCGGAAACCGAGGAGTGCGCAAGAACCGCGAAGCCTCGTCGGTCTACTCGGTCCGACTCCCCAATGACGTGATCGACAAGTTGAACGCGCTCGCGACGCGACTGGACGTGCCTGCGTCCACGCTGGTTCGGGGGTTCATCCTCGACGGACTTGCCGACAGCCGTGGTGGGGACCTGATCAGCGCGCTCGACCGGCTGGAACGCGACGTCCTCGAAGTGCGTCGTCGCGCCATCTCTGCCTGAGCCACGGCAAGCTCGACGTTGGTCTACTTGTTTCTCGCGGAACACCGTGTCCCCATTGGAAGACCTACTCAGCGGCACTGACCCCGAGGTGGATTGCTGCTCACGTCCATGACCACGTACTCACGACCGCATACTTGAGGCCCGATGTGCCTATTGAAGACGTTGTCTCATGCGATCCGAGACGACGGCGTTTCCCCGCGGGGAGGCGCGCCTCGGACTACCGTGACCTGCGTGTGGACCAACTACGACGCCATCACGGCTTACAGCACCCTCGGCGCACTTGGGGCGGCCGTCGTTGCAGCGATTTTCGCTGGTGCCGCCTGGAGGTCCCAGAAGGAGGCCTCGGCACTCGCCGGAATCCAATGGGAACGTGAACTCGAACGCCAGCACGCTCGTCAAGCGTCCCGTGTGTGGGCGTTGGCGAGGGAAGTGAATGGCCGACCGGAAGTCGTCGTCATGAACCAATCCGACGGACCCATCTTCGACGTGCACCCGTACCTCATGGTCGACGCCGAAAGTCACGAGATGCGGTCGCTCGGTACCAGTTTCCGTGTCATCCACGCAGGGGAGGAGCGTACCGCCGACGTATCCGCTGTGGAACTCATCTTCGCGACCAGCGCTGCGGGCGAGAACGCGAAGGTTGAGGATGTCATCGTCCCCGTGCGCTTCCTCGATGCCGGAAATGCCCCGTGGCTTCGCGATGAGTCCGGCTCACTCCAAGCAGAACGTGCGTGATTAGTTCGTCCGGAGAAAGTGGCACGATAGTCGCGAAAGAGCCGGGCCAAGCCGGATGCATTTCCGGCTGCATTTGCACGCGACGTTCGCATGAAGGCAGTACACGCACTGACCGTTACAGTCTCAACTACCAGCGAGAGGAGCCGGGCTGTGTGGACCGAACTGTTAATCGGCGCTGCTGGCGGCCTCGCCGCGACGGTCTTCAACCAACTGATAAGTACCTACCGAGAGTCTCGCGACTCGTCGAACGCGGCTTTGGACGCTCTGTACGGGTACGCCGACACAGTCAAAGCCCACGCAATCTGGATCGAAGAACGCCACAGCATTCAATTCGGAACGATCGAGGACAGCACTTTGGCGGCTATAGCAGAAGCTCGCCGCGCGGCGCTGCCTTACGTGTCTTGGCTCCAGCCGGACGACCGGTCGAAGCTGCTCTCCCTAGCGAGGCCCGACGTATACCGGGACGTAGCCACCGATGATCCCAACAGAGCTGCCGATCAGTGGTGGACGCACGCGGACGAGATATCGAAGGCGGTCGACAGGGCTCGGCGACCGAAACGCGCCGTCCCTTGGCGCAGTCGCCATTTCGCCAAGGCATAGCCCCGCAGATCGGGCTTCTCACCACTCACGGGTAAGGATCACTGGTTCAAACCCAGTATCGCCCACCCACGAACACCCCTGAAATCCCAGTGATTTCAGGGGGTTTCATTTTGGCTCCGTGGGGCACACGTGGGGCAGGACCTGTCCGATTTTGGCCGATTCTGACCGTCACCAGTCGATCGCGGGGATGCGTCGGAGGGCGCCTTCGAGGTCTTCCAGACGGATCCTGATCGGGCGCCGGCCGCAGTGATAGGCCGGGATCGTTCCGTCACTGATCCGCCTGCGGACGGTCTTCGTGGAGACCGAGAGAATCTCCGCGGCTTCCTCCAAGCTCACGTACACCGGCAGCTTCTTCTTCGTCGTGGTCATCGTCGGACTCCTCCATGTCGTGGATCGCGCGATCTCGCATCAGCCGAGTGCGTGTCCTTGGTCACTTGCTGACCGGACTTGGCCTCGCGAGTTCTCCTCTGTGAGGTGCTCCCCCGGACGCATTGCCTGCCCGCCTGGACTGCGCGAACACACCTGTTCGACACGAGACGTCCGTCTCCGGTCGAGCAGGAGGCAAGCCATGAAGATCTCGGTGCGCTCGCACGACGAGCTGTTGGCGGCAGTGCCGCACATGTTCGGGTTCACGCCGCACGAATCGCTCGTGCTGTATCCGTTCGCGCCGGGGCTGCCTCGGGTGCGCGTCGACCTGCCGACGTCGCAGACGGCACGCGGCGACGTGTGGGAGTCCCTGGAGGTCCCCTTCGGACGTCACGCGAGGCCGGGTGCCACGGTCGCGATCATCTGCCTGACCACGGATCGGTTCAACGCCGAGCGCGCGAGTGAGGACCTGCGCAGCCGGCTGGAGTCCATACATGTGGCGTCCCCGTTGCGGCTGTGGGCCGATGACAACCAGTGGTGCGACCTCGACAGTCACGAGTCCGGCCAGCGCACCGGAGCAGCGCGCACGCGGATCGATGCACAGATGGTCGCCGCCGGGCACGCGCTACCGATCGCCAGCCGCAGCGCCATGGCTGCCTCACTCGTCGGTGACCGAGAGCCGATCGCGCGACTCATGCCCGCGGCACGGACGGCGTCCGCGGCGAGCGATCCTCCGGCCGAGCACGCATGGACGATGGAGCGCTTGCACCGGTTCCATGCCGACGGCAACGCGCTCGATGATCTTGACGCGGCCCGGATACTGCTGGCGGTGACTTCGGTCCCGGTCCGCGACAACGTCTGGGAGAACATCAGTGGCCGAACGGCGCAGTCGCATGTGGCGTTGTGGACCAACCTCACCAGGCGGGCACCCGATGACGTGCGAGCGGCACCCGCGACGCTGCTGAGCTTCGCAAGCTGGATTGGCGGCGACGGAGCCAAGGCATGGTGCGCTCTGGACCAGGTCCCGAACGCGCAGGGGTACCCGATGGCCCGACTCATGTCCGCCGCACTGACCGCCGGCGTCAACCCGAGCGAGTGGGAGGTGCAGGCCGCCCATCTGCACGACATCAACGAGCTGGCCCGAAGCCTGGCGCGCACACTGCAGACACCTCAAGGGCCGCTCAACCGTCCAGCGCCCGAGATGTGATCCGAATGCCCATCAACCAGTCCTACCGCCGTCACAGCCCCCAGAGCGCTCTCGAGCGCCGCCTCGCCCGACTCGTCACCGCGCGACCATGCAGATCCGCATCAACGCGGGTTGACATCGTCGAATCCAAGGTCGAACTCGATCCCGCGCAGGGAAGATGAAGCGAGCGGCTCCCCCAGGTACGTACGACTCCTTAGTCCCTGTGATCCGGCGGCGTGGGTCCTTCCGGACACTTAGGACGCACAGGACCTGGGGCCGCGCGTGACTGTAGTCCGCGCTCGTTGGCGCCGCGAGCGTTGGCCTTTCCGTATGTAGCGTGTCGCCGGGATGGAGCGACCACTGTGGTCCACCATTTCTCAGAAGCGCGAACCCCCGCGGGCTATGACGAGGATTCAGGTGACCATCAACACCGAGACCATTGGAGCGTTGACTGCTGCCGTTGCCTCGCTCTTGGGAGCGGCAGTGGCTGTCAACCAATTCACACTCCCGACGCGCCTTCGACGACTTGAGCAATGGGCACGGGAGGCGGGCGATGGATTGCCTCCCGGGTCACGCGCGGAAACACTCACCGCTATCCGGCTATGGGCCGCGGCTCGTCTCGTGGGAGGGACATACGTCCCTGCCCGCTACTTCGCTGAGGCTGCACTCTGGGTCGCATTGGGCCCGGCGCTCGCCGCGCTGTTCGTTCCTTCAGGGGAGTCGCGGTGGCTCTTACTTGCATTCCCATTCGCCGTTGCAGTACCCGCGAGGCGCGGCATCCGTGTCTTTCTCGAGCGGCAACGAATAGTCCGCCAGTTTCTCATCGGCGAAGACCTAGACCCTCCCCGGTTGAGGACGATCGATCAGATGGAGGGCGGCCTTCGCCGCGAGTTCGGGTTCGCGGTACTCATCTCGGTAGGCGTGTGTCTGATCGGCGGAGCTGCAGGCTGGCTGATCGAGGGCGAGCGGGACGGATGGTTTCTCCTGCCTGGCATGAGCGGTCTCGCGATGCTCTTCATCGCGCAGACGTGGCTCATGGGTCAGGCCGTCCGACCCCCCTCTCAGCTGCCGTGAGCGTGAAGTGAGCTGACCACAGCTTCCTTGTGGGATCCTCTAGCAGCGGCTATCCCTTCATGTTTGACCATGCATGGGCATGCTGGGACCGCGGTCGAGCGGCTTGAGTCATTTCACCTCCAACAGCGATCCGGCGGGCGTCGTACCGCCGCGAGTCGGACGCACGGACCTGTCGAGCCGTGTAGGGAGTGGGCGCCCGTGTGGTCAGCACGGCGGTCGAGGGGACGCTGTCGCACCGGCCTCATTGCAGCGCAGCGCATCGATGACGCGCTGACGCCGCCGAGGGGCCAGCTGAGGCGGTGCTCCGCGGTGACGGCCAGGTTCGGAGTACGGCAGAGTTCTCGTCGTGACTGACTATCCCCTGGTGCCGTCCGAACTCGAGCAGTTCTTGCGAGGCGGCATCGACCTGGAGAGCCGAATCCTCGAAGCCGGCACCCGAGTTCGCGAAAAGTCGAAGGTCGCCTTCGGTGAAGCGCTGCTCGATGGTCGGCTCGCCATGATGAGCGTGCTCAACGTCCTGCTCAAACTCGGCCCGACCGCGGGTCTCCAGCCGGGTGCCGGGGAGAGCGAAGCCCTCGGCCTCATCGCAGCATTCAGCCAAGGCACATTTGCGACCGAGACTCTCATCTCGGAAGGCCAGTACATCAAGGCGGCGGCTTCGCTAAAGCAAGACCTGGAAATGCTTGCCCGGCTAGGCGAGATCCGTGAGGACGCCCAGCACAAAGGCACCAAGCACGTTCCGAACGTCAAGTTCGCGCCCGCAGGAGCGGGGCGCATCTACGGCGATCTGAACGCCGTCGCCCACGTGGCGCGCCCAGACCTCATCAACCTACTCCTCGAGCGCAAACCACTCAGTGACGAGCACGCGGCGATCGGACCGATCCCTGCCTTCGTCAAAGAGGCCGCGGTCGAGCTCTACACCGTTCATGTCTGGCTTCTGAGCGAGGTCTGCCGCGAGCTGCTGCGGCTCTACGAGTCCGCCTGGGACGAACAGGACGGCCAGCAAGCTGAGCTGGCGATGAAGTTCTGGCTCGGCGCTGCCCACAGACTGGTCACCGACGGCGTATTCACTCAGCCGGGGTAGCCCGGCTGCTGCCCTGCCCAGGGCGTTAGGAAACCGCGCACGGGCCGCACATACGAAAAGGCGCCACGTCACACCCTCGGCCTCGCCTCGCGGTGGTGCCGCTTCTTCACGGCGCGCCCTCACCAATCTCTTTAGGACCGGTTACGTCAGCGGCGACGGACCGAGGCAGTGTCTCGACGCCGCGATTAGCGCGGCGCTGCATTCCGAATCTGCCGCGATGCGACTGGGTCGCAGACCCGCGTCATTCCGCCGCGTTTGGCTATCCGCGAACACCGACTCACTCGTTTGCGGTGCGATGTGCGCGTTGGCTCAAGTCAGACCGAGGGCGCAGCCCATGGATCAACGCAAACTCGACGACGAGTTTCGCACCAGCTTCAGCGAGCTCGTAGATCCAGCCGTAGGCAATAAGTACTTCGTCGTCGCTTTTGAACCTCGGCGAGGATTGCCATGACATCGCCCTCTCTCGATCATCCTCAACGCGCATGCCGGCATAGTGCGCAAGCTGGCTGGGATGCGCGTACTTGCTGAGCCGGTCGTAGAGGAGGCGGAAGTTGCCAATGCGATCATTCCGGTCGGCGTAGCTCGTCATCTTCCCGATGGGCACGCCGTGACCATCTGGATCACGCCACAAACGTTCTGCCTTGTCTGGGTGATCGATCGCGTAGATCAGTGCTGCGCACTGTTCGGCGTAAGCTCGAATCAGCGTGTAAGCGGCGTGGGGATTGGTCGCTTCGCAAGCGCTCACAGCGGCCTCGTGGAATGACTGAAGTCTGGTCACCATGCCCCAAAGAACCATGTCCATCAGGGTGAAGTCGCCGGCGCGCGTCACGTTGCGAGCAGCGGCGAGGATCAACTCCCTGCCCTCGGAGGCGCGCTTCTGAGCCGAAGGAATATCGACGATACCTAGGGTCGCGGGCCAGTTCAGATCACTTGTGCTGTCGTGTTCGGTCACGCAGTCTACCTACCATGTTGCCTAACTTCGTCTACTTTCAACGGCGTCAATCTGCGTCACTTCGCCGCCTTGGACGCATGACCGATTGCTTACCAAGAGACACGCGAGGCGTGATTGCGCCACTCAAAAGCTGATCATGTCGGGACGCATGCCGCTCGGGGCGTCAAGTGCCATTCCTAGCTGAAGCCGTGTCGTCGGCACGCTGGTTCGGCGCGGCATCACCGGGGAGGGATGACAGAGAGTCGTACGGAAGTTCTCGACGACGTCGTGACCCATCGAGGTGGTTAGCGGCACGAAGGCATCCTCGCGCTGCTTGATCAGACCCGCCTTCGTCTCGTCGAGGCGTGGTTGCGGCACCCGTAAGAAGTAGAACTTCTCGTGGGTGGCTCGCACGAACAGACCAGCGAGCCGGTCTTCCATCTGGACGAACAGGTCGTCGAGCATGTGGGCATCTACCCAAGCCGGGAGGCTTGGTCCGAGGCGCTGGATGTGGCGAGCCAAGACCGCGGCGTGAGACGCGGCACTTCGGCCGTCGCCGAGGTTGCCACCGATGTCACGCGTCCGGACGACCAAGCTCCTGAAGGTTTGTGCCCGTTCACGCCAGGCGGCAGCGAGTGAAGGATCCGTGGAGGCGACGGCCGCCGCAGCAGCGGTGGACACGATTCGTTGTGACTCGAGCACGATCCGGAAGTTCCGGATGCTCGGGATCTCGTTCAGTGCGGCCAGCAGGTTCCGGCTCCCTTGGATGACGCCGGCGAGTCCAGGTGGCAGCGGTCCAGGAACCAATCGAGGCGACGGTCGCCAGCCCTCCGAGTCGACCGAGTCGTCCAGGTCGTACTCGAGGCGGAGCAGTGCGCAGTCCTCCGCAGCGAGGAGAAGCCGGCCGGGTGAGGCGAGGGGCTCCCAGCCGGGCACGTTGCCGTACCTCTGGTCCAGCGACACCACCGCTCTCACGACGGCGGCGGCATCTTGAATGACGGTGGCGCACTGGGCGTCTGTCAGGTGGCCGTAATCGATGCCGGCACCGAAGTCATGCTCGCCCAAGGTCGCCGCTCGGGCGGCCCTGCGCCACGTGTCGACCAGTGCGTTCCCCACTGGGTCGGCGATCTCATCCAAGCTCGGCAGACCATCGCGCATTGCCGCGAGCGTGGCGCGGAGTCGGTGCCGTAACTCCTCGGCCACGTCCCGGTCTTGATCACGGACTCCACCGGCGAGTGCATCGCGGGTGGTAGCGGTGACGGCTTGGCGACACCAGACCAGCACTGACCGTCGGTAACGGCGGATCTGCCGGCCCATCGCCTCCCGCTCATCCGCGGTGCTGGTCTCGGGCGTCATCCCGATTGGGCCACCCAGCCGGTGCTGGATGCGGTGGTGACGCAGGAGGGCTGCGAGTTCGGCTCGCAGCGCGTCGCTGTTCGGCCCATACATCAGGACCGGTCGCTCTCCCGTGCCGCGAGCAGCATGTCGTGGACGAGTTCGAGCTCCAGAAGGTCAACACCGAAGCCGCCGAGCGTCTCGATCGCGGTCTCCGCGATCCCGAACAGCACGTCACGGGCCTCCTGGGGTGGCGGGGTGATGCCTGGGGCGATGCCGTGGTGGAGCCAGTCGAGCTGGAGCAGTACTCGTTCGTACTCGATCGAGGCGGCCTCAGTGTGCGCTGCGTCAGCGAGGGCGGCGACGGCAGAGCGGGCCTCAGCCAAGGCAAGCGCGTGCGCGAGAAACATCAGACCTCCTCGGACGGGTGCTGGTGCCACCGTGGCGCCAACAGCCCCGCTGGCGTCGACGTCGGCTGATCCTGTGGACGGGCTGGGGTTCCCGGCGTCGTCTGTGGATCAGGCGGTGGCGGCGTACTGGCCTTCGATCCGTTGTCGAGCTTCGACGTCCTCGATGACGAACTGGACGAAGTCGGCGGTTCGGTCCTCGATGACGGCCTCGAGCGAGGCAACCGCAGGTGGTTCGCCGGGCCAGGCGGTCTGGCGGGTGGGGCGGTCGCGGTCGAGCTTCGTGCCACAGGTCGACACCCACTCGCGCAGCCGGTTCCGGACATCGGCAAAGTCGCGCATCCACGCGCACGGCGCCGAGGCGGATGCGTCCGGGTCGTAGGAGTTCAGCCAGTGCGTGTGCAGGGCGGACAGTTCCCACACGAGCTCGTCGTGTCGGTGCCAGTAGGGCGGCACGACAGTCGGCGGCAGACCGAACGCGTGGCGTAGCCACTCGACCCACGCATTCAGGTCGAGCCACTCGGCCTCCGCCTCGTCACAGGTCAGGATGTTCCAGTTCACCGGCCGCAACAGGCGGTCATCGAAGGGTGTCCGGAAGTCCTCGGGTGCTCCGAGATCATCGGGGTCCGTCCCGCCCAGGATCGACTGCTGCCATGTGGTTGCCATCGTCGTCACCGGCCTCAGAGCCCGACCACGTTCGCCGGGGCGTTCACCACGGACATCTGGTCGGTGGGCGGGTCCGGTTGATGCGACGGGCTCCGGTCGATTGCGTACCGCGTGCGAGCGCAGTCGTGACCGACCCGGCGGGCCACGAACTGCTCGCGCTCCCCCGAGCCGGTCTCGTACGCGTGGACGTAGCCCGACGCGACGAACTGGTCGCCGACCTTGAACCGGGCGTACGCGCGTTCGGCCGTCTTGTTGAACATCACCAGATCCACGAAGACGGGATCGAGCTTGGTGAACGAGCCGTCTGTCTCCTTGCGGAACTGTTCGATGCCGGCCCGCGCGTGGAACCGGGCCACGCCGGTGTCGGTCAGGTTCAGTTCCGGCGCCGTGGCGATGAACCCGTGCAAACTCAACTGGGTAGGGATCGTCATGATCACTCCTGAGTCCGGGCGAGACCTGGGCGGACTCGCATCTACTGCTCAGGTGTCGACGGCACACCGCCCAGACCGATGGGAACACATGTTCGAGACCGGCTTACGCTGGGCATGTGGGCGCGAATCCAGGACGGCGGGACAGGTGGCCGCCGTATCGGTCCGTCCGGTTGGTGCTGGTGCGCCGCCACCGGCATCTGGTCCCGACCATCGCCGCCGCCGCCCAGCGGGACCGGTGGATCAACCTGACCCTTCGCAGCGGTCTCACCGAAGCCCAGGCACAGACCGTGATCCGGTCAGAGTCCTTCGGCCCGTTGACCGCCGAGCTGCGACGCGCAGATGCGCATCACTTCGACGTCGAAGTCCTCCTGCCCCGGCTCATTCGCTGCCGTACGCTCGGCGACGCCGCCGACGTCGGAGCTGTCCTCGTCAGCCGGCTCCGCCATACCGTCACCGACAGTTCCGGCCACCGCGCGGCACCCGACTTGGTCGCCGGGTTGATCCCGGCCGCACGTGGCCCGATGGACGCCGACATGCGCGAAGCTTTGGACGATCGCGCACACCTCATCGCGGCCCGGTCTCGCGCCTTGGTCCAATCCGCCATGGAAGCCCGCGAACCGTGGCTGACGAAGCTCGGGAGCCCACCCGAAGGACCGCCGGAACGCACGAAGTGGCTCACCGCTGCCGCGACCGTCGCCGCATACCGGGACCGGTGGCATGTCGACGGCTCCATGGTGACCGGTCGGGCGGGCAGCGACCTTCAGCGGCTCGAAACGGCCCGCGCGTCTCAAGCGATACGTCAAGCCCGTGCCGTCGCAGACACTGCAAGACCAATAGCCGAAAGCACTCCCGCGTCCGGGTCACGGCTTTCTCGTAGATCCCCAGCGTCAGACGTTCTGGCCGACATATCCACAGTTTCGGCGACTCACTGGTGATCCGGGGAGCGGCCACGTACCAGTTGTCAAACGGCGAAGGAGTTCCTCATGATCCACCTCTGCTTCGGACTCGTCCTCGCGGCCCACACGGTGCTTCAACGCCACGCGCCTGCCAACAAGCTCTTGCACGCCGTGCGAGGATCTTCCCGGCCACAGTGGATGCCAACCGCCACGTTGGTCGCCGGCCTCGGCTACTTGTTTGCGTCCTACGCAAGTGCCGAAATCGTCCAGGGCGGCGGCCCCGGATGGATGCACCTCCTCGTACTGCTCTTCTGTTGGAACGCGATCAGACTCAGCGCTGCGGGCCTAATGGCCGTACTTCGACAGCTGGCGAGCGGAGCCTTCGTCTTCGTGCGGTCACGAGCGACTCAATAGCGAGCGTCTCGGTGCAGCGGACGGCGACTGCCTCCAACAGTCGTCACTTCCACGAACCCCGCGCGGTCCGACTACCCAGCCCCGGCTTCGAGTCGTCAACGGTGTTTTCCGAGGCAAGCACGGGCACCTACGGAGACTGCGCCAGAGGAAGTCGAGGTTAGAGGTGCTCTTTCAGCCACTTCGAACCTCGCTCGTTGATGCCGTACCAAGCCGCAACCCCAGTGAGTTCGGCAACCAGCAATTCGTCATTGTTGTCGATGAGTTTCACCAGCTCGTCGCGTACCTGCACGCACGTCTTCGAGGTCCTGATCAACCACGTTGAGTCGAGGTGGTGCCAGTAGGTCCCGTAGGCCCTCAGCGCCTCGATTAATTGGTCGTAGTTCTGCCCGGATTTGTTTAGGTCGTATCCGACCATCAGCGTTTTCATCACTACGGTCTCCAAACTTGTCATCGTCCGCTCAACCCATCCTGATGGAGTCCACCGACATTCGAGAGCTTTCTCCTGGTCTGCGAATAGGCGGAGGGAGAATCAACAGGGTGACCTCACGACGCCCGCTTAATGATCGCCAGCTCCAGGCCCTCAACTGGATCGGCGACGGATGCCCGCCGGGGTATTGGCACGACTTCGGCTACAAGACCACTTGCTACGCGCTCGCCGACCGCGGCCTCGCCGAGGTCGACCGTCGGCCCACATCCTGGAGCGCCGAACTGACCGACGCCGGTTCCTACTACCTCGAACACGGGCGCTACCCGGGCTCCTCCTTGGAGGAACTCCAAGCGCGTGCTCTGGCACCCCGGACGGGCAGTCACCTTGCGGTCTCGGCAGCCGAATACGCCTCCGCGATCTTGCTTGAATTGGAGGCTTGCGATGGCACGTCGTTCGAGTTCACTCACGCCAGCTCATTCTTCAATCCCAGCGAGGTCGAGAAGGCCGCAGTCCGCTCGCCGTGGCGCCCGGCCGGCAAGAAACTCGTGCTCACGGCTACCGGCACTTGGGCGGACCGCCGATATGTCGCTCGATTCGAGCACGATCCAGCGGACGACGTAGAGCGGACAGACGTCCATGTGCCTGCTCGAATCACCCGGCTTCATCCCGCGGCTGCTGCCTACCGCGAGGACCCCGACCGCCATGAAGTCACGAAGTCCCATCTCTCGAGGGCCTGTCGTATCGTGCACGCCATCGCTGTCGAGGCAGAGCGGCGCGGGCACTCGCTTTCGTTCACGGCCAGCCCTGGGCGCGATTACAACGCGTTTCGATCAAGTCTCTCCGCTGGCCAGTTCGTCCTAGATGTAGACGGCCATCTGTTCTCACTCCGCTTGACCGAGCTTTCTGCTGGTGGTGGACAGAGAGCGAATTTCCTTGAGGCCCGGTCGAAGGCGCGTTGGCACGAGCCTCGAAACACGGTCTTCGTATCGACCGGCAAGCTCAGCATCGCGATCGTCGACTGGTCATCTCGGACCGGGCGCAGGGAGAAGTTTGCTGATGGAACGCGTGCGACCCTTGATAGTCAGATCGGTGACCTGTTCTGGGAACTCGAGGTCCGCGCGCTTGAACAGGACCAAGTTGTCAAGGACCGGGAGCGAGCTGCGGAAGCACGCTTTCAAGAACACGAACGCACGGTAGCCGCAGCCGAGAAGAGGATGGTTCAAGCTGACAGAGTCACTCAGCTACACGCCCGGGCTGAGGAATGGGCGGAGTACACACGACTTCAGGACTACGCAAGAGCCGTTGAGACCCGAATTGGGCAAGAGAGCAACCCCGAGCCCGAAGCACTGGAGTGGCTCACGTGGTTACAGTCGCACCTAGCTGTGGCCAATCCGTTACACGAGCCACCGACCATGCCTGCTCCGCCACAGTCCTCTGAGGCCAACCTGCAGCAATTCCTCGGAACTCGCGCTCATCATCGCATGAAACTCGATTAGACCGGGTTCCGCCGGAAACGTCACCGCCGTGATCCCAGGCTCGACGCGAATAGGTCGCAGCGAGTCAAGTTCGCAAACGGACTCGAATCTCTGAAATCGGGCCGGACTTGCTCCATGATGAGGTGCCAACCTTCGCGCAGGCAGTCCGTCGGCCACGACACCTCCACGCCGTACGCGCGCCGGAAGGCTCGTTGTCACGTCACGTGCGAAGCCCGGCCCCGCCTGATTCAATCGCTGCTTGGCGAGTCCTTCGCCGCGGCCTTGATGTCAGCTGCCACGGCATCCTCGACGGCACGTTGGACAATGAAGTTGGCTGCGGCCAGGGCCTTGGCGATCTTTACCTCACGGGGGTCGGAGACCAGCGCGACGATGCCCGAGTGCCCGACCGCGATCGAACTCTCCAACTCAGTGGCGATATCCTGGCGATGATGCCGCTCGCGCAACCTCCCGATACCAGCCCCGGCGGCTCCCAGGACTGCTGTGCTCCCCAAGAGGGAAGGCGGGAAGAGCACTCCCAAGGCGATCCCTCCGACGACACCCCACTTCAACCCCGAACGTGTGCTGTGGTCGGTGACCTCCTGCACCTCGACCTTGCCGTCGTCTCCCCTCTTGACCACCACGACACCCTCGATGTCGACCGTGAGCCCGTCCTCCAGGGAGGTCAAGGTCTTGTAGGCCGCCCACGCGGCCTCCGTGTCCGCGAAGTCTGCGACGACGAGGGTGTACGCACCGTCCGTCACGGCGCCGACGATCGCGTCGTCGGCCGGGCCGGTGGGAATCACGTTCTCCGACATTGTCACTCCTTGCTCGTCCGATCGGCGCCGGTCGGGCCTCTCGTCATCCGAACGTGCCAGAACATGTCGTCCTGCGAATCACCCGCTGTGCGTGAGCCCGTGCCATGGACGTTCGGCGCACTGTGGGCCGATGACGTGCAACTCACTACTCCGATGCCTCCCTTTCGGATCCCTCGTGCTCGCGGTCGCGCTGACAGGGTGCGGTGCCGAGAAGAGCCCGGCCATCTGTTCGGACGTCGACACGCTCAAGGTGTCGGTAGATGCGCTGACCGACCGCGACTTCGACATCGACTCACTGACCACCCTGCGGGACGACCTCAGCGAAGTGCGGACGAACGTGAAGGCGGTGAGCGGTGAGGCCCAGAACGAGTACGCCACCGAGTTCGACGCCGTCGCACAAGCTGCGTCATCGGTGGCCACGAGTGTCGAGACCGCCGTCGCCGCGCCGTCAGCTGCCGGCGTCGCCGACGTGGGCCAGGCGATCCAGGCTCTGGGGGCCGCGGTCGAGGCTCTCGACGATACGGTCCGCGGCACCTGTTAGGCATCCACGACATGACGTACGGACCCACCGACATGGTCACCCAGAGAAGCTCCACCGAGGGGCACGGTGCTCATGCCGGGGCAGCATCGGACGGGACGCAAGGTCGTAGGTGTCTCAGGGGCAACGGACGGGCCACGGGCATGAAAACTCCTGACCGGTTTCGCCTGGATCCGCAACGCATCTGGAGCCGGCCCAAGGGCGCGTGACCATCGACGACGGTGATCTGCTCGTCGCCGACGACCCGAACGGGACCCTCTTCTTCCGGGTGCGGTCCGGTCGGCAGGCGCAGGACCACCTAGGCCGGACGGCTCACTCGAGCAACGCCCCCGCCCCCAAGGCCAGCACGCTCAGCACCACCAGCATGGCGAGCAGCGGCCACACCCATTTCAAGTAGGTGCCATAGGGCACCCGGGCGATCGCGAGCCCACCCATGACCACTGCAGACGTTGGAATGAACAGGTTCATGATCCCCGAGGCGCTCTGGTACGCGGTGACCACGAGGTCGGCGGGAACGTTCGCGAACGCCGCAAGCGGACTCATGATGGGCATCGCAACCGTCGCCAGGCCCGAGGAGGACGGGATCAGGAACGAGAGCGGGAGGAAGAGCCCGAACATGACGATCGCGAATCCAGCGGCTCCGACGTCACCGAGTGCCTGCTCCGCCCAGTTCAGGACCGTGTCGGTGATCTGACCGTTGTTCATCACCACGGTGATGCCACGCGCGATACCGATGATCAGGGCGACACCCAGCAGGTCACGTGCGCCATCGACGAATGCGTTCGTCAGCTCGACCTCGCGCATCCGCCCGATCACGCCGATGATGATGCTGAACAGGATGAATGACGCCGTCATCTCGGGGAACCACCACCACAGCGTCGGCACGCCCAGACCGAGGTCCTCCCACGGGATGACGCCGTACATCATCACCGCGAAGGCAAGCCCGAACACGGCGAGGATGGCCTTGTGGCGACCGGTCATGACGGCGCCGCCACCATCGCCGCCGACGCTGAAGTGGGCCTCGTTGTCCTCGCGCATGTCGAACACGACCGATCGGCTCGGATCCTTCTTCACCCGGTCGGCGTACCGCAGGACGAAGAAGATGCCGATGACGAGTGCGACAACCAGCATGACCAGTCGCAGTACCAGGCCCTCGCTGATCGACGTGCCCGCGAAGCCCGACGCGATCCCGGTCGCGAACGGGTTGATCGTCGACCCGTATGTGCCCAACCCGCACCCGAGCATCACCACGGCGGCCCCGGTGAGGGCGTCGTAGCCGGCGGCGATCATCACGGCGATGACCAGGGCGTAGAACGCGAGGCTCTCCTCCGCCATGCCGTAGGTGGAACCGCCGAGGGCGAAGACCGACATCAGGATGGGGATCATCCACCGCTCGCGTCCCTTGAGACGACTGACCAGACGGCCGATGCCGGCCTGGATCGCGCCGGTCCGCATGGTGACTCCGAGGAACCCGCCGATGACGATGATGAACAACGCCACGTCGATGGCGCCGAAGAGGGCACCGCTGTTGTAGTAGCTGATGTTCCCCTGGTCGTCCTCGATGCCGTAGAGCCCGTTGATGGGCGCGGTCAGCGAGTCGGTCACGATCTTCGCCGGGTGTGACTCGACGGAGTGGTACGTACCGGGGACGGGCGCACCTTCCTCGTCCAGCTCGTAGACGCCAGCCGGGATGAGCCATGTCGCCACCGCCATCACGACGATGAGACCGAAGAGGATCGTGTACGCGGACGGCAGCGTGAAGTGGCGTTGCTCCTCGACCTGGGCCGTGGCTTCGTTTTCGGGCATGAGCGTCTCCTCGGGTCACGGCGGTGGTGATGGCACGGGCGTGGCGGGATCGTCCTGCCAGTCCTCGGTGGCCTCGGGGACCTTGAAGCCGATGTAGCCGTACAGGATGTCGAGCAGGGGGCTGAGCAGGTTGAAGAAGCAGAACGGGAAGTAGGCCGCGGTCGAGACCCCCAGTACGCCCGAGATGTAGGCACCGCAGGTGTTCCAGGGCACCAGCACCGAGGTCACCGTGCCGGAGTCCTCCACCGACCTCGACAGGACCTGGGGCGCCAGTCCACGCCGAGCGAACTCCCCACGGAACATGCGTGCCGGCAGGACGTCCGCCACGTACTGGTCCCCGGCGATGATGTTGAGACCGACGCCGCTGCCGATGACGGACGTGATGAGCGTCCCGCGACTCCGGGCCCGCCGGACGATGGGTTCGAGCAGCCGCTCGAGGAAGCCGGCGCGCTCCATGACGGCCGCGAAGGACAGTGCGCCGAGGACCAGCCAGATTGTCGTGAGCATGCTCGCCATGCCCCCGCGGGAGAACAGGTCATCGATCTGCTCGACACCCGAGTTGCTCACGAACCCGGTGGCCATGGCGGCGTACCCAGCCTCGATTCCCGTGGCAACCTTGCCGATCTCGGGGTCATCCACGAACTGGACGACCGCGTCCCATTGCAGGAACGGGGCCAGGATCGCCGCGAACAACGCGGAGCCGAGGATGGAGAGGAACGGCGGCATCTTGAGCACGGCGAAGACGATCAGCAACAACAAGGGCAGAAGGTTCCAGGCGCTGATGCTGAAGGCGTTCGCCAGTGCGTCCCGGGCCTTGTCGGTGCTGACCGCCGCGTCCGGGTCGGCGGCGCGCCCGAGGAAGAAGAACAACACCAAGCTGATGCCCAGGGCCGGACCGGCGGTCCAGATCATGTTCCGGACGTGCTGCGCGACAGTGAGTCCGCCCCCTACGAGCTTGGGCACGAGGACGGTGGTCTCCGAGAGCGGCGTCATCTTGTCGCCGAAGTAGGCGCCGCAGATCACGGCGCCCGCAGCGATGCCCTGGTCGAGTCCGAGCACGGAGCTCATCCCGACGAAGGCGACACCGAGCGTGCCGGCCGTCGTCCACGAACTACCTGTCACCATGCCGACGAGTGCGCACACGATGGCGGCGGTGACGTAGAACCACTGGGGACTCACCAATCGGATCCCGTAGTCGACGACGGTGGGAATGGTGCCGGCCATGTTCCAGGTACCGATGAGAGCGCCGACGGCCAGCAGGATGAACACGGCGCTCATCGCGGCTGTCACGCCGCCGACGGCCGCCTCGGCCACCGTCGCGACGGTGAAGCCGTTCTTGAAGGCGATCAGGCTGGCGAACGCCGCACTCAGCAGGAGCGCCACCTGGAGCGGCCCGTCGGTCGCGCTCACCCCGAACAGCACGATGGTCAGCGCGAGCAGTCCGATCAGGACGACGATCGGCAGCAGTGCATCCAGAAGCGTCGGCCGGCGAGGAACGGACTCCGGCGGTGACTCCGTCGCGGTGGCCATATCACTGCCCGATCGTCACATCTACGGACGAGTGAGCGCCGACTTCATTGCCCCGGTGGTGCTCGGGCCCACGTGCGTACGCGAGCAGCACGACGAGCAGCACCACGACGATCGGGACCACGATCCACGCACGCATGTCGCTCATGTCGCCTCCCTAGATCGGGTCGCGCACGATCGGGCAGGTCATGCAGTGACCACCACCACGGCCTTTGCCGAGTTCGAAGCCCTCGATCGTGATCACCTCGACTCCCGCCGCCCGCATCTTCTCGATGGTGTGGGTGTTGCGTTCGTAGGCCACGACGACACCGGGCTCGACGGCCACGACGTTGTTGCCGTCGTCCCACTGTTCGCGCTCCTGCTGGTAGGCGTCTCCACCGGTCTCGACCACCGTCATCTTGTCCACGCCCATGGCGTCGGCGACCGCCGCGAGGAAGTCCTTCTCCTCGGTGACGTGGAACTTCGCGCCTGACGTCCCGGGGCGCAGGCTGATGGCGCGCACGTTGTCGACGACCTTGGGGTAGAGGGTGACCTTGTCGCGGTCGAGCATCGTGAACACGGTGTCCAGGTGCATGTGGGCGCGGTCCTTCGTCATCACGACGGCGATGACCCGTTCCGCCCCGCCCGAGTTGAACAACTGGTGTGCGATCTGCTCGATCATCCGTGCCTGGGAGCGCTCACTCATCCCGATCAGCACCGTGCCGTTGCCGATGGGTTGCACGTCGCCGCCCTCGAGGGAGGACTTGCCGAAGTCCAGGGCGTTGAACCGCCCGTCATCTCCCATCGGTGGGTACCAGTACTCGAAGTCCGCCTCGACGAACATCGGGTGGTAGCGGTAGATCGCGGCGACGTTGTAGGCCTCCAACCGTCTGGCCGGCCAGTACATCGGGTTGATGGACACTCCCCCGAAGATCCAGCACGAGGAGTCGCGCGTGAACAGGGTGTTCGGCAGCGGAGGGAGCACGAACATGTTGGTGTCGTCGATGGCGGCGCCAGGCAGGGAGGTGGAGCGAAGCCGTCCGAGGTCGAGCCCCGACTCCGCCACGGTCAGACCGCCGATGAGATGGGTGGCGAGCTGGTCCGGCGTCATGTCCCCCAGCGCGGCTCGCACATCGTCGACGAGCGAGAGACCGACGGTCCACTCCGAAACGGCCACCTCGATCAGCCGTTCCCTGCCTTTGTCACTCGCCGCCAGCGCCTCCGTGAGGAGGTCCTGGAGCAGGTGGACCTCGACCCCTCGCTCGCGCAGCCTCGCCACGAACTGATCGTGCTCGTATTGCGCCCGCTCGACCCACAGCACGTCGTCGAAGAGCAGGCCGTCGTGAGTGGTCGGGGTCAGGCGCTTGAGGCTCAGTTCCGGCCTGTGGACCATCACCTTGCGCAGCTTCCCGACCTCCGAGTGAACCCCGAATTCGACCATGATCATTCCCTCCTTCGGCAGGGGCGTCAGCCCACCACCACGTGTGTTCCGGACGTTCCGTCGACGATGGCGCCGATGTGGTCGAGGGCACCGATGGCGGCGCGTTTGCCGGTGGCCTCGACGAACCGCGCCGCGGCCTCGACCTTGGGCCCCATCGACCCTGCGGCGAAGTCGAGCTCACGCAGCTCGTTCACCGTGATGCGGTCGATGCGCGCCTGCTGCGGCGTTCCCCACCCGCGGTACACAGCGTCGACGTCGGTGGCCAGGACCAAGAGGTCGGCGTCCACGTTGGTGGCGAGCAACTCGCTGGCCAGGTCCTTGTCGATCACCGCCTCGACACCGACGAGCGTGTGCTCGGACTGCGGGTCGAACATGACCGGCACTCCTCCGCCGCCGGCGCAGATCACGAGGACACCGTGGTTCAGCAGCCCCTTGATGGACAGGATCTCGAAGATCCTGACGGGCTCGGGCGAGGGAACCACCCTGCGCCAGTACTCGCCGTCCTGCTTGAACGCCCAAGGTTTCTCGCCTGCCAGCTTGTCGGCCTCCGCCTGCGTGTACACCGGACCCACGAACTTCTTCGGGTTCTGGAACGCGGGGTCATCGGGGTCCACCTCGATCATCGTCAGAAGGGTTGCCAGCGGCTGATCCGCATCGAGAAGGTTGCCGAGTTCCTGCTCCAGCAGATACCCGATCATTCCTTGGGTCTGGGCTCCCAGGAGGTCGAGAGGGTAGGGCTCGACCTCGGTGTACGCCGCTGCCTGCAGCGCGAGCAGGCCGACCTGGGGGCCGTTGCCATGGGCGAGCACGAGCTCATGGGAACGGGCCAGATCGGCAAGCGCCGGCGCCGCGAGGCGCACGTTGGCGCGCTGGCGGTCAGCGGTCATCGGTTCGCCTCGCTTGAGCAGCGCATTCCCACCCAGAGCCACGACAGCACGCATGATCGGTCCTCTCAACTGCCGAGCGTGGCGACCATGACCGCCTTGATGGTGTGCAACCGGTTCTCGGCCTGGTCGAAGACAATGGAGTACTTCGACTCGAATACCTCGTCGGTGACCTCCAGCCCGTCAAGACCATAGGTCTGGAAGATCTCCTCCCCCACGGTGGTGGACCGGTTGTGGAAAGCCGGCAGGCAGTGCAGGAAGCGCACCTGGGGATTGCCCGTACGACGGACGAGGTCCATGTTCACCTGATAGGGCTTGAGCAGATCGATGCGCTCCTGCCAGACGGCTTTCTCCTCCCCCATCGAGACCCACACGTCCGTGTAGAGGAAATCCACCCCGTCGACACCCTCGCCCACGTCCTCGGTCAACGTCAGTCGGGCTCCGGTCTGCTCCGCGATCTCGCGACAGGTCTTCACCAGGTCGTCCGACGGCCACAGGCTCGCGGGCGCACACAACCGGACGTCCATCCCCAACTTGCAGCCACCCACCATCAGCGAGTTGCCCATGTTGTTGCGTGCGTCACCCACGTAGCAGTAGGAGATGTCGGACAGGTGCTTCTCACTCGACTCGGTCATGGTGAGCATGTCGGCCAGAATCTGCGTGGGATGGAACTCGTCGGTGAGCCCGTTCCACACCGGTACCCCGGCGAATTCGGCGAGGATCTGCACATTCTCCTGGCCGGAGCCGCGGTACTCGATGGCGTCGAAGGTGCGTCCCAGGACACGCGCCGTGTCTTTCATCGACTCCTTGTGTCCGATCTGCGAACCGCTGGGCTCGAGGTACGTGACGTGGGCCCCCTGGTCCTTGGCCGCCACCTCGAAGGCGGTGCGCGTCCGCGTCGACGACTTCTCGAAGATCAGCGCAATGTTCTTGCCGGTCAGGTGAGGCCGTTCGTAGCCGCCGTATTTGGCGGCCTTCAGGTCGGCTGCAAGCCTCAGCATGTACTTGAGTTCGGCAGGGGTGAAGTCGAGTTCCTTGAGGAAGCTGCGGTTGCGCAGGTTGAACGACATGACGGTCTTCTCCTTAGTTGGCCATGGGCCGAGCGCCTGAAACCGCAGGCGTCGAATGTTCACGTCGACGAAGAACGGCCTTGACCAGTTCCTCGACGACGAGCAGGGACAGCGCGAGGCCGATGCAGATCAGCCACTGGTTGAACGAGAGCCCGGAGGTGTCGAAAATGCGGTTGAGGAAGTCGAGTCCCGTGATCGCCACGATGGCCACGAGCGAGACGCCGTAACGACGCAGTTGCGCGACCCCGGGGATGGCGTCCCTGTCGAAGATGGTGTTGCGCTGGTCGCGGGACAGGAAACCCGCAACGACGTGGAACAGCGACAGGGTCGTCAGCAACATGGTGGCGCCGACGAGATCACCGCCGAGATCGTCGCCGATCTGGAAGGCGACCAGGGCGCCGACCGTCATCACGGCGCCCTGGATGCAGAGCCGCACCCAATCGCTGCGCGCCAGGACAGGGGCACCTGCAGGGCGGGGCGCCCGCGCCATCAGACCCTTGGTCGGCTGGTCGAAACCGAGCGCGATCGCGATCGGGATGTCGATGACCATGTTCAGCCACAGGATCTGCAGGGGGTTCAGAGGCACTCCCCCGGCGATGTCGAGCGCACCGGCAGCGAGGAAGATCGCGATGTACGCGACCAGGGTCGACATCTGGAAGCGCAGGTACTTGACCAGGTTGTCGTAGAGGGTGCGACCGTAGGCGACGGCGCTGACGATCGTCGCGAAGTTGTCGTCGGTCAAGATCATGACCGCGGCCTCTTTCGAGACTTCGGTACCGGTGATCCCCATAGCGACACCGATGTCCGCCGCCTTCAGCGCGGGCGCATCGTTGACACCATCGCCCGTCATCGACACCACGTGGCCCATCCGCTTCAACATCTGGACGAGGCGGATCTTGTCCTCAGGCGCTACACGAGCGACGACGCCGATCTCCGGCAACTGCTCGAGCAGCTCGTCATCAGTCATCGCCGCGAAGGTGGCGCCGGTGATCGCGCGGCCCTCGATCCCGAGCTCTCGGGCGATGGCGCCTGCTGTCGTGGCGTGGTCGCCGGTGATCATCCGCACCTGGATCCCGGCGGCGTGGCACTCAGCGATCGCGGCCCTGGCCTCCGCCCGGGGCGGGTCCACGATGCCGACCATGGCGAGCAGGGTGAGGTCGTCCACCAACTCGATCAAGTCACCGCCAGCCGCCAGCGTGGCCCGGAACTCCGACGGGTCGAAGTCTCGCTCGGCCACCACCATCACCCGCTCGCCCGACTCCGCCATCCGGTCGTTGGCCTCGAGAGCCAGGTGCCGGTTGTCATCGCTGATCGGGACGCGTGCGCCGTCCGGCGCTCGGTAGGCGGCGCCGCGAGAGACGAGGACGTCCGGTGCCCCCTTGACATAGCAGCGAACGACCGGCGCCCCGCTGGAGCCGACCATCTCGTGGAAGGTCGCCATGAACTTGTACTCGGAGTCGAACGGCACCTCCGCGACACGGGGGTAGGTGGCCCGCGTCGCGTCGATGTCCAGGCCGCCCTTCCCCCCGAGCACGATCAGAGCACCCTCGGTGGGATCGCCGATCAGGCCTTCACCGTCCAGGACCGCGTCGGCACACAGCACCATCGGCAGTAGGTACGGGGCGAGGTCGATGTTGGCCCCACCCGCGTGCTTGATCTCACCGACGAGGCCGTAGCCCTCCCCGGAGACCGAGTACCGGTTCTGCCCGGGGATCACCAGCTCGCGCGCGGTCATCTTGTTCAACGTCAGCGTGCCGGTCTTGTCCGAACAGATCGCCGAGGTCGAGCCCAGGGTCTCCACCGCTGGCAACCTCTTGACGATCGCGTTGCGCTGAGCGATTTCCCGGGTGCCCATCGACAACAGCGCTGTCACCACGGCCGGCAGACCTGTCGGGATGGCGGCGACCGCGAGCGCGATGCCGGTGATGAACAGGGTGTTGAAGGACTCACCGCGGAGCAGCCCGAAGACGACCACCAGCACGAGGGCGATGCCGGCGATCGTCGCGATCACCTTGGACAGGCCGTCGAGTTGCTTCTGCAACGGCGTCTTGTCCGTCTCGGTGTTGGAGAGCATGTCGGCGATGTGGCCGATCTCCGTCTGCATTCCCGTCGCAGTGACGATCAGCTCGCCGCGGCCTCGTGTGACCGAAGTGTTCATGTAGGCCATGCACACGCGGTCACCCAGCGGGACGTTCTCACCCTTCACCGGTGCCGTCGACTTGCCGACCGGAAGGCTCTCGCCAGTCAGCGCGGCCTCCTCGATCTCGAGGGTCGCGGCCAGACAGACACGGGCGTCGGCGGGAACGAGGTTGCCCGCCTCGACCAGCACCACGTCGCCCGGCACGAGTTCGGCCGCGTCCACCTCGAGCGCCTGCCCGTCCCGGCGGACACGTGCCACGGTCTTCATCATCTGAGCGAGGGCCTTGACGCTCTCCTCTGCCTTCGACTCCTGACGCAGTCCGATCACTGCGTTGAACACGGTGAGCCCGGCCAGGACCAGCGACGTGCCGACATCTTGGGTCGCGAAGAGGTTCACCACCGCCGCGACCAGCAGCACGATCTGCATGAAGTCCTCGTACTGACGCAGGAAGGCGCGCAGAGGCGACTCCTTCTTCCCGCCGACCAATTTGTTCGCGCCGTAGATTTCCAGCCTCGACCGTGCTTCCGCGGCCGCCAAGCCTTGGTCAGGCTGGACACCGAGGTCGCGCGCAACTTGCTCGACAGTCGCGGACACGGGATCCGACATGCTGCGTTCCTCGTCGCGGGAGACGTCCACACTGGTCATCGAGTTCCTCCCCAGTGGTCAGGAGTCTCAGTGTGTTCATCGCGCGGGTGGAGGCGCGTCATCCCCGCTGGGGTAGTCGACCAACGAAGTCCGGCACGCGGAGCAACTCGATTCTCGTACAAGCCAGCCTGAAACGATCCGCGACCACGGTGACGCGCGGTGCCATCATCCGTTCCGGATGAGCCGTGTGCCCCCGGGCCGGCGCCATGATCGATGTGCGGCGACAAGGCGCAACCTGGCCGGAGGATCGAGGGCCCCAGATGACGATTGACGGGGAGACACCGGAGCCGCAGGCCAGCGCTCAGACAGGACGAACGCTGACGGTGCGCCAAGCGGCATTCATCGGAGTCGGTTCGATGGTCGGTGCCGGGATCTTCGCGCTGCTGGGCGCGGCGGGCGAAGTGGCCGGCTCAGCAGTCTGGGTCTCCTTCCTCCTGGCGGCGGGAGTCGCGGCGCTGCAGGGATACTCCTTCGCCAAGTTGGGCGCCCGGTACCCCTCGAGCGGCGGGTTCCTCGAATACGTCATCCGCGGGTGGGGACAAGGGCACTTCACGGGAGTGATCGCCTGGATGCTGCTTGCCGTGAACGCGATCATCACAGCGATGGTCGCGGTCTCGTTCGGGAGCTACGCCAGCTCAGCGGTCGCCGACAACGCCGACTGGGTCGCTCCGTTCGCCGTCCTCATCCTGCTGGTCATGGCCGCGCTGAACGTCCTTGGCTCGAACGCCGTCGCCAAGGCCCAGACACTCGTCGTCGTTGTCGTCGTCGGAATCCTGACGGTCTTCTCCGTCGCGACCCTGTCCAACATCGACCCTGACCTGCTGGTCTTCTCCGGCTATCCGTCGTTGCGGGAAATCGTCTCCAGTGTGGCCCTGACCTTCTTCGCGTTCCTCGGCTTCGGCGTCATCACGTTCACTGCCAAGGACCTTCGCGACCCCCGCCGTCAGCTTCCTCGGGCTGTCTACCTCGCCCTGGGCATCGCCACGGTGGTCTATGTCGCGGTGGCTCTCGGGGTGTTCGGCACCCTGACGGTCGAGGAGGTCATCGACTCCGGCGGCACCGCGCTGGCCGTCGCCGCTGAGCCAGTCCTTGGCTCCGCCGGCTACTGGCTGATGACGGTGACCGCGCTCTTCGCCACCGCTGGTGCGACCAACTCAGGCCTCTACCCGGCTGCCGGGCTCGGGGACGAGATGGCCAGAGCGGGCCAATTCCCGCCCATGATGAAGAGCCGGCTCGGAGGGCGAGCCCCGATGGGCATCGTCGTGACAGCGGCAGCGGCAATCATCCTGGCGCTCTTCTTCGACCTGAATGCGATCGCATCCATCGGTAGCGCTGTGGCGCTGGTGGTGTTCACGCTGGTGACCTTCGGCCACTTCCGCATCCGACACGAGACAGGCGCCCAGGCGTGGCTCCTGATCGTCGCTGATCTCACGACGATCGTCGTGCTGGTGGCGTTCGCCGCCACGACCCTGATCGCGGAGCCAGGCACCGCGGTCGCACTGGTGGTGATCGTCCTGTTGAGCGTCGTTCTGGATCTGGTCTGGAAGCGTCGACAAGGATCGACCAACCCCACGACGTCCGGGCCTGTGAATCCGTGAGCGCGACTCAGAACGATCTGGTGACCGATGGCAGCGGCAGCCGCCGCCTTCCTCGCTGCCCTCAAGCTCACTAGGAGTCCATGCGACTATCGCTGCGACTATCCGCAGCGCACCGCCACGAACCGTGATGGTTCCCTATGCCGCTTCAAGGTCACAGTGCGCGGCCACACCGACTCTGACCTGCGCTAACGTGGATCTGGAAGTACTCGGATGGCTCAGTTCAAGACGCGCTGGTCGTCCATGTCCCACAGGACCGCGGCGGGCAGGTGTGCGTTCGACGTGACCACCTCAGCAACTATCCCGGACTGGGCGCGCTCACGTGCTCGCGGGTCGATCGGGCACGCCCTCCGTCCACGAGCATGAGTCGGCGCGCTCAGGCTGCACGAGCGGACGGACCGGGCGGCTTCTCGCAGCGATCGCATGGGTCCGAACCCGTCGGCCGACTCGCGAGTAACCGATCGTTGGAGGTAAAAACGCTGTCGTGAACTCGCCCGGAGTGTCCAACTCGATCACCGTCCGTCTCACCGTCCCAGCGGGCGGGTCAGGCGTCAGTGCCCTGAGCGCCTCGGTCGAGGCAGCCGGCGGACTCGTCACCGCCCTCGACGTCACCGGCTCAGGCGTCGACGTGCTGCAGATCGACCTCACCTGCGCCGCCTCCGAGGGAGACGGAGCCGCGGACCGGGTCGTCGCGGCGCTGCGCGACCTCGAAGACGTCGAGATCCTCAAGGTCTCTGACCGGACCTTCCTCATGCACCTGGGCGGCGTCATCGAGACGGCCTCCAAGCACCCCCTGCGCAACCGTGACGACCTCTCGATGGTCTACACCCCTGGAGTGGCCCGGATCTGCAACGCGATCGCGGCCGACCCGGAGGACGCGCGCCGGCTCACGGTGAAGCGCAACAGCGTCGCCGTGGTCAGCGACGGGTCCGCGGTCCTCGGCCTGGGCAACATCGGCCCGCTGGCGGCCCTGCCCGTCATGGAGGGCAAGGCGGCGCTGTTCAAGTCGTTCGCCGGCATCGACGCGTGGCCGATCGTGCTGGACACGCAGGACGTCGACCAGATCGTCGAGACGGTCGCCGCGATCGCGCCGGGCTTCGCCGGCATCAACCTCGAGGACATCTCCGCGCCGCGATGCTTCGAGGTCGAGCGGCTCCTGCGCGAGCGGCTGGACATCCCGGTCTTCCACGACGATCAGCACGGCACCGCGATCGTGGTCCTTGCAGCCCTCACGAACGCCCTGCGAGTGGTCGACAAGTCGCTCTCCGACGTGCGCATCGTGCTCTCGGGAGCGGGCGCCGCAGGAACGGCGATCCTCAAGCTGCTGCTGACTGCCGGCGCGCGCAACGTGGTGGTCTGCGACATCGACGGCGTGGTGCATCGCGGCCGGGACGGCGATCACGAGTCGCTGCGGTGGATCGCCGAGAACACGAATCCCGACAGCATGACCGGGACGCTCACGGGGGCCCTGCCGGGCGCCGACGTGTTCATCGGGGTGAGCGCCCCGAACATCCTCGACGGCGACGACGTCGCGGCCATGGGCGAGGATGCGATCGTCTTCGCCCTGGCGAACCCGACGCCGGAGATCGACCCGGCCATCGCCCGGCGGACCGCCCGCGTGGTCGCCACCGGCCGCTCGGACTACCCGAACCAGATCAACAACGTCCTTGCCTTCCCGGGCACGTTCCGTGGCCTGCTCGACGCCCAGAGTCGCGACATCCCGGCTGGTGCACTCGTGGCCGCCGCCGAGGCGATCGCCGATGCCGTCACGCCCGGCGAGCTCAACGCGAACTACATCATCCCGAACGTGTTCCACCCTGGCGTGCACCATGCGGTCGCCAAGGCCGTCCAGGATGCTGCCGACTCGACGTTCACCTTCACGGAGTTCGGCGACAGCTGGTGACCAGCGCCCCGCTGTGAGCCGCGCGAACTCGACGTCACGGCCACCAGTCGAACCGGGTGCACGCCGCGCCGGGGCTCGTCGTGTGAAGATTGGTGTCTAAGTCGAGTAATCTACTAGTGTTCAATCACTATCGGACACACCGAGGCGGTCGTCATGTGGATCATTGGAGCCTTCGCGCTGGCGGGGGGACTCGCCCAGCTCGTCGACGGCACCTTGGGCATGGGCTTCGGTGTCACCTCGGCCACCGTGCTCCTGTTCATGGGCATCGCGCCGGTCACGGCGAGCGCCGCCACCCACGCGGCGAAGCTGCCGACGACCCTGATCAGCGGGTTGTCACACTGGCGTGAGGGCAACATCGACCGCGGAGTACTGGTCCGCGTCGCGCTGCCCGGGGCCGTGGGCGGCTTCCTGGGCGCCGTCGTGCTCACCAACATCAGCCTCGCCTCGGCGAAGGGCTGGATGTCGGGCCTGCTGGTCTTCTTCGGCCTGGTGATCTTCGCTCGGTTCGGCCTCGGAACGAAGCTGATCCCGACCCCCAAGAACGGCCACACGTCGCGGTGGCTCTCCCCGATCGGCCTGCTCGGCGGCTTCGTCGACGCCACCGGCGGAGGCGGCTGGGGCCCGGTCGTCACGCCCAGCCTGATGACCGTCACCCGCCACGAGCCGCGCAAGGTCGTGGGCACCGTGAACGCCGCTGAGTTCCTGGTCGCCGTGTCCGTCTCCTCCGGCTTCCTCACCGGTGCCGCGCAACACGGGATCCCGTGGCTGCCTGTCATCGGGCTCGCCCTCGGTGGCGCCATCATGGCCCCGATCGCGGCACGACTGGCCGGCCGGCTCCCCCATGCACCGATGGGCACGATGGTCGGCGGCCTGGTGGTCCTCGTCAACGGCGTCACGATCGTCGCCGCACTCGGCGGACTGCCGAGCTGGCTCGACGTCGTGTTGATCGTGCTCGCGGTCGCGGTCACCGGCGTCGTCGCCGGCCGGGCCTGGCGCCGCGAGAGGGACGAGCGCGCAGCCGCGCTGGTGGTGTCCGCCTAGGACGACCAGCGCGACCTCAACGCCAGGCGAAGGTCGGCTGCTCGAGGTCGTCCACCCGGGTCGAGTCGCCCTCGAGGCCGAGCCGCCGGAGCTGGAGCAGGACGGCGCCCGTCGGCGCATGCACGCGATCCGTGTCGCCGAGGGGGATCTGGACGACCGGCCGGTCGCTCTCGGGGATGTCCAGGAACCGTGGCGAGTCCGAGCGCAGCAACTGGTGCAGCCCGACGCGGTACGCAGCCAGGACCTCGTCCGGCGACGGCCGCAGCTCCAGTGGTCCCCCGCCCCAGAGCACGACCGGCGTGATCACGTAGCCGGACCGGGTCGGGTAGTCGTCCAGGAGCCCGATCACGTCCTCGGGGTCCAGCCGCACGCCGAGCTCCTCGTCCGTCTCGCGGATCGCTGCGGTGATCGCGTCCTCGCCCTCGTCGATCCGTCCGCCCGGCAGTGCCCACTGACCGGAGTGGGCGCGGAGCCTGCCCGAACGGCGGCTGAGCAGGAAGGCCGCGCCGCCCGAGACGTCGACCATGCGGCCCTCGAGCTCGTGAGCGTCCGCGGAGAGCGGCTCGCCCGGCGTGGCCGGGTCGGGATCGATGCGGCCCTCCCCCGCCTCCGAGTCGACGAGGACGACTGCGACGGCCGCGTGCCGCCTGCCCTCGGTGTCCACGACCCGGCGCTCGTGCTGGGCCAGGTTCTCGCTGATCCGCTGCCGCAGGGCCGAGTCGTAGGTCAGGGGCGCCGGGACCGCGGGACTCATGCCACTCATTGTGGCGTGACCGTCATCACGTACGTCCCGCAGGGGAACAAACGGTCCGGACCGCGGCGTTGCACCCTCCCGTGACCACTACCGCCTCATCGGCACCATCCCACCCGACCACCGACCGCGCCGGCCGGTTGATCGCGCTCCTGGTGGGCTCCGCCTTCGTCGTGATCCTCAACGAGACGATCATGAGCGTCGCGCTGCCCGAGCTGATGCGTGAGTTCGACGTCCCCGCGTCCACGGCACAGTGGCTCACGACCGCGTTCCTCCTGACGATGGCGGTGGTCATCCCGATCACCGGCTTCCTGCTGACACGCTTCCCGCTGCGCCGGGTCTTCATGGCCGCGATGATCTCGTTCACCGCGGGCACCCTGCTAGCCGCGATCGCGCCCAGCTTCGCGGTGCTGGTCGGTGCGCGCGCCGTCCAGGCCGTCGGCACGGCCCTGATGATGCCGCTGCTGATCACGACGATCCTGAACCTCGTCCCGGCTGATCGTCGGGGTCGGATGATGGGCACCGTCTCGATCGTCATCTCGGTCGCGCCGGCGATCGGCCCGACGATCTCGGGCATCATCCTCGACCAGCTCGACTGGCGCTGGATGTTCTGGCTCGTGCTGCCGATCGCCCTGCTCTCGCTGGGCCTGGGCGCCGCGTGGGTCCGCAACGTGACCGAACCCGTCGACGTGCCGATCGACGTCGCGTCCGTCGTCCTGTCGGCGCTGGCGTTCGGCGGCCTGATCTACGGCCTGAGCAGCATCGGCGAGGCGGCGGCCGGCGAGGTCGCGGTCCAGCCGTGGATCCCGATCCTCGTGGGTGCGATCGCGCTGGCGGTGTTCGTCGCGCGTCAGCTGTCGCTGCGGGAGCGAGCACTGCTGGACCTGCGCACGTTCGCGCACCGGACCTTCACGATCGCCGCCGGCCTCGTCGCGGTCAGCATGATGGCGCTGTTCGGCACGCTGATCCTGCTGCCGATCTACCTGCAGACGGTGCTCGGACTGAGCACGCTCGACACCGGCCTGGTCCTGTTGCCGGGCGGACTGACCATGGGCCTGCTCGCGCCGTTCGTGGGCCGCCTGTTCGACCAGTACGGCCCGCGACCGCTCGTCGCGCCCGGCGCCGCCGTCACGTCGGTCGCCCTGTGGTCCATGTCGATGTTCGACACCGACACCGGCCAGGGCCTGGTGGTCGCGGTCCACGTCGTGATGAGCATCGGCCTGGCGCTGATGTTCACGCCGCTGCTGACCTCGGCGCTGGGTTCGCTGCCGCATCACCTGTACTCGCACGGCAGCGCGACCGTCTCCACGCTGCAGCAGGTCGCCGGCGCAGCCGGCACCGCGCTGTTCGTCACCGTGATGACGCGCCGTTCCGTCGCCGACATCGAGGCGGGGGCGACGGTGGTCGACGCGACCGCCGCCGGTGTGCACGCCGCCCTCTTCTACGGCGGCGTGATCTCGGCGATCGCGGTCGTGGTCGCGCTGTTCGTCCGGCGCCCGACGGCCGCGGACGCGGCGGACTCCGCGGACGCGGTGCAGGTGGCGGTTCCCGCCTCGCACTGAGTTCTTCGGTCGGGCAGGCGACTCGCCGCTTGTCGTGGGCATCTCGCCTGACCCACGCGTCCCACGCTCCGGCGGTCACCGGTCAGGACATCGTCGCTGTCGTATGCTCGACACGACCGTTCGGATACTTCCCGAGGCCCAGGCGAGCCCGCCGCGCGGCTGGAAGATCCCAGCACCCCGACGATGTACCGCTGGAGATTTCCACCCATGACCGAGTTCGAATCCCATTTCCGTCCCGACGCGACCGACGCCCTCACCGAGGCGATGTCGCGGCGGATCCTCGTGCTCGACGGGGCGATGGGCACCGCGATCCAGCGGGACCGACCGGACGAGGCGGGGTACCGCGGTGAGCGGTTCGCCCAATGGACGTGCGACGTCCAGGGCAACAACGACCTGCTGACGCTGACGCAGCCCGAGATCATCGAGGGCATCCATCGCGAGTACCTCGAGTCCGGCGCGGACATCATCGAGACCAACACGTTCAACGCGAACGCGATCTCGCTGCGCGACTACGAGATGGCCGACCTCGCGTACGAGCTGAACTACGCCGCCGCGCAGCTCGCGCGTGAGGCGGCGGACGCCGTCGGCACCGCGGACCGCCCCCGTTACGTCGCCGGCGCCCTCGGCCCGACGACGCGCACCGCCTCCATCTCCCCCGACGTCAACGACCCGGGTGCCCGCAACGTCACCTGGGACGAGCTGGTCGACGCCTACCTCACGGCCGCACGCGGCCTCGTCGACGGCGGCGCCGACCTGCTGATGATCGAGACGATCTTCGACACCCTCAACGCCAAGGCGGCCATCTTCGCCGTCGAGACGCTCTTCGAGCAGACCGGTCGCCGCTGGCCGGTCGTCATCTCGGGCACGATCACGGACGCCTCCGGGCGCACGCTCTCGGGCCAGACCGTCGAGGCGTTCTGGCACTCGATCCGCCACGTGAAGCCCCTGCTGGTGGGCCTCAACTGCGCGCTGGGCGCCGATGACATGCGGCCGTACCTCGCCGAGCTCTCGCGACTGGCCGACTGCCACATCTCCTGTTACCCGAACGCGGGCCTGCCGAACGCCTTCGGCGAGTACGACGAGGCGCCCGACCAGACGGCGGCCATCCTGCGCGAGTTCGCCGAGACCGGCTTCATCAACGTCGTCGGCGGCTGCTGCGGCACCACGCCGGCGCACATCGCTCACATCGCCGGGGCGGTCGAGGACCTGGCCCCGCGGACGGTCCCGGAGATCGCGCCCGCGTTGCGCCTCTCGGGCCTCGAGCCGCTGACGGTCACCGAGGACTCCCTGTTCGTCAACGTCGGCGAGCGCACCAACATCACCGGCTCGGCACGCTTCCGGAACCTCATCAAGGCCGAGGACTATCCCGCCGCCCTCGCCGTCGCGCTGCAGCAGGTCGAGAACGGCGCGCAGGTCATCGACATCAACATGGACGAGGGCATGATCGACGGCGTCGCCGCCATGGATCGCTTCTGCAAGCTGATCGCCGGCGAGCCAGACATCAGCCGGGTCCCCGTGATGGTCGACTCCTCGAAGTTCGAGGTCATCGAGATGGGCCTCAAGGCGATCCAGGGCAAGTGCATCGTCAACTCGATCTCCATGAAGGAGGGCGAGGAGAAGTTCGTCGAGCACGCCCGCCTGTGCCGCAAGTACGGTGCGGCGATCGTCGTGATGGGCTTCGACGAGGAGGGCCAGGCCGACAACCTCGAGCGCCGCAAGGAGATCAGCCAGCGCGCGTACCGGATCCTGACCGAGGAGGTCGGCTTCCCGGCCGAGGACATCATCTTCGACCCCAACGTCTTCGCCGTCGCCACGGGCATCGAGGAGCACGCGGCCTACGGCCTGGACTTCATCGAGGCCACGCGCTGGATCAAGCAGAACCTGCCGAGCGCGCTCGTCTCCGGCGGCGTCTCGAACGTCTCGTTCTCGTTCCGCGGCAACAACACGGTGCGCGAGGCGATCCACGCCGTCTTCCTCTTCCACGCCATCGAGGCCGGCATGGACATGGGCATCGTCAACGCGGGCGCCCTGGTCCCCTACGACACCGTGCCGGCCGAGCTGCGCGAACGCATCGAGGACGTCATCCTCAATCGCCGTGACGACGCGGCCGAGCGGCTGCTCGAGATCGCCTCCGAGTACGCCGGCAGCACCGAGAAGGCCGAGGCGGCGACCGAGGAATGGCGTGACCTGCCCGTCGGCGAGCGCATCACGCACGCCCTGGTGAAGGGCATCGACGCGCACGTCGAGTCCGACACCGAGGAGCTGCGCCTGCAGATCTCCGGGCGCGGTGGTCGTCCCATCGAGGTCATCGAGGGTCCGCTGATGGACGGCATGAACGTCGTCGGCGACCTGTTCGGCGCCGGCAAGATGTTCCTGCCCCAGGTCGTGAAGTCGGCGCGCGTCATGAAGAAGGCCGTCGCCTACCTGATCCCCTTCATCGAGGCCGAGAAGCAGCCCGGCGACGCCGAGACCAGCAACGGCACCGTCGTCATGGCCACGGTCAAGGGCGACGTGCACGACATCGGCAAGAACATCGTCGGCGTCGTGCTGCAGTGCAACAACTACGACGTGATCGACCTCGGTGTCATGGTGCCCGCGCAGAAGATCCTCGACGCGGCGCGTGAGCACGACGCCGACGTGATCGGCCTGTCCGGCCTCATCACGCCGTCACTCGACGAGATGGTGAACTTCGCGGCCGAGATGCAGCGCCAGGGGCTCGAGATCCCGCTGCTGATCGGTGGCGCCACGACATCTCGCGCACACACGGCGGTGAAGGTCGACCGCAAGTACGACGGCCCGGTCGTGTGGGTCAAGGACGCCTCCCGCTCCGTCCCGGTGGTCGCCAACCTGCTGTCCCCCGAGCGCCGTCCCGCGCTCATGGCCGACGTCAAGGCCGACTACGACGCGCTGCGCGAGCGGCACGCCTCCCGTGGCGACGCCCGCACGATCCTGCCGCTCGAGGCGGCCCGTGCCGGTCAGACCGCGATCGACTGGTCCGACTACACGCCTCCGGTCCCGGCGAAGCTCGGCATCCACGAGTTCGGCCCGTACGCGCTCGGCGAACTGCGCGAGTACATCGACTGGCAGCCGTTCTTCAACGCGTGGGAGATGAAGGGCTCGTTCCCGGACATCCTCAACTCCCCCACGACGGGTGAGACCGCGCGCAAGCTGTACGACGAGGCCAACGAGATGCTCGACCGCATCATCGCCGAGGACTGGCTCACGGCGCGCGGCGTCGCCGGGCTGTTCCCCGCGGCGCGCGACGGCGACAGCACGATCGTCTACGCCGACGAGTCGCGCACGACCGAGCTGACCCGGTTCCACCACCTGCGCCAGCAGACCGAGCACCGCCCCGGTGTCCCGCACCGCTCGCTCGCCGACTTCGTGGCCCCACTGGACTCGGGTCGCCCGGACTACGTGGGGGCGTTCGCCGTCACCGCCGGCCTGGGCAGCACCGAGCGCGTCATGGCCTTCAAGGAGGCCCTGGACGACTACTCCGCGATCATGGTCGAGGCCCTGGCGGACCGGCTCGCCGAGGCGTTCGCCGAGCGCCTGCACGAGCGTGTCCGGACCGAGCTGTGGGGCTACTCCCCCGACGAGAAGCTCAGCAACTCCGAGCTGATCAAGGAGAAGTACGACGGGATCCGCCCCGCCCCGGGCTACCCGGCGTGCCCCGAGCACACCGAGAAGCAGACGATCTGGAACCTGCTGGACGTCCACGCGCGCACCGGGATCGAGCTGACCGAGAGCATGGCGATGTGGCCCGGCGCCTCCGTCAGCGGCCTGTACCTCTCGCATCCGCAGTCCCAGTACTTCGTGCTGGGGCGCATCGGGCGCGACCAGGTCCAGGACTACGCCGAGCGCAAGGGCTGGTCGATCGACGAGGCCGAGCGGTGGCTGTCGCCGAACCTCGGCTATCGAACCGAGGATGAGTAGGCTGGCGGGGTGACCGAGCCCCTCCTGAGCCTGCGTGACCCGTGGATGATCGCCGCCTTCGAGGGGTGGAACGATGCGGCCGACGCGGCCACCAGCACCGTTGACCACCTGCTGGAGCAGTGGGACGCCGAGATGTTCGCCGAGCTCGATCCCGAGGAGTTCTACGACTTCCAGGCCGTGCGCCCCGTGCTCACGCAGTCCGAGTCCGGTGTCCGTGAGATCGTGTGGCCGACGCCCACGCTCTACGTCGCGCACCCACCGAACCAGGATCGTGACGTGCTGCTGCTGCGCGCGGTCGAGCCGAGCTACCGCTGGCAGACGTTCTGCGCGTCCGTCATCGAGGTCGCCCGGGCCGCCGGCGTCCACGAGCTCATCACCCTCGGCGCGCTGCTGGCCGACTCGCCGCACACGCGTCCCGTGCCCGTCTCGGGGACGACGAACGACCCGGTCCTGATGGAGCGGCTCTCGCTCGAGCAGGCGCGCTACACCGGCCCGATCGGCATCACCTCGGTGCTCAGCGATGTGGCGGCCCGCGAGGGCCTCGCCACCGCCAGCATCTGGGCGGCCGTGCCGCACTACGCCGCGGAGCCTCCCTGCTACAAGGCCACCCTCGCGCTCCTCGGCGCGATCGAGGACGCGATCGGGGTGCCCCTGCCGCAAGGGGTCCTGCGCGAGATGTCCGAGGCCTGGCAGCGTGGCGCCGACGACCTCATGGAGCAGGACGAGGACCTGGCGGAGTACATCCACTCGCTCGAGACCGAGCGCGACGCAGGCGACCTCCCCGAGGCGTCCGGCGACGCGATCGCGCGCGAGTTCGAGCGCTACCTGCGCCGCCGCCCCACCGAGGAGAGCTGACCCGGGCGGGTCCGGGATCCGGCCCCGCCGGCGGCGGGACTCAGGCGGTGACGCCGATCAGGGCGTCGACGGCCAGGGCGACCTGACCCGGGGCGTCGACATCGTCGCCCTCGGCGGCACACCACTCGTCGACGGCGGCCAGTGCGGCCGGGGCATCGAGGTCGTTCGCCAACGCGCCGCGCAGGCGGTCGATGACGGCCTTCGCGGGCGACGCCGACGGGCGCGCGAACGCGGAGCGCCAGCGGGCGAGTCGCTCCTGCGCCGCCTCGATCTCGTCGCCGAACCACTCCCAGTCCTCGCGGTAGTGGTGGGCCAGCAGGGCGAGCCGGATCGCCATGGGATCGCGGCCCTCGGCGCGCAGCCGCGACACGAGGACGAGGTTCCCCTTGGACTTGCTCATCTTCTCGCCCTCGTAGCCGACCATGCCGGCGTGGACGTAGGAGCGGGCGAAGGCCTCGCCGGTGGCGCGCTCGGCCTCGGCAGCCGACATCTCGTGGTGCGGGAAGACGAGGTCGGAGCCGCCACCCTGGACGTCGAAGGCCGTGCCGAGATGGTGCAGCGCGATGGCAGCACACTCGATGTGCCAGCCCGGGCGGCCACGGCCGAGCTCGGTGTCCCACGCGGGCTCACCGGGACGCTCGGCCTGCCACAGCAGACAGTCGAGGGGATCGCGCTTGCCCGCGCGCTCGGGGTCTCCGCCGCGCTCGCCGAAGATCCGCGACATCGTCTCGTCGTCCCAGCCCGAGACCTGGCCGAAGCGCTCGGCGGAGCGGACCTCGAAGTAGAGGTCGTCGTCGACGCGGTAGACGGCCCCGGTCGACTCAAGCCTGCCGATCAGGTCGACCACCAGCGGAATCGACTCGACCGCGCCGATGTAGTCCTCGGGCGGCAGGATGCGCAGCGCGGTCATGTCCTCGCGGAACAGCTGGGTCTCGCGCTCGGCCAGCTCGACCCAGTCCATGCCGGTGGCGGTGGCCCGCTCCAGCAGCGGGTCGTCGACGTCGGTGACGTTCTGCGTGTAGTGGACGTCGACCCCGTGGTCGAGCCACGCGCGCTGCAGCAGGTCGAACGTCAGGTACGTGTTGGCGTGTCCCAGGTGCGTCGCGTCGTACGGCGTGATGCCACAGACGTAGAGGCGGGCCGCGCCCTGTGGGTCGGTGGGGACGACCTCGCCGCGGGCGGTGTCGTGCACCCGGACGACAGGTCCGGTGCCGAGGCCGGCGTCCACGAGGCGAGGGATCGACGGGCGGGGCCAACTCTGCATGTCGTCGAGCCTATCGGGAGGGCGAAGGCCACAATGAGCAGGTGATGATCGACTGCGCGGTCTATGTCGACGGCGTGCGTCGCGACACCGACCACGACCCTGACACGCTGGACACGACCCTCGCCTCACTGACCGGCAACGACTTCCTGTGGGTCGGCGTCAACGACCCGGCGCACGAGGAGATGGAGCACATCGGCGCGGCGCTGGGGATGCACCCGCTCGCGGTCGAGGACACGATCGGCGCGCACCAGCGCGCCAAGGTCGAGCGCTACAGCGACCACGTCTTCATCTCGATGCGCAGCGTCTCGTACGACGACGACGACATCACCACCAACGAGGTCAACCTGTGCCTCGGGGCCAACTACCTGCTGACGGTCCGGCACGGCGGCCCGTCCCTCGTCGACGCCCGTCATCGTGCCGAGATGGCGACGGACCGGTTGCGCCAGGGGCCGATCGCCGCCCTGCACGCCGTGGTCGACTCGCTCGTGGACCATTACGAGGACGTGGCCGCCGAGCTGGAGACCGATGTCGGCGAGGTCGAGGCCTCGGTCTTCTCCCCCGACCGCACCGAGGACTCACACCGCATCTACCGGCTCAAGCGCGAGACGCTCGAGTTCCGGCACGCCGTCGCTCCCCTGCGCGACCCGATCGGACGCTTCGCGCAGGTGGCCGAGCCCAGCGAGCTGCGCCCGTACTTCCGCGACATCGCCGACCACCTGCAGCGCGCCGTGGACGCGATCGACTCGATCGACTCGCTGCTGTCGAACGCCCTCAACGCCCACCTGGCGCAGCTGAGCGTCCAGCAGAACGAGGACATGCGCAAGCTCGCCGCGGGCGCCACGCTGTTCGCCGTCCCGACGGCGGTCGCCGGCATCTACGGCATGAACTTCGAGCACATGCCCGAGCTGACCTGGACCTACGGCTACCCCGCGTGCCTGGCCGCCATGGGCGTGGCCTGCGTCCTGATCTACCGACGCTTCAAGCGCTCCGGCTGGCTCTGACTCGCGAACTTGTACCGATTGAGCCCCTATACGGGCTCACCCAGCACAAGATCGGGACCGACAGCGCTCAGGCCGCGACGGCGCCCGTCAGGACGCCGGCCCACAGCAGGCACAGCACGAGGGATCCCAGGACGACGCGGTAGATCACGAACGGCGCGTACGAGTGCTTGCTGACGTACTGCAGCAGCCAGTGGATGACGGCGAGGCCGACGACGAACGCAACGGCGGTGCCGACGATCGTCGGCACCGTGCCGTAGGCGTTCTCGCCGCCGGGGATGTCCTTGAGCTTGTAGACGCCCGCCCCGACCACGGCGGGGATCGCCAGCAGGAAGGCGTAGCGGGTGGCGGCCTGGCGCTCGTAGCCCAGGAACAGTCCCATCGAGATCGTCGCGCCCGAGCGGGAGACGCCCGGCACGAGGGCACACGCCTGCGCGAAGCCGAGCAGGATGGCGTCGCGTGCCGAGAGTTCCGCGATGGGCTTGGACTTGCGGCCGAATCGCTCCGCCAGACCCAGCACGAGGCCGAACCCGATCAGCGTCGCGCCGATGAACCACAGGTTGCGGAACTCGCGATCGATCAGGTCCTCGAGCAGCAGTCCGAGCAGGACGATCGGCAGCGAGCCGACGATGATGAACCAGCCCATGCGCCACTCGGGCGCCTGGCGGGCCTGCGCGCTGAAGACGCCGCGGACCCAACCAGATCCGATTGTCCAGATGTCGCGCCAGAAGTAGAGCACCACGGCCAGCTCGGTGCCGATCTGGACGACGGCGGTGTAGGCGGAGCCGGGATCCTCCCACCCGAGCAGCTGGGGCACGATCGCGAGGTGCGCACTGCTGGAGATGGGCAGGAACTCGGTGAGGCCCTGGACGATGCCCAGCAGCACGGAACGCAGCAGATCCACCGTGCGAGCCTACACACCGCCTCTGGGCGCACCCACTAATCTCGTGCCATGCAACTGAGCCGGCTCGGTGGTTCGGGACTCGAGGTGTCGCGACTCGCGCTCGGGACGATGTCCTGGGGTGCGGCCGTCGACGAGTACGTGGCCGACGAACAACTCAAGGCCTTCCTCGACGCGGGCGGCACGCTGCTCGACACGGCCCCGATCTACGGGGACGGCGCCTGCGAGCAGGTGATCGGCTCGCTCGTGGCCAAGCATGGGGTCCGCGACCGGATCGTCCTGGCCGGCAAGGCCGGCGTCGTGCGCCGCAACGGCCGCGTCGTCACCGACGGCTCGCTGCGCTCACTGCTGCAGCAGCTCGACCGCTCCCTGGCCGACCTCGGCACCGACCACCTCGACCTGTGGCAGGTCCACCGGTGGGACGACACCGTCCCGGTCGACGAGACGATGGCCGCGCTCGACCAGGCCGTCCGCTCGGGCAAGGTCCGCTACGCGGGCATCAGCAACTTCGCGGGCTGGCAGACCGTCGCCGCCCAGCACGCGTTCTCGCGGCTCGGTGGCGGCGTGCCGCTCGTCAGCACGCAGATCGAGTACTCGCTCATCCACCGCTCCCCCGAGATCGAGGTGCTCCCGGCCGCGCGGCACGCCGGCCTGGGCATCCTCGCGTGGTCGCCGCTGGGTCGAGGCGTGCTCACCGGCAAGTACCGCGGCGGGGTGCCGGCCGACTCACGGGCTGCCGATGCACGCTGGGAGGCGTTCGTGACGCCGCACCTGACCCCGTCGAAGATCCGCGTCGTCGACGCCCTCGCGGCCGCCGCGGAAGGACTCGGCGCCTCGATCTCGCACGTGGCCCTGGCCTGGTTGCGCGACCAGCCCGCCGTGGCCTCCGCGATCGTCGGAGCCCGCACGACGGCCCAGTTGCTGGAATCACTCGGGTCGGAGGAGCTGGAGCTCCCGACCGAGATCACTGCCGCACTCAGCGATGTGTCCGAAGGAGTCCGATGATCGAGTACGAGTTCTGGGACGTCTCCATCTCGCGCACGAAGTCGCGCAACGCCGTCTGCCAGTGGTTGACGCAGGCGGCCGAGTTCCAGGGATGGGAACTCGACCGCCTGCATCGCGACCCGACGGGTCACCGGACCGTCCGCCTGCGCCGCAAGATCATCCGCATGCGCGCGACGGTCTGACTCACTCGTCCTTCGCGGGGTCCGCACCGGCGTCGCCGCGCGTCTTGCGCAGCTGACGACCTCGGCGGACGTCCTTCTCATACTTCTTGCGGTCCTTCTCGATCTTCGTGGTGTCGCGCGCGGGCAGCTGGATCTCCTCCTCGGCCGGCAGGCCGGCCTGCAGCTCACGCCCTCGCTCGAGCTCGGCATCCAGCTCGGCACCGAACAGCAGCGCCAGGTTGGTGATCCACAGCCAGAGCAGGAACACGATGACGCCGGCCAGCGACCCGTACGTCTTGTTGTAGTTCGAGAAGTTCGCGACGTAGAGCCCGAACCCGGCCGAGGCCAGGATCCAGGCGAGGATCGCCACGACCGCGCCGATGCTGATCCAGCGGAACTTCGGCTGCTTCACGTTCGGCGTCACGTAGTACAGCAGGGCGACGATCAGGATCACCACGAACAGCAGGACCGGCCACTTGGCGATCGACCAGACGGTCGTCGCCGTGCTCCCGAGCCCGATGGCGTTGCCGACGGCCTCCGCCGCCGGCCCGGTGAGGACGAGCGCCACGCCGACCAGCGCGGCCAGGACCACCGTCACGACCGTCAGCGCCAGCATGATGGGGCGCAGCTTCCAGATCGGGCGCCCCTCCTCGATCTCGTAGATCCGGTTCATGCCGCGGCTGAAGCCGTTGACGTAGGCCGACGCGGACCACAGCGCCGCCAGCAGACCGAAGACGAGCGCGAAGCCCGAGCTCTGGCTGTCGGCCAGCTGACGCAGCGTCGGCTCGAGCGTCTCGGCGGCGTTCCCGGCGCCGACGTCACGCAGGATCGACAGCAGCTGGTCGATGATCTCGTCACCCTGCCCGACGAGACCGACCAGTGACAGCACCGCGACCGCGGCCGGGAACAGCGCCAGCACGGCGTAGTACGTGAGCGCGGCGGCGAGGTCCGTGCACTGGTCGGCCGAGAACTCGCGAACCGTCCTGCGAAGCACGTTGGTCCACGACGGCTTCGTGAGGTCGGTCGGCCCGTCAGGACCGCTCTTCTCGGCGGGCGCGCCCATCAGCGACTCCGCCAGTGCTTGACGACGAGTGCCGCGACGATGAACGCCGCCACGGCACCGACCACGGCCAGTGCTGCGGGACGGGGCGACCCGTCGGGCTCGGTCACGGCCTCACGGACGCGGTACCCGGCATCCGTGGCGGACTCGCGGACGCGCTCGGTGGTGTCGTGAACTGACTCGCGCACGCGCGACTTCACGTCGAGTCGTGCCGCGAGCTCGTCGACTGTGTCGGCGAGATCCTCACGCGTGCGCTCGACCTCCTCGCGCAGTTGCTCCGGGCTCGGGTTCTCGGTGTTGCTCATCGGTCCTCCTGGTCAGTGGTCGCGAGCGTGCTTGACGGCGTCGACGTCGGCCTTCACGCTCTCGACCGTCTTCTCGGGCATCGGGCTGCCGACTTCGCTCACCTTGTTCTTGCCCATCAGTGCGGCGATGCCGGCGGCGATGAACAGCACGACGGCGACGATCAGCGCGGCGAGCCACAGCGGCATGGCGAGGTCGAGCGCCGCGACGATCGCGGCCAGCAGGACGCCACCGCCGTACAGGGCCAGCACGCCGGCGGCGCCGAACATCCCAGCACCCATGCCGGCCTTCTTGGCCTTGCCCGACATCTCGACCGTGGCGAGCCGCAGCTCGTCACGGACGAGTGTGGACAGGTCGGTGGAGAGCCGGGAGATCAGCTCGCCCGTGCTGGGCTCACCGCTCGACGTCTGGCTCATGCGGGGCCGCCCGTCGTGGAGCCTCCCGTGCTCGAGCCGAAGTCGCTGCTGCCACTGGAACCGCTGCCGCTGGAGCCGCCCGAGCCGGAGCTCCCGAAGTCACTGCTGCCGGCGCTCGCGGTGCTGCTCGAGCCGCCACTGCTGGAGCCGCCGCTGCCGCTGGAGCCGCCGACCTTCTCCTCGGCGACGTGCTGGACCTTGTCAGCGGCGTCCTGGACCTTCGGGTTGCGCCACAGGGTCTGGGCCTTGTCGACGATCTTGTCGTACTGCTCGCGACCCTGGCGCGTGCCGAGCACGTACCCGGCGCCGAGACCGATGATGAACTTGAGCTTTCCGGCCATGGTGGCCACCCCCATCACTAGACGACTGTGACGCTGGCGTACCCACGCCCCGGGGGACCATGCGTCGCTACGCCAGATCGAGGAACTCGTCGAACACCCGCGTGCCGAACTGAAGGGCATCGATCGGCACCCGCTCGTCGACGCCGTGGAACAGAGCGGTGAAGTCGAGGTCGGCCGGAAGCCGCAACGGGACGAACCCGTACGAGGTCATGCCGAGCTTGTGCCAGGCCTTCGCGTCGGTCCCGGCCGACATCAGGAAGGGCGCTACGTGCGCCTCGGGGTCGTGCTTGAGCAGCGACACCGTCATCGCGTCCACGAGATCGCCCTCGAACGCGTACTCCAGCGGGATGTCGCGGTGGTACGACTCGACGCGCACCGTGTCGCCGGCGATCTGCTGGACTCGCTCGACGAAGTCGTCGTGGTGCCCGGGCAGGGGACGGCCGTCGACATAGGCCACGGCCTCGCCGGGGACGACGTTGTGCTTGTACCCAGCCTGCGCCATGGTCGCGTTCGTCGAGTTGCGCAGGCCCGAGCCGATCATCCGGGCCGCCGGACCGAACTGCTCGAACAGCTCGTCGGGCGTCCCGTCGGTGCCGCTCAGCTGGCGGACCTTCTCGAGCAGCCTCTGCATGGAGGGGCCCGGCTCGGCCGGCCACTCGTGCTCGCCGAGCCTGACCAGGGCGCGCGCGAGGTGGGTGACGGCGTTGTCGTGGTTGCGCATCGAGCCGTGGCCGGCCGTGCCCTTGGCGGTGAGCCGCAGCCACGCGATGCCCTTCTCGCCCGACTCGATGAGGTAGAGGCGCTGGCCCGCGACCTGGGTCGAGAACCCGCCGACCTCGCCGACCGCCTCGGTGCATCCCTCGAACCACTCGCGGTGGTGCTCGACGAGCCAGTGGGCGCCCAGCTGGCCGCCGGCCTCCTCGTCGGCAGTGAACACGAGCAGGATCGGCCGGTCGGGGATCCGGCCGGACCGCTGGCGGTCGCGAACGACGGCCAGCATGATCGCGTCGAAGTCCTTCATGTCGACCGCCCCGCGACCCACGACGTAATCGTCGACGATCTCGGCCGCGAACGGGTCGACGGACCAGTCCGAGGCCTGTGCGGGGACGACGTCGAGGTGACCGTGGACGACGAGACCGGGCCGGGACGAGTCCTGGTTGCCCCAACGGGCCAGCACACTGGCGCGACCCGACTCGGACTCGAGGATCGTGGACTCGATCCCGACCTCGGCCAGGCTGGCGGCCACGTACTCCGCCGCGGCGCGCTCGCCCGGACCGGACGAGTCGCCGAAGTTGGACGTGTCGATGCGGATCAGGTCACGGCAGAGGTCGACGACCTCGGACTCGGCGGCGGTCATGTGCCCACCCTAGTCAGGGCAGCAGACGACGCAGGACCAGCGAGATCATCGCGCCCAGGGCCCGCCGCAGGACCGGGTCGAACACACGGGGGACGCCGATGACACTGACGTCCTCGTCCCATGTCACGGCACTGCCCGAGGGGGTCTGCGTGACGGTGATGGTGGCGTCTCCGCGCACGACCCGGCCCAGCTTGCGCAGCACCACGCGACGCGGTGGGTCCCACAGCGTGACCTCCATCGGATCGTCGAAACCGAGCGGCCCGAACCCGGTCCTCGCGGTGAATCCGTTCGGCGTCACGACGATCCGCGTGAACGGCACCCGGTGCCGTCGCCAGTCCGTCACCGTGTCGAACGCCGCGGACGGGGACAGGGGTGTCAGGTGGGTCACACGACTCATGGCCATGTCCACAGAGTAGATTGAATCCATGTTCAGTTCCGGCACGATGCCGTTCTCCTCCGTCGACGACGTCAAGGCGCGGCTGGCGACCGCCGGCTACCTGGCCTCGGACGCCGTCGCGACGACCGTCTACCTCGCCAGCGAGCTGGGCAAGCCGCTGCTCGTCGAGGGTCCCGCCGGCGTCGGCAAGACCGAGCTCTCGCGGGCCATCGCCCAGTCCTGCGGCGCCGAGCTGGTGCGCCTGCAGTGCTACGAGGGCGTCGACGAGTCGCGCGCGATCTACGAGTGGAACCACGCGAAGCAGCTGCTGCGCATCTCCGCCGGCCACGACGAGACGTGGAGCGAGGCGAAGTCGGACATCTTCTCCGAGGAGTTCCTGCTCCCCCGCCCGCTGCTGACCGCGATCCGCAACGACGGTCCCACGGTGCTGCTGATCGACGAGACCGACAAGGCCGACGTCGAGATCGAGGGCCTGCTGCTCGAGGTGCTGGGCGACTTCCAGATCACGATCCCCGAGCTGGGCACGGTCCACGCGACGCAGCGGCCGTTCGTCGTGCTGACCTCGAACGCCACCCGCGAGCTGTCCGAGGCACTGCGCCGCCGCTGCCTCTTCCTGCACATCGAGTTCCCCGACGCCGAGCTCGAGCGCGACATCGTCCACCTCAAGGTGCCCGGACTGGATGCCGCGCTGGCCGACTCCCTCGTGCGCGTCGTCAACGCCTTGCGGGCGATGCCGTTGCGCAAGGCGCCGTCGGTGTCCGAGACGCTCGACTGGGCGCGCACCCTGGTCGCGCTCGGTGCCGACTCGCTGACCGACGAGATCGTCTCGGAGAGCCTCGGCGTCGTGCTCAAGCACCAGGACGACATCGGCAAGGCGCGCACCAAGCTGGACCTCGACTCCGTCCTGTCATGACCGAGCCCCAGGTCGCGACGCGACTGGTCGAGTTCGTCGAGGCGCTGCGCGCCAAGGGCGTCAACGCGGGACCGAGCGAGTCGATCGACGCGGCCGACGTCATGCGCGTGCTCGGCATGGAGAACCGCGAGCTGTTGCGTGAGGGGCTGGCCGCGTCCCTCGTGCGCCGCGGCGGCCAGCGCGACGTCTTCGACCAGACCTTCGACCTCTACTTCCCCGTCGGGGTGGGCCGTCCCGAGGCGGCTCGCGACGCCGCCGAGGACATGGACGTCCAGCAGATCCGCGAGCTGCTGCTGATGGCACTGCTCGAGCGGGATCCCCGCACGCTGGCCCAGATCGCCGAGATCGCCGTCGACACGCTCGGCGAGGTCGGTCAGCCCGGTACGGACACCGCCGGCTGGTCGGCCTACCAGACGATCGACCGCCTCCAGCCGCAGACGCTCATCGCCGCGGCGATGGCGATGCGCCCCGGCGGCGGCTCGGGCCAGGGCGGTCAGGGCCTCGGCACGCAGTTCACCGACCGGCTCGCCCGCGACGAGGTCCGCCAGGGCGTCGAGGCGTTTCGCGAGATGGTGCAGGGCGAGGCGCGTCGTCGCTCGTCCGAGCTCAGGGGCCGCGAGCTGGTTGCCAAACATGCGGTGCGGTCCTCCCGTGACCGCGTCGACTTCCTGAGCGCGAACCGCCAGCAGCTCGAGGAGCTGCGCCGCTCCGTCAAGCCGCTCGCCCGTGTGCTGGCGACCCGGCTGTCCGCCCGTCGACGTCGTCGCCGACGCGGCAAGATCGACATGCGTCGCACCCTGCGTCGCGCGATGGGGACCGGCGGCGTGCCCATGCGCCCCGTCTACGAGAAGCCGCGGCCCAACCGTCCCGAGCTCGTGCTGATCTGCGACGTGTCCGGGTCGGTCGCGGGGTTCTCGAACTTCACGATGCTGCTCGTGCAGGCGCTGAGCGCCCAGTTCAGCAAGGTGCGGGTGTTCGCGTTCGTCAATGCGATGGCGGAGGTGACTGACATCGTGAAGGACGGCGCGGTCGGCGGTGGCGGCGACATCGAGCCGCGGATCCGCGAGGAGGCCCGCATCACGAAGTGGCACACCAGCAGCGACTACGGCGAGGCGTTCCTGGACTTCCGCGAGTTCTTCCTCGACGCGGTGGGACCGCGCACGGCGGTGCTGATCCTGGGCGATGCGCGCAACAACAACCAGAATCCGCGGTTCGACGCGCTGCACGAGATCGCGATGCGCTCGCGCCGGACGTACTGGCTCAACCCCGAGCACCACACGCGCTGGGGGCTGGGCGACTCCGAGGCGATGGCCTACTCCGACATCGTGCCGATGTACGAGTGCGCCAACGTGGATCAGCTGACCCATTTCGTGACACGATTGCTGCCAGTCTGACCAAGGAGTCATCGTGCGCGTCCTTCCCCGCCTCGTCCTGGCGCCCTTCATGGCGCTCGTGGTGCTGGGCGCGTGCGCCTCGCCCGACGACGAGCCCACCACGGCTCCCGGCGCACCCGTCTCCGAGAGCAGCTCCGAGGACGCCACCGCTCCCGAGCCCGTCGAGACGCCCGAGCCGTTCCGTGGGCTGCCCGACGGGGCCGGGGAGGGTTTCGAGTCCCCCGCCGGCGTGGTCGTCGGCGAGGACGGGCTCATCCATATCGTGACCTACGGCAGCAGCTCGAACCCGGCGATCGTCCGTGGCGCGATCGCCGACGGCCAGGACATCACGGTCGACGTCAGCGACGTCCCCGACCGTCCCGCCACGATGGACTTCGTCCCGACGACCTCCGCCTTCTTCCTGCCCAGCGGCGTCGATCTCAGCAAGCCGGTGACGTTCGTCCTGGGCGATCTGGGCACCGTCCGGATCGACACCGTCGAGCCCGGCGCCCAGGCGTGGGTCGAGCCCCGCGACTGAGGATCCTCCTGCGCTCGACATGCGAGCGCGCCGTGGCTGTGCCACCGTCGAAAGAGGGCAACGACGAGTTGTCCCAACCAAGGAGGCTCCATGTACATCGGCGGATCACTGTTCCTGCTGGCCCTCGGCGCGATCCTGTCCTTCGCCGTCCAGGACTCATTCAACGGAGTGGACCTGGTCACGACCGGCTACATCCTGATGGCGGTCGGCGTCCTGGGCATCGTGCTGTCCCTGCTGATGACGGCCCGTGCCCGAACGGCCCGCGACGACGTGCGTGGCGACTACCGAGGTGACGTTCCCCCGCGTTGAGCGACTGACGGTGTCCTCGGGCTCGGCCCGGCGCACCTGGAACACCGCACACCGATCGCCGGCCCCCTGGGGCCGGCGATTCGTCGTTCCGGCGCCGAGCAGATGCACTCCATTGGGCATACGATCACGAGGTGCCACGTCTCCGTGCGGTCTACGCCGACATCACGACCCTGCGGGTCGACGCCATCGTGAATGCCGCGAACAGCGCGATGCGCGGAGGTGGCGGGGTCGACGGCCGGATCCATGCGGCCGCGGGTCCGGAGGTGCTGCAGGACTGCATCGCGCGATTCCCCGACGGACTCCCCACCGGCGACGCCGGATGGACCACGGCGGGCCGGCTGCCGGCGCAATGGATCATCCACACGGTGGGGCCGAACAGGCGGGCCGGGCAGACCGATCGTGCGCTGCTCGTGTCCTGCTACCGGAGGTCGCTCGAGGTCGCCGACGAGCTCGGTGTCCGGACGATCGCGTTCCCGTTGGTCGGTGCGGGCATCTACGGATGGTCCAAGGCCGACTCGATCGCGTCGGCGCTGGAAGCGGTCCAGTCGACGGCCAGCCGCGTCGAGACGGTCACCCTCGTCGGCTACGACGTGCCGACCCACGAGCAGATCGAGGCCGCCCTGGTCGAGGCCGACCTCTCCGGGGATTGACTTGTCGACAAAGCTCCTCCTGATCGCGGACACCCACCTGCCCAAGCGGGCCAAGGTCCTGCCTGCCCAGGTCTGGGACGAGGTGGACGCCGCGGACGTCGTGTTCCATGCGGGCGACTGGGTCTCGGTCGACCACCTGGACGACCTTGAAGCGCGGTCGAGACGACTGGTGGCGGTGTTCGGCAACAACGACCACGGTGAGCTCCGCGAGCGGCTGCCACTCGTGGCGCGCGCCGAGATCGAAGGCGTCCGGTTCGCCGTGGTCCACGAGACGGGTGCTGCCAAGGGCCGCGAGGAACGCTGTGCCGCCGAGTACGACGATGCCGACGTCCTGGTCTTCGGGCACAGCCACATCCCGTGGGACACGACGGCCGAGACCGGCCTGCGACTGTTGAACCCCGGCTCCCCCACCGATCGGCGTCGCCAGCCGTACTGCACCTACATGACGGCCGTGGCCGACACCGGAGAGCTGCGCGACGTGACGCTGCACCGGCTGCCGCCGCGAACCCCGGACCGCAGCGCACGCTCGCGCTAGGGTTTCGCCCATGACCGAACGAAGGCGTGCCGTCATCGCGGGCTGGAACGGCTTCATCGGCCACCGACTGGTCGAGGACCTGACCGCTCGCGGGTACGACGTCGCGCGGGTCGGGCGCACCGGACCCGACGGCACGTGGTCCGATCCCGCCTCGATCATGCGCCTCGTCGATGGCGCCGACCTCGTCGTCAACCTGGCCGGGAAGAGCGTCGGCTGCCGGTACACCGATCGGAACCGCGACGAGATCCTGCGCTCGCGGGTCGACACGACCCGTCAGCTGCGCGAGGCGATCGCCGCGGCCACGGCCCCGCCACCACTGTGGATGAACGCCAGCACCGCCACGATCTACCGCTACGCCCTGGACCGGCCGCAGACCGAGTCCGACGGCGAGCTGGGCGAGGGCTTCTCCGTCGATGTCGCCCGGTCGTGGGAGGACGAGCTCTTCGCCGGCGACCTTCCCGGGACGCGACGCGTGGCGCTGCGCATGGCCATCGTGCTCGGCGGTCCCGCGTCCGACCTGCTCGCCCGCGTCGCGCGACTCGGCCTGGGCGGCTCCCACCGCGACGGCTGGTGGTTCCAGCACCGTCGATACCGCGGCATCGGCGCGCACCCGACAGGCGGACCGGTGCCGATCCACCACTCGCATGGACGCCAGCGGTTTTCGTGGATCCACATCGACGACGTCCTCTCCTCGATGCGCTTCATCCAGGAGCATCCCGAGCTGGAGGGGGCGGTGAACCTGTCCGCGCCGAACCCGAGTGACGACCGGACGCTGATGGCCGAGCTGCGCCGGGTCGTCGGCATGCCGGTGGGCCTGCCGGCGACGCGCTGGATGCTCGAGCCGGCCATGTGGGTCCTGCGCAACGAGTCCGAGCTGCTGCTCAAGAGCCGCTGGGTGCTGCCGGAGCGGCTGGAGTCCGCCGGCTTCGAGTTCGCGTGGCCCGACATCCGTCCTGCGCTTCGGGACACCGTGGGGACGTGATTTGCCTCACGCCCGCCCTTCGCGGGTGAGCGAGCCTTCTCGCCGGGATTCCAGCGCAGAACGACCATGACGGTCCGGGATCGTCCATGCGCCGGGTTCGTCTTCGCCTCGATCGTCTGCCTATCGTCCTTGGGGCCCATCAACGGGCCGGGTCGTGAGCCCGCTCAACTCGCCGAGGTTCACGGGACAGTCAAGATCACTTCATCGGCGAGCCGGGGACACCAGGCAGTCCGTCGCTTCACTGCGACTCCGGGGCTCACCACCATGCGTGGGGCACACCTTCAGTGCCAGCCCGACAGGTAACTCTTCGTAGGCGCCGAAGGAGAACCCATGCGACACGTCGCAAGCATGCTCGCTGCCTCCGTGGCAGTGTCCGTCCTGTCCGTCAGCGCTCCGGCCGCCCAGGCCGCGCCCGTGGCCAATCCGAGCCCGGCCGCGGCCGCGGCCTCGTCCGACCCGGCGGTCCAGACCCCTCAGCAGACGCGCCAGGAGCGCCTCGCCAAGAAGCGCGCCGCCCTCGCGAAGAAGCGCGCGCTGATCGCGAAGAAGAAGCGCCTCGCGAAGAAGCGTGCCGCCGTTCGTGGCAAGAAGATCGTCCGCGTCGCCGCGAAGTACAAGGGCACGCGGTACAGCTGGGGCGGCAGCAGCCCGTCCGGCTTCGACTGCTCGGGCTACGTCCAGTACGTCCTGAAGAAGTCCGTCAAGAAGAAGATGCCCCGCATCGCCGGCGACCAGATGAAGAAGGGCAAGTCGGTCTCCAAGAGCAAGAAGAAGAAGGGCGACCTGATCGGCTTCAGCAACGGCTCGGGTTACTACCACATCGCCATCTACGCCGGGAACGGCAAGATCTGGCACGCGCCGCGTCCGGGCAGGTCCGTCGAGAAGGTCAAGATCTGGACGGGCTCCTACAAGGTGCGCCGGGTCTGAGCCTCGACCACGCACGAGGGGCGAGTCA
>NZ_DAMDLR010000001.1:90500-136419 GCF_032084975.1 Aeromicrobium sp.
CCCGCCTCGAGCCGGCGGTGCGCCTCGGCCGCCTCGGCGGCGGGCAGGACGTCGGCGATGCGCAGCGTGACCTCGCCGGCCTCGGCCTGGCGGCGCAGTCCGTCGAGCTTCTCCTGCTCCTGCGCGTACTCGCTGATCCACACCTGGTGGCTGCGGATCCCGCGCGGCGGGTCACCGCGGAAGCCGCGCACCGTGGCGAAGCCGCCGCCGTCCCGGATCGCGGGGTACAACGCCTCGTTCTGGACCGAGCCGTCGAGCATGCCGTGGACGCCGTCGGGCACCTCGGCCCGCATCCGCTCGGCGACGTCGTCGCCCCGCCGCACCACGATGTCGGCCCCCAGCTGCTTCACCAGTGACTCGTCCTTCTCGGAGGCGTCGGCGATGACGACCAAGCCGTCGGCCTTCGCCAGCTGGATCACGTAGCCGCCGAGCGCACCGGCGGCGCCGGTCACGCCCAGCACCTGGCCGTGCTCGAGTGCCAGCAGGTCGAGGGCCAGGCGGGCCGTGAGCCCGTTCATCGGCAGCGTCGCCGCCTCGGCGTGGGTCGTGTTCGCGGGGGCCGCCGCCACGGAACGAGCGGGCAGCGCCAGCAGCTCGGAGTAGGCACCGTGGTGCCCGCTCGGGATCACGACCGCCATCACGCGGTCCCCGACGACCAGGTCGGTGCTCGTGTCCGGGCCGATCGCCTCGAGCACCCCGGCGACGTCCATGCCGGGCACGTACGGGAACGGCGACTGCCTGGCCTGGTGCTTCGCTCGGTCACCGTTGCGGACGTAGGTGTCGGTGGGGTTGACCGCCGCCGCGTGGACCCGGACGAGCACCTCACCCTCCCCCGGCTCGGGATCTGGGAGCTCGACCACCTCGAGGACCTCGGGTCCTCCGTACCTGTTCGCACCGATTGCCTTCATGCCTCGAGCCTGTCACGCCATGCCGCTGCCCTCGAGCTCACCCGCATCGAGACCCGCGCGTCACACCGGGCGCATACCCTGACGTCGTGACCTGGTCCCCCACCGCCGCGAAGCCGCTCCTGGCCGTCCTGCACCTGCGCACCGATCGCCCGCACGCACCGGACTTCCAGGTCGCGCTCGATGCACTGAACGCGCCCACCATGCGCGTGGCACGCGCGCTCGGCTGGGAGGTCGTCCCGGTCGCGTGTGCCGAGGTCGCGCTCGCCACCACCGTCGACCTGGTGGCCCGCGCGGACGCGGTCGTGCTGATGGGCGGCGAGGACGTCGACCCCTCCTTCTACGCGGGGCCGGCGGCCTACCCGGGCTCCGGACAGCACGAGCCGGAGGCCGACCGCGCTCACATCGCCGCGGTGCACCAGTGCCTCAAATCGGGCACACCCCTGCTCGGCATCTGTCGCGGCCAGCAGATCGTCAACGTCGCCCTGGGCGGCACGCTCGTGCAGGACCTGCCCACCACGCACCTGCACCGCGCCACGGGTGATGACCACTTCGTCCGCAACCTGGTGACCGTGAGCCACCCGTCGCTCGCGCAGGCCGTCGATGCGACCCAGCACGTCCGGTGCACGCACCACCAGGCGATCGACCGCCTCGGCGACGGTCTCGTCGTGGCCGCGCGTGCCCAGGACGGTGTCGTGGAAGCCGTCGTCCACGAGCGCGCCCCGATCACCGCGGTGCAGTGGCACCCCGAACACCCCGACACGGCCGACGCCCAGCTCTCCTGCCTGCTCGAGCGACTCGCGACGCAGCGCGGCGGTCCGGTTCCAGCCACGGTCGCCTGAGCGGATCCGCGCGTCGGCGCGGGCGCGTCCGCCAGCTCACCCGCACGAGGTGGCGGGCCAGGACCGTATCGGCACCACGATCCGGGCCGCTCCCTCACCGCGCGTGGATCGGTCCCGTCACCTCGTCGAGCGGCAGCCCGGTGCCACCCCACCGCCGGGCCACGATCTCGGCCGCGATCGACACCGCGGTCTCCTGCGGAGTGCGGCCTCGCAGGTCCAGGCCGATCGGACTGGTCATCAGGTCCACCTGGTCGCCGGTGGCCCCGGCCTCGGTCAGCCGGCGGACCCGGTCGTCGTGCGTGGTCCGCGATCCCATGACGCCGATGTAGAAGGGCCGGATCTCGTCCGGCAGGTCGAACACGGCCCGCAGGACCGGGACGTCGAACTTGGCGTCGTGGGTCAGCACGCAGACCGCGGTGCGGCGGTCGATCCGGCCGGCCTCGGCCTCCTGCGCGACGTAGCGGTGCGGCCACTGCACGACGACCTCGTCGGCAGCCGGAAAGCGCTCGGGGGTCGCGAAGACCTCCCTCGCGTCACAGACCGTGACGTGGAAGCCCAGGATCGAGGACTGCTCGGCCAGCGCGGCGGCGAAGTCGACCGCACCGAAGATGAGCATGCGTGCCGGCGGCTGGAAGGTGGACACGAAGATCTCCATCTCGTTGCCCATGCGCTCGCCGCCGTCACCGAAGTGCATGAGTCGTGAGTCGCCGGTCGCGAGCACGCCGCGCACGTCGCTCACGACCGCATGGTCGGCGAACCGCTCCCCCAGGCTTCCCTCGTGCGACTCGGGCCGGACCACCACGCGACGACCCAGCCAGTCGGGGTCGGGGTGGCGGACGACGGACACCCAGGAGACCGGACGGCCCGCGTCGATGTCCTCCACGATCCGGGAGACCAGGTCGGCCTGCTCGGCATCGATGCGCTGGATGAAGACCGTGAGGACCCCGCCGCACGTCAGGCCGACGGCGAAGGCGTCGGCATCGGAGTAGCCGAACTCCTCGAGGACGGGGACACCGTCGTCCATGACCTGACGGCCGATCTCGTAGACGGCTCCCTCGACGCAACCGCCGGAGACCGAGCCCACGACGGTGCCGTCCGCCAGGACGAGCATCGAGGCACCCGGGTCGCGCGGCGACGACCCCTGCGCCCGGGTCACCGTCGCCAGCACGACGGGCTCACCTCGGCGGAGCGGCTCGACCGCCCGGGACAGGACCTCAAACATCAGCGACGACCTCCATCAGTTCCTCGAACGTGGCGAACGTGTGCCCCGCGACGACATGGTCAACGTGCGGGAGGACCGCGGCCATCCCGGACTGGACCGGCTCGAAGCCTTCCTTGCCCCGGTGCGGATTGACCCAGATCAGGGCGTGGCTCATGCGTTGCAGCACCTGCGCCTGCTCGGCCAGGAGCGTCGGATCGCCACGCTCCCAGCCGTCGCTGGCGATGACGACCACGGCTCCGCGGGCCATGCCCCGGCGGCCCCACCGATCGACGAACGCCTCCAGCACGTCGCCCAGTCGCGTCCCGCCGGACCAGTCGGGGATCATCTTGCTGGTCCTGGCCAACGCGGCCTCGGGATCGCGGATCCGCAGCGCGCGGGTGACCCGGGTCAACCGGGTGCCCATCGTGAAGACCTCGACCCGGTGGGCCGGGTCGGTGCTGAACCGGTGAGCCAGTCGCAGCAGGTGATCGGCATAGGGAGTCATCGAACGGGACACGTCGACCAGTACGACCACGGGGCGGGGCTTGAGGCGACGGCGACGGAATCGCAGGACGCCCGGCTCCCCCGCGTGCCGCAGCTGCTCGCGGACCGTCGCGGCCACGTCCACCTCACCTCGGTGGTGTCGCTCGCGGCGCCGCGAGGGCCGACGGGGAAGACGGACGCGCAGGTGGGCGAACATCGTCGCGAGCAGACGCGCCTCGTGGGCCGTCAGCGTCGCCACGTCACGTTGGCGCAGCACCTCGGTGGCCGAGGCCAGCATCGCCACGTCGTCCGTGTCGTCGGGACCCGTCGCGTCCTCACCGTCGCCGCCGCCTGCGCGAGTGGTCACCAGGTCGGTCGCCCGGACCGCCTCCACGTTGACGCCGCTGAACCAGTCGGCGAAGACGCGCTCGTAGATCTCGAGGTCATCGGGCGAGGAGCACAGCGTCGCGCGGCCGGCCCAGTAGACGTCGGCCCGGCGCATCGGGTCGAGCGCGTCGAGTGCGGCGACGAAGTCCTCCGTGCGCGCCGAGGTGACGCCGGCGCGGTGCAGTGCCTGGCTGAAGCCGACGAGGCGGCCCATCACCTCGTCCTGCACGGCTTCGGTCACGGTGTCCATGTCCGCGCACCTATCTCACTGGGCGCTGCACGTCACGGCGCCAGCTGCTCGGCGAGGACCGTCCTGAGATGCACGGTGTCCTCGCGGTACTTGCTGAGCGCTCCCAGCGTCAGCGTCGCGGTGTCCAGGTCGAGGTCGTCCCTGCCGAGCTCATGGACCGCTCGCGCCCAGTCGATCGTCTCGGCGACCCCGGGAAGCTTGATCAGCCTGTTCTCGGCACGCAGGTGCTGCACGACCTCCACGATCCGGCGGGTCAGCCGCTCGCTCACCTCGGGCAGCCGCGCCTGCACGATCTGCACCTCGCGGGCCGGGTCCGGGTGGTCGATCCAGTGATAGAGGCAGCGTCGCTTGAGCGCGTCGTGCACGTCGCGGGTGCGGTTCGACGTCAGCACCACGATCGGCGGCGTCGCCGCACGGATCGTCCCGAACTCGGGGATGGAGACCTGGTACTGCGAGAGGACCTCGAGCAGCAGCGCCTCGAACTCGTCGTCGGCGCGGTCGATCTCGTCGATCAACAGGACGGCCGGACTCTCCTTCAAGGCCTTCAGGATGGGCCGCGCGAGCAGGAAGCGCTCGCTGTAGAGCAGGCCTTCGGTGTCGTGGGCGTCGATCTGGCTGCGACTGGCCTCCAGGGTCCTCAGGTGCAGGATCTGGCGAGCGAAGTCCCAGTCGTAGAGCGCCTGCTGCGCGTCGATCCCCTCGTAGCACTGCAGCCGGATCAACGGAACGTCCAGCGCCTCGGACAGCGCGGTCGCGAGGGCGGTCTTGCCGGTACCCGGGTCGCCCTCGACCATCAACGGTCGCTGCAGGGCGATCGACAGGTAGCCGACCGTGGACAGGCCCTCGTCGGCGATGTAGCCGACCTGCTCGAGCAGGGCCGCCAGCCCGGCGGCGTCGGTCACGTCGTTCATGGGGTCGTCCCACATCCTTCGGGGGTGTCGATGTCGACGCCGGTGGCCAGGTCGGCGCACTCCACCAGTGTGGTGCCGTGACGTGCGAGGTAGTGCCTCGCCCCGTCGTCGCCGTCCAGCTCGGCCGCCAGGGCGGCCCAGTGGTCCCGCCCGATGAGCACCGGGTGACCGGGGCGCTGGTCGTAGGACGCCCGCACGAGGGCATCGGGAGCGGCGTGGGTGAGGAGTCGCGTCATGACGTCGGCGCCGACGTCCGGGAGGTCGACCAGGTGGATGAGGACCGCCGCGTGGTCGCCTTCCTCGGCGACCCGCAGCCCGGCACGGAGCGACGCCGACATGCCCTCGCTCCAGTCGGGCGCCACGACATGGTCGTGACCGCCGAGCAGCTCCGCCGCAGCGGCCGCCTCGGCCCCGAGCACGACGACCACGCGGTCACAGCCGGCGTCCACGAGCGCCTGTCGGCTGGCGACCGACCACGGGACTCCGTCCGCGCCACGGACCAGGGCCTTGGGGCGGCCCATGCGCGCACCCTGGCCCGCGGCGAGGAGGAGTCCCAGCACGGTCACCCGTTCGTCGACTCGGTTTCGTCCAACCATGTCCTGATCGAATCATTGTGCTGACCGAGCGTGGGCGGCGCGGTGACATCGGCCCGCGCACCACCGAACGCGTTGTCGTCGAAGCGGATGACCGGCCCGGGAATCGACAGCTTCCCCTTCGTGGCGTGGTCCACCTCGACGAGCAGGCCCTGCGAGAGCACCTGCTCCCACTCGTAGACCTCCTGCAGGTTGCGCACCTTGCCCGACGGCACCCCCGCCTCGTCCAGCAGTGCCAGCCAGTGCTCGGCCGGCTCCTCGGCGAAGATCGCGTCCAACACCGCCACGAGCTCGTCGCGATGGGCGACGCGGTCGCCGTTGGTGGCGAAGCGCGCCTCGAGCGGATCGAGGCCGATCGCCGGGGCGAGCCGCTGCCACAGGAGCTCGGAGCCGCACGACAGCTGGATCGGACCGCTGGCGGTGTGGAAGAGGCCGTACGGCGCGATCGACGGGTGGTGCGAGCCCGAGAGGCCCGGCAACTCCCCCGCCACGGTCCATCGGGTGCCCTGGAACGCGTGGATGCCGACGACGCTGGCGATGAGCGACGTGCGCACGACGCGCCCCCGACCGGTGCTCTGGCGCTCGACGAGCGCCGCGAGCGTTCCGAAGGCGCCGTTCATGCCGGCCAGCAGGTCGGCGATCGGGACACCCGACTTGGTGGGCTCGTCGATCCCGGTGAGGCTCATCAGTCCGGCCTCACCCTGCGCGATCTGGTCGTACCCGGCGCGCTGCGACTCCGGGCCGTCGTGCCCGAATCCCGTGATCGAGAGGATCACGAGGCCCGGGTTCAGCTCGTGGAGTCGCTCGACGCTGAAGCCGAGGCGGTCCAGCACCCCGACGCGGAAGTTCTCGATCAGCACGTCGGCGCGACGGACCAGGCGGGCCAGCACGTCGGAGTCGCCCTCGTCCTTGAGGTCGAGGGTGATCGACTCCTTGTTGCGGTTGGCCGCCATGAAGTAGGTCGACTCGCGCTCGTCGCCCTCACCGAGGAAGGGGGGTCCCCATCCGCGGCTGTCGTCACCGCCCTTGGGGGTCTCGACCTTGATGACGCGGGCGCCCATGTCGCCCAGCATCATCGCTGCCTGGGGTCCCGCCAGGGCCCGGCTGAGGTCGAGGACCAAGGTCCCCGACAACAGCCCGGCCTCGGGCGAGCCCATACCTGCGAGCTCGGTCATGCGTCAGCTCATGTCGACGATGGCCGCGACCGGTCCGCCGCCCTCGGGGCCCTGGTGGGCGGCCGAGACCGAGACGAAGACGGCCGGGTCACCGGTGACCGCGGCGGTCACGCCGCCGACGGCCGCCTTGATCTGGCGGTGCCAGTGGACGTCGGAGTCGTCGAGCATCGCGTTGCGACGGCCGCGGACGGTGCCGTCCTGGCTGGCCTCGCACTTGAGGAAGACGTTGACCAGGCGGTCGCCGAGGTCCGAGGTGTGCGGGCGCTCCGGGAGCTCGAGACCCGCGCTGCGGATCGCGTCCCAGATGCCGTCGGCGTCCAGGGCGTCGTTCATCACGCTGTGACCGATGCGGTACTTGCCGCCGATCCCGCGCACGTTGCCGACCACGACGACCTGCGCCTGGTCGAGCTCGACGCCCGAGGAGCAGGAGGCCACGGCCGAGAACAGCTCGCGGTTGTGCATGACGTCCTCGTCGGTCGGCATGTCGATCTCACCGAGCGCCACGGCGATGCCGAGCGCGGTCACGCCGTTCGACAGGTCCATCGACTCGTGGGTGTGCTCGGTCCAGACCTTCTTGCCGCGGCTCTTGGCGTCACGGATGGTGTGGATCGTCAGGAGTGGGGTCTTGGTCTGCACGTAGTGCACGTCGGCGGGGTCGGTGATGCCCGCCTCGCCCATGGCCGCCTTGACCGCGTCCGCGACCTTCTTGACCATCGACACGTAGCCGATCTCCTCGGGCAGCAGGCGCTCGCTCATCGCGAAGCCCACGCTGAGGCGCGGCTCGTCGGTCTTGACCGTCTTGTCCTCGGGGAGGGTGGCGAAGATCGTGGCGTGGGGGCTGATGACACCGTCGGTGCCGCCGGACCACACGATCGGGATCTGGCCGACGTCCTGGGCCGAGCGCGTGCCCTTGGCCTGGATGACCTCACGGAACGCGCGGTCGGCGATGATCCGCGTGTAGTCGTTGACGCCACCGTTGCCCTCGGTCTTGCCGATGATCGCGATGATCCGGTCGGCCTCGAAGACGCCCTCGTCGATCAGCTTCGACAGCTCGCTGGCGTCGGCGACGGAGTGGATCGGGACCTTGCGAACTTCAATTGCAGCTGGCACGAAACGTGTCCTTCCTAGTGAGCGGGATGCAGCGTCGAGGCCGGGACCACACGGGTTCCTGCCTCGCCGTCGACCGCATGGGCGATCTTGGTCAGGGAGGTGATGACGCCGATTCCGGAGCCGGACTCGGCGAAGCTGGTGACGGCCGCGACCTTGGGTCCCATGGACCCTTCGGCGAAGCCCTGCTCGGCGGCGATCTGGTGCATCTCGTCGACGGTGACCTCGCCGATCGGGCGGGCCCGGTCGGTGCCCCAGTCGGCGATGACCGAGTCGACGTCGGTGGCGATGACGAGGATGTCGGCGCCCACCTGCTGTGCGATCAGGCCGGCCGTCAGGTCCTTGTCGATCACGGCCTCGACGCCGGTGAGCCTGCCGTCCGCCTCGCGGACCGTGGGGATGCCGCCGCCTCCGGAGCAGACCACGACGAAGCCGGCGTCCATCAGCTGAGCGGCGCTCGCGGAGTCCAGGCAGTCGATCGGTGCCGGCGACGGGACGACCCGGCGCCAGCCTCGGTCCGCGATCTCGACGAAGGACTGGCCCTGCTCGACCAGCGGCCGGGTGCTCTCCTCGGTGAGATAGCGACCGATCGGCTTGGTCGGGTTCGCGAATCCGGGGTCCTGGGCGTCCACGAGCGTGCGGGACACCAGCGCCGCGGTGGGGCGCTCCATCCCCCGTGCCGCGAAGGCGGCATCCAGGGCGTTGAGCAGCAGCATGCCGATCGTGCCCTGCGTCTGGGCGCCGCACCAGTCCAGCGGAACCGGCGGGACGTGGCCGGCCGTCAGCTCGTTCTTGACCAGCAGGTTGCCCACCTGCGGTCCGTTGCCGTGGGTCAGGAGCACGTCGTGACCCGCGAGCACGAGGTCCGCGATCGGCTCGGCAGCCTGCTGGATGGCCGACTGCTGGTCAGCCGGGGTGGCGCGCCCGTCCGCGGACGTCATGGCGTTGCCACCGAGGGCGATCACGATTCGCATACCGTCGACGTTAGGTGACCCGCGTCACGCAGGCATGGTCAGAATCTGACTGACCTTCGTGGGTACCGACGGCAGGAACTGCCAACGGGTGCTCACGCCAGCTCGCGGCGCAGGGCGTCGGTGACCGATCGGGGCGGGCGCCCCAGCACGGCCTGTGACCCCAGCGGTCCGCAGACCAGTCCGTGATCGTCGTAGTAGTCGAACATCCGGACCAGCCAGTCGCGCTCGCGCGCCTCGAGACCGGCTCCCGGACCGGCGGCCCACTCGCTGCTGGTGATGCGGCGCACCGGGACGTCACGTCCCAGCACGGACCCGGCAGCGCGGGCCACGTCACGGACGGAGACCCGCGCGGGACCGCCGAGCTCGATCGACGAGCCGACCAGGGCGCCACCGTCCGGGCCCGAGCCGGTCAGGGCCGAGGCCGCCGCCTCGCCCACGTCGGCCAGGTCGACGAGGCCGAAGGTGCGGTCCGGGTCGTAGGGCACGACGAGCGCCGGCTCGGCCTCCGACAGCGCCGGTACGAAGTTCTGGACGTAGGCGCATGGCTGAAGGATCGTCCAGTCGGCACCGCTGCCGCGGACCAGGCGCTCGGACTCGGCCTTGGCCAGGTGGTGAGGCATCTCCGGCAGGTACGGGGCCGCCACCGAGTGGTAGACGATCCGCGAGACCCCCGCGTCGTGCGCAGCGGTCAGGACGTCGCGGACGAACGCCGGCTCGTCCGGGTGCATGTTCGGCGCGATGACGTACACCGCCGAGGCGCCCTGAAGCGCCTCGACGGTGGCCCGGAGCTCGGCACGGCCCAGGGGCCGTGCCGAGACTCCACGTGCTCGGACCGCTTCCATCACCGCGCGGCCGGTCTTGCCCCGGCCACCCACCACGGCGACGTGTGCAGTCATCGTGACCTCAGGTCCAGTCGACGTCTGCGGAGGTCTGACCGCCGCTGAGCCGCTCGTAGCCGTCACCGCGGTCGAAGAACGGCTCGTCGCCGCGAGCGGCGCGCCGCCGGTCCCGCTCCGCCGAGGTCGCGTCCGCGTCGTAACCGAGGTCGTCGGTCTCGCGCGAGCCGGTCAGCACCACGCCGTAGTCGGCCAGCGCCGACCCGGTCGTGATCTTGTGCCACATGATGTCGCGCACGACCATCTCGGGGTCACGGTCCAGGGGGTCGCCCCAGCCGCCACCACCGGTGGTGCAGATCCGGATCACGTCGCCGGCCTTCACGAGCTCGGCGTCGGCCAGTGCGTCGACCTCGCGCTCGTCGGGCTGGCCCGGGTTGATGGTCACCTTGAACGGGGCGCCCGCCTTGCCGCCCTTGACTCCCCAGCACGCCAGGATCGAGCGGTCGGCGATCGACATGAAGCGCGCGTCCTTGAGCATCCGCAGGTGCTTCTCGTAGCCGAGACCGCCACGGAACTGGCCCGCGCCACCGGAGTCGGGCGACAGCGTGAGCGTCTCCACGATGAACGGGAACCGGGACTCGGTGAACTCGGTCGGCAGGTTGCGCGAGTCCGGCACGACGTGGATCGTGTCCTCGCCGTCGGCGTAGTAGCGACCGCCGGCTCCGCCGCCCAGCACCTCACGCATGAGGTAGGAGCGTCCCTCCATGTCCTCGCCGTAGACGCCCGTGTAGCGGATCGTCTCCTGATCGGCGGGCATGCGACCGTCGACCGCCTTGGCCAGCACGCCGGAGAACACGCCGAGCATGCGCAGGATCACGAACGTACGCGCGTTGGTCGGCGCCGGGAAGATCGGCGTGATCAGCGTGCCCGGCGGCGGGAAGCGCATCTCGATCAGCGGCACGATGCCCTCGTTGACGTCCAGCTCGGCCATCCGCTCGGGGGTGTCGGCCAGGTTGCGCAGGATCGGCGCGAGCCACTTCTTCATGAACACGCCGTCGGAGTAGTCCGCGCAGTGGTTGATCGGGCCCTTGGCCTGCTTGGAGGTCCCCGCGAAGTCGAGGATCAGCCGCTCCCCCGCCGGATCGTCGGCGGGAGTCTTGGTGAGGGTGATCCGCTGCGTGTGCAGCTGCGGCTCCTCGACACCGTCGTGCTCGGCGTAGTCCTCCCACGTCCACGTGCCCTCGGGAATCTTGCTGAGGATCTCGCGGCGGTAGGTCTTGGTCGAGTTGTCGATGATCGCGTCGAACGCCGACTCCACGGCCTGCACGCCGTAGCGGTCGAAGAGCTCTCCGAGCCGCCGGGCGCCCATCAGGCACGCCGAGCACTCGGCGTCGAGGTCGGCGGCGAGGGCCTCGGGCATGCGCGAGTTGCGCGTCATGATCGCCAGCGCCGAGCGCACCGGCTTGCCGGCGTCCCAGAGCTTGATCGGCGGGACCATGAGGCCCTCCTCGAAGACCGAGGTGGCACCACTGGGCATCGAGCCGGGCACGGCGCCACCGATGTCGTCGTGGTGACCGAACGCCTGGACGAACGCCACGACGACGGGCTTGCCCGCCTCGGGGTCGTGGTGGAAGACCGGCACCGTGACACACAGGTCGGGCAGGTGACCGATGCCGCCCTCGGAGCGGTAGACGTCGTTGTGGAAGAAGACGTCGCCGGGCACCATCTCCTCGAGCGGGAAGTCACGCGCCACCGGGTGCACGAGGGCGCTGTAGGAGCGGCCCGTCAGCTTGCGCATCAGGCGGTCGTGGATGCCCGCGCGGAAGTCGTGCGCGTCACGGATCATCGGCGACCGGGAGGTCCGGCCGATCGCGGTCTCGACCTCCATCTCGACAGCCGCGAGGCTGCCCTGGACGATCTCGACGAGCACGGGGTCGGCGCTGGCTCCGGCATCCTCGGAGAGGAACCCGAAGGGGAACTGGGTCGGGGCGAGACGAGACTCGGTCATGCGTGCGCTCCTTCGCGGGTCACGATGAGGTTGCGGTATTCGTCGACACGCACGGCGAAACCGGGGTGGATGGGGATGGTCGAGCCGAACTCCTCGACGATGGCCGGACCGGTGAAGGTCGTGCCGGGCGCGAGGTCGAGTCGCCAGTGGACCGGGGTGTCGATCCGCTCGTCCTGACCGTCGAAGAAGACGGCGCGAGTCGAGCTCGTGATGAGCTCGGGGTCGCTCTGCAGGGGCTCGGGGGTGAGCTCGGGACGCTGGATCGGCCCGATGCCGGTGGCTCGCAGGTTGACCCACTCGACCTGCTGGTCCGGGTCGCCCTTGAAGTCGTAGCCGTAGAGAGCGCGGTGCTCGGCGTGGAACGCCTCCGCGACCTCGTGGGCGATCTCGGCGGTGAACGGCCCGTCCCCGACGGGGACCCTGACCTCGAACGCCTGGCCGAAGTAGCGCAGGTCCGCGGTCCGGGAGAACTGGTGGACGTCGGCGTCGAAGCCCTCGACGCGCAGCGCCTCGGCCGCGCGGGCCGACAGCTCCTCGAAGGCCGCCGACACGGCATCCACGTCGAGGCTCTCGTGCAGGGTGATCTGGGTCTGCACGTAGTCGTTGCGGACGTCGACGGTCAGCAGGCCGAAGGCCGACAGGTTGCCGGGGTTCAGCGGGACGACGACGGTCTCGATGCCCAGGATGTCCATCAGTCGGCACAGCAGCAGCGAGCCCGAGCCGCCGAAGGTGTTCAACGCGAAGTCGCGCACGTCCAGGCCGCGCTTGACCGTGATCTGGCGCAGCGCGTTGGCCTGGTGCCAGGCCGAGATCTCCAGGATGCCGGTCGCGCACTTCTCGGGCGTGAGTCCGACCTCCTTGGCCAGGGTCTCGATGGCGTTGCGGGCGCCGTCGACGTCGAGCGGGATCTCGCCACCGAGCAGGTGCGGGGGGATCCGGCCGAGGAAGACGTGGGCGTCGGTGATGGTGACGTCGGTGCCACCGTTGCCGTAGCAGACCGGACCCGGATCGGCGCCTGCCGAGTGGGGCCCGACCTTGAGCGTGCCGTCCGGGGACAGCCAGGCGATCGAGCCGCCGCCCGCGCCCACCGTCACGACGTCGATCATCGGGATCTTGGTGGGGAAGGCACCCACGGAGCCCTCGGTGGTCAGCGTCGGCTCACCGTCGATCACGACGGAGACGTCGGTCGAGGTGCCGCCGCCGTCGAGGGTCAGGACGCGGTCGAAGCCGGCGATCCGGCTGATCAGGGCCGCGCCCAGGGCACCGGCCGCGGGGCCGGAAAGCACAGTGGTGATCGGCTGGTGCACGACCTCGTCGGCGCTCAGCACGCCGCCGTTGGACTTCATGACGTAGAAGGGCAGGTTCTGGCGACCCTGGGTGAAGTCGTCGAGACGCGACTTGATGCTCTCGATGTAGCGCGAGAGCTTCGGCTTCACGGCGGCGTCGACCAGCGTGGTCATCGACCGCTCGTACTCGCGGTACTCGCGCAGCACCTCCGAGGAGACCGAGACGACGGCCTCGGGGTGCTCCTCGGCGAGGATCTCGCGCAGGCGCTGCTCGTGCTCGGGGTTGGCGTAGGAGTGCAGCAGGCTCACGCCCAGCGTGTCGATGCCGTGCTTGCGGAACCAGCGCGCCGCCTCGCGGACGGACTCCTCGTCGAGCGGCTCGATCTCCTCGCCGTGGACGTTGAGGCGACCGCCGACGCCGCGAACCAGGTGACGGGGCACGATGCGCTCGGGCTTGACCCAGAAGTACGAGTTGCCGTAGCCGTCCGGGACCGACTGGCGCGCGATCTCCAGCAGCGACTCGTAGCCGACGTTGGTGATGAAGCCGAGGTTCTCGACCTTGCCCTCGAGGAGCTGGTTGGTCGCGACCGTGGTGCCGTGGCTGACCGCGTCGATGGCGTCGCCGTCGAGGCCCATCATGCCCAGGACCTTGGCGATGCCCTCGAGGAAGCCATCGGCGGGGTTGCTGGGCGTGGACGGGGTCTTGGTGGTGACCATCGTCCCGCTGGAACGATCGAAGGCGACGACATCGGTGAAGGTTCCACCGGTGTCAATGCCGATCCTGATGTGACTTGCTTCTGACACGGGGACCTCCTGTAGTGGTTGCCCTCACATTCCATCGCGAGGCCGCCAGATTCACTACGTCAATATTTGACGAAGCATGAACTGTTTCTTGTGGAATCAGCCAAGGTGAGGGCGGCGATCACCGATCCGCGTGGCCTGCTCGAACGCCTTCGCGATCTGGAGCAGACGGCGTTCACCGTTGGGCCGCACGACGATCTGGATGCCGACCGGCCAGCCCTCGGCGGTGAAGCCGGCGGGAATCGAGATGGCCGGGCACCCGGTGACCGTGATGAAGTACGCCGACCGCATCCAGTCCAGGTACGTCTTCTGCACCTGGCCGTTGATGTCCGCCGGATACTCCTGGTCCGCCGGGAACGGCGGCACCTGGCTCACCGGGAGGACGAGTGCCTCGTAGGTGTCGAAGAAGGCCGCCATCCGCTGCGAGAGGGCCGTGCGCTGTCGGTACGCCCGAGCGACGTCCCGGCCGGTCAGGTCCTCGCCGGCGCGGATGTTGTCGGCGAGCGAGCTCTTGAACTCGTCCGGGTGCGCCGCGAGGAGCTCTCCGTAGGAGGCCTGGAAGTGCCAGGCGCGCAACGTGCGGAACGTGTCCTCGGCCTCGGACAGGTCCGGCGCGGCCGGGTCCACCACGGCACCCAGGGACTCGAGGACACTCCCCTGCGCCGCCACGATCCCGGCGACCTGGCGATCCACCTCGAAGGCGCCGTCCAGGTCCGTGGAGATCGCGAACCGCAGCCCGGTCAGGTCGGCCTCGTCCACCTCGGCGAACGCGGCACCGGGAGTCTCGTGGGCCACCGGGTTCAGCGCGGCGGGCCCCGCCTGGACCGAGAGCAACAGGGCGAGGTCGTCCACGTTGCGCGCCAGCGGCCCCTGGACCGACGTGGACTCGAAGATGTTCGGGTTGGGCACCTGCGGGACGCGGCCGAACGACGGACGCAGTCCCACCACGTTGCAGAAGGACGCCGGGTTGCGCAGCGACCCGCCCATGTCCGAGCCGTCCGCCAACGGCACCATGCCGCTGGCGAGGGCCGCCGTGGACCCACCACTGGAGCCGCCGGCAGATCGGCTCGGGTCGTAGGGGTTCAGCGTCGTCCCGAAGATCCGGTTGAAGGTGTGCGACCCGGAGGCGAACTCCGGCACGTTGCTCTTCGCGACGATGACGGCCCCCGCCTCCCGCACCCGCTGGACGACCAGCTCGTCGCGTTCGGGGAAGTGGTCGGAGCGCAGCACCGAACCCGACGTGCTGCGCCAGCCCTCCACCTCGTGCGTGTCCTTGACGGCATAGGGGATGCCGTGGAGCGGCCCGAGCGGCGCACCGCTCATCGTCCGCTCGTCCGCCTCGTCGGCCGCGCGACGAGCGCGATCCGGGTCGATGCTGACGAGGGCGTTGACGACGGGGTTGACCGCGTCGATCCGGTCGAGGTGGAGCTCGAGCAGCTCCCGGGCCGAGATCTGCTTGGCGGCCACGGCGGCCACCATCTCCCGGGCGGTGGACCAGTGGGTGAGGTCGTGCGTCATGAGTCCCGTTCCCTCAGCGCCGGCGTGCCGCGAGGGCACCCACGGCGACGCCGACCAGGGCGATCGCGGCACCGGCCACGAGACCCTTGAGGAGCTCGTCGCCTCCGGCGGCGGCCGCCGCGGGCGCGGGGGTGCCGTAGACCGTGGGTGCCGTCGACGGCGCGCCATCGGCGGCGGGCGTCGCGGCGCCCTCGACCGGGGCCGCGTCGACGAGCGGGAGCTGCCCGGTCAGGACCTTGTTGATGTTCCCGAAGAACTCGTTCGAGATGCGCTTGCTCACCGACGTCAGCATCCGCTGGCCGACTCCGCCGATCATCCCGCCGACCACGGCATCGGCGTCGTAGTCGATCTGGGTCGTGCCGTCACCGCGATCGGTGAGCGTGACCTGCACGTCGACGCCGATCGTGCCGGCGGAGCTGGAGCCCTCGGCATGCAGCAGCAGCGACTCGTTCTCACGCAGGTCCGAGAGCTTGATCTTGCCCGTGTAGGTGCCCTTGATCGAGGCGACGCCGGCCGTCACGGCCGCCGAGTACTGGTGCTCGCCCGTCTCCTCGAGCCGCTCGCAGCCCGGGATCGTGCGCACCAGGACATTGGGGTCCAAGATGGCCTCCCACACCTTCTCGACAGGTGCCTGGAGCGTGGCGGTACCGATAACCTTCATGGGGTCTTCACCCTTCCTTGTCGGGGGAACCGTGGCTGAGACGAAGCTCGTACAGCTCTGACGGTGAAATGGGCATCGACGTGATCGTGATGCCCTCTGCGTCCTCGATCGCACTGGCGAACGCGGCGGAGGTCGGGATGACCCCCGCCTCGCCCGCACCCTTGATCCCCAGGGGGTTCAGGGGCGAGGGAGTGACGAGGTGGTCGATGTCGATCTTCTTCGGGACCTCCGTGACGTACGGCATCAGGAAGTCCATGAACGAGGCGTTCTGCAGCTGTCCGCTCTCGTCGTACTCCATCCGCTCGTAGAGGGCTCCGCCGACGCCTTGGGCGACGCCGCCGTGGATCTGCCCCTCGACGATGCGCGGATTGATCAGGGTGCCGCAGTCGTGCACCACCGCGTACTTGAGGATCGAGACCTCGGCGGTCTCGGGATCGGTCTCCACGATGACCGCGTGGATGCCGCTGGCGAACGTCGACCGCATCGGCGAGTAGAAGTCCTTGCCCTCCAGGCCGGGCTCCTCCCCCTCCGCCACGGGCGGCTTGCCCGGGTCGCCGACGGCGAACTGCGTGGCGGCCTTGGACGCCTCGTCGAACGCGTAGCGCAGCGGGTTGGAGAGCACGGCCAGGGTGCCCAGGTCGATCGAGACGCCGGGGGCGCCCTTGACCGAGACGACGCCGTCCACGATCTCCAGGTCGTCCTCGTTCGCCTCGAGCGCCTCGGCGGCCAGGCGCAGCGCCTTCGCGCGCGTCTTGCGGGCGGCCAGCACGATCGCTGAGCCGCTCATGACCGCCGCGCGGGAGGCGAAGGTGCCCACCGAGTACGGCGAGCGCCGCGTGTCACCGGTGACCACCTCGATGTCCTCGAAGCGGACTCCCAGCTCGTCGGCCACGATCTGCGCGAAGGCCGTCTGGTGGCCCTGGCCCTGCGACGTCAGTCCCGTGGAGACCTTGATCTTGCCGGTCGTCTCGACCGTGACGTGACCACCTTCGTACGGGCCCACGCCGGTGCCTTCGACGTAGCAGGCGATGCCGATGCCGACGTGGCGGCCCTCGGCTCGTGCGTCCTCGCGGATCCGCTCGAACTCGCTCCAGCGGACCAGGTCCTTCGCCTTGCTCATCAGCTCGGGGTAGTTGCCCGAGTCGTAGACGAGCGGGCGACCGTCCTGGAAGGTCATCTCGCCGTGGGCGTAGGGGAAGTCCTCGGGGAGGATGAAGTTGTTCTCGCGCACCAGCGTGCGATCCAGACCCAGGTGCTGGGCGATCGCGTCCATCATGCGCTCCATGGCGTACACCGCCTGGGGCCGGCCCGCGCCGCGATACGGCGTGACGATGACCGTGTTGGTGTAGAGGCTCTCGAAGACGACGCGGTAGTTCGGGATCTTGTACGGGCCGAGGAACTGGGCCGAGGTGATGATCGGCACGATCAGCCCGTACGGGGTGTACGCGCCGTTGTCGTGCCAGAACTCGAAGTTGATCCCCAGCACCCGGCCGTCGTCGTCGAACCCGACTTCGAGATGCTGCTGCTGCCCGCGCTCGTGGGCCGACGAGATGAAGTGCTCGCGACGGTCCTCGATGAACTTCACGGGGCGACCCAGCGCCTGCGCGGCGAAGGGCACGAGCAGCTCCTCGGGCCACGGGTGGACGATCTTGGTGCCGAAGCCACCGCCGACGTCCGGGGTGATGACATCGACCTGGCTCAGCGGGAGCGCCAGCTTGGAGGCGATCGCGTTGCGTACGCCGGTGGAGGTCTGCGTGGACGTCCACACGGTCAGGCGGGAGAGGTCCCGGTCCCAGCGGGCCACCGTGCCGCGTCCCTCCATCGGGGTGCCGGCGCTGCGCTCGATCTCGAGGTCGAGGACCAGGCTGTGGGGGGCCTTCTCGATCGCCGCGACCGCGTCGCCGAAGCCCTGCTCCATCCGGGCGGCGATGTTGCCGGGCACGTCCTCGTGGACCAGCTGGTCCGCGGCGCGGGCGTTGTCGATGCCCACCACCGGCTTCAGGAACTCGTACTCGACCTGGATGAGGCCCACCGCGTCCTCGGCGATGTAGCGACTGTCGGCGACGACGACCGCGATCGCCTCGCCGACGTAGTTGACCTCGTCCTTGGCCAGCGCGTACTGCGTGCGACCGTGCACCAGTGCCGGGTGCGGGATCAGCAGCGGCAACGGCGCGGCCATCGGACCCGTGAGGTCCTCGTACGTGTAGACCGCCTGCACCCCCGGGACGTCCAGCACGGGGTCGACGTCGATGGACAGGATCCGGGCGTGGGCGTGGGGGCTGCGCAGCACGGCCATCTCCAGCGCGCCGGGCATCAGGTCGTCGGAGTAGCGACCCTGACCCGTGACCAGGCGCTCGTCCTCCACGCGTGCGATGGGCTCGCCGATCGACTTGGTGGTCATGCGGACTCACCCCGCTCCCGGGCGAGCTCGGCCGTGCGCAGCACGGACGAGACGATGTTCTGGTAACCCGTGCACCGGCACAGGTTGCCCGCGATCATCTCGCGGGCCTCGTCCTCGGTCGGGTCGGGATTGTCCTTGACGCCGGCATCGATCGTGGTGAGGAAGCCGGGCGTGCAGAAGCCGCACTGCAGGCCGTGGCAGTCCTTGAACGCCTGCTGCACGGGGCTCAGGGAGCCATCGGCACACGTGAGGCCCTCGACCGTGGTGATCTCGTAGTCCTGCGCGGCGATGGCGAACATCAGGCACGATCGCATCGGCTTGCCGTCGACCTGGACGGTGCACGCACCGCAGACGCCGTGCTCGCAGCCCACGTGGGTACCGGTCAGTCCCACGTCGTGGCGAAGCGCATCGCTCAGGAGCCGACGCGGCTCCACCATGATGTCGTGCGTGACCCCGTTCACCCGCAGGCGCACGCGGGAGAGCGTCGGGCCGGAGTTCTCCGGAACTGACATGTTCTGACTCCTCATTCCGCTCGGTTGCTGCGTTCGACGGCATCGTCATGAGCCGCCCGGACGACCCGGCTGGTCAACACCCGGACCAGCTGCGCGCGGTAGTGCGCAGTGGCGTGGACGTCGGCCCCGGGCTCGAGGCGGCTGAGGGCGAGCTCGCCGGCAGCCTGAAGACTGGTCTCGCTGAGGTGACCGTCGCTGAACACTTCGGTCAGGTCGACCACGGTGGGCACGTCGGAGACCGACACGTACCCGGCCCGGACCGACTCGACTCCCCCGTCTGGCGCCAGCGCGACGACGGCGCCGACTCCGCAGAGCGCGTAGTCACCGTGGCGACGAGCGATCTCGTCGAAGGCGATCCCGTGCCGGGCCGGCAGCGCCGGGACGAACGCCTCGGTGGCGATCTCGTCCGGGGCCAGGCTGGACTCCAGCGCCCCGAGGAAGAGGTCGGGCGCGCTGATCTCGCGGGTGCCGCGCACGGACTGGACCGTGAGCACGCCGTCGAGCAGGGCGAACACCGTCGGCATCTCGCCCGAGGCGTCCGCATGCACGATGGAGCCGACCGTGGTGCCGCGGTTGCGGATCGTCGGGTGCGCCACGTGCTGCAGCGCCGCCGGGATCATCGGTTGGACCGCCGCGACGTCGGGATCGGCGAGCAGCTCGCCGTGACGCACGGTCGCGCCGAAGCGCACCCCGGACTCGGTGACGGTGATCGTGGACAGTTCACGGATCCCGTTGATGTCGATGAGCTCGGACACGCTGGCCAGGCGCATCGACAGCAACGGGGTGAGGCTCTGCCCTCCGGCCAGGACCTTGGCGTCAGACGCCGCCGCGTAAGCGGTCAGCGCCTGAGCCAAGGTCTCCGGCCGTTGGTAGCCGAATGCAGCAGGTTTCATACGAAGGTCGAATCCTCTTCTGCCGTGTTGGCCTTGGTCTCGCGACCGTTGACCAGGTGGTAGAGCACGACGACCAGCAGCGTGCCGAAGGCGATTCCGCCGAGCTCGAAGGTGTCGGTCACCTTGAGGGTGACGCCGCCGATACCGGCGACCAGGCCGGCCGCGAGCGGCACCATGTTGCCCGGCTTGGCGAAGTCGACGCGGTTGTCGACCCAGATCTTTGCGCCGATGAGGCCGATCATTCCGTACAGGACCAAGGTGACGCCGCCCAGCACGCCGCCGGGGATGGCGTTGATGATGACGCCGAACTTGGGGCAGAGCCCCAGGATGATCGCGAAGATCGCGGCGATGTAGTAGGCCGCCGTGGAGTAGATCCGGGTGGCGGACATGACTCCGATGTTCTCGGCGTAGGTCGTCGTCGGGGCGCCACCGAAGGCGCTCGCGATGGCCGTGGCGAAGCCGTCGGCCCCCAGCGCGCGACCCATGTAGGGGTCGAGGTCCTCGCCCGTCATCTCGGCGACGGCGCGCACGTGGCCCACGTTCTCCGCGATGAGGGCGATGACGCCCGGGATCACCAGCAGGACGAAGGTGAGCGAGAAGCTCGGAGCGTGGATCGCGCTGACGCCGTCGGCGAGCTCGGCACTGGGCAGGCCGAACCAGGCCGCGTCACCGATGCCGGCGAAGCCGACACGGTCGACGACCTGCTCGGTGCCGTCCTCGGCGACCTTCGACAGGCCACCGACGGTCATGTCGAGGACCCACGAGAGCAGGAAGCCGAAGACCAGGCCGAGGAAGACCGAGATGCGGCCCCAGAAGCCCGGGAACAGCACGGTGCCGACGACCATGAAGATCGCGACCGCCAGGCCCACCCACTGGTCCTGGGGCCAGTAGATCCCGGCCACGACCGGAGCGAGGTTGAAGCCGATGAGCATCACGACGGCGCCGGTCACCGCGGGCGGCAGCACCTTCTTGAGCACTCCGGCGCCGGTGAAGTGGACGAGCACGCCGACCAGCAGCAGGATCAGGCCGGCGACCATGATGGCGCCCGTGACCTCGGCCGAGTCGCCACCCTGTCCGCGGATCGCCGCCACGCCGGCGACGAAGGCAGCCGAGGTGCCCAGGTAGCTGGGGACCGCGTTCTTGACGATCAGCAGGAAGATGATCGTGCTGATGCCCGAGAAGAGGATCGCGAGGTTGGGGTCGAGCCCCATGACCACCGGGAAGACGAACGTCGCACCGAACATCGCGACGACGTGCTGGGCGCCGATTCCCGTCGTGCGCCCCCAACTCATTCGCTCTCGAGGGCCGACCGACTCTCCCAGGGGCGGCGTCTTCCCGCCGTGGACTTCTTTCCAGCTGAACATGCCGCTCATCGTCCGGCTCCTCCGTGTGAGTTGAGTCTCATAGAGGCACCACCTTAGATGCCGAACCTGCCGATAGCGTTGTGCATGTTTGCCGAAGATCTGGGCAATGTTCCGGCCATGATTGTCGTGCGGGATTCCGCCATCTGTGAGAGCCCCAGCGACGACGGCGAAAATGCGCCGACGCTCCCGAACGCAGTCAGCGGCGTGGCGCAGGTCCCGAGGGTCCCTGCGCCACGCCGCTGTCCGTTGTGCCCGTCCGTCAGCCGGCCAACCGGCTCTCACGGTCGTAGTTGATGCCCAGGAACTTCGGCTGCCGCGCCCACTTGAAGGCGAAAAGCATCACCACGAGTGTCGCGATGTACGGCAGCATCAGCACGAACTGGTGCGGGATCCCGATGCCCGCCACCTGGGCCTGCAGGGCGAACACCTCCATCCCGGCGAAGAACGCTGCTCCCGCCACCGCGAAGTGCGGTCGCCAGCCGGCCAGGAACGCCAGCGCGATCACGATCCAGCCGCGGCCCGCGACGATGCCCTCGGTGAAGATCCCGGTGTACACCATCGGCAGGTAGGCGCCTGCCATGGCGATGAGGGCCGTGCCGACGATGGTCGACCACATCTTCGCGCGGATGACGCCGATGCCGACGCTGTCCGCGGACTTCGGGTTCTCGCCCACGGCACGGAACTGCAGGCCGGCGTTCGTCCGGTACATGAACCAGTAGATGACGAACGACACCAGGAAGGTGAAATAGACCATGTAGTCGTGCCTGAACAGGACCTCCCCCAGGAAGGGGATGTCGGAGAGCAGCGGGATCGGCACGTCGGACAGGGTGCCGATCAAGGGCGGCTCCAGCGACGTTCCGACGACCCAGCGGTACAGCAGACTGCCCAGGCCCAGCGCCGCGAAGTACAGCGCCAGGCCGATCACGAACTGGTCGAGCCGCAGGATCGCGGTGGTGTACCCCAGGATCAGGCCGAAGATGCCACCCACGACCGCGGCGGCCACGAGACCGTTGAGGTTGCCGTCCATCTTCAGGCTCACGAGGAAGCCCACCGAGGCGCCGAGCACCATGATGCCCTCCTGCGCCACGTTGAACACACCCGCGCGGCCGCTGAGGATCGTCCCCTGCGCGGCGAGCAGGAACGGCACCATCGCCGGGATCATCAATGCAAGAAAATCAGTCATCGCCGATCACCTACCCACCTTGAAGCGTTCCTTGGGAACGTCGGACAGCAACACGAACAACAGGATCAGGGCCTCGATGATGAGGACCAGCTCGACCGGGACCTGGGCGGTGCGTTGCATCGAGCTCGCACCGACCTCCAGCACGGCGATGCCGAACGCCACGAAGGGAACGGCATAGTTGTTCCCCCGCGCCAGCAGTCCGACGATGATGCCCAGGATGAGGAAGTTGGACTGCATTCCCTCGAGCATCTTGCCGTGCACGCCGGCGACCTCGATCGCACCGGCCAGGCCGGCGATGCCGCCACCGATGATCAGTCCGGCGCCGGACAGACGCGCCGTCCTGATCCCGTGCACGAGCGAGGCACGCGGGTTGGACCCCACCGCTCGCATCTCGAATCCCACCGACGACGAGCGCATGGCGATCGCGATGACGAGGCACGCGACGGCCGTGAGGATCACGCCCGAGTGCAGGCTCGGGGCCGATCCCAGTCGCGGCAGCAGCGCCCCGTCGCCCACCGAGATGGTGGCGGGGTGGCCGGCACCACGATCGGGCCAGACGTGCGAGGCGACGTAGTCGACCACCTGGAAGGACACGAAGTTCAGCAGGACGGTGCTGAGGATCTCGTTGACGCCGAACCGCACCAGCAGCACGGCGGAGATGGACGCCCACAGGACGCCGCCGAGGATGCCGACCACGATCACGACCGGCAACAGGATGACCATCGGCAGGTCCGACCCCAGGATGCCGGCGGCCACTCCGGCGGTCGCGCCGATGAGCAGCTGGCCCTCCGCGCCGATGTTGAACTTGCCGGTCGACAGCGGCACCGTGAAGGCGAGCGCGCACAGGACGATCGGCACCCACTTGTGCATCGTCTCGATGAACCCGAAGCGGCTGTCGAAGGACGTCGTGACGACCGACTCCAACGCCGTGACCGGGTCGTGCCCGAGCATCACGATCACGATCGCGCCGACGCCGAAGGCGGCGATCACCGAGATCACATAGGGCAGGAACTGCCCGATCACGCGCCGGGCGAAGTGCGGTGAGAGCTCCGCCTCGGAGGCGGGGTTCACCATCTGCTGGTCGGTGCTCATGCTTGCTTCACCAGGCCGGTCATGGACCTTCCGATCTCGTAGGGTTCGGCTTCCTCGCGCAGCCACTGGCCGGTCAGGCGGCCGGAGTACAGGGCCAGGACACGGTCGGACTGCGCGATGACCTCGTCGAGGTCCTCCGAGATCAACAGGACGGCGCACCCCGCTCGCGTCGCCTCGTCGACCTGCTCGTAGACGAACTGCGTGGAGCGGATGTCCAGCCCACGCGTGGGGTTGTGCAGGATCAGCAACCGGGGCCGGTGCGCGAACGCCCGGGCCAGGATGACCCGCTGGATGTTGCCGCCCGAGAGCGAACCGACGAGGGCACCGGCGTCACTGGCCCGGATCGAGAACCGATCGATCGCCTCGACGGCGCGACGGTGTGCGGCGCGCCAGTCGATCAGCTTGTGCTTCTTGACCCCGGACTCGCGCTGGGACCCGAGCAGGAGGTTCTCGGTGATCGACCCGGTGGGCAGGATCGCGTCGCGGTACCGGTCCTCCGGCACGTACGCGACTCCCCCGGCCAGCCACTCATCGCGTGACAGACCGGTCATCGACCGGCCCTGCAGGGTGATGTGTCCGGACTCGACGGGCCGGACACCGGCCATCGCCTCCGCCAGCTCCACCTGGCCGTTGCCGGCCACCCCGGCGACGCCGAGCACCTCGCCGGCATGGACCTGCAGGTCGAAGCCCTGGAAGAGGTCCACGCGGTGGTCGTTCTTGATGACGAGGCTCGCCGCCGTGACGGCCACCTCGCTGGTGGCGTTGCTCCGCGCGATCTCGACGCCGAGGGCGATCGCCTTGGCCGACTCCTCGGCCGAGTCGCCGACCATGATCGCCGCGAGCTCCTCGGGACCGGTGTCCACCTTGTTCACCGTCTCGATGCGCTCACCCAGTCGCATGATGGTCATCCGGTCGCAGATGCTCATCGTCTCCTGGATCTTGTGCGTGATGAGGATGACGCTCATGCCCTCGTTCACCATCGCGGTGATGGATCCGAAGAGATCGTCGACCTCTTGCGGCGTGAGGTTCGTCGTCGGCTCGTCCAGCACCAGGATCGTGGAGCCGCGGTAGAGAGCCTTGAGGATCTCGACCCGCTGGCGGACTCCGACCGGCAGCTCCTCGACGATCGCGTCCAGGTCGACGCTCAGCCCGAACCGCTGGCTGAGCTCGGTGATCCGCTCGCGTGCCGGCTCGAGATTGAGCGTGAGCGCGTTGCCGCCGACGTCGCCACCCAGGACGACGTTCTCCAGGACGGAGTAGTTGTCGACCTGCAGGAACGTCTGGTGGACCATGCCCACCCCGGCCTCGAGTGCATCGCGCGGGCTCTTGATGGAGACGGCCGACCCATCGATCTCGATGGTTCCGCCGTCCGCACCGTAGAGGCCGTACAGGACGTTCATCAGCGTCGTCTTGCCGGCGCCGTTGCCACCCAGCAGTCCGTGGACCTCGCCGGGCCGCACGTCGAGGTCGACGGCGTTGAGCGCCTGCACCTTGCCGAATCGCTTCTTGATCCCCGACATCTTCAGCCGGAGAGGCTCGTGCGGCTCCATCACTCGATCTCCGACTGGTCCAGCTCCACCTTGATCGAGCCGTCCTTGACCCCTTCGACGGCCTTCTCGACCGCGGCCTTGGCATCCTCGGGGACGGTGTCGCCCAGCTCGATCGTGGCGCCACTGCCGAAGTTGATCTTGTAGTAGCCCTTGGTCTCGTCGGCGGCGATCTTGTCGGTGATCTCCTTCATCGGGCCGGTGAAGTCGTAGAGGGCTGTGCCGGCGTAGTGCTCGGGACCGTTCTTGGACTTGTCGGTGTACTTGACCGTCAGCCACGACGTGCCGGGCTCCTTGCCGTTGACCGCCTTGAACGAGCCGATCACACCGAGGTTGAGCGACGTCACGATGACGTCATTGCCGGCCGCCAGGAGCTGGGCGGTCAGCTGCTGCGCCTTGACGGCGTCGTTGAAGTCACCACTCCAGACGGGGTTGAGCGTGAGGTCCTTGCCGCTCTCCTCGAACGCCTGCTCCACCGCGTGCACCTCGGAGTACGAGAACGGCAGCGACAGGCCGCCGAGGTAGCCGACCTTGCCGGTCTTGCTGAGGTTCGCGGCCAGCGTGCCGACCGGGTAGAAGACCTCGTGGAAGTTGCGATCGATGACCCAGACGTTCTCGGGCTGGCCCTCGGGCTCACCGTCAAACTCGCCGATGAAGTTCACGTCGGGGTTCTGCTTGGCGATCTTCGCGGTGGCCTCGTAGAACTGGGAGCCGTGCGTCCAGATGACGTTGTAGCCGTCGGCGACGTACTCCTGGAGGACTCGTTCGATGTCCGGCACGGGGACGCTCTCCGAGTGGGCGATCTGCGCGCCGTTCTTCTCGAGTTCCTGCAGTGCCACCAGGCCGAGGGCGTTGTAGTCGGCGTCCGTGGTCGGGCCGGAGAAGATGCCGGCGACCTTCAGGCTGCCGTCTCCGTCGGAGTCCGATCCACCGCAAGCGGACAGGGTCAGGCCCAGCAGGAGCAGGACGGGGGCGATGATGCGGAGTCGTTTCATCATGGGGGGGTGAGACCTCTCGAAATGATCTCGACCGACCGGTCGCAGTGCCTGCAGCGAGCCGGTGAGACCGCGTCTTGTGATGTGGGTCTCAGTCTCATGGCGCACCCAGAGGCAGACCATGGCAGAAAGTGCCAGTATTGAAGACTGCGCTTGGGACCTCTCGTCGTGGGCCCTACTGCTGGATCTTGCGCACCTGCAGGGCGACGGCCACGTTCAGGCGCAGGTTGGCGTCGGCCGTGAACGGGCCGATCATCTTCTCCAGCTTCGTGATCCGGTACCGCATCGTGTTGTAGTGCATGACCAGCTCACGCGAGGCCTCGGCGACGTTGAGGTTGTTGTCCAGCAGGACCTGCAGCGTCGTCCGGAGCTCGTGGGCGTGAGGCGTCTCCTCGGCCAGCTCCCCGAGGATGTCCTGCGCGAAGACGGTCAGCTCCTGGTGGTCGGGGATCAGCCCGATCAGCCGGTGGATGCCCAGGTCGTCGAAGTGAGAGGTGCTGCTGCCTCCCGAGAACCGGCGTCCGACCTCGGTCGCGCGCCTGGCCTGCTGATAGGCCATCGGCAGCTGGTCGAACGAGGTCACCAGCCGGCTGGTGCCCACCGAGAACGGACGCCGGCCTCCCCCTCGGTCGCCCGATACCCCACGCACGATCCGCTCGACCATGGTCTGGAGCTCGGCCACCGCGGCCGAGGGCTCCTCGGGCGCCTCCCCCGGCGGCAGCGAGAGGATCACCACGACCTCGTCCGAGAAGTCGGCGCACGGGTACGTCTTGGACTCCCGCCCGACCACCTCGGTCCACGCGAGGTGGAAGCGGGACTGCCACGAGCGGCGCAACTTGGTGGACGCAGGCTCCTCGAACTGTCCCTGCGGGTCGATCTGGGCGGCGACCACGATGCAGGGCATGTCCAGGCGCCATCCCAGCCCGGTGGCATACGCCTTGGAGTGCTCACTGTTCTTGGAGCGACCGCTGAGGACGTCGTGCAGGAAGTCGCCGCGGTACTTGTTTTCCACCATGTTCAGCGCCTGGCGCTGGGTGATCAACAGCGCCAGGACGCTCGAGGCCCGTTGCAGCGCGTACCGGACGTCCGCACCGATCGGGCCGTCCGGCGCAAAGGCGACGAGCCGCGCGAGGTCGCTGCCCGCGGCGACGACGGACTCGGTGAACAGCTCGCCGGAGTCGATGGTCATCGCGGGGGTCCTCACCCGCTCGATCCGGAAGCGGCCGGTCTCGTCGTAGAGGTCCCGTCCGGCGAGTCGCTCGCGCATCGGGACGGTGAGGGCATCGGCCATCTCGCGGCCGTCGACCGAGGTCACCAGCACGCCGACGCCGAGCGTCTCGACGATCTGCTCGCTGATGGTCTGCAGGTCCGCACCCGCAAGCAACCGGCTCTCCAGGACGACGTGGAGCTCGTAGGTGCGTTGCAGGACGTCGGCCTGGACGTCGGCCACCTCGGCCATGATCTGTGAGAACAAGGCCTCGAACGGCAGGCCCGTCGGCAGCGCGATGATCGGGAAGCGGAGCTCATCGGCCAGCTCGAGCACCCGATCGGGCAACGAGTCCACGTGGCGACCGAACTGGATACCCAGTCCCGCCACCCCCAGATCGTCCAGCTCGGTGACCAGTCGAGCGAGTCCCTCGGCCGTCGCTCCGGACTCCGCGCCCGAGCCCACGGATCCGAGGTGCTTCAGCGGGAATCCCCCGGTCATCACGAAGGAGTCCGGTCGCATCGCGGCGAACGCCTCGGGAGACTCGACCACGCTGAGATCGGTGACCGTGCGCTGCAGGCCCGCCTCGCCGGCCAGCAGCTCGGAGCCCGAGAGCGCGTGGACCTGCAGGACGTCCCGCACCGGCACGCGATAGCTGTCTCTCATCAGGTCTTGAACACTCCCTTTTAGATCTTTGGCAACTTGTGCCGTCTCAACCGCGCCGCACACCCCATAGTGTCGTGACTCAGGTCACCGTATCCCTGAGAGGTTCCCATGCTGCTGAGCGCCGTCGTCACCGGGGCGGCTCCCGCATGGGTGGGTACGCGACTCACCCAGCCACAGCACCGCGCCACGGTGATCCACGCGGGCTCGGACGCGGTCTACCTCCGCTCGCACGATGACGTCATCGGTGTCCTGTCCCGTCACGCCACCCCCGTGCCGTGCGCGGTGGCCACCCGCCTGGACTCCCTGGACGGGCTGTCCGGCCAGGGTCGCCTGCCGCTGGTGGGCGACGACGTGACGATCGGGTCGGGCGGCATCGACTTCGAGGGGAGCCAGGTCCGCGTGGGGCGTTACGTCGACTTCGCGATGCCCGCGTTCGACCCCGCCCAGGCCCTGCGGATGCGTGCGCGACTCGCGGACGCCGCGGCCGGGCTCCCGCGGCCCGACGAGCTCTCCGCGGAGGTGCTGGCGAGCCTGCGTACGCGACCGGCCGGCGCGCTCATGCGGACGCTCGGTCAGGGCTCAGGACTCACCCCCTTCGGCGATGACGTGGTCTGCGCCGTCATGGCCACGCTCATCGCCGCCGCCGACCCCTGCGCCGCCGCCCTGGGCGAGCAGGCCGTGGCACTGGCTCCCGAACGCACGACCGCGCTCTCCGCGACGTTGCTGGGCCGTGCCGCGCAGGGCGACGTCCTGCCGGCCTTCGCAGCCGTCGTCAGGGCCATCGCCGACCAGCCGGACCAGGCTGCCGCGTCCACGACGCGGTTGCTCAGGACCGGTCACACCTCGGGCGCGGGCATGCTGCTCGGCCTCGAACTTGCACTCGAACACATCACCACGAGGAGTTGTCCATGACGGGTCATGCTGAAAGCCCCTTCGAGCACGTCGAGCTGAGGCCGGGAGCCTACGCCGACTCGGTCGCCCTGCTCCAGGTGAGCAAGGACGTCGCAGCCGCGGACGGCGTCCTCGCCGCCCAGGTCGCGATGGCGACACCGCTGAACCTCGAGGTCATCGCGCGCATGGGCTTCACGCTGCCCGAGGCCTCGCCCAACGACATGGTCGTGGCGGTGCGACTGGCCTCCGAGGAGCACCTGACCAGTGCGCTCGCCACGGTCGATGCGGCGATCGACGCCACCCGTCGCCAGTCGGGCAGCTCCGAGGACGTCGTGGTGCCGTCCCGCACGACCCACAGCGCACTGTCGCGCTCACGCGCCGGGATGGCCCTGATCTCGGTGCCCGGCCCCTCCGCGGCGGTCGAGGCGATGGATGCCATCGACGCCGGACAGGACGTGATGATCTTCAGCGACAACGTCCCCCTCGACCAGGAGATCGCGCTCAAGCAGGTCGCTGCCCAGCGCGACGTGCTGGTCATGGGCCCGGACTGCGGCACGGCCGTGGTCAACGGCGTCGGCCTCGGTTTCGCCAACACGGTCCGTCCCGGACCCGTCGGCCTCGTCGCCGCGTCCGGCACGGGCTGCCAGCAGCTGCTGGCCCTGCTCGACCACGCGGGCGTCGGGATCAGCGCCGCCCTCGGCGTGGGCGGCCGCGACCTCGGCGCCGACGTACGCGGACTCTCCACCCGGCAGGCCATGCGCCGGCTGGACGCCGACCCGACGACCGAGCTCATCGTCGTCGTCTCCAAGCCGCCGGCCCCCGAGGTCGCCCAGGAGCTTCGCGACTTCGCCGCGACACTGTCGACCCCCGTGCAGTTCGCCCTGCTCGGAGCACGGCAGCCCGATCTCACCGCGGCGGCCGAGCAGGTGCTGCGGACGCTGGGTCGCGCCGTTCCCGAGTGGCCGGTGTGGGGCACCACCGCCCCCGGTGGATCGGGGCAGCTCCGCGGGCTCTTCGCCGGCGGGACGCTCTGCGACGAGTCCATGCTGGTCGCCGAGGCGGAGCTCGGTGAGGTCTGGAGCAACATCCCGCTGGGCGACGATCACCGCCTGGACTCCACGTTGGAGGCGGACGGCACCGTGATGATCGACTTCGGCTCCGACGAGATGACCCAGGGTCGCCCCCACCCGATGATCGACCCGACGATCCGGCTCGAGCACCTCGCCAAGGTGAGCGCGAACCCCGCCGTCCGCGTCGTCCTGATGGACGTCGTGCTCGGCCACGGTGCGGACGCCGACCCGGCGGCCACCCTCGCCCCCGCCATCCGGACGGCGATCGGGACCGCACGCGACGACGGCCGCGAACTGTCCGTCGTCATCGCCTGCGTCGGCACGTCCGGCGACGCCCAGGGCCTGGAGCGCCAGGCGCAGTCACTCGCCGACGCCGGCGCGGAAGTCCACCTGTCCAACGCCCGTGCATCGCACCGGGCCGTCTCCCTGATTGGAAACGCGTCATGACCTCGACCTTTGATCCCGCCGCGGGCATCGTCTCGACCGGCGTCAGCATCTTCGCGGACGCCCTGACCGACCAGGCCGTTGACGTGTCCCGCGTCGACTGGCGTCCCCCGATGGAGGGCACCGAGGCCGACCTGGCCACGGTCGCCACCGATCCCCTGCGTGCCGAGGCGAACGCCAAGGCGCTCGCGGCCTACCTGGGTGTCCAGGGCAACCTCGTCGGCGTCGCGCCGGCGAGCGAGCTCCTGGGTCTGGAGAAGGGGCAGTTCCTGCACGCCGGTCCCCCGCTCCTGTGGGAGAACGCCTCCGGTCCGATGCGCGGGGCGCTCCTGGGCGCGGCTGCCTACGAGGGCCTGGTCGACGACCCCGAGGACGCGGAGTCGCTCTTCGTCTCCGGCTCGAGCGTCAGCCTCGATCCGTGCCACCACCACGCCACCGTCGGGCCGATGGCCGGTGTCGTCTCCCCCTCCATGTGGATGTGGATCATCGAGGACCCCGCCGACGGCCGCCGCACCTACTGCAGCCTCAACGAGGGCCTCGGCAAGGTGCTGCGCTACGGCGCCTACGGTCCCGAGGTCCTCGATCGGCTGCGCTGGATGTCGGACGTGCTCGGCCCGGTGCTCGCCCAGGCCGTCGAGAACACGGAGGCGGTCAACGTCACCTCGATCCTCGGCCAGATGCTGCAGATGGGCGACGAGGCCCACAACCGCAACCGCGCCGGCACGCTGATGCTCCTGCGCGACCTCGCTCCCGCGATGGTGCAGACGGGTGTGGACTCCAAGGACCTCGCGCAGGTCTTCTCGTTCATCGGCGGCAACGACCACTTCTTCCTCAACCTCGCGATGCCGGCCTGCAAGCTCGCGCTGGACGCGGCTCGCGACATCGAGGGCTCCACGATGGTCGTGGCGATGGCGCGCAACGGCACGGAGTTCGGCATCCAGACCGCCGGCACGGGCGACGAATGGTTCACGGGGCCCGCGCAGATCGCCGACGGCCTCTACCTGGGCGACTACGGGCCGGAGGACGCGAACCCCGACATCGGCGACTCGGCCATCACCGAGACCGCCGGCATCGGTGGCTTCGCCATGGCCACGGCGCCCGCGATCGTCCGCTTCGTGGGTGGCACCGTCCCCGACGCTCTCGCCACGTCCCGCCGGATGGGCGAGATCACGCTGGGCAACAACGACCGCTGGTCGATCCCGGTGCTGGACTTCATGGGCGCGCCGACCGGCATCGACGTCTCCAAGGTCTGCCGCACCTCGATCCTTCCGCAGATCAACACCGGCATGGCCGGTGCGGTCGCGGGGACAGGACAGGTCGGAGCCGGCCTGGTCACTCCCCCGGCCGAGATCTTCCCGAAGGCTCTCGCCGCGCTCGCCGAGCGCACGCGCGCCCGCCAGTGACCGACCGCCGAACGAAAGAGGTGACGAGGATGGCCCGCCGCCGCACGACCGCCCGCGAGTTGATCTCCACCGTCCTGGACGAGGGATCGGTCCACTCGTGGGACGAGCCGGTCGACATCTCCCGATACCCCGACCAGTACCGGCAGGAGCTGGAGAAGGCCCGCGAGAGCACCGGATGCGACGAGTCCGTGTTGACGGGTCGCGGGACGGCCAAGGGGCGGCCGGTCGCCTTCATCGTCAGCGAGTTCCGGTTCCTGGCCGGCTCGATCGGCGCGGATGCCGCCCTGCGGATCGTGCGAGCGATCCGCAGGGCGACCGCGGAGGGGATCCCCCTCGTGGCGTCGACGGCGTCGGGCGGAACCCGGATGCAGGAGGGGACGCCGGCGTTCGTCGGCATGATCGACATCTCCCGCGCGATCATGGACCACCGCAAGGCCGGGCTGCCCTACCTCGTGCACCTGCGCCACCCCACCACCGGCGGCGTCTTCGCGTCGTGGGGCTCGCTCGGACACGTGACCGTGGCCGAGCCCGAGGCACTCGTCGGCTTCCTCGGTCCCAAGGTCTTCGAGCTGCTCAACGGCACGCCGTTCCCGGCCGGCGTCCAGGTCAGCGAGAACCTGCTCCAGCACGGCATCATCGACGCGGTGGTCCGCCAGGAGGACCTGCCCGAGCTCGTCGAGAGCGCCCTGACCCTCCTGAGCGACCCGGTGCAGGAGGCGCGGCTGGAGCGCCGCCCCAAGATCGACCTGGACACCCATCGCTACGAGGTCTGGGACAGCATCGAGCGCAGCCGCACCGGCAAGCGAGCCGGGGTCCGCGAGATCCTGCGGCTCGCCAGTGACGTCACCCTGCGACTGCAGGGCACCGAGGAGGGCGAGCGGGACAACACGATCATCGTCGCCCTCGCCCGACTCGACGGCGTGCCGTGCGTCGTGGTCGGCCAGGACAAGGACGCCCAGACGCCGAGGACGCCCATGGGACCGGGTGCGCTCCGGGGTGCCCGACGCGGCATGAAGCTGGCCGAGGAGCTCGGCCTGCCGCTGGTCACCTTCATCGACACCCCGGGCGCCGAGCTGTCGGCGGCCGCCGAGGAAGGCTCGATCGCCGGCGAGATCGCCCGCTGCATCGCGACGATGTCGACCATGACGGTGCCGACCATCTCGGTGCTCCTGGGCGAGGGCACCGGCGGCGGGGCCCTCGCCCTGCTCCCGGCCGACATCCGCATCGCGGCACAGCACAGCTGGCTGTCGCCACTGCCGCCCGAGGGTGCCAGCGCGATCGTCCACGGGCACATCGAGGCAGCCGCCGAGATGGCCCGGCAGCAGCAGGTCTCGTCGATCGAGCTCAAGCGCTCCGGCGTGGTGAACCACCTGATCGCCGAGTTCGACGACGACACGCCACAGGATCTGGCCAGCGCGGTCGCCGCCGAGGTCAGTCACTGGATGCGCGAGCTGAAGGCGGCTCGCTGAGCCTGCCGCTCAGTCGACCTCGAGCAGCACGTCGAGCTCGTGGGCGGGCGTGCCCGCGGCCAGCATCATGTCGGCCACGATCGCCCTGATCTGCGAGGCGATGGCGGCGGTGTTGATCGTCAGGTGCTCGGTGGCCGTGAGGATGGCCTGCCGGGAGACCGCGATCAGCGCCGTCGTGTTCGCCGCGTCGTTGCGGGCCAGCTCGGCCAGCGACTCCAAGGACTCGGCCAGACCGCGCGGCGCCGCCTCGTGCTTGCGCAGCATCGCCGCCGCACGCCGGGTCAGGACCCGCGTGTTGCGCAGGGCGTGATCGAGGTCGGAGAGCGCCTGGGTGCGGGTCGTCACCGCGTTGCGCTGACGCCACCGGAACGGTGAGAGCCTGGCCATCTCGGCGACGCTCGAGGCCAAGGTGCCGACGGCGTCCACCATCGGCTGGGTCTCGCGAGCCCGGTCGAGGGCCTCGGCGGCCCTGTCAGCGTCCTCCGTGCGCAGCGCCAGTGCCGTCCGGTCCAGGATCTCGGCCAGCTCGTCGAGCACTCGCTGGGTGCCCAGGTCCAGCTCGCGGACCGGATTGGCAGGGATCAGGACGATCATCGCCAGCCCCACCGCACCGCCCAGCAGCGCGTCGACGAAGCGCGTCAACGCCGGATCGGCGATGCCCTCGGCCGGCACCACCGCCACCAGCAGGACGGCGGAGATCACCGCCTGCGTGACGGCCAGACCGGGTAGCCGGAAGAACCGGGCGCTCACGATGGCCAGCGCCACCACCAACGTGAGCTGCCAGGATCCGCGTCCGATCGAGAGGATCAGCAGCTCGCCGACCAGGATGCCCAGTGCCGCGCCGACGACGATCTCGATCACGATCGACGCGCGAGCACCCGCACCGACGGTCAGCGTGAGGATCGCCGCGATGGGCGCGAAGAAGGCCTGGCTGTGACCGAACAACTGCATCGACAGCCACCAGGCGAGTGCCGGAGCGACGCTGAGTCGAAGGATGACCGGCCAGCTTCTGAGGACCTCGGAGCCTCGGGTCGCGAAGAAGTCCCTCACGGAGGCAACTGCCTTCGTCACTCACACGTCCTCTCGTCGGCACACGCCGTCCACACTAGGCCCACGACCGGGCTTCGTGAGCCGATCACGGACGCGACCGCACGGTCACGATCACGATCACGAGGTCAGTGCATCCGTCAGCATCGCGACGAGCGTCTCGAGCTGGACGTCGGCCGACTGGACGACCTCGTCGTCGGAGCCGTCGAGCGCGCGGGCGGCGAGGCCGGCCTTGCTGTCGATGAGCTCGACGATCTTGGTCTCGATCGTCCGTGAAGCGATGATCCGCCACGCGGTCACCGGCTCGTCCTGGCCGATGCGGTGGACCCGGTCGATGGCCTGGGTCTGCTCCGCGTCGGTCCAGGACAGCTCCGCGAGCACCATGTCGGACGCGACCTGCAGGTTGACACCCACGCCGGCGGCCGAGAGCGAGCAGACCACGACGGACACGTCGGGATCCTCGACGAAGGCGTCGATGTTCCTCTGTCGCACCGACGGCGTCTGGTTGCCGCGGATCGAGGAGTAGCGGATCCCGCGCTGGGCGAAGGTCTCCTCGGCCACGTCCATCACGTCGACGTGCTTGGCGAAGAAGACCACCTTGCCGACGCTGTGGGCCAGCTGGGCGGTGTAGTCGGCGGCCAGGGCCGCCTTCGCCTGGCCGATGCGCCGCATCATGGCGAAGACGTTCTCCTCCGTCTTCGTCGAGCCCTCACGCTCCCCGGCGGCAATCCGGCGGACGAGATCGTGATCGATGCCGTCGGCCACCGTGCCGGAGGCACGGGCCTCGAGCGCCTGCTCGTACCGCGCGACCAACCGGCTGACGACCTCGCGCTCGGCCGCGCGGATCGAACGCCCGGCCTCGTCGTCGAGCTCGACCCGCAGGTCGGCGATGCGCCGGGCCGGGATGTCGGCGGCCACGTCGACCTTGCGGCGGCGCACGACGCCCATGTCGATGACGCGGGAGCGAGCCGCCGGGAAGAACCCGGGGTCGACCGGCGTCAGGCCGGTGTCCTCGAGCGCGTGGAGCAGCTCGGCGCTGGGCTTCTTCTCGTCGATCCAGCCCAGGTACTGCCAGATCGCCCGGAAGTCCTCGATGTCGTTGATCAGCGGGGTGCCGGTCAACGCCATCAGCAGCGGCCTGACCGTGCGCGTGCGGATCCGCTCGGACAGCTGCAGGACGTGCTGGGAGCGCTGGGACGACTTGTTCTTGATGAAGTGCGCCTCGTCGAGGACCATGCCGCGGAAGCCGAGGTCGCCGAGCCAGCCGACGTGCCGATCGAGCACCTCGTAGTTGACGATGACGATGTCGGCGAACCCGTCGATGGTGTCGCCGTCGCCCTGGATGACCGTCGCCTTGTGCTTGGGGGTCCACATCTGTGCCTCGCGGGCCCAGTTGGACTTGACGACGTTCGGCACCACGACGAGCAGGGGGTAGGCGTCGGCGGCCTGCGCCGCGAGGAGCGCCTGCGCGGTCTTGCCCAGTCCGGGCTCGTCCGCCAGCAGGAAGGTCCGGTGTCCCTCCGCGGCCGCGGCGACGAGCTCGGCCTGGTGGCGCATCAGCGCGAGACCATCCGGAACGGCCACGGACGTGGGCTCGGGCAGGTCCATGCAGGCCACGGCGCCGCTGGACGCACGCTCGAACGACGAGAGCAGCGGTCCGATCAGCTCCCAGCTGGCGAGCCGGCGGGTCTGGGGAGCGCGGCGCTCGACCGTGTCGAACTGTGGGGCGAGGAAGGGGTTGGCCAGAGTGCGCGAGACGACCGACTGGGGCACCACCTTGCGCGAGGATGCCACCGGGGCAGGGTCCTGCTCGGCCGGGGGCTCGGGCTCGTCGGGGACCTCGACCCCGGCCTTCACGAGCATCTCCCGCTTGAGCTCCCTGGACGCGTCGGACACCTCGGCGTCCTCGGCCAGCAAAGACAGCAACGAGGTGTCGAGGGCGGCGGTCTTCGCCAGGATCGTCCCGATGCCGTCGAGACGCTTCAGCTGCTCGGCCCGCTGGGCCTCGTTGAGGGCGGTGTCGGTCTTGACCCGCGTGCGCTCCTCGCGCGCCAGCAGCGCCACCGTCTGGAACTTGGCCCGGACGGAGGGACTTGCGCGACGGCGCTGGACGCCTGCCTCGACCTCACGGACGGCACGCGCGAGAACCGGGATGATGCCCTCGGCCTCGCGGGGACGCCCGTTGCGGTTCCGGGAGCGAGCCCCGTTGGGGCTTGATTGACTCCGGCCTCGACTGGCCACGCTTCTCTCCTCTTGCTTGCACGCTGCCCGCGTCGTGACGACAGCACACCCGGCCGTTCGACGGTCGCCGCTCGTGTGCTGCGCGACCAACGGACCGAGTGAGCGACCACCCGAGCAGCCGCGGACCTGGTGACCAGGTGAGGAGCCGTAGCCGCCGCTCGCGGTCGGCCGACACCCACTGGCGTTGTTTGCATCCCATTCCAGCGCAATCGCCGGGAGCGCGCGGGAGACACGCCCTGACGTCGCCAGTTTACCTCGGTGGATGGGCGTCTCCCGCGCGGGCCGCACGGGCCTCAGGACCCGGTCAGTCTCCGCTTCTCGATGACGTCTTTCGCCACCTCGCGGAGCTTGCGGTTCTCCGCCTGCGACAACCGCCTGAGCACGTCGAAGGCGCGGTCGGCATCGATGCCGTAGCGCTCCATGATCATGCCCATTGCGATCCCGATCATCTTGCGCGCGTCGACCGCTCGCCGTAGTCCCTCGATGTCGAGGGTCGCGGCCAGCGACGCGGCAGCGTGACGGGCCAGCACCAGCATGACCGCCATGTCGTCGTGATCGAAGGCGTCGGGCCGGCGGGCGTACGCGTTCAACGAGCCGTACCGGCGCGTCTTCGTCGAGAGCGGGACGCTCATGACGCTGCGGTAGCCCAACTCCGCCACCTCGGCGCTCCATTTGGGCCACAGCTCGTCGGTCAGTGTGTCCGTGACACGGTAGATCGCCTCGTGCTCCTCCTCCAGCGCGGCCAGGCATGGCCCCTCGTCGAGCTCGACCTGCAGCTCATGCGCGCGGACCACGGCATCGCTCGTGGCGCCCGACGTCGTGTAGTTGTTTCGAGGAGCGGCCATCATGACGCCCCCGTCGTCGCACCCGACAGCGGTGCGCGAGTAGGCGGTGAGCCGTTCGATCGTCTCTTCACTGTCCGTGGTCTCATGCACCGCCAGGACGGTCTGGGCCAGGTCGAGGACCCCGTCCCTGCGCTCTCGTGAATGAGGCCCCGAAGCGGATCCCGTGGTCATGCGACACCTCTCCCGGCAACGCCCCACCGGCTGCCGGATCCAGTGCCCACCCCAGTCAGCGGCCGGGGGGCGTGACCACAGGCGACCTGACACTCATGGGCGAGTGACTCGCCGCAGGAGATACGTGTCCATCACCCAGCCCTGCGCCGACCGGGCCTCCTCGCGGCGGTCGGCGATCGCCTCGGCGACCTCGTCGAGACGACCCGCGATCAGCTGCTCGCCGGGCGAGCCGAGGTTGGCGCCCCACCAGATCCACCAACCCGACGGGTCTGGCAAACGGCAGCACGTGAGCGCGCCGTCGAGCATCACGACGAGGTTGTCGCCGCTCGCCGCGTCGTCGAGCAGGCGCCGTCCCGTCGTGATTGTGATGGGGCCGCCGATCGTGTTCAGGACGAGTCGGTGGCGCGCGGCCAGCAGCTGCACGCTGCTCAGGCCGGGGACGACCTCGACCTCCACGTCGACGACCCCACGCTCGGCGATCCGGTCGGCGATCCGGATGGCCGAGTCGTACAGCGCCGGGTCGCCCCACACGAGGACCGCCGCGTCGCCGGGGTTCTCCAGCAGGGCGCTCTCGAAGGCGAGGGCGCGCGCCTCGTGCCAGTCGCGCACCGCGGCCCCGTAGTCGGCCGGGTCCGCGCGGTCACGCTCGGGATCGGCGACGTGGACCGTCCGCCACGGTCCCGCCACGTGCCGCTCGCAGATCGCGTCACGCCGCTCGATCAGGTCGGCGGTCCCGGGGTGCTGGGCGGTCTTGTCGGCCACGAGGAAGTAGTCCACCTCGTTCAGCACCCGCGCGGCCTGCGCGGTGACGAGCTCGGGATCGCCCGGGCCGAGCCCGACGAGCGCGAGCCTGCGGCTCACGCGTCGTCCTCCAGGTCTCCCTCGACCTCGAGGTAGACCCGCGCCATCTCGGCCATGACCTCGGCGTCCGGCTCGGACCACAGCCCGCGATCGGCCGCCTCGTTGAGCCGCTCGACGATGCCACGCAGGGCCCACGGGTTCGCCCGTCGCATGAACTCCTGGTTCGTCTCGTCCAGGACGTACTCCTTGGCCAGCGACTCGTACATCCAGTCGTGCACGACGCCGGCCGTGGCGTCGAACCCGAAGAGGTAGTCGACGGTGGCGGCCAGCTCGAAGGCGCCCTTGTACCCGTGGCGCTGCATCGCCGAGATCCAGCGCGGGTTGACGACACGGGAGCGGAAGACCCGGTTCGTCTCCTCCTGCAGCGAGCGCGTGCGCACCGCGTCGGGCGACGTCGAGTCACCGACGTACGCCTTCGGCTCCGTTCCGGTGAGCGCGCGGACCGTGGCGATCATCCCGCCGTGGTACTGGAAGTAGTCGTCGGAGTCGGCGATGTCGTGCTCGCGCGAGTCGACGTTCTTCGCCGCGACCGCGATCCTCCGGTAGCTCGTGCGCATGTCGTCGCTGGCCGCGACGCCGTCGAGCCCCCGGCCGTAGGCGAAGCCGCCCCACGCCGTGTAGACCTCGGCCAGGTCGGCGTCGTCGCGCCACGAGCCCGACTCCACCACCTGCAGGATGCCCGCGCCGTACGACCCCGGCTTCGACCCGAAGATGCGCGTCGTCGCGCGGCGCTCGTCGCCGTGCTCGGCCAGGTCCTGGCGGGTGTGGGCCCGGACGAAGTTCGACTCGTCCGGCTCGTCCAGCCCCGCCACCAGCTGAACGGCATCGTCGAGGATCTCGATGACGTGCGGGAAGGCGTCGCGGAAGAAGCCCGAGATCCGCACCGTCACGTCGATGCGCGGTCGCGCGAGCTCCTCGAGCTCGATGACCTCGAGCCCGTTCACCCGCCGCGAGGCCGGGTCCCACGTCGGTCGCACGCCCAGCAGGGCGAGCACCTCGGCGATGTCGTCGCCCGAGGTGCGCATGGCCGACGTGCCCCAGACCGACAGGCCGACCGAGCTCGGGTACTCCCCCGTGTCCTCGAGGTGACGGGCGACGAGCGACTCGGCCATCGCCTGTCCCGTGTCCCACGCCAGCCGGGACGGGACCGCCCGCGGGTCCACCGTGTAGAAGTTCCGGCCCGTGGGCAGGACGTTGACCAGGCCTCGCAGCGGCGAGCCCGAGGGTCCCGCCTGGACGAAACCGCCGTCGAGCGCGTGCAGGATGTTCGTGAGCTCGTCCGTCGTCGCCGCGAGGCGCGGGACGACCTGCTCGGCGGCGAACCGCAGGACCGCGCGCACGACCGGGTCGTCGTGCACGTCCTCGACGGCGGCGACGTCCCAGTCCGACTTCTCCATCGCCTCGACGAGGCCTCGTGCCTGCGACTCCACGAGGTCGACCTCGGACAGCGGTGAGTCCTCGGTCAGCCCGAGCGCGGCCCGCAGCCCCGGCAGCGCCTTCTCCTGGCCGCCCCACACCTGCGTGGCCCGCAGTACGGCCAGCACGAGGTTGACGCGGCCCTCTCCGGTGGGCGCCTGTCCCAGGACGTGCAGGCCGTCCCGGATCTGGACGTCCTTGATCTCGCACAGCCAGCCGTCGACGTGCAGCAGGAAGTCGTCGAACTCCTCGTCGCCGGGACGCTCGTCGAGGCCGAGGTCACGGTGCATCTGGGCCGACTGCATGAGCGTCCAGATCTGCTGGCGGATGGCCGGCAGCTTCGGCGGGTCCATCGCGGCGACGTTCGCGTACTCGTCCAGCAGCTGCTCGAGCTTCGCGATGTCCCCGTAGCTCTCGGCGCGCGCCATCGGGGGGACGAGGTGGTCGACGATCGTGGCGTGCGCGCGCCGCTTCGCCTGGGCGCCCTCGCCCGGGTCGTTCACCAGGAACGGGTAGATCAACGGCATGCTGCCGATGGCGGCGTCGGTGGCGCAGGCCGCCGAGAGGGCCGCGTTCTTGCCGGGCAGCCACTCCATCGACCCGTGCTTGCCCAGGTGCACGACGGCGTCGGCACCGAAGCCGTTCTCGAGCCAACGGTAGGCGGCGAGGTAGTGGTGCGAGGGCGGCATGTCGGGATCGTGGTAGATCGCGACGGGGTTCTCGCCGAAGCCGCGCGGCGGCTGGATGAGGATGACGACGTTGCCCGCGCGCAGGGTGGCGAGCACGATGTCCCCGGCGTCGTCGACGAACAGGGACCCGGGCGCCTCACCCCAGGTCTCGACCATCTCGTCGCGCAGGTCCGCGGGCAGGTCGGCCGTCCAGCGCAGGTACTCGTCGCGGCTGATGCGCACGTGCGAGCTGCTCAGCTGTGCCTGCGTCAGCCACTCCTCGTCCTGGCCGCCCGCCTCGATCAGCGCATGGATGAGCGCGTTGCCCGACGTGGTGTCGGGCTCCTCGCCCTCGACAGCGGGCAGCGGGTCGAGGCCCGGGATGTCGCCGGGGGCACCGAGGTCGTACCCGGCGTCGCGCAGTTGGCGCAGCAGGCGGATCGCCGAGACCGGCGTGTCGAGCCCGACCGCGTTGCCGATTCGGCTGTGCTTCGTCGGATACGCCGACAGCACCAGGGCGACCTTGCGCTCGGCCGGCGGCACGTGGCGCAGCCGGGCGTGGTTGACGGCGATGCCGGCCACGCGAGCACAGCGCTCAGGGTCGGTCTCGTACCGCGGCAGTCCGTCCGCGTCCACCTCCTTGAACGAGAACGGCACCGTGATGAGGCGGCCGTCGAACTCGGGGATCGCGATCTGCGTCGCGGAGTCCAACGGCGTGACCCCGTCGTCGGAGGCCTCCCACTCGGCCTTCGACGAGGTGAGGGCCAGCGCCTGCAGCACGGGCACGTCGAGGGCACGCAGCCGCTCCACGTCCCAGGACTCGTCGTCGCCACCCGCGCTGGCCGTGGCCGGCTTGGAGCCGCCGGCCGCCAGGACGGTCACGACGATCGCGTCCAGCGTGGCCAGCTGGTCGAACAGGTCGTCGGCGGCGGCCCGCAGGGACGACACGAAGATCGGGACGCCGACCGCCTTGCCCGTGGCGTCGATCGCGTCGGCGAGGTCGTGCGCGAAGCGCTGGTTCCCGCTCACCTCGTGGGCCCGGTAGTAGAGGATGCCCACGCGTGCCGGGTCGGTCGACGCGGGGGTGGGCCGCTCGCCCACGCCCCACTCGGGCAGCACGGCGGGCGGCTCGAAGCCCTCCCCCGTCAGCAGCACGGTGTCGGAGAGGAAGGCGTGCAGCTGCCGCAGGTTCTCGTCGCCGCCCTCGGCCAGGTAGCGGTGCGCCTCGGCACAGACGCCGATCGGCGCGGTCGACAGCTCCATGAGCGCCGCGTTCGGCGTCCGCTCGCCGCCGAGCACCACGAGGGGACGGCCGCTCGAGCGCACTTGCGCGGCGATGTCGCGCACGTCCTCGGGCGAGCCCAGGACCCGCAGGACGACGAGGTCCGCCTCGTCCACGAGCGCGTCCCGGCGCTCGTCGGACACCCGGACGGGGTTCGCCCACGAGTAGCTCGCTCCGCTGGCGCGAGCCGAGAGCAGGTCGGTGTCCGAGGTGGACATGAGGGCGATGCGGGTCATGATGCTCCTTCGGTGGGAACGGTCGAGCCGGGAAGTCGGAGGTCGTCGAGTGGTCGGTCCGCGGCGAGGTGCTCGCGCACGAGGCGGGCCGCGTCGCCGGGCAGGACCGGTCCGTACCAGGCACCCTCCGGGTGGACGACCGCGACGGGACCGTGGTTGCAGGGGAAGAGGCAGCCGGTCTGGGCCATCAGGACGTCCTGGTCCGTGAGGCCGGTCTCGACCAGGGCCATGACGAGCGCCCGGTAGGTGTCGTCGGAGCCGCGTGCGCTGCACCGCGGCCCTCGACACAGCAGGAGGTGGTGACGGTGGTCGGGCGGCGCGTCCCAGGCCGACGAGGACAGTGGCGCCTCGCGTCCCGTGATCACGCGCTCGCCGAAGTGGATCGTGGGCGGGTCGACCTGCTCGCGGTGCCAGTGGCCGGCCACCCGGCCCACCCACGACCGTGCGTATCCCAGGTCGTCGGTGCTGATCGGCTCCAGTCGCAGCTCGCGGACGCCCTCGGCCTGCAGTTCGTCGAGCACCCGGACCAAGGTCGGCTCGGCGCCCTGCAGGAAGGCGATCCGCGCCCCGGCATCCGCGGCGGCCCGGCGCAGCACGGGTTGGCGGGCGGCATCGGGCAGCGCCGTGGCGACGTGGACGAGGACGCTCATGGGTGCCACACCACCGTCAACCGTTGCGCGATGCGGTGGTGCTCGACCTCGGCACGGACCCCATACGTGTGCTCGATCAGCGGACTGGACAGCAGCTTCGCGGCCGGACCGTGGGCGACGACCCGGCCCCCGTCGAGCACCACCAGCCGGTCGCAGTACGCCGCCGCCAGGTCCAGGTCGTGCAGCGCGGCGACGGTCGTGATCCCGAGCCGGCGCACCGTCCGGAGCAGACCGATCTGATGACCCAGGTCCAGGTGGTTCGTGGGCTCGTCGAGCATGAGGATCGAGGGCTGCTGCGCCAGCGACCGCGCCAGCTGGACGCGCTGGCGCTCGCCTCCCGACAGGGTCTGCCACCGCCGGTCGGCCACGTGGAGGACATCGGCGTCGGCCATGGCCTGCCCGACGACGTCGGCGGTACGGACCGCACCGGCTCGGCGCCCCCGATGAGGAATGCGACCCAGCTCGACGACCTGGCGGGCCGTGAGGTCGAGCGAGGTCGTGGCCTGTTGCTCCAGCAGGGCGATGATCCGAGCACGCTCGCGGATGGGGATGGCCGCGATGTCGCGACCCTCGAGGACCACGCGCCCGGACGTGGGTCGTGCGAGTCCGGCCAGCAGCGTCAGCAGGCTCGTCTTGCCCGAGCCGTTCGGGCCGATCAGGCCCGTGACCGAACCGGTCGGGACGGAGGCGGAGACGTGCTCGAGCACGCGGGTCCCCCGTCGGACCCACGTCACGTCCTGGACCTCGAGATTCATGCCGTGCTCCCCTGTCGATGCAACAACCAGACGAAAACCGGAGCACCGACGGCGGCGGTCACGACGCCCACGGGCACCTCCTGGCCAGGGACGACGGTGCGTGCCGCCGTGTCGGCCAGGACCAGCAGCAACGCTCCGCCAACCGCACTGAGTGGCAACAGCGTCCGGTGCAACGGACCGCACAGCAGGCGGGCGAGATGCGGAACCACCAACCCGACGAACCCGATCGCTCCGGTGAACGCCACCAGGCCTGCGGTCACCACCGCGGTCGCGACCATGAGGGTCCACCGTGTGCTTCGGACACCGACCCCGAGCGAACCGGCCGCCACCTCACCGAACGCGAAGGCGTCCAGCGCGCGGGTGTACACCATGACCAGGCAGAACGCGAGCACCACGAGCCCGACCAGGACGAGGGCGCCGTTCCACCGGATGCCGGCGAGCGACCCCAGCGTCCAGCCCAGCACCCGCCGTGCGGCGTCATGATCCCCGCTCATCATGACGACGAAGGAGGTGTACGCGGCGCACATCTGCCCCACGGCGACGCCGGCCAGGACGACCCGCGTGGGGGGCAGGGCACCGCTGCGGCCACTGGCCAGCGTCAGGACCAGCGCGAGAGCGGCCAAGGCGCCCACGAACGCGCCGGCGCCCACCAGGGCGGTGCCGACGAGCCCCGCGAACGAGACGCCCAGCACGATGACGCTCACCGCGCCGACCGCGGCCCCGTTGGAGATGCCCAGCAGGTAGGGGTCGGCGAGGTCGTTGCGGGTGAGCGATTGCAGGACGGCGCCGCACAGCGCGAGTCCCGCACCGGTCGCCGCTGCACCCAGCACGCGGGGAAGCCGCAGCTGCCACACGATCCGATCGTCCAGCAGCGAGACGTCGAGTCCCGGCACTCCCAGCCGACGGCCGACGACCTCCCACACGCTCACGACGGGCACCTGGACCGAACCCAGCATGAGGGCGAGTGAGACCGTGGCGCCCAGCAGTACGCACACGAGCACGACGCCGCCACTGGCCCGGCTGTGCCATCGGACGGAGCGCTCCTTGCGCTGCAGCATCAAGGACGGCCGAGTGCGATCAGACGATCGGACACCTGCTGCGCGCCGTCGACGAGGCGGACGCCCGGGGTCGACTCCGAGTAGGCCACGGTGATGAACCGGTCGTCACGGACCGCGCGCAGCCGCTTCAGGACCGGGTCCTTGCGCAGGTGCGCGATCTTCTCCGCGGCGGACGACCACGAGGCGTCGGCCACGACGATCACGTCGGGTTCGGCCTTCACGACCCGCTCCCAGGAGACATCGGCCCATCCGCCGTCCAGACCGCCGAAGACGTTCGTGGCGCCCACCGCGTCCAGGATCACCTGGGGACCGCCCTCGCCGGCTCCCGCCAACGCGGTCTTGTCGCCCGAGTCGTACCAGAAGACCCGCGTCCCGCGACCCGCGCCGACCTCGGCCAGCTCCTCGACCGTCGCGCGCTGGTCGCTCTCGATCCTGGCCGCACGCTCCGGCACGCCGAAGACGTCCGCGACGGCGTGGATCTCCTGCCAGACGGACTCGAAGCCCACCTCGGCCCGGTCGCGGGCGTCGGGACATCCGAACGGGGACAGGTAGGAGCCGATGCCCAGCCCCTGCAGTTCCTCGCGCGTCCCGGCCGACTCATCCGCGAACGCGCTGGCGTACGAGCCGTAGACGAAGTCGGGCTCCTCGGCCAGGACGGCCTCGTGCGAGGGGTACTCGGCCGCCAGCACCTTCACCTTCGCGTAGGCGCCGGCGAATCGAGGTGCGATGGCGTCATCGAGGTAGGCCGTGCCGGCCAACCGCTGCTCGAGTCCGAGCGCGAGGGCCACCTCCGTGGCGCCCTGGTTCAAGGTGATCGCCGCCTGCGGCGGGGCCTTCACGGTGCTGACGTGGCCACAACTGGTGGCCTCGACGGGGAAGCCGGCCGCGGTCGCACCCTTCCCCGCAGATTCGGTGGGAGCTCCGGCACAGCCGGTCAGCATGGATCCGACGAGAACGAACATCGCAAGACGATGGGGAACGCGCATGGCGTGATCCTTCGAGGTCTGGGGCTCTTTCGCGAAGCCCGGCGGGACCGCACGGCGGTCGCCGTGAGGGCCAGCAGGTCTTCGGACTCGGGATCAACCGGACGGAGCGCCTTCCCAGACCTTGCGGACCAGTGGCTTCATGCCCCGCCCGTCACCCTCACCGCTGCGCGTCAGTCCCGGACTCTCACCGGGTTCCCTGGCTCATCGCTGAGTTTGACTGGCGAGCCGACCGTAGCAGTACCGACGCCGGATCGTCGCCGGGAGGGTGAGTGGCACCATGTCCGCGTGACCGAACGGACCCGCCGCGACCTGTGTCCCGGACTGCTTCGACCCTGGATCGCCGACGACGGCGCCCTGGTGCGCCTCCGGGTGCCCGGCGGGCACCTGTCCGCGGACGCGCTGACGCGGCTGCACGACGTCGCAACGGCGCACGGCGACGGCAGCGTGCACCTGACGAGCCGCGCGAACCTGCAGGTGCGCGGCATCCGCCACGACGACGGCTGCCTGGCCGACGCCGTCGTCGATGCCGTCATGGACACCGGCCTGATGCCGTCGACCTCGCACGAGCGTGTCCGCAACGTCATGGCGTCACCGCTGACCGGGCTCGCCGGGGGCGCCGGGCTCACCG
>NZ_DAMDLR010000002.1:0-35061 GCF_032084975.1 Aeromicrobium sp.
CGACCGTCGCTGCCCTGGTCGCTTCGGACCGGACTCCGCCCGCGCCACCATGATCGCGACGACCACGGCTCGCAGCACTGCAGGAAGTCCGCGGACCAACGCGACCAGGTCCGACCAGAGCGCGTCGCGGCGCCGGGTCGTGCCACGCACGGGGTGGTCAGGCCGGCGGACGGTGCCGCGGACCGCATCCGCGATCGCCTCGAGCTTCGCCAGCCCGTCGCCCAGCGTGTGCCCGGTGGCCAGCGTGACGGCCGTGCCCCCGTCGGTCAGCGGCAGGACGCCGAGGCGCCAGCCGGGACCGCGCTCGGGGTCCACCCCGCGCTCGCCGAGCTCGTCGGTCCACGGCTGGATCGCCTCACGCGGACGCGCGACCGACTCGACCTCGACGGACGGGACCGCATCGATCGCCACCCACCGGTGCCGGCCTCCGGGCAGCGCCGACCGCTGGACCAGCCGCCCCAGCAGCGTCCGGGCGAGGCACTCGTTGAACCGCCCGAGCTCGCCGAGGTCGACCGGCCGGTCGTAGACCCACGTCAGGTACGTGCACGGCTGATGCCCGAGAGCGCGCAGACCGAGGAAGGATCCCTGGTCCATCAGGTCGAGGCGGTCGTCCACCCCCGCAGGCTAGTGCAACCGACAGTTACACGTCACGCGTCGCCGCGCAGCTTCTCCAGCAGGTCGAGCGCGGAGTCGGCGATGACCGTGCCGGGCAGGAACACCTCGGCCGCACCCATCTCCTTGAGCGTCGGCACGTCGTCGGGCGGGATCACGCCGCCGATCACGACCATGATGTCGTCACGGCCCTGCTCGGCCAGCGCCGTCTTCAACGCCGGCAGCAGCGTGAGGTGACCCGCCGCCAGGGACGAGACGCCCACGACGTGGACGTCGGCGTCGACCGCCTGCTGGGCGACCTCCTCCGGCGTCGAGAACAGCGGGCCCACGTCGACGTCGAAGCCCATGTCGGCGAACGCCGTGACGATGACCTTCTGGCCACGGTCGTGGCCGTCCTGGCCCATCTTCGCCACGAGGATGCGCGGGCGGCGCCCCTCGGCGGCCTCGAACGCGTCGGTGGCCTCGATGACGCGGGCGATGTTGCCCGACTGTCCGGCCTCGCTGCGGTACACACCCGAGATCGTACGGATGACCGCTTGGTGGCGCCCGTAGACCTTCTCCAGCGCGTCGCTGATCTCGCCCACCGTGGCCTTGGCGCGCGCGGCGTTGACGGCCAGCTCGAGCAGGTTGCCGTCGAGCGACCCGTCCCGGCTGGAGCCACGCTCGGCCGAGTTCGTCAGCGCGTCGAGCGCGGACTGCACGTCGTCGTCGTTGCGCTCGGCGCGCAGGCGCTCGAGCTTGGCGATCTGGGACGCGAGCACGGCCTTGTTGTCGACCTTGTGGACCTCGAAGGGCTCCTCGTCCGGGACCCGGAAGGTGTTGACGCCGATGACGGCCTGCTGGCCGGAGTCGATCCGCGCCTGCGTGCGCGCCGCGGCCTCCTCGATGCGCATCTTGGGGATGCCCTCGTCGATCGCCTTGGCCATGCCGCCGGCGGCCTCGACCTCCTGGATGTGCGCCCAGGCGCGGTTCGCGAGGTCATGCGTCAGCTTCTCGACGTAGTACGAACCGGCCCACGGATCGATCGTCTGCGTCGTGCCCGACTCCTGCTGCAGCAGCAGCTGCGTGTTGCGGGCGATGCGGGCGCTGAAGTCGGTCGGCAGGGCGATCGCCTCGTCGAGCGCGTTCGTGTGCAGGCTCTGCGTGTGGCCCTGCGTGGCGGCCATCGCCTCGATCGCGGTGCGCTGGACGTTGTTGTAGACGTCCTGCGCCGTCAGGCTCCAGCCCGAGGTCTGCGAGTGGGTGCGCAGGCTGAGCGACTTCGGGTTCTGGGGGTTGAAGTCGCTGACGAGCCGGGCCCACAGGGCGCGCGCCGCGCGCAGCTTGGCGACCTCCATGAAGAAGTTCATGCCGATCGCCCAGAAGAAGCTCAGGCGCGGGGCGAAGGCGTCGATGTCCAGTCCGACGTCCAGGCCCGAGCGGATGTACTCGACGCCGTCGGCCAGCGTGTACGCCAGCTCGAGGTCGTTCGTCGCCCCGGCCTCCTGGATGTGATAGCCCGAGATCGAGATCGAGTTGAACCGCGGCATCCGCGCCGCCGTGTACGCGAAGATGTCGGAGATGATCCGCATCGACGGTGCCGGCGGGTAGATGTACGTGTTCCGGACCATGAACTCCTTGAGGATGTCGTTCTGGATGGTCCCGGCCAGCTGCTCGGGCTTCACGCCCTGCTCCTCGGCCGCCACGATGTAGAGCGCCAGCACCGGCAGGACGGCGCCGTTCATGGTCATCGAGACGCTCATCTGGTCCAGCGGGATGCCCTCGAACAGCGTGCGCGTGTCGTAGATCGAGTCGATCGCGACGCCGGCCATGCCCACGTCGCCCACGACGCGGGGGTTGTCGGAGTCGTAGCCACGGTGGGTGGCCAGGTCGAAGGCGACCGACAGGCCCTTCTGGCCGGCCGCGAGGTTGCGGCGGTAGAACGCGTTGGACTCCTCGGCGGTGGAGAAGCCCGCGTACTGGCGGATCGTCCACGGCTGGGTGGTGTACATCGCGGGGTACGGACCACGCAGGAACGGCGTCAGGCCCGGGTAGGTGTCGAGGGCGTCGAGGCCCCGGACGTCATCGGGCGTGTAGAGGCGCTTGACCTCGATGCCCTCGGGCGCCAGCCACGGCTCGCCCGCGAAGCTCTTGGGGATCATTTCTGCAGCTCCTCTCGCAGTCCGCGCAGGAAGGCCAACGCATCGAGGCCCATCGCGGCGGAGGCATCCTGGCCCAGGTCGGCCTTGCCGGCCACGACGACGTACCGGGCACCGTTGGCGCGCAGGGCGGTGACCAGGTCCGCACCCCATCCGGCGTACACGGGGTCCGTGCCGGCGAGGCACACGACCGGGGGCGCCCCGGCCTCGCGGTACTTCTCGACGACCTCGTCGACGCCGGCGGTTGCGCCCGAGGCACCCACGCCGATGCCGCCCGCGGCCAGCAGGTTGATCGCGAACGTGGCACGCGCGGTGTGCGCGGCGATCGGGCCCATCGTGGCGAGGAAGACCGGGTGCGGTGACGGCTCGTCGCGCATCTGCTCGAACTCGCCCGCGTAGCGGAACACGTCGGGCTCGACGGGGTACGGCGCGCGCTCGGGCAGGCTCTCGGCGGGGTTCGGGAACTCGCTGACGCCCGTGATGGGACGGCGGCGCTGCGCGATCTGCAGCGCGCGATCGGCCCGGACGGCCTCCACGAGGGGCTCGATGCGCTCGGCGGCCGCGTCCAGGTCGGCCACCCCCTCGAGCTCGTCGAGTCCGTCCAGCTCCGCGAACAGCTCCCACGACGCCATCGCGAGGTCGTCGGTGAGCTTCTCCACGGCGTACGAGCCGCCGGCCGGGTCGACGACCTTGGCGACGTGGGACTCGTGGATCAGCAGGCTCGAGGTGTTGCGGGCGATGCGGCGGCTGAACGGCGTGGGCAGGCCCAGCGGCTCGTCGAACGGCAGGATCGTCACGGCGTCGGCGCCGCCGACGCCCGCCGCGAAGCCGGCGATCGTCGTGCGCAGCATGTTCGTGTAGGAGTCGTAGCGCGCCATCATCGGCCGCGACGTGACGGCGTGCTGGCGCTGGGCGCGCGCGGCCTCGCCGATGCCGCTGATCTCGCCGACCCGGTTCCACAGGGCGCGGGCGGCCCGCAGCTTGGCGATCGTCGGGAACTGCTCGTCGGTGGCCGCGTAGCGGAACTCCAGCTGTCCCGCGGCCTCGTCGAGGGTGAACCCGGCGGCCTCGAGGGCGCGCAGGTAGGTGACGGCGACCATCATCGACCAGGCCAGCTCCTGGACGTCGGACGCGCCGCGGTCGTGCAGGCGGGACGCGTCGACGACGACTCCGCGCACGCCCGCCTCCTTGGCGAGGGTCGCGACGCGCACGACGCTGTCGAGGTCCGCGCCCGTCGCGCCGAGGTTGCTCAACGGGTGCGGGTCGGTGCCCTTGTCGCGGCACACCTCGAGGTACGCCTCGGCCGCGGCGACCGGGTCCTCTGGGCAGTCCAGCACGACGGGCGCGAGGTCGAGGAAGACCGGCTCGAGCAGCGCGGGCAGGCGGTCGAGCGCGATGCCGCGCTCCCCCACCGAGAGCCACAGCGAGTTGCCGCCGTTCTCGAGCTCGGTCGTGACCTGCTCGGGCGTGGTCGCGGGGTCGGTGAACCAGCCGCGGATGTCCCACCCGGTCAGCTCGGGATCGCCGGTGCCGGAGCCGCGCGTGTACGGCGCCTCGCCCGGCAGTCCGATCTCGGGCAGGTCGGCCACGAGGTCCGAGGTGCCCAGCGGGGCGATGCTCAACCCGTCGAGCGTGGTGGTGGACAGCGCGGTCCACACGTCGGAGTCGGGGGCGTCGTCGGCGAGCCGGCGGGTCTTGCGCAGGACGGCCGCCGTGGCCTTCTCCCACTCCGCCAGGTCGTGCTCGATGCCTTCGGCCAAGGGCACCGTGGGCTGGTCTGCTGCCATGGGTCGCATCGTAACCGCCCGTTCCGGCCGACCGATCAACGCATCAGGGCGCGGACGCCTGCGACAATGGCGCCGTGCAGATCCCCCATGAGCTCCTGCCCCGCGACGGACGCTTCGGCTCCGGCCCCTCCAAGGTGCGCGTCGAGGCCCTCCAGGCCCTCGCGGCCACCGGATCCTCGTTGCTCGGGACCTCCCATCGGGCGACTCCCGTCAAGTCGCTGGTCGGCAGCATCCGCGAGGGACTGTCCGCGCTGTTCAGCCTCCCCGAGGGGTACGAGGTCGTCCTCGGTGTCGGCGGCTCGCACGCCTTCTTCGACGCCGCCACGTTCGGACTGGTCGAGCACCGGTCGCAGCACCTCGTGCACGGCGAGTTCACGTCCAAGTTCGCCAAGGCGGTCGCGGCGGCGCCGTTCCTGGACGAGCCCGAGGTCCTCGAGTCCGGCTTCGAGACCCATCCGAGTCCGCACGCCACCGCGGGCGTCGACACGTACGCCTGGGCGCACAACGAGACCTCGACCGGTGTCATGGTGCCGGTGCGCCGTCCCGAGGGGATCGACGAAGGCGCCCTCGTCCTGGTCGACGCCACCTCGGGCGCGGGCGGCCTGCCCGTCGACGTCGCGCAGACCGACGTCTACTACTTCGCCCCCCAGAAGGGCTTCGCGTCGGACGGCGGCCTGTGGATCGCGCTGATGTCGCCCGCGGCGATCGAGCGCGCTCGGCGGATCAAGGCCGGCGGCCGCCACATCCCGGGGTTCATCGACCTGCCCACCGCGATCGACAACTCGCTCAAGGACCAGACGTACAACACCCCGGCCGTCGCGACGCTCTTCCTGATGGACCAGCAGGTCCGCTGGCTGAATGACCAGGGTGGCCTCGACTGGGCCGTCTCCCGGACGACCGACTCCTCGCAGCGGCTGTACGCGTGGGCCGAGTCGAGCGCGTACGCGACACCGTTCGTGACCGACCCCGCCGACCGCTCGCTCGTGGTGGGCACGATCGACCTCGAAGGGGCGCAGGCCGCCGACGTCGTGGCCGCCCTGCGCGAGAACGGGATCGTCGACGTCGCCGGCTACCGCGGGCTCGGACGCAACCAGCTGCGCATCGCGATGTTCCCCGCCATCGACCCCGACGACGTCACCGCGCTGACCCGCTGCCTCGACCACGTCGTCGAGCGGCTCGCCGGGTGACGGATTCCCCGGTTAAGTAGGTTTCCTAGCACTTCACGAGGGTTGCGATCCTCGAGATGTGCCAGAGAACCTCGTTAAGTCCTGCCTCGTGCGGTCAGGCAGCTCACAGCGTCAGCCCGCTGGCCCTGGCCTCCAGGATCGCCACTGGACGAGGTTTCCTGTCACTTAGCGAGGATCGCAACCCTCGCGAAGTGGGAGGAAACCTACTTAACCGGGGAAACCGTCAGTCGACGACCGAGGCGTCGCGGTGCAGCTCGCGGTGCTCCTCGTAGACGTCCGCGTTGAGGTGAAGGGTGGCGACCTCGTCGTCGGTCAGCTCACGGCGGACCTTCGCGGGCACGCCGGCGACCAGCGAGCGCGGCGGGATGACCGCACCCTGCGGCACCATGGCACCGGCGGCGACGAGCGACTCGGTGCCGATGACCGCACCGTTCAGGATGATCGCGCCCATGCCCACGAGCACGTGGTCCTCGACGGTCGCACCGTGGATCACGGCGCCGTGACCGACCGAGACGCCCTCGCCGAGCGTCAGCGGCTTGCCCGCATCGACGTGGAAGACGCAGTTGTCCTGGACGTTGCTGCGAGGGCCGATCGTGATCGGCTCGTTGTCGGCGCGCAGCACGGCGCCGTACCAGACGCTCGAGCCCTCGTGCATGACGACCGAGCCGACGAGCGTGGCGTTGGCCGCGACGAAGGCGGAGTCGTGGACCTGCGGTGACCTGTCTCCGAGAGCGATCTTCATGGCGCCACGCTATCGCTCACCGAAGGCGGGACGAACGCGCCCGTAGGCGCCACGCGACGAGCCCGCCGAGCGCGAGAGCCCCGACCATGCCGGCACCGCCGAGCAGTGCGACACGGGAGTCCTCGTCGCGGGCCACCGGAGCAGACGAGGGCTCGGACGAGGGCTCGGTCGGCTCGGACTCGGGCGACCCGGTCGCGACGGTCCCCGGGCCCTGCGCCTCCGCCGACGTGGGATCCAGCTCGAGCCGGTGCAACGGGGAGTCCTCGCTCTCGCTGCCGACGAGCACCGCCGAGCGATCGACGAACGCCACCGTCTCGGCCTGGGCCAGCGGGGGCAGCTCCTGGCGACCGAGGGTGCTCCAGTCGGAGGGGTCCACCGTCCAGAGCGATCCGTAGGACAGCAGGGCGACGCGGGTGCCGTCGGGCGAGAACGCGCCATCGGTCACGAACGCAGGCAGGTCGCCCGCGACCGGCCGGAAGACGGCGGCGCGGTCCGGGTCCAGGTCGGCCTCGTCCACCGACATCACCGTCGTGGCCGCGAGCGACTTCGTCACCACCAGCAGCTCATCGGAGTCCGGGTCGGCCAGCAGCGCCTCGACGTCCGCCGGCCCACCGTCGAGCTGCACCGGGTACCGCCGCGGATCGACCGTCCGGGTCTCACGTCCCGGCTCGTCGATCGCATACAGGGTCAGATCCCTGCGCTCCGCGCGGTTGTCACCCAGGTCGCCGATCCACAGGGTCCCGTCGCGCAGGGCCAGTGCCTCGACGTCGCGGAACGGCGCGCTCACGGCCGTGACACCGACGACGTCGCCGGACGTGAGGTCGATCGCGTAGACCTCGGCCGCGTTGCCCGAGTCGTTCACCGTGTAGGCCAGGTCGTCGAACTCGGCGCTGACGGCCAGCCCGCTGGACTCCGTGATCCGCGAGTCCGCGATCGTCACCAGCGGACGGCCGGTCGCCGCACCCGCTCGGTCGGTCAGGGCCGCGACGACCACCACGACGAGCAGCGCCACGAGCAGCCCGGGGATCAACAGACGACGGCGACGGGGATTCACGCGGCCTCCTCGGGCACGAGAGTGCGGGCTAAAGTGTGGACATGGCCCGCACGAAGCGATCCCGCATCCCCGACCTGGGCCGGCCCGAGATCACGGAGCTGGAGTTCGGTCGCACGACCCACCGCGTCGCCGCCGTCGAGCCGATGGACGTCGACGGCGTGCGCACGATGACGTTCGGCACGATCGCCTGGGGCATCGTCGCGATCGCGCTGCTCCCGTTCTGGGGCAACCTGCAGGACCAGGGCCGCACGTGGTGGCTCTGGACGGCGATCGCCGGACTGGGCCTGGGGCTCATGGGGATCGAGTACTGCAAGCGGCGCCGCGACGCGCTGCAGCAGGCGACCGAGGCCAGCACCGCGACTGAGGACCTCCCGCCCGAGGCCGTCACGCCGGCTCCGGCTCCGGCTCCGGCTCCGAAGACGGTCAGTCCCAAGAAGCAGGATTCGATCCAGCCCGCAGACCCGGCACCTGTCGCCGAGCAGGCCGCTCCCACCCCGACCGAGCGTCCGGTGGGTCGACGGCGCCGCAACTGACGTCAGGCGCCGACGCGCCATCGCTGGAGGCACGGGGAGCTCAGAACTCCTCGGCCTCGTCGTGCATCGTGTCCAGCACGGGATCGGGCAGCGCCGCCGCCGAGTTGCTGCGCTTGGGACGCGTGCTCGAGTGAGCTCCGCATCCGTGCGTCAGCGCGACGACGCGCCCGTCGGCGTTGGCCATCTTGTTCGCGCAGACGCCGAACCGGTCGGCCAGGTCACCGGCCAGCGAGACCAGGAATCCGCAGGACCCGCAGATGCCGGGCGCCTGCTTGGCGATCGGGGTGTCCGGGCCGGACTCGCCCTCGTACCAGCGCTCCGCGGCGTCCTCGCGCCCCTCGAACGACAGCACCCACTCGCGACCGAGGCCGATCTCGCGGGCGAAGTGGCGGTCGACCACGCCAGTCTCGTCGCCGTCGCCGGCGGACCAGGCGGGCACGAGCCGGATGTCGTCCTCGTCGGGCGGCAGGACGTCGCCCGGACCGAGGTCGCCGGGGCGGATGCGCTCGCGGTAGGGAGTCCATTCGGGGGCGACGATCGCGGCGTCGCCGGGCAGCAGCACGACGTCGTTGATCGTGGCGTCACCGTCGAGCACCGACACGCTCACGGCCCAGTACCAGCCGACGTAGCCCGGCAGCAGGCAGGCGAACCGCTCGGTCACCAGTCCGTGACCCTCGTCGGTCGTGCCGACGTGGTCGCCGACCGTGCCGTCCTCGACACTGGACTCGAGGGCGGCGCGTGCCTGGGTGATGGACGTGCTCATGGCTCCGATTGTCCCCCACGGCACCACGTCCGACCAACCCCGGTGCGATCAGGGGACGAGCAGTGCGGTGAGGACGAGCAGCACGGGCAGCGAGGCCAGGGTCGTCACGGCGACGCAGTCGCGGGCCAGGACCTGACCCCGGCCGAACCGCGAGGCGTAGACGAACACGTTCTGCGCGGTCGGCAGCGCGGCCATCAGCGTGACGCCGGCGGTCTCGTGCGCGTCGAGTCCGAGCGCGAAGTGCGCCACGAGGTAGGCGACGAGCGGCTGCCACGCGAGCTTCAGCGCCGCCACGAAGGCGACCTCACGACCGTTCCCGCGACCGATCGCCGGACCGTGGCGCAGTGCGACGCCGTACGCCAGCAGCGCAGCCGGGATGGCCATCGCACCGAGCAGCGAGATCGGCTCCGCCACGACCCGTGGCAGGTCCGCGTGGACGACCGAGAGCAGGACGCCGATCACCGCCGCAACGGACACCGGGTTGCGCAGGCCCGCACGGACGAAGGACCACGGCGTCGCCCGCACGCCGGACTCCATGCTCAGGAACGTCAGCGCGAGCGGCGCGTAGATCGTCAGCTGCAGCACCATCGTCGGCAGCGCGAAGGCCGCGTCGCCCAGCACGTACCCGGCGATCGGCAGGCCGAGGTAGCCCGCGTTGGCGTACGAGGCCGAGAGGCCTCCCACCACGGCGTGCTCCCGCGTGCGACCTCGCCACCTCGCCCACGGGAGATAGACGACGAGCACCGCGGCGACGCCCACGACGGCGACGACGAACCACGGCCCGAAGACGGTCCCGAGGTCGGTCGAGCCGAGGACGTCGATCAGCAGTGCCGGAGTCGCGACGAAGTAGACGAGTCGCGACAGCACGACCTGGCTGGCCGCGTCCAGGACGCGGGTCGCCGCGAGCACGTAGCCGACCGCGATGAGCACGCCGATGACGGCGAAGCCCTCGAGGGCGGCGGTCACGCGAAGGTCAGGCGTCGAGGTCGGCCGCGACGCGGCGCAGCAGCTGGGCGACCTGGCGGGCGCGCTTGCCCTCGGGGTGGCGACCGTGGCGGTAGCCCTCGCCCAACCCGTCGAGCAGGTTCACGAGGTCCTCCACGATGACGACCATCTCCTCGGGGGACTTGCGGCGGGCCTGCGCCTGGGCCTGGGACACCGACGGGGTCGGGTCGAGCACGCGCACCTGCAGGGCCTGGTCACCGCGACGGCCGGCGGCGATGCCGAACTCGACCCGCGTCCCGGCCTTCAGCGTGGTGACGCCGGCGGGCAGCGCATCGGAGCGCACGTAGACGTCCTCACCGTCCTCGCGGCTGAGGAAACCGAACCCCTTCTCGGAGTCGTACCACTTCACCTTGCCGGTGGGCATGACCGTTCCTTTGCGTTCGCGGAGTGCAACCCCTTCATCCTAGTGGGCGAACGCGCCCGGACGGTGCCACGTCCGCATCGATTCGACCCGAGCCGGGACGTGTGAACTCGCGCGATCTGGGTACAGCAGTGTCAGGTACAGCAGTGCGCCTCCGGAACGAGTTCGAAAGCTTCACCATCATGACGACGTCACGCCCCTCGGCGACGGCGGCGCCCCTGTGCCCGAACAGCTCGCGCTCCTGCTCCCGGGACAGGCCATGACGGGCCCGCAGTGCGCCCGGCCGCTCCCTCGGGGCGGCGTGCTGTTGAGCGATGCCGACGGCACCCTGTTCCCGTCGGTCGAGCCGGCCTACGAGGCCTCCTTCCTGGTGACCAACCGCTTCCTGGCCCAACTGGGCATCGAGAGGCCCTACGAGGCCGACGAGCTGCAGCGCCTGACGAACGGCCGGAACTTCCGCTCGGTCGCCCGCCTGCTCGCGACCCTGCACGACCGCCGGATCGACGAGGACGACCTGGAGGAGTGGGTCGCGGTGGAGCGCGACGTCGTCACGGCGCACCTGCGCACCGTGCTCACCCCCGACCCCGACGTGACGCGCCCGCTGGCGCAGTTGACGGGCCACCTGCAGCTGTCGGTGGTGACGTCGAGCGCCGTCGAGCGTCTGCAGGCGTGCCTGTCCGTGACGGGCCTGTCGTCCTTCGTCGAGCCCGAGCGCATGTTCAGCGCCGAGAGCTCCCTCGCCCGCCCCGTCAGCAAGCCGGACCCGGCCGTCTACGCGTTCGCCTGCGAGCGGCTGGGCGTGGACCCGGCCGAGGCGATCGCGGTCGAGGACTCCGTCAACGGCGTGCGCGCGGCGGTCTCGGCGGGATGCTGGACGATCGGGACGCTGCAGTTCGTGCCTCCCGAGGAGCACCACGCGCGGGCCGCGGCACTGCGGGCGTCCGGCGCCGCCGTGGTCTGCCAGGACTGGCGCGAGATCGTCGAGCTGCTGCTCGCGGACCAGCCGTTCCACGACGACGCGGCGCCGCCGTTGTCCGAGCCTGCCTGAGGACCTGCGCCGGTCAGGCGTCGTCGTCGAAGTCGACCGAGATCGTCTGGAAGCCCTTGTGCCGTTGCATCCGCGCGTACTGCGCGTAGGCGCGCCGGTCGCCCGCGGTCAGCACGACGTTGTCGGTGAACGGAGTGAGCAGGGCGCGCGGATAGAGGTGACGGCGTCGGACGACGTTGATCTGCAGCCCGATGACGATGATCGCGGTCAGCAGGAACAGCAACGCGACCAGGCCAAGGACGAGCGCGAAGGTCTGGTTCATCGAGGACGCCCGCACGATGACGCCCTGGACGTAGGCGTCGCCGGCGTACTGCAGCACCTGCCAGCCCAGGGCGCAGAACAGCGAGCCGGGCAGCACCGACCGCCACGACGCGCGACGCAGGCTCACGAACTTGAAGACGGTGATGAAGATGCCCCACGAGACGAGGAAGCCGACCACGCGCATGACCAGGCCGAGGTCGGGCAGATGGTCGATCCCGACGACCTCCGGGTTGTCCACGATGGACTGGAGGATCGCGATGACGGCGATGCCCAGGCCGCCGATGCCCAGCACGACGAAGCTGCGCACCCGCATCATGATCGGGTTCGGGCGGCTGTTGCGCGGCACGCCCCAGGCGACGTTGGCGGCGTTCTGGGTGGACTGGCCCACGCCGAGCGCACCGTAGAGCGCGGCGATCGAGCCGACCACGATCGCCGACGTGCTGCCGGTGAGCCCGCCCGGCCGGCCGAGCTGGTCGCCGACGATGGGGAACTGGCCGAGCGCCGTGTCGAGCAACCGCTCCTGCAGCTCGGGATCGTCCTGCAGCACGAAGCCCAGCACCGACGTTCCGATCAGCAGCAGCGGGAAGATCGCGATGAACGAGTAGTACGTCATGATCGCCGCCAGGTACGGGCCCTGGTCGTCGAAGAACTTGTAGATCACCGCGATCGGGAACCCGAGGACCGGGTGCTGCCGCTGGAAGCGGTCGACCCGGGCGACGATGCTCATGGCAGGTATTGTCTCGCAGCCGCGACAACGCGCTCGTACACCTCGCGGTCGAGCACCGCGCCTTCTCGGCGCACGTCGCTCTCGCGGACCTCGATGAACCGGTTGAGGCGCACCTCGCTGGGGCGCCGCTGTGAGTCCCAGGGCCCCGAGCCGATGTCCATCCAGTGCCGGCCCGCCCGCGCTTCCTGGGCCGCGTCGCGGTCGTGGTCCTGGGAGGTCAGCTGCAGCGCGACCAGGGTGCCGGGGTCGCGCCGGCCGATCAGCAGGACCGGGCGATCCTTGCCCTGCGCCGGGTCGTCCTCGTAGGGCACCCACGTCCAGACGATCTCGCCGGGATCGGGGCGACCGTCGTGGTCGCCGGCCCACGTGGTGTCCAGTCCACCCGCGGACGTCCGCGCAGGACCGGACGTGCGCATCGCACGACCGGCCCGGACCACCTGCTGCAGCACGCGCTGCAGCCGGGGGCGGACCACCGTCAGCCGGCGGTCTCGAACGCGGGAAGCTGGCGCTTCATGACCTTGCCCGTGGGGTTGCGGGGCAGCTGGTCGAGGAACATGATCCCGCGCGGCACGGCCGAACGGGCGACGTTGTCGCGGGCGAACTCCGTGAGCTCGGAGACCGAGACGTCGCTGCCCTCCTTGCGGACGACGTACGCCGCCAGTCGCTGGCCCCAGTCGGGGTCGGCGATGCCGGTGACGACCACGTCGGCGACCTCGGGGTGCTCGATGAGGCAGTCCTCGAGCTCGCGCGGGAAGACGTTCTCGCCGCCGGAGATGATCATGTCGTCGTCGCGGCCGGCCACGAACAGTCGGCCCTCCTCGTCGAAGTAGCCGAGGTCGCCCGAGTCCATGAGGCCGGAGTGGAACGACTTGTTGCGGCCGTCGGTGTAGCCGCCGAACGGCATGTCGTTGACGACGTGGATCACGCCGATGTCGCCCTGCGGGACCTCGTTGCCGTCGTGGTCGAGCACCTTGACCTGGGTGCGCCACGGCACCCGGCCGGCGGTGCCGGGAGCGGCGCGCAGGTCCTTGGGCGAGGCGATCGTGATCCAGCTGGTCTCGGTCGCGCCGTAGAAGTTGTAGATCGAGTCGGTGAACATGTCCATGTAGTGCAGCGCCAGGTCGCCGGCCAGGGCGGAGCCGCTGGAGGCCGTGATCTTGAGGCTGGACACGTCGGTGTTCTTGACGACGTTCGGGTCGGCCTTGACCATGCGCTGGAGCATGAGCGGCACCACGACGAGCACCTCGACCTTGTACTTCTCGATGTCGCGCAGGGTCTGCTCGGGGATGAACTTGCGACGCAGCACGAAGGTCGGGCAGGTCGAGAGGCCGAAGCCCAGGTTGATCAGGCCCCACGAGTGGAACAGCGGCGCCGCGATCGAGACCACGGAGTTGCTGCGGTACGGGATCGAGCCGAAGTAGGCCAGCAGCGGCTTGAGGTCCTCGGGCTCCTTGCGCTTGGCGCCCTTGGGCAGGCCCGTCGTGCCGGAGGTGAAGATGATCATCTCGCCGTGCCGCTCGGGCACCGGGTGACCGCCCTTGGGCTTGCCGATCGTGATCGACTCGATCGACGGGAGGTCGGTGGGGACGTCGGGCTCGGCCCAGGCGAGGATCAGGCGGCTGCGGCGCACGTCCTCGACGAGCGGCAGGAACTCCTGGTCCAGGATGAGCAGCTCGGCGCCCTCGCGCTCGGCCAGGTCGGTCAGCTGGGCGCGGCTGGACATGGTGTTGAGCAACAGGATGCGGCCACCCATCTGGACGACGGCGACCAGCGCGATCACGAGGTAGCGGTGGTTGCGCGCGAGCACGGCGACCGAGTCGCCGGCCTTGATGCCGCGCTCCTTGAGCACCTCGGTGAACTGGTTGATCTGGGCGACCAGGTCCTCGTAGGTGATCTGTCCCGCGTCATCGATGATCGCGACCTGCTTGGGGTAGCGCCTGGCCGCGGCGTTCACGCCGGACGGCAGGCCGGGTCCCCACTTCTTCAGGATGCGCGCAGCGCCGATCAGTCGGTTCGGCGGTAGCGCCTTGATCACACCAATGCGCCGCAGGACCTTCAGCTTGTAACCCAAGTCACCCATGGGACCGGAGCCTAACAGGAGGATTCCCTCACATCTGGTGTTTGGACGATCGCTTGAATCGCAGCGTCAACGCGGTTTCAACCGCCCGCGACGATCCCCTTCTCGCGGAGCATCGCGAGCACCGCCTCGACGCACTCGCCGACGCCCGTGCGGGAGGTGTCGATGACCAGGTCCGCGTCGTCCGGCTCCTCGTACGGCGAGTCGATGCCCGTGAAGTCGGGGATCAGGCCGGCGCGCGCCTTGGCGTACAGGCCCTTGCGGTCGCGCGCCTCGGCCACCGCCAGCGGCGTCGCCACGTGGATCACGAGGAACGGCGACTTGGGTTCGACCCGCTCGCGCATCGCTTGGCGGGCGGCTACGAAGGGCGCGATCGGCGCGCAGACCGCGAGACCTCCGACCTCGGCGACGCGGGCGGCGACCCACGCGATCCGGGTCAGGTTCCGCTCGCGGTCCTCCTTGCCGTAGCCGAGTCCCGCCGAGAGCTCCTGTCGCACGTCGTCACCGTCCAGCAGGACGGTGCGCCGCAGGTCGGCGGCGGTGATGGCCTCGACGACCGCGCGCGCGACCGTCGACTTGCCGGCGCCGGACAGGCCCGTGAAGAGCAGGACGGCACCGTTCTCGGACTTGGGGCTGGGCTTGCGGAAGTCGAGCTGGTCCTCGACCCCCAGCGACCGCAGCGCGATCGCCAGCACCTCTTCGGCGGTCGCGTCCTGGCCGACCGCCGGAGCGGCCAGGTACCAGGCGCGCCCGTTGGGGATGACGTCAGCGCACCGGCGCAGCTCGTCCATGACCGCGACGTCGCTGCCGGAGGCGTCCTGGGCCGCAACGCCGATCAGGGCGAGCGGGCGCCCGTGCGCGACGTTGACCGCGCGGATGACGTCCGATGCGCTGACCCGGCCGCTGAACAGCGCCACCACGTGATCGTGCAGGTCGACCGGGACGACCAGTCGCACGGCGCGGGCAGGCGGGTGCTCGGCGGCCTTGAGGGCCCGCAGCCGTCCTGCCACCCACGTCGTGTGCTCGTCGCAGGGCGCGGTGTCGCTCAGCACGAGCGCGGCCAGTGGCGTGTTGTCCGGGTCGGTGAGCGTGAGTGAGCCCTGGTCGACGGCCTCGCGGGCGGCTTGGGCCGACACCGCGAGGGTCGCCTCGACGGGCCAGTCCGCCGGCGCGCGGTCGGGCAGGCAGTACCCGTCGACGGCCCCCAGGAAACGGCCGAGGATCAACTCGAGGGCGTCGAGCTGGTGGCCCCGCAGGACGGCGGACGCGCTCATCGGGCAACTCCCTGGACGAAACGACGGTAGGACGATGGCCCCACTCGTCGTGCTGAATGGTTCACTCGCTGGCGCTCGCTCATCATCGGCGATCCCCTCGGTCTGCGGCCTTCTCGGCTTTCGCGGCCCTGAGCTGACGGTTCTCGATGAACGCGAACGCCGGGAAGCCCAGGCGCAGGCGGATGACCATCCACATGAGCGGCGCGAGGAAGAGGACGGCGACGAGCAGCAGGCCCGTCGTGTCCGTGGGCACGCCGATGAGCTTGAGGCCCGAGGCCAGCAGGATGAACGCCAGGGCGCGGCGCACCCAGCCACCGGGGAGTCGCGACGACAGATGGGCTCCGATGTACGCACCGGGGATCGAGCCCAGGATCAGCGGCAGCGAGACGCTCAGGTCGAGGTCGCCGAAGATCGCGTGGCCGATCGCGGCCGAGGCGACCAACGGCACCGCCTGGAGCAGGTCGGTGCCGACGAGCTGGCTGGCCCGCAGGCCCGGGTACAGCATCATCAGGCCGATGATCACGAGCGACCCGGAGCCGACCGAGGTCATGCCGACGACGAGTCCGCCGACGATGCCCAACAGCAGCGTGGGGAGCGGCCTGACGTGGCGCTCGGGGCGCGACTGCGGCAGCGGCTCTCCCCGGCCGTCGCGCGAGCGGGCGCGCTCGACGAGGCGCAGGTAGGCGCGCACCATCAGCAGCGCGGCGCTGAGCAGGATCGCCAGGCCGAGCGCGACCTTGATCCCGTTCTGCATCTCCGCCGAATCGCCCAGCGCGCGCAGGATCAGGACGCCGCAGAAGGCCGCGGGGACCGAGCCGACGCACAGCCAGCCCACGAGCTTGAGGTTGACGGTGCCGCGCTTGAGGTGGACGCCGGCGCCGACCGGCTTCATCACGGCGCTGGCGACGAGGTCACTCGAGACGGCGGTCAGCGGGGGGACGTTGAAGAAGAACACCAGCATCGGTGTCATCAGCGCTCCGCCGCCCATGCCGGTGAGACCCACGACCACTCCGACGGCGAACGCGCCCGCGACGAGCCACGAGTCCATGACGCACGATTGTGGCACAGCCCCGTCTCACGGCTTCACCATGATGCCGCCGGTCTCGGCGCCGATGTTAATGTTCTAAGCCGCACCGACGGTGCGTACGCGCGGGCCCGTCCCGCACGTCAACCGCGCACCGCGGCACCGGTCGATCCGCGTGGGGAGGAAACCCGTCGATGTCCGAAACGAGCGAGGCACGCCGCTACGGCCTGAGCCAACTCGACCACCTCGAGGCCGAGGCGATCTACATCATCCGTGAGCTCGTGGCCGAGAACGAGCGCCCGGCGCTGCTGTTCTCCGGCGGCAAGGACTCCGTCGTGATGCTGAACCTCGCCGTCCGCGCGTTCGCGCCCGGCCCGATCCCGTTCCCCGTCGTCCACATCGACACGGGGCACAACTTCGACGAGGTCCTCGAGTTCCGCGACCGCGTCGTCGAGCAGCTCGGCGTGCGCCTCATCGTCGGCTCCGTCCAGGAGGCGATCGATGAGGGCTTCGTCCGCGAGGAGCCCAGCGGCTCGCGCAACCGCATCCAGACCCCCGTGCTCATCCGCACCGCCGAGCAGAACGGCCTCAGCGCCCTGTTCGGCGGCGCCCGCCGCGACGAGGAGAAGGCCCGCGCCAAGGAGCGCGTCTTCTCCTTCCGTGACGACTTCGGCCAGTGGGACCCCAAGAACCAGCGCCCCGAGCTGTGGTCGCTCTACAACGGCCGCATCCACCCCGGCGAGAGCATCCGCTGCTTCCCGCTGTCGAACTGGACCGAGCTCGACATCTGGCAGTACATCGCCCGCGAGGACATCGAGCTGCCCGAGATCTACTACGCCCGCGAGCGCGAGGTCTTCCTGCGCGGGGGCATGTACTTCACGATCAACCAGCACTGCCAGCCCGGTGACGACGAGGAGGTGTTCGTCGAGTCCGTCCGCTACCGCACGGTCGGCGACGCCACCCTGACGGCGGCGGTTCCCTCGACCGCCACCACTCCGGAGGAGGTCGTCGCCGAGGTCGCGGCGACCCGCATCACCGAGCGCGGCGCGACCCGCGGCGACGACCGGGTCAGCGAGGCTGCGATGGAGGATCGCAAGAAGGAGGGCTACTTCTGATGGACATCCTGCGATTCGCCACGGCCGGCTCGGTCGACGACGGCAAGAGCACGCTCATCGGTCGCCTGTTGTTCGACTCGAAGTCGATCTTCACCGACCAGCTCGAGGCCGTCGAGGCCACGAGCGCGCAGCGCGGCGACGAGTACACCGACCTGGCCCTGCTGACCGACGGCCTGCGCGCCGAGCGCGAGCAGGGCATCACGATCGACGTCGCCTACCGCTACTTCTCCACCCCGAAGCGCAAGTTCATCATCGCGGACACGCCCGGGCACATCCAGTACACGCGCAACATGGTCACGGGAGCCTCCACGGCCGACCTGGCGATCATCCTGGTCGACGCGCGCAAGGGCCTGCAGGAGCAGAGCCGGCGCCACGCGACCCTCGTGTCGCTGCTGCGCGTGCCGCACATCGTCCTGGCCATCAACAAGATGGACCTCGTCGACTGGTCCGAGGACGTCTACCGCGAGATCAGCGACACCTTCACGGACTTCGCCGCGCGCCTGGAGTTCACCGACGTCACCACGATCCCGCTGTCGGCCCTCACGGGTGACAACGTCGTGACGCGCTCGGAGCACATGGACTGGTACGAGGGCCCCTCGCTGCTGCACCACCTCGAGAACGTCTACATCGCGAGCGACCGCAACCTCGTCGACGTGCGCTTCCCGGTCCAGTACGTCATCCGCCCCCAGAACGGGCAGGGCGACTACCGCGCGTTCGCCGGCCAGGTCATCAGCGGAGTGCTGCGCCCCGGCGACGACGTCGTCGTGCTGCCCAGCGGGCTGCCCAGCAAGGTCAAGGCGATCGACACGGCGAAGGGCGAGCTCACCGAGGCCTACTCCCCCATGTCGGTCACGGTGCGGCTCGAGGACGAGGTCGACGTGTCACGCGGCGACATGATCGTGCGCCCGAACAACCTGCCGACCGTCACGCAGGACCTCGACGCGATGGTCTGCTGGATGGACATCGAGCCGATGCGCGTGGGCGCCAAGTACGCGATCAAGCACACGACCCGCTCGGCGCGTGCCCTGGTCAAGGAGATCAAGTACGAGCTCGACGTGAACACGCTGCACCGCCACCAGTCCCCTTCGGACCTGGCGCTCAACGCGATCGGCCGAGTCACGCTGCGCACCACGCAGCCGCTCATGGTCGACCCGTACCAGCGCAACCGTCAGGCCGGCTCGTTCATCCTGATCGACGAGGCCACCAACCGGACCGTGGGCGCCGGAACGATCACCGAGCACTGAGCTGCGGCCGGCTGCCGAACAGGGTCCGTCAGCCGGCCGGGTTCGACGCTTCGGGCGCCGAGCGCCCTCGGATCAGCGGGAGCCGTAGAACTCGGCCTCGGCGCGCTCGAGGAAGCCACGCAGCCGGGTGCTGGAGGTGTGCAGCGTGTACGGGAAGTACACGACGCCGGCACCGACTTCGGCCATGGCCTGCTCCAGGCGATCGCCCTTGGGCGAGCCGCGCCAGTCGTCGCCCTTGAAGATGGCGTCGAAGCGACGGTCGCGCCACGCGACGCGCTTGTCCTCGCTGCGATCGACGATCACCTCGTCGACGAAGCGCAGGGACGAGACGATCTCGAGTCGCTCCGCGAGCGGCACGACCGGCTCGCGACCCTTGAGCGCCAGCACGTACTCGTCGCTGGCGACACCGACGACGAGCGTCCGGCAGTGCTCGCGGGCACGGCGCAGCAGGTTGAGGTGCCCGATGTGGAACATGTCGAACACTCCACTGGCGTAACCGACCTCGGCGGCGTCCACGGCGGTCACCAGGCACCCTTGCGGTTCAGGACGACCCCGATCGTCTTCAGCAGGATCGTGACGTCCATCCGCAGGTTCCAGTTGTTCACGTACATCAGGTCCAGTCGGATCGACTCGTCCCACGAGAGGTTCGAGCGGCCACTGACCTGCCACAGGCCGGTCATGCCGGGCTTGACGTGCAGCCGGCGCCAGACCCACTGGCTGTACTGCGACGTCTCGCTCTCGAGTGCGGGACGCGGTCCGACCAGCGCCATGTCGCCGAGCAGGACGTTGAACAGCTGGGGCAGCTCGTCGAGCGAGGTCTGGCGCAGGATGCGACCGACCCGGGTGACCCGCGGGTCCTGGGTCATCTTGAACAACGGCCCGGCCGCCTCGTTCTGCTCGCGCAGCTCGTCGACGCGCTGATCGGCATCGACGACCATCGAGCGGAACTTGTAGATGTCGAACGGGACGCCGTCCTTGCCGGTGCGCTCCTGGCGGTAGATGACCGGCCCACGCGTGTCGAGGCGGATCGCCAGGGCGACCAGGGCCATCAGGGGCGCGCCGAGCAGGATCGCGAAGGCGGCGAAGGCCCGGTCGAAGAACGACTTGATGGCTTGGCTGACCAGGTGACTGTTCGGCGGGTCGAGCGCCAGCGCCAGCTGGTCGCCGATGCGTGTCGGCCGCACGAACTCGACGTAGTCGTTCATGTCCGTGAGGACGAGGCACTCGATCTCGGCGCGCTGCAGGCCCCAGGCCAGGTGGCGCAGGGACGGGTCGCTGAGAGCCTGGTCGGCGGTGATGACGACGCGGGCGCCGCGGACCGTGCGCAGCAGCTTGGGGACGTCGCGCACGACCGAGTTGACGGTCGCGCTGCCGACCGGCGTCGTGGAGTCCCACGTGCAGCGACCGACGACGACGAGGTCGGGACGGTCCTCCCAGCGAGCCGCCAGTCGGTTGACTGCGTCCGCGGGACCCACGAGCAGCGTGGGGACCCGGCGCAGCACGGCGCGGTGGACCAGGGCCGAGGCGACGATCAGGACTGCGGTGGCGCTCAGGACGGTGACGGCCCCGCGCAGCTGGGTCGACACGACGTCGCTCAGCACGAGGGTGGTCAGTGCGGCCAGGGCGAGCACGGCGACCAAGCGCTTGGCCGGTCGCAGCGAGCCCGCACGTTCGTAGGCGGGCAGCGCGGCGAGGCTGAAGCCGAGCCAGGCGATCACGCCGAACGCCAGCATGGTCAGCGCGCCGGGCGCCAACCCGACGACGAGGCCCGTGGCGACGGTGCCGGCCACGACGGCGGTGTGGCCGATCAGGCCCTGGCGGATGATGGCGTCCCAGGTCGAGCGACCTGTGGGGATGCCGGTGAACTCACGGTGGACGGAAGGAGAGCCGACGACCCCGTCGGTCGCGATCGGCTCGACGAGACGCAGTGGTAGGACGGCGTCATCACGCCCGTCGATCACTGAAGTCATTCCCACTCCCCAATGCAGGCTGCCGAGCGTCGTGCTGCGGACCCCTCCGCCTCGCTCCACGGCCCACGTGCCGTCGTGTCTGCGTACTCCCGCAAGGAGCGCCGTGGAGAACCGGCGATACATCCTGGACTCCCCGTCCACGATGCTCGACACCCCAGGCATTCCGATGGCCTCCCACGTCGGATCCCCCTCCGACGGCCACCGGCGCTCGCGACGCCCCGTGCTTTCCCTCGAAAGTAGGCCATTCGGAGGCAACTGTCCGGCCATTCCCGAAATAAATTGATGTGCCCCATGTCACAGGAGTGAACAGTAGCGTTTCCGGCTCCCCGAGGTGCGCAGGCGACGATTTCGTGCGTCCGACGGGTGCAACTCGTAGTTTCGGCGCTCATCGCCCCGGAGGGGATCCTCGCGCGGCTCAGGGCGTGTCGTCGAACGACCAGGTCGCGCCCTCGCGCACGACCCGTGCGGGGGAGCCGGCGACCACGACGTTCGCGGGCAGCTTCTGCCCTCGCACCACGGCGCGCAGCCCCACGCACACGTCGTCACCGATCTCGACGTGCCCCGACACGACCGATTCGCGGCACAGCCAGACGTGGTGCCCGATCCTGATGGTCGCGCCGAAGGGGTTGATCCGCTCCCCTGTCGCCGCGTCCTCGAGCCGGTGCATGTCGTCGGTCGCGATGTAGACACCGGCCGCCCACAACTGGTCCCCCGCACTGACGATGCGGCCGCCGTTGCGCGCGTCGATCACGGGAGACCTCGTCGCGACGACGGGCCCGTGCAGCACGATCGACGACCCCGGCCCGCAGTAGACCTCGCCGGCGGTCAGGATGACCCGCTCATCGAGGAAGACGGTCGCCCCGTCCCCGCCGATCAGCAACGAGGTCAGGTGCTCCATCGGGCTGCCGATCACGATGACCGTGTCATGGAAGTAGAACGTCGTGATCAGGTCGAGGACCCGGTCGGGCAGCGACGCCGCGGGGGCCGCGTACAGCGCGTTGCCCAGGTCGTTCCACCACGACGGCAGCGGGCCGTCGAGCCGGCGCCACTCGACGGCGTCGAGTCGCTCGGGCTCCACCCCGGCCTCGACGAGACGCGCGCGGTGCTGCACCGTGATCGCGTCGTCGGTCCGGGTCAACTGCTGCCACGTCGTCACCGGCCCATCCTCCCCTGCCGCCCCGGCCTGTGTGGCGGAAGGGTGACAGTTTCCCCGGTTAACCGGGGAACCCGTCACTTCACGAGGGTTGCGATCCTCGAGAAGTGACAGGGAACCTCGTCCAGTCGCCATCGACACGAGCGCGCCGCCGCGTCCTTGACCAAAACATACTCGGTATACATACTCGGTATCATGAGCGTCAAGTTCGGGCTGCTCGCCCTCCTCGCCGCGGAACCGCGCTACGGGGCGCAGCTGCGCAGTGAGTTCGAGCGCCGAACCGGTGGCACGTGGCCGATCAACATCGGTCAGGTCTACTCCACCTTGGGGCGCCTGCAGCGTGACGGCCTGGTCGAGCAGGCCGGTGACGGTGAGGACGACTACCGCAAGCAGTACGCGATCACCGCGCAGGGGCGCGAAGCACTCGCGCAGTGGTGGGACGACTCATCCTTGGCCAACCCCGACCCACGCGACGAGCTGACCATCAAGCTGGCGCTGGCCGTCGACGCCGAGGACGTCGACGTCCGCCACGTGGTGCAACGCCACCGGGCCGCGGGGATCGAGCGACTCCGACGACTCACGGCACAGAAGCGCGCCGGCGCCCCCGGCATGGCCGCCGAGCTGGTGCTCGAGCGCCGCATCTTCGACACCGAGGCCCTCGTGCGGTGGCTCGATCACGTCGAGGAACGACTCACGACGAAGGACGAACGATGACCACGACGCAGCAGGCGGACCCGGACGTGGTCCTCGAGATCAGTGGGGCGACCCGCTGGTACCCCGACGGAGACCTGACCATCCGGGCGGTCGACGGAGTGGACCTGACGGTCTCGGTGGGTGAGTTCGTGGCCGTGATGGGCCCGTCCGGATCGGGGAAGTCGACGCTGCTCCGCCTGGCCGGGGGCCTTGACCTGCCCGATGCGGGCACCGTGGTCGTCGATGGCGTCGACCTGGGCAGCTGCTCCGCGGCCGCCCTGGCCGGCGTGCGGCGTCGCTCCGCCGGGTACGTCTTCCAGGAGCTCAACCTGATCCGGACGTTGTCGCTGACCGAGAACGTGGCCCTGCCCCTGGAGCTCGACGGCATGCCCCTGCGCGCCGCGATGGCCACCGCACGGAGCGCGCTGGCCGACCTCGACCTGATCGACGCCGAGCGGCGGCGCCCGGACCAGGTGTCGGGAGGTGAGCGCCAGCGCGCCGCCATCGTCCGCGCCCTCGTGGGGCAACGCCGGCTCATCCTGGCCGACGAGCCGACAGGGTCCCTGGACTCGACGACGGGAGAGGACATCATGAAGCGACTGCGCGAGCGCGTCGACGCCGGAGCCGGCGCCGTGGTCGTCACCCACGATCCGCGCCACGCGGCCTGGGCCGACACGGTGGTGTTCCTGCGCGACGGCAGGATCGTCGATCGCTCGACCGCCGGTGGTGCGGCATGAGCGGCTCCTGGCGCGTCGCCCTGCGCCTGGCCCGCAGGGACATCGCGGCGCATCGCCGCCGATCGTTCCTCACGGCCTGCCTGATCGGGTTGCCGGTCCTGTTCGCCGGGGTGTACACGGCGCTCGTGATGGGACCCAGCGACCTCGCCTTCGCCATCGCCCTCTACCTGCCGATCATGCTGCTGATCGTCCTGCTCGCGATACCGGCGTTCGGCGTCACGGCACGGTCGCGGCGCGACGAGCACGCCCTGCTGGAGTCGACCGGTGGGACCCGGACCGATGTTCGCCACACCATCACCGCCGTCGGTCTCGTGACGGGCCTCCTCGGCGTGGCGGGAGGCCTGGCGCTCGCCGTGCCCGGATGGATCGCGATGGTCGCGCTGATCAATCGCCTGGACGAGGACCAGGAGATCGTGGTGTCACTGGGCGACCTCGCGCTGTGGCCCCTGCTGGCCCTCTTCGCGGTGGGGTCGTCCGTCGTGGCGGCGCTCATCACCGCCGCGACCCTGCCGGGCGAATCCGGCAGACGCGATGCGCCGCCCCGCCGCCGGTGGCTGGTCCTCGGCATCGGCCTGGCGGTGCTGGGAGCCCTCGGCATCGACTCGAGCAGCTCGGACTCGATGTGGATCGCGGGCTGGACGACGCTGCTCGGCGCCGGCATCGCGCTCGTCACGCCGACACTGGTCCACCTCGCCAGCCGCGTGGCGACGACGCTGCCACTCGCCGCACGGTTGGCGGCCCGGGACGCCGACCGCCACCGCATGCGCACGGCGCCGGCGATCGCCGCGGTCATGGCCGGCGTCGCCGCCGTGACGGCACTGGGCATCGGGTCGTTCAGCGACAACCTCGACCGCCGCACCGAGTCCGTGATGTACCAGTTCCCGGTCGGCACGGTCACGATGTACGGGGAGTCCCCGGACGCGCTCGAGGCAGCCGCCCGGGACGCCGCCACCCACGGCGTGGCGATCCTGCCGATCGGCACCACGGGCGACGACGAGTACGTCTCCGTCGAGTACACCTTCGCCTCAGACGTCTCCGGCCTCCAGTTCGACAACCCGCAGTTCGACGTGGTCATCGCCGATGCCGACACGGTGCAGGGCTGGGGCGTCTCGCTGGCGCCGCAGGAGGCTGCCGCGCTCGATTCGGGACGCGCCCTCGCCGGCCCCACCGTCGCCGTGCGCGACGGGCGCATCGACGCCACTCTTGAGTCGATGGACAGCGAGGTGAGCGGGTCCGGGACACCGCTCGTCATACCTGCCCTGCCCGCCGACCTCGGGGGCGAGCCGGTGCCCGACGGAGTCCGGAGCCAGCTGGCCCGGGTCGTGATCCCGCCGGACCTGGCCCGATCGCTCGGCGTGGAATCCGTGGCCACCTCCGCCGTGGCCGATCGACGCGGTCCGGCGCCGACCGACGACCAGGTGGCCGCGCTCGAGGCACTGCCCGGCGTCGCGGTCGAGGTCCAGCAGGAGGCGCGCTTCGCGAGCTACCGCCTGGTCTTCATCCTGCTCACGCTCCTGGGCGTGGGCGTCGTCGGTCTCGCCACCGCGACCGCCGTCGCCCTGGCACGCTTGGACGGACGCGAGGACGCCGCGACCCTCGTCTCGGTGGGCGCGCGACCGTCGACCGCCCGCTGGAGCGCGGCCGCCGCCGCACTCCTGATCGGCGGTGTCGGGAGCCTGCTGGGGCTGCTCGTCGGAGTGATTCCGGGAGTGCGAGCGGCGACGTCGATGACGGGCGGCTACGGCGAGGCCTTCGTCGCCATCCCCTGGACCCTGCTGGCCACGGTGGGCGTCGCCATCCCGCTCGTGGTCGCGGGCATCGCCTTCGCCATCGCCCCGGTGCGACCGGAACAGGCCTCGGCGAGCCTGCGCTGAACGCACGGAACCCCGGCACCGAGGTGCCGGGGTTCCGTGAGGTGCAGCGGTGGGCTCAGAAGCCCATGCCGCCCATGCCACCCATGTCGTCCATGCCGGGGGCGCCGGCCGGGGCCGCGGGCTCCGGCTTGTCGGCGACGACGGCCTCGGTCGTCAGGAACAGCGCCGCGATCGAGGCGGCGTTCTGCAGCGCCGAGCGCGTGACCTTGGCGGGGTCGATGATGCCCGTGGCGATCATGTCGACGTACTCGCCGTTGGCCGCGTTCAGGCCCTGGCCCGGCTCGAGGTTCGCGACCTTCTCGGCCACGACTCCGCCCTCGAGGCCGGCGTTGACCGCGATCTGCTTGAGCGGGGCCGAGACGGCCAGGCGCACGATGTTCGCGCCGGTGGCCTCGTCACCCTCGAGCTCGAGCTTCTCGAAGGCCGCCTTGCTGGCCTGGACCAGCGCGACGCCGCCGCCGGGGACGATGCCCTCCTCGACGGCCGCCTTCGCGTTGCGGACGGCGTCCTCGATGCGGTGCTTGCGCTCCTTGAGCTCGACCTCGGTGGCCGCGCCGACCTTGATGACGGCCACGCCGCCGGCCAGCTTCGCGAGGCGCTCCTGGAGCTTCTCGCGGTCGTAGTCCGAGTCGCTGTTCTCGATCTCGGCCTTGATCTGGGCCACGCGGCCCTGGATCTGGGCCTCGTCGCCGCCACCCTCGACGATGGTCGTCTCGTCCTTGGTCGTGACGACCTTGCGGGCGGTGCCGAGCAGCGTCAGGTCGGCGTTCTCGAGCTTGAGGCCGACCTCCTCGCTGATGACCTCGCCACCGGTGAGGATCGCGATGTCGGTCAGCATCGCCTTGCGGCGGTCACCGAAACCGGGGGCCTTGATGGCGACCGACTTGAACGTGCCCTTGAGCTTGTTCACGATGAGCGTCGCGAGCGCCTCGCCCTCGACGTCCTCGGCGATGATCGCCAGCGGCTTGCCGGTCTGCATGACCTTCTCGAGCACCGGGACCATGTCCTTGACGGTGCTGATCTTGCTGTTGACGATCAGGATGTACGGGTCCTCGAGCACGGTCTCCATGCGCTCGGGGTCGGTGACCATGTAGCCCGACAGGTGGCCCTTGTCGAAGCGCATGCCCTCGGTGAGCTCGAGGTCGAGGCCGAACGTGTTCGACTCCTCGACCGTGATGACGCCCTCCTTGCCGACCTTGTCCATGGCCTCGGCGATGATCTCGCCGACCGTGGTGTCAGCGGCCGAGATGGACGCGGTGGAGGCGATCTGCTCCTTGGTCTCGACGTCCTTGGCCATGTCGAGCAGCTGGCTGCTGATGGCCTCGACGGCGGTCTCGATGCCCTTCTTCAGGCCCATCGGGTTGGCGCCGGCGGCCACGTTGCGCAGGCCCTCGCGCACGAGCGCCTGGGCCAGGACGGTGGCCGTCGTCGTGCCGTCACCGGCGACGTCGTCGGTCTTCTTGGCAACTTCCTTGACGAGCTCGGCACCGATCTTCTCGTACGGGTCCTCGAGCTCGATCTCCTTGGCGATGGAGACGCCGTCGTTCGTGATCGTGGGGGCTCCCCACTTCTTCTCGAGGACGACGTTGCGGCCCTTGGGGCCGAGCGTGACCTTGACGGCGTCGGCGAGCTGGTTCATGCCCCGCTCGAGCCCACGCCGGGCTTCTTCGTTGAATGCGATGGACTTGGCCATGTGCGTGTCTCCGACAGTGGTTGAGAAGGTGGATCTAGCACTCTCACTATACGAGTGCTAATCAACACTTCTCAACCGGCCCCGCACGGGGCGCGCACACGGCCTCAGCGCAGCGGCTGGACGTTCTCGGCTTCGCGGCCCTTGGGGCCGTCGACGACCTCCAACTCGACGCTCTGACCGTCCTCGAGGGTCTTGAAGCCGTTGATCGCGATCTTCGACCAGTGGACGAACACGTCGTCCTGGCCGTCGACGGCGATGAAGCCGTAGCCCTTGTCGGAGTTGAACCACTTGACGGTGCCGTGCACCATGCGACCACCCTGTTCTGCGCGGAAGGCCCCCGGCCGGACCCGAAACCAGCGTAACGGCAGGGTCCGCGCCGAGGAACGGCGGATTGCGCTCAGCAGCCTCCGGCCACGGCGGGGATCACCGAGATCTGCGTGCCGTCGGGCGTCTTGGTGTCGAGGCCCTGGTCGAAGCGCACGTCCTCCTCCGCCACGTAGATGTTGACGAATCGGCGCAGCTTGCCGTCCTCGTCGAGGATGCGCGCGCGGATCCCCGGGTACGAGGACTCGAGCGAGTCGAGGACGGCACCGAGCGTGTCGCCCTCGGCGCTGACCTGGGACTCGTCGTGCGTGTAGGTGCGCAGGATGGTGGGAATGCGGACGGAAACGGCCATGGGGTGCTCCAGGAGTTGATGGGTGGGACGGCTCAGGCGATGCCGGCCGCGGTGAAGGCGTCGTAGGTCGGGGCGATCGTGGCGCGGGGACCGACGGATCCCGCCACGGCGTCGAGGGTCTTGAGGCCGTGGCCGGTGTTGATCACGACGGTCTCGAGGTCCGGGTCCAGCTGGCCGGTCTCGACGAGTTTGCGCAGGACCGCGACGGTCGTCCCGCCGGCGGTCTCGGTGAAGATGCCCTCGGTGCGGGCCAGCAGCACGATCCCGTCACGGATCTCGTCGTCGGTCACCTGCTCGACGCCGCCGCCGGTGGAGCGGGCGATGTCGAGCACGTAGATGCCGTCCGCCGGGTTGCCGATCGCGAGGGACTTGGCGATCGTGTGGGGCTTGACCGGGCGGATCGCGTCGACGCCGTCCTTGTACGCCGTCGCGACGGGGTTGCAGCCCTCGGCCTGCGCACCGAAGACGCGATACGGCTTGTCCTCGACCAGGCCCAGCTCGACCAGCTCACGGAAGGCCTTGTGCACCTTGGTCAACTGAGAGCCCGACGCGACGGGAATGACGATCTGGTCCGGCAGCCGCCAGCCGAGCTGCTCGGCGATCTCGTAGCCGAGCGTCTTGGAGCCCTCGGCGTAGAAGGGGCGCACGTTGACGTTCACGAACGCCCAGCCCGGGTCCTCTCCGGCGATCTCGCTGGCGAGCTTGTTGACGTCGTCGTAGTTGCCGTCGACCGCGACCAGGTTCTCGGTGAAGATCGCCGAGTTGACCTGCTTGGGCGTCTCGAGGTTGCTCGGGATGAACACCACCGTGCGGATGCCGGCACGGGCGCCGGCCGCGGCGACCGCGTTGGCGAGGTTGCCGGTCGAGGGGCAGGCGAACACCTTGCTGCCGAACTCGCGGGCGGCGCTCAGGGCGCAGGCCACGACGCGGTCCTTGAAGGAGTTGGTGGGATTCGTGCTGTCGTCCTTGACCCAGAGCCTCGACAGGCCCAGCTCGACCGCGAGGTTGCGGGCATCGAGCAGCCGCGTGAAGCCGGGCTCGAGGTTGGGGCTGTGCTCGATGTCGTCGGGGACGGGCAGCAGTGCCTTGTAGCGCCAGATGTTGGCCGGGCCCGCCTCGATCTGCTCGCGGGTGACCGTCCCGAAGTCGTAGCCGATCTCGAGCGGGCCGAAACACTCGAAGCACGCGTAGTGGGGGCCGAGCTCGCTGACGGCGCCGCACTCGCGGCACTTCAGGCAGGTGGCGTTGCCGAACGCGCCGGCGCGGAGGGTGGGGGTGTCGGACAGCGTGGTGCTCACGAAGACTCCATTCATCTCTCCGGGGCCGGCGATCGACCGCGGACGGAATTAGCACCTGGCCGGTCGGCTGGTTGCTGGGGCTTCGTCGGGCCGTGTCCCTCTGCCCCTCGGGATGAGTGACTTCAGATTAGGCGCGCGTCTCACGATACGTCCACCTCGTCCGCATGACGAGACGACGAACGTCAGGCGTCGGGGGCGAGCCGGTCGGCCAGCTCGGTGAGCCACGTCGCGACGGCGTCGGGACCGTCGAGCACGACGTCCGCCAGCGCCACCAGGGCGTCCTGCTCGGCGGAGGCGGAGCACACGAGCGTGACCTCGAGGCCCTCCTCGCGCATCGCGATCGCCTCGTGGAACGCCGGGAGGTCGCCGAGATCGTCGCCGGCGAACACCAGGGCGCCCGGCCGCACGGACTCGACCACGCGGCGCAGCGTCTCGCCCTTGTCGGTGCGGTGGGCGCGCAGCTCCATGACCTGGCGGCCCGGCTCGACGTGCAGGTCGAACTCCGCGGCCAGCGCCGCGATCTGGGGGGCCAGGGTGTCGAGCAGGCCCGGGGCGACGCCACGCGTGTGCAACGCGATCGCGAGTCCCTTGTCCTCCACGCGGATCCGCTCAGCGTCGTGCTCGGCCAACCACTGCGGCAGTCGCTCGGCCAGCTCGTGCACCGCCTCGGGTCGCCCGGGACGCGTGACCTCGCCGGTGGTGGCGTTCCAGTGCTCGGCGCCGTACTGCCCACACACGAGGAGGCTCTCGAGCCCGGCGCCCTCCTCGAACCGGCCCAGCCGACGCGCCTGGTCGACGGGACGACCGGTGATGATGGCGATCGCCGCGAGCACGGGTCCCAGGCGCCTCAGCGCAGCGAGGGAGTCGGGGTGGATCCACGCCGCGGCAGGGTCCTCCACGATCGGCGACAGGGTGCCGTCGAAGTCGAGGGCCAGGAGGGTGTGCCCCGCATCGGTCATGGTCACGATCATCTCACCCGGTCAGCGCGGGCTGGCGAGCACGACCGTCAGGTTGGTCGTGGACATGTTCGCCACCGCCGGCAGAATGCGCGAGATGCCCAGGTCGCTGCCCAGCAACACGGCTTCGCCTTGGCGTCCCGGCGGGAAGTAGACGGTGTCCTGGGGGACGCCGCCGCGCCAGTCGTCGACCGTGCCGACGGGCCAGCCGAGGGCCTGAATCTGACCCGCGACACGGCGGGCGAGCCCACCGATGCCGATCTGGTTGTAGACCGAGACCGGCACCGATCGCGTCGCGGGCGCCTCTGTGGTGGCCTCGGTGGTCGGCTCGCTCGACGGGGTCGGCTTCGTGGCCTTGGGCTTGGGCTTGGGCTTCGCGTCCGCCGGGGTCTTGGTGGCGGTCGGGCCCTGGGTGGTCTCGGCGGCCGGCGGCGCGTCATCGCCCGAGCCGACGAAAGCGATCACGAGATACCCGCCCAGCAGTCCGAGCAGCAGCCAGAGCACAGGAAGGACCACACCGAGCCAACGCCTGGGCCGGCGGTCGGTCTCGCGCCGATCGCCGTCCTGCTCGACCGGGGGCTGGCTCACTTCACCCGTCGGTGCCCGCGCGGCGCGCCTGGCGCTGGCGCTGGCGCTGCGAGCGCAGGCGACGGAGGCGCTTGATCAGCAGCGGGTCGTGGGCGAGCGCCGCCTCGGAGTCGATGAGGGCGTTCAGGATCTGGTAGTACCGGGTGGCGGTCATGTCGAACTTGTCGCGGATCGCCTGCTCCTTGGCGCCGGCGTACTTCCACCACAGGCGCTCGAGCTCGAGCATCTCGCGGTCACGGTCGGTCAACTCGCCGACGTGAACCAGGTGATCGTGCTTCTCCACGGCTGCCATGCCCTCGATGGTACCGGCGGAATCACACGGTTGTCATTCGCGTGCCGGAATTGATCGCGCACCTGGGCACCGGTCCCACGCGAGCGCCGGGTTTCTCCTCTAGGGTGGGGCGCATGGCCAAGGAGCGGGCAGACTTTCTCGTCATCGCCAACCGCCTGCCGGTCGACCGGGTGGTCCACCCCGACGGCAGCATCTCGTGGCGCAAGTCCCCCGGCGGACTGGTCACGGCCCTCGAACCGGTCATGAAGCTGCGTGGCGGCGCCTGGATCGGCTGGCACGGCGCCTCCGACGAGGACCTCTCCGAGTTCGAGCACGACGGGCTGCGGCTCGTCCCGGTCCCGCTGTCCGAGAGCGAGGTCGAGGAGTACTACGAGGGCTTCTCGAACGCCACCTTGTGGCCCCTCTACCACGACGTCGTCGTCACTCCCGAGTACCACCGCGAGTGGTGGGACGCCTACGTCCGGGTCAACCTCAGGTTCGCCACGAAGGCCGCCGAGCTGGCTGCCGAGAACGCCGTGGTGTGGGTGCAGGACTACCAGCTGCAGCTCGTGCCGCAGATGCTGCGCGAGATGCGCCCCGACCTGCGCATCGGGTTCTTCCTGCACATCCCCTTCCCGCCCAAGGAGCTGTTCCAGCAGCTTCCGTGGCGGCGCCAGATCCTCGAAGGCCTGCTCGGCGCGGACCTCGTGGGCTTCCAGATGCCCGGCGGCGCGCAGAACTTCACCCAGCTCGTCCGCCAGCGCGTCGGCCACCGCACCGCGCGCGACACCGTGTTCCTGCCCGACGGACGGGTCGTGCTGGCGCGCGCCTACCCGATCTCGATCGACGCCGCCGGCTTCGAGCAGCTGTCCCGCACACCCGAGGTGATCGCGCGCGCCCAGGAGATCCGCGACAGCCTGGGCAACCCACGTCACGTGATGATCGGCATCGACCGGCTCGACTACACGAAGGGCCTGCCGCAACGCCTGCGCGCCTTCGGCGAGCTGATCAGCGACGGGACGATCGACGTCGACGACGCGGTGTTCGTCCAGGTCGCCACGCCGTCCCGAGAGCGCGTCATGCAGTACCGCAAGCTGCGCGACGACATCAACCAGCTGGTCGGGCGCATCAACGGCGACGTCGGTCGCATCGGACAGCAGCCGATCCAGTACCTGCACGCCTCGTTCCCGCGCGAGGAGATGGCCGCGATGTACCGCGCCGCGGACGTCATGGTCGTGACGCCGCTGCGCGACGGGATGAACCTCGTCGCCAAGGAGTACGTGGCGACGCGCTGGGACGACCGCGGCGCGCTCGTGCTGAGCGAGTTCGCCGGTGCTGCCGCCGAGCTGAAGCAGGCGTTCAAGGTCAATCCGCACGACATCAACGGCATGAAGTCGGTGATGCTCGAGGCGATGCGCAGCAACGCGGTCGACCTCCGCAAGCGGATGCGCGCGCTGCGCAAGCAGGTGATGGAGAACGACATCGACAAGTGGGCCGACTGCTTCCTCACCGATCTCGCGTCCGTCGGGGAGTCCGGACAGTCCGGCAGTGACGACTGAGCTGCCCGCGCGGGTCCGCCGCGGGTATGCCCTCGGCAGCGTCGCGACCGGCACCTTCGGGACCGTCCCGGGACTGCTCCTGCTGCCCTACCTGACAGACACGATCGGGATCGGCGCCGCCCTCGCGGGCGTGCTGGTCTTCGCGCCCAAGGCGTGGGACGTCGTCCTCAACCCGATCGCCGGACGGATCAGCGACCGGTCCACCCATCAGGCCGGACGCCGGCGCCCCTTCCTCGTCCGGGCCGGCCTCACGCTCGCGGTGCTGTTCGCCGTCATGTTCGCCGGCCCCACGCAGCCGCAGGCGTTCGCCGCGGCGTGGGTGGCGCTCGCGTTCCTGGGCTGCGCCAGCGCCTACGCCTTCTTCCAGGTCCCGTACGTCGCGATGCCCGCCGAGCTGACGCTCGACTACGCCGAGCGCACCCGCCTCATGACGTGGCGGGTCGTGGTGCTGGCGCTCGCGATCCTGCTCTCGGGAGCCACCGCCCCGATCGTGGCCGACGAGCTCGGACACACCGCCATGGGCGCGTACATCGGCGTCGTCATCGCCCTCGGCGCGCTCGGTGCGTGGTGGGGAACGCGCGGCGCTCCCGAGCACCGCAGCGACACCGCGCCCGGCACCCTGCGCGACCAGCTCCGCCTCGTCGGCGCCAACGCGGACTTCCGTGCGGTCCTGCTGACGTTCGTCGTCCAGGCCGCGGCCGTCGGCACGGTCCTGGCCGGTGTCGCGTACGTGGCCGACGACCTGCTCGACAGCACCGCGGCCAACACCTTCCTGTTCGTCGCCTTCGTCGGCCCCGCCCTGCTGGTGACTCCGCTGTGGGAGCGGTACGCCACCCGGCGTGGGAAGCGATCCGGCTACGTCGCCTCCAGCGGATTCCTGATCGTCGGCATGACCGCCCTGCTCTCCGCCCACGCGGGGTGGACGGCCCTCACGTACGTCGCCGCGGCGCTCGTGGGGATCGGCTACGCCGGGGCGCAGGTGTTCCCGATGGCGATGCTGCCGGACGTCGCGGCCGACGACGCGCTGCGCAGCGGCGCCAACCGGATCGGGGTCTTCACGGGCGTGTGGACCGCGGGCGAGACCCTCGGCCTGGCGCTGGGACCGGGCATCTTCGCCCTCGCCCTGTCGGCCGGCGGCTACGTCTCGTCGACGGGCGACGTCACGGTCGACCAGCCCGACGGTGCGCGCCTCGCGATCGCGATCGGCTTCTCGCTCGTGCCTGCCGCGCTGACGGCCCTCAGCCTCGTCCTGCTGCGTGGCTACCGACTCGACGACCGCCTCAGGAGTGCCGATGTCCCCCGATGAGATCCTGGCCGAGCTGCAGGCCCGACGGGCGAACGACCTGCCCACGCACGGAGGGCGCACGCTCGCCTACGTCTACGACTCGGGGCTGGAGCAGGCCGACGAGATCGCGCTACAGGCGGTCGCGATGTACGCCTCGACCAACGGGCTCGACCCCACCGCCTTCCCCAGCCTGCTGTCGATGGAGGCCGACCTGGTGGCCTTCGCGCGCTCGATCCTGCACGGCGGCGACGAGGTCGTCGGCACCGTGACGTCGGGCGGCACCGAGTCGATCCTGCTGGCGGTGCAGACGGCACGCGACGCCGCCGGCGTCGAGCGGCCGGCGATGGTCGTGCCGGCCACGATCCACGCGGCGTTCGCCAAGGCCGCCCACTACTTCGGCGTCGAGCTCGTGGCGGTGCCGGTGGGCCCCGGGCACCGCGCGGACGTCGGCGCGATGACCGAGGCGATCGACCGGCTCGGAGCGCGAGTCGTCCTGGTCGCCGCCTCGACCCCCTCCTACGCTCACGGCGTCGTCGACCCGATCCAGGAGCTGGCCGTCGTCACCCGCGAGCGCGGGCTGCGCTTCCACGTCGACGCGTGCATCGGCGGCTGGATCCTGCCATGGATGGCCGACGCGCCGCCGTGGGACTTCGCGGTGCCGGGCGTCACCAGCATGTCCGTCGACCTGCACAAGTACGCGTACACGCCCAAGGGCGTCTCGCTCCTGCTGCACGCGAACGCGCAGCTGCGCCGGCCGCAGTTCTTCGCGCACGCGGACTGGCCCGGATACACGATGCTCAACTCGACGATGCAGTCGACGAAGTCCGGCGGTCCGCTGGCCGCGGCGTGGGCGGTCGTCCAGCACATCGGCGCCGACGGCTATCGCGACCTCGTGGCCCGGACGATCGAGGGCACGCGCGCGCTGGGCGCGGGCGTCGAGCAGATCGAGCACCTGCACCTGGTCGAGCAGCCCGAGACGTCTCTCGTCGTGATCGGGACCGACGACGCGGTGGACGTGTTCACGATCAGCGACCTCATGCTCGACCGCGGCTGGTTCGTCCAGCCGCAGATGCGCTTCGGCGACGAGCCGGCCAACCTGCACCTCACGATGAGCGCCGCCACGGCGGCCTCGGTGCCCGAGTTCCTCGAGGGCCTGCGTTCGGCGGTCGCGGAGGCGGCTGCCGCGGGACCGATCCAGATCGACCCCCTGCTGGCGGAGGCGGCCGCGGGACTGGATCCCGCCACCCTCGACGACGAGGCGTTCGACGGCCTGCTGGCGCTCGCCGGCCTCGCGGGCGACGGCGGCCAGGTCGCCGTGCCCGAGCGCCTCGGTCCCGTCAACGCCCTCGTCGACGT
>NZ_DAMDLR010000002.1:35109-94481 GCF_032084975.1 Aeromicrobium sp.
CCGCCCCACCCCGGCAACCGGCCGCGGTAGCCTCGCGGCGTGGACGAGGAGTGGAAGACCCCGGTTCCCCTGGCGGGCACGATCGCGCGGCTCGAGCCGCTCGGGCGACAGCACGCCGCAGGCCTCGCCGCCGCGGGGGACGACCCGGCGGTGTTCGAGCACCTGCGCGGCTGGGACGTGATGGACGCCGAGGTCGCGGCACAGCGCATCGAGCGCACCCTCGCCGACCCCGCCCTCGTCGCCTGGGCGCAGATCGACCAGCGCACCGGCGAGGTCGCCGGGATGACCTGTTACTACGACGTCGTCCCGGCATCGCGGACCGTCGCGATCGGGCACACGTGGCTGGGCCGGCGGTTCTGGCGATCCGGCCTCAACACCGAAGCCAAGCTGATGTTGCTGACTCGCGCCTTCGACGACCTGGGCTGCGTCCGCGTCGTGTGGCACACCGACATCCGCAACGAACGGTCACAGAACGCCATCGCGCGGCTGGGAGCGCAGCGTGAGGGCGTCCTGCGCAAGCACAAGCGGCGCGACGATGACTCGTGGCGCGACACGGTGACCTTCTCGATGCTCGACGACGAGTGGCCCGCCGCGCGCGAACGGCTGAGCGCCGCCCTGCGCACCTCGACCTGACGGACGCGGCCGGGCGTCAGGAGACGATGCGGGCGTTGCGCAGGATGCGCTGAGTCGAGAGCGAGAGCGCGAACGCCGCGGCCATCGAGGCGATCGTGACGACGAAGGCCGGGGTGTGTCCGGCCGGCCCGAACGCGCCGTCCGCGGCGCGACCGGCGATCGAGGCACCGGCGGCGTAGCCCAGTCCCGTGCATCCGGCCATGAAGGTCATGGCGGTGCCGATGCGCGCCGGTGGCACGATCAGTCCGGCCAGCGCGAAGGCGCTGATCAGGTAGGGCGCGACGGCGAAGCCCATGACCGCGATGACGCCCACGAGCTGCGGGATCGTGTCGACGATCAGCAGCGGGGACGCCAGCACGATCATCGCGCCGGAGGCCCACAGCATGCGGGTCGCGTAGAGGATGCTCGCCGGCACGGCCGCGAGCGACAGGGCGGCGACGACGCTGCCGATGCCCAGCACCGCGTGGATCAGGCCGGCGACGTCGGGATGGCCCTGCTTCGTGGCCAGCACCGTGGTGCCCGTCTGGATGCTGCCGAACAGCACGCCCATGAGGAACACGGCGGTGGCGAGCGCCAGGAAGGCCGACGTCCACAGCTGCACGCCGTGGGTCGGGGCGTGCTCACTGCCACGCGGCACGAGGGCCGCGGTCTCGTGCACCGCGAACCACGACCCGAACACCAGCAGCAGGGCGGCCGCGGCCAGCAGGGCGCCGTCCGCCCCGATCAGGACGCCGAGGACGCCCACCAGGGCGGGACCCAGGACGAAGGACGCCTCGTCGCCGGCGCCCTCGTACGAGAACGCGAGGTCGACGAAGCGGTCGACCTCGTCCTGACGGATGCGTCCCTCGTTCACGCGGCGGCGCAGCACGGGTCGCCAGCGCACGCGCGCCAGCGGACCGACCTGCGGCATCACCAGGCCCGTCAGCGCGGCGACGACGATCAGCACCGCGGAGGACACGCCGGCATCGGCGCACACGACGACGGACACGAGCCCGAGGGATCCCGCGATCGACTGCGCGAGCACCACGGGACGCTGCCCGATGCGGTCGGCGAGCGCCCCGAACAGGGGCGCGCCCACGGCGTTGGCGACGGCGAGCGCTCCGGCGGTGGCACCCGCGATGCCGTATCGGCCCGTGGCCTGGGCGACGAGCAGCAGGACGCCCATCTGGCTCATCGCCAGCGGGATGCGACCCAGGTACGCCACCGCGACGAACGAGAATCCAGCTGCGCCCCAGAGGCGGCGGTAGTCGGCGATGGCGGAAGACACAACCGATCCAGTCTACGGGGTCTGCGCGCGTCGGGACGCCGACGCCTCGGTGGAGCCGTACGGGTCAACGGACCGTGTCGGCCCACGCCGCGCAGCGACGAGCACCCAGCCCAGGCCCACGGCGAGGAGCGCCTGGCCGGCTCCCGACGCCAGGCCCACGAGCACCGACAGCTGGTGGCGATCGTTCGCCCCCACGATGAGGAGCTCCATCGATGTCACATCGCGCAGCACGACGAGGGCCAGCAGCCCTCCCGCGGCCAGCACCAGGCTCGCCACGGCGACGACGGGCACGCGACCCGCGAGCGCCATCACCGCCAGCAGCGCCGCGATCGTCAGCAGCGCTGCGGCGGCGGCCCCGATGACCATCGAGGTCCGGTGCTCGCCGGGCGGCACGTCGTCCAGGTAAAGAGCGGTCTCCACCGCGTCCCCGAGTCGTGCGGCCGCCATGCCCAGGACGGCGCCGAGGGCGACGTCGACGACACGAACGGACCCGCTCGATGCCCGGGACCAGACCCACCCCACGGCGGCGACCAGCATCGCGAGGGCGGCGCCGAACGCGAGCTGACGCAGCGCCCCTCCCCAGAGGCCGAGCTCCACCGTGGGCTTGGCGGCCCACACGGCAGCGCCGGCGATCCCCACGGCCGACAGCAGGGCCACCACCGCCGCGAGCCGGCCGGCACGGACCGACGCCCAGGCGAGCCCGGCGGCGATGCCGAACACGAGCAGGCTGACCGACATCGCCAGCCGCGGCGAGCCCCACGAGGCCTGGTCGAGTGAACGGGAGAGCACGATCAGGACGCTGACGGTGCCGAGCGCCTGGAGCAGTCCGGTGACGGCGGCGCCGAGGGCGAGGCCGATGGCACCGGCCCGGAGTCGGGATCCCGCGATGATGGGCACGGCGCTCATCCTGCCCGAGTCACGACGACTTCCGAGGGATCTCGCGGCCTCGTTCCGCTCCGGGCACGCCGACCACCTAGGCTCGATCCGTGCTGGACACGACGGTGAAGCGGGCCCGCGTCGCGACGTCGACCCTGCTGTTCACCAACGGATTCGTGCTGGGTGGATGGATCGTCCACATCCCCGTCGTCATGGATCGCACCGGAATCGATCCGGCCACGCTCGGCACCCTGTTGCTCTGGATGGGCGCGTGGGCGTGGCTGGGCATGCAGGCCGCCGGATTCTTCGTCGACCGGATCGGCAGCGCCAAGGCGGTCACCATCGCCCTCGTCGCGATGTGCGCGACGGTGCCGTTCCCGGGCCTGGCGACCGACACGGTGACGCTCGCCGCCGCTCTCGCGGTCCTCGGTGCGACCAACGGCGTCGTGGACGTCGCCCAGAACGCGCAGGCGGTGACGGTCGAGCGCTCGTTCGGTCGACCGATCATGTCGTCGGTGCACGCGTGGTTCTCCGCCGGCGGCCTCGCGGCCTCCGCCCTCGGCGGCACGCTGCTGGCGATCTCGTCCCCCATCCCGTTGAACTTCTGCCTCGTCGCGGTGATCGGGCTGGTGCTGGCGCTCGTGGTCCGCCCGCACCTGCTGGGCGACGACATCCAGGAGCCCGAGCTGCGAGGCAGCCGCCCGCCGTGGACCGGACGGATCGTGCTGCTGGGCGCGCTCGCCTTCGCGCTGATGCTGGCCGAGGGCGTCGCCTACGACTGGAGCACCGTGCACCTGCGCGACGAGCTCGGCACGTCCGAGGCGCTCGCGGCCGTGGCGTACGGAGCCTTCAGCCTGGCGATGTTCGGGACGCGCCTGGTCGTCGATCGCGTCGTCGCGGTGACCGGACCGGGCCGGTTCGTGCGCGCCGCCTCGCTCGTGGGTGCCGTCGGCCTGGCCATCGCGGCCCTGGCGCCGACCCCGGCCGTCGCCATCGTCGGCTGGGCGGTCGTCGGGTTCGGCCTGGCCGGCTGCGTCCCGCAGTTCTTCAGCGCCGCCGGCAACGTCGATCCCCGGCACGGAGCCGCGATCATCGCGCGGGTCACCGGGATGGGCTACGTCGCGTTGCTGAGCGGTCCGTCGATCATCGGCCTGCTGACGAACTGGGTTCCCCTCACGACCGCGTTCCTCGTGCCCTTGGCCCTGTGCCTCGTCGCCAGCGCCCTGGCTCCTCGCGCGCTCAGGAGCCCCGCATGAGGCTCGACGAGCTGATGGCGCCCGACTGGGCCGAGGCGATGGAGCCGGTCGCCGACCGCATCCACGCCATGGGCGACTTCCTGCGCGCCGAGCTGGCCGCGGGCCACGCCTACCTGCCCGAGCCGGACGCGATCTTCCGTGCCTTCCGCACACCCCTGGCGGACGTCCGGGTGCTGATCACCGGGCAGGACCCGTACCCCACGCCGGGGCACGCGATGGGCCTGTCCTTCTCGGTCCGTCCCGACGTGCGGCCGCTCCCCCGCAGCCTCGTGAACATCTACACCGAGCTGCAGGCCGACCTCGGCATCGCGCCGGCACCGCACGGCGACCTCTCCGCGTGGGCGGACCAGGGCGTGATGCTGCTCAACCGGTCCTTGACCGTCCGGCCCGGAGAGCCCGCCAGCCACCGCGGCCGGGGCTGGGAGGCCGTCACCGATCGCGCCATCGCCGTCCTGGCGGAGCGAGGAGGTCCCCTGGTCGCGATCCTGTGGGGCCGTGACGCGCAGGGCCTCGCGCCGCGGCTCGGCGCCGTCCCGCGCATCGAGTCCGCGCATCCCAGTCCCCTCTCGGCCTCGCGCGGGTTCTTCGGCTCGCGCCCGTTCAGCCGGGCGAACGACGCGCTGCGCGCAGGAGGCGCTCAGCCCGTGAACTGGGAGCTGCCCAGATAGTCTTGCCAGCGTGAGCGAGACACGTATCCGGGACCGCGCCGTCGTCATCGACCAGGGCTTCGTCGTCGTCCAACGCTGGGGCATCCGGATCATCGTCATCGCCGCCGCCCTGTGGGTCCTGGGCTGGGCCGTCGGGCACACCTGGATGGTCTGGTTCCCCGTCTCTCTCGCGATCCTCTTCTCGACCGTGCTCGGCCCGCCGGCCAAGCGCCTGCGCGACCTCGGCGTTCCCGCCGCGGCGGCCGCGGGACTCGTGATGTTGGCGTTCCTGGCAGCCCTGGGCTTCCTGTTCTCGATCCTCATCCCACAGCTGGTCGACGAGGCACCCGAGATCGCCGACCGTGCCGCCAAGGGCGTCAGCGAGCTGCAGGACTGGCTCGTCAACGGCCCCCTCCCCATCGAGGCGGGCCAGATCTCCAGCGCCCTCGACTCGGTCGAGGACTGGCTGCGCGACAGCGCCGTCGACATCAGCAGCGGCGTGCTCTCGACCGTCGGCATCGCGACCAACGTCGTGGTCAACACGGTGCTCGTGCTGATCCTGACGTTCCTGTTCATCAAGGACGGCCACCGCTTCGTGCCGTTCGTCGAGCGCCTCGGCGGCCGCCGGGTCGGTGGCCACCTGAGCGAGCTGCTGCGCCGCGGTTGGGAGACGCTGGGCGGTTTCATCCGGACCCAGGCGCTCGTCTCGTTCATCGACGCCGTGCTGATCGGCATCGCCCTCGCCCTCGTGGGCCAGCCACTGTGGGTGCCGTTGGCGGTCATCACGTTCATCGGTGGGTTCATCCCGATCGTCGGTGCCTTCGCCAGTGGCGCGATCGCGGTGCTGGTGACCCTCGTGACCAACTCGCCCCAGGACGCGCTGATCATCCTGGTCGTGATCATCCTGGTCCAGCAGCTCGAGGGCAACGTCCTGTCGCCGATGCTGCAGGGCAAGAGCATGAACCTGCACCCCGCGGTCGTCCTCATGGCCGTCACCGCCGGCGGGTCGCTGTTCGGCATCACGGGCGCCTTCCTGGCCGTCCCGGTCACGGCCACGGTGGCCGAGATCCTGCGCTACGCCAACGAGCGGGTCGACAAGGCGCTCATCACGGCCGAGTCCTCGTTCGAGCCCAACCCGACCGACGCCGCGGTCGATGCCCGGACCGCCTCGGTCAAGGACACCGAGCAGGACTCGTGACCGGCGAGGACTCGCTGGGACGCGCCGTCGCCACTGCAGGGAAACTGAAGCCCGGTACGTGGGAGGCGGTCGAGTCGCTGGCGGTCCTGGCGATCGCCAGCGCCGACCGCCCCGAGGCGGCCGAGCTGCTGCAGACGGCCTCGCGAACGGCCGCGAAGCTGAAGCCCGGCACGTGGGAGGCCGTCCGCGCACTCGCGTGGCTCGCCCGCGCCCAGGACGAGCTGGGCGGCTGACCCGTCAGTCGAAGACGACGGTCTTCATGCCGTTGAGCAGCACGCGGTTCTCCGCGTGCGCGCGCACGGCGTGGACCAGGGCCCGGGCCTCGAGGTCCTGACCCATGGCGGCCAGCTCGGACGCCGACGAGCGGTGGTCGACGCGACGGAAGTCCTGCTCGATGATCGGGCCCTCGTCGAGGTCGGCCGTGACGTAGTGCGCCGTGGCGCCGATGACCTTCACCCCGTGGCGGTGGGCCTGCTCGTACGGCCGGGCTCCCTTGAAGCTGGGCAGCAGCGAGTGGTGGATGTTGATGGCGCGGCCGTGGACGTCGCGGCACATCTGGTCGGTCAGGATCTGCATGTAGCGGGCCAGGATGAGCGCCTCGGCGCCCGTCCGCTCCATGAGGTCGAGGACGAACTGCTCGCTCTCGCGCTTGGTGTCCGGGGTCACGGAGACCTGGTGGAACTCGATCCCGTGCCACTCGACCGTGTCGCGCCAGTCCGGGTGGTTGGACACCACCGCGACGATCTCGATCGGCAGCTGGCCCTGCCTGGCGTGGAACAGCAGGCTGTTGAGGACGTGACCCTGCTTGGAGACCATCACGACCACGCGCAACGGGGCGGTGGCGTCGTGCAGGTCCCAGTCCATCTCGAACGGGTCGAGCGCGGGCGCGAGCGTCGCGCGCACGTCGTCCAGGCCGGTGTCACGGTCGGCCGCGAAGCGCACCCGCATGAAGAAGCGGCGGGTGTCCGGATCGGCGTACTGCTGGCTCTCGGTGATGGTCCAGCCGTCCTGCGCCAAGGTCGTCGCGACCGCCGCGACGATGCCGACCCGATCGGGGCAGGCGAAGGTCAAGATGAAGTCGCTGTGCGGCTGGGGGCTCTCCATGGGATGCATGCTCTCAGGTGGGCCGGCGGTCGCCGACCCCCGGTGGGCCTCAGTCGCGCGGCGGCACGAGCGTCGTCAGCATGACGACCGCGTCCTCGAGCGCCAGCAGGTCGTGGCGCTGGTCGGGGATCACCAGCAGCTCACCCGTGGACCCCTCCCACGATTCCTCACCCGCGGTGAGCCGCACGGTCCCGGTGAGCACGAGCAGGGTCGCCTCCGCGGGCGCCTCGTGCTCGTCGAGCCGGTGGTCCGCCGTCAGCGCGATCACGGTCTGGCGCAGCTGGTGATGCCGCCCGCGGTGCAACGCGGTGGCGCTGCGGCCGGAACTGGCTTCAGCGGCCTGCTGCAGAAGCTCGCGGCCAAGGTCATCGAGATGCGTGGACTCCATGGTCCGACCGTAGCCGCTGCGGGGCCGACCGACCGGTCGGCGCGGGCTCAGCCGACGATCCGGCGCGCGATCCGCCGCACCCTGCCGGGGCCGGCCTTGTGCTCCTTCGCAGCCTGGCGGGCGGCCACCTGCTCGGGCGTGAGCTTCGTGTACCTGACCATCTGCTGGTTGGCCGGGTGGCCCCAGTCGCCGATGTACTCGTACGACCAGTCGCCCCACTTGGCGGCCCAGCGCAGGTCCTCGCGGTAGTAGACGTAGTTGTTCTTCTCGGTGAAGAAGCCCTTGTTGCGACGGCGCGCGGGCTTGATCTCGTCGATCGGCACCGTCTTCTTGCGCACGAAGTACGTGGCGTAGAACGAGCCGCCGGGCGCCATGACCCGGTCGAGCCGGTACATGCACAGGCGAATGTGGTTGAGCGAGACGTGCGTGAAGACCGAGTTGGCGATCGCGAAGTCGAACTTCACGCCGAAGTCGGTGTCGAAGCGGTCGTTCGCCCGCAGGTTCTCGATCGGCTGCTTGGCGCGCTGCTCGTCGGTCAGCTCGGTCTCGTAGCCGGCCTGCATCACCGAGTGGTTCGCGTCGACACCGTAGTAGTTGCCGGCGTCGAGGTAGTCGATGAAGTGCTGTCCCGCCCGGAAGGCTCCGCAGCCGATGTCGATGAGCTTGTGGTGGGGCTTGAGGCCCTGCGAGATCAGGTACTCGAGCTGGTGCTTGCCGTGCGTGTCCCAGACCCCTCCGACGTAGGCACGGTGCTCTCCCGCGGCGATCTCCTCGGGCGTCAGGACGCGCCCCGAGAAGTCCGGATTGGTCAGGTCCGCGTCCAACTCGACGCGGTGCTCGATCTGCGGCACGGTGCCCCCTTCGTCGGCAGTGGGCACCACCCTAGCGACGCAGGAGCCTGTCGCCCAGCGTCGCCACGCCGCCGTTTCTCGACTCGTCGACCTCCGTCCCATCGCCGTGAGCCCTAGGGTGAAACACGGTTCCCGTTCCGTCGTCGAGAGGCTCCATCCGTGCGCATGAGACTCGGTCGTCCGGACCTGTCCACGTATGCGCACCTGTGCGACGTCCCCGCCGCCGGGGCCGAGGGGCCGTCGGTGACGTTCGCGGGCGTGTCGACGTTGTGCTTCGAGGACGGTCGGTCGTCGCTGCTGATCGACGGGTTCTTCTCGCGACCGTCGTTGCTGCGGGTCGGCCTGGGCAGGATCGCCCCCGTGCCCGGACGGATCGACGCCGGGCTCGAGCGGCTGGGACTGCTCGGCGCGGACGCGAGGACGCTCGACGCGGTGCTGCCCGTCCACAGTCACTTCGACCACGTGATGGACGCACCCGACGTCGCTCGCCGGACCGGCGCCGTCCTGGCCGGCGGCGCGTCCACCCTCCACGTCGGACGGGGCGCCGGGCTGGCCGGGGAGCAGCTCCACCTCCTGGTCGCGCGGACCCCGACCGCCTTCGGGCCCTGGACCGTCACCGCCGTGCCATCCGAGCACTGCCCGCCCGACCGCTTCCCCGGCGAGATCACCGAGTCGCTGAGCACCCCGGCGAGGGCGAAGGCCTACCGTTGCGGCGAGTCCTGGTCCTTCGTCGTCGGCCATCCAGACAGGGGCAACACCCTCGTCCAGGGCAGTGCCGGCTTCGTCCCCGGAGCGCTCGACGGCCTGACCGCCGAGGTTGCCTACCTCGGAGTCGGGCAGCTCGGCGTGCTGGACGAGGAGTACATCGAGCAGTACTGGCAGCACACCGTCACCGCCGTCGGTGCGCGGCGGGTCGTCCTGACGCACTGGGACGACTTCTTCCGTCCGTTGACCGAGCCCCTGCGGGCCCTGCCGTACGCCGGCGACGACCTGGACGTCACGATCCGCGTGCTGAGCAAGCTGGCCGCCCGTGACGGGGTGCGACTGCACCTGCCGACGCTCTGGCGGCGCGAGGACCCGTGGGTGCCCTGACGGCGGATTTGACGGCGATGGAGCCCCCGACAGGAATCGAACCCGCGACATCTTCTTTACAAGAGAAGCGCTCTACCGTCTGAGCTACAGGGGCGTGGCGGCCGTGCCGCCGGGCTCATCCTAGCGACGAACGCTGGCGCGTGGAGAATCGCGCGGGTTACCGTTCACGCATGCTCGGGGACCTGCGACACCCACTGACCAAGGCGCGTCGTAGCGCCGCCATCGTGCTGACGGCCGGCGCGCTGGCGCTCGGCACGATGACGGCAGCACCGCCGGCACAAGCGGCCTCATCGTGGTCGTGGACCGCGAACCTGGTCTCGGACATCGACCGCAGCGGTGGTGGAGGAGGTTCCTCCACTCCCCGCGAGTTCACCCGCCTCGGCGGAAGCATCTACTTCAGCGCCTCCAGCCCGGGCCTGGGCAACGAGCTCTGGCGCAGCGACGGCACCGCGGCCGGCACGCGACTGGTGAAGGACATCAGGCCGGGCCGCGCCAACTCCTCCCCGTCGCTGCTCGCCGTCGCCGGCAGGAACCTCTACTTCGCGACCGTGAACTCGAACGGGGACCGGAGCCAGCTGTGGAAGTCCGACGGCACGACGAAGGGCACCGTCAAGGTGGCGGACCTGCCGGTCGAGTCGGCGGTCGTGGCCGTGGGCTCGACCGCGTATTTCGTCGCCGATCACGCCGGTGGCAGTGAGCTGTGGAAGACGCGCGGAACGGCCGCCACCACCGTGCGGGTCAAGGACATCGTGCCGGGCGGCCGGGGCAGCCGGCCCGACCATCTCACGGCCGTCGGGAGCCGGCTGTTCTTCACGGCCCAGGACGCGGCCGGTGTCGATCGGCTGTGGCGGTCCGACGGCACCGAGGCCGGCACCGTCATGGTCGACGCCGGCCGGCCCGATGGCGAGTTCGCGAGCCACCCCGACGAGCTGTTCGCCGCCCAGGGACGGCTGTGGTTCCGGGCCTCCGACGACGCCCACGGTTCGGAATTGTGGACGTCCGACGGCACCGAGGCGGGAACGCGCGTTCTCAAGGACCTCGCACCCGGGTCCGACCACCACGGCGAGCCCTCCTGGGGTTGGCCGAAGGACCTCACGCTGTTCCGGGGCCTGGTGTACTTCTCGGCTGTCTCCTCCGACACCGATCGCGGCGCTCTGTGGCGCAGCGACGGCACCGAGGAAGGGACCGTCAGAGTCGCTTCGGCCGGCAGGGCGGAAGGACTCACCGTCGCGGGGAACCGCTTGTACTTCTTCGCCGACGACGGCAAGCACGGCCTCGAGCTGTGGACCTCGGACGGCACTGCGGGCGGGACACGCATGGTCGTGGACGTCGCCTCGCCCAATGCGCCCCCCGCGGACGAGGACGACGACGACAGCCCGTACCACAGCGTCGCGGAGCTGCAGGCGGTCGGCGACCGGGTCGTCTTCACCGCCAGCACCACCCGGCACGGACGAGAGCTGTGGGCCTCCGACGGGACGGCCACCGGCACCCGTCTGGTCCGCGACATCAATCCCGACCAGCGCGACTGGTTCACCATCTACGACGACTACCCCGCCCGCGGATCTCGTGGAGTCCTGGGCAACACCGTCATCTTCAGCGCCCAGGACGGAAAGCACGGCGTCGAACCTTGGAAGGCCTCATGGGCGCCGATCAACACGTTCACCCTTCCGCGCGCGGCCACGGCCTACCCGAAGCGAGGCACGGCGAAGGTGGCGCTGACGCTCCCCAACGCCGGCACGGTCCGGCTCTCCCCGACGAAGTCACGCACGGTCCGCGGGTACGCGAAGAAGGTCGGCAGCAGCGGCCGGGTGAACGTCTACCTCGTCCCGACCAAGGCGCTGCGCAAGGCTCTCGTCAAGAAGGCTCGCGCCCGCAAGAAGAGCCTCGTCGCCACGCGCGTCGGGGTGAAGGTCACCTACACCCCGAGCCAGGGCAGCCCGCGCACCCGGGCGCAGACCTACACGATCAGGCTGCGGGTCAAGCGCTAGTCAGGCGCGGCCGGCCTCACACGCCCGGGCGAAGTCCTCGTCGACGTACTCGTCCTCGGGGAGCGCGGGCGTGATGGCCTGCGACCCCTTGCCGATCTCGGCGAAGGCGGTCAGGTCGGTCTGCTGGTCGTCGGCGTCGCCGCCGGGTGTCAGGAAGCCGTCGACGGCGATCGCGCAATCGGCGGCTCCGAACTCCTGCCAGCCCATGATCGTGCCCCACTGGTCCGAACCGGGGATCGCGACGACGCCCTGCGTCCGCAGCACGCCGATGACCCGGACCCGTCCACCGGGCGCCTTCACCTCGTGAGCGGTGCGCGTCTGCAGCGACAGGTTCACCGCGCCGTCCTCGCGGGAGGCGCGCCATGCGGCCGTCATGCGCGACGAGTTCACGTCGAGCGCGGGATCCAGGACGGTCGCCCGGGCCAGCTCCGGCGCGACCTGCGCCTGTGCTGCGTCGTCGATCGCCGCGACCAGGGAGTCGGGAAGCCCTTCGCCGACAGTGTCGGGATCCGTGGCGGCCTGGATGCCCCACGCCTCGACCGCGCGGACCATCCGGGCGTACTCCTCGGCCGAGACCCCGCGCGGCCGGGCCGGCGCCGGCGGGATGTCGGGGTCGGCGGCGACGGGCCAGCCGGCCAGGCCCAGGTCGGCCAGCGTCATCCGCTCGGTCGGGGTCGGTTGGGCGACGGGCTCGGGCGTGTCCTCGTCGTCGCCCCCGAGCCACGAGCAGGACCCGAGGACGAAGGTCGCCACCACGAGGAGAAGGATCGGACGGCGCACCGGACCAGTATGCATACTGGGGCCCGTGGCCCCTCACATCGCGACTCCTCCGTACCCACGCCTGCTGCGCGCCACGGACCTGCTCGACCCGCCCTTCGCGATGATCGACGAGGAGGCGCTGTGGGCCAACGCCGCCGACCTCGCGCGGCGCGCCGGCGGCGTGCCGATCCGGCTCGCCACCAAGTCCGTGCGCGTGCGCTCGATCATCAAGAACGTCCTGACGCTGCCGGGCTTCAGCGGGGTCATGTCGTACTCGCTGGCCGAGTCGGTGTGGCTGGCCGATCACGGGGTCGACGACGTCCTGCTGGCCTACCCCAGCGTCGACCGGGGCGCCTACGCCGACCTGGTCGAGGACGAGCGCCGGCTGGCGTCGATCACCGTCATGGTCGACTCGCTCGAGGCGCTGGACCTCATCGACGCAGCCGTCGGCGCGGACCACCCGCCGATCCGCGTGTGCCTCGACGTCGACTCCTCGCTGCGGGTGCTGGGAGCGCATCTCGGGGCGCACCGCTCCCCCGTCCACACGACGCGCGAGGCCAAGCGGATCGCCGCGGCGATCGTCGAGCGCAAGGGCTTCGACCTGGTCGGCCTGATGTTCTACGACGCGCAGATCGCGGGGCTGCCCGACAGCAGCGCCGCGGTCAGGCTGGTCAAGCGCCGCTCGGCGGGCGAGCTGCGTCGACGTCGCGGCCGAATCGTCAAGGCAGTGCGGAGCATGACCGACCTGCAGGTCGTCAACGCCGGTGGTACCGGCAGCCTCGACGTCTGGCGCGACGATCCCACGATCACCGAGCTGGCCGCCGGGTCCGGGCTGTTCGTCCCGACCCTGTTCGACGGGTACCGGGACTTCGAGCCGCGGCCGGCCGCGTTCTTCGCCCTGCCGGTCGTGCGCAAGCCCGCCCCGGACGCCGTGACGTGCTTCGGAGGCGGCTACATCGCCTCCGGTCCCGCCGGCGACTCGCGCGTGCCGACGCCCGTGTGGCCCGAGGGCCTCGAGCTCTACCCGAATGAGGGCGCCGGCGAGGTCCAGACGCCCCTGCGCGGCAAGATCGCCCGCACCGTGAAGGTCGGCGACCGGGTCGTCTTCCGGCACGCCAAGGCCGGCGAGATGTGCGAGCGATTCGACCAGGTCGCCCTCGTCGACGCAGGTGGTCAGGCGACACTGGTGCCCACCTACCGCGGCGAGGGGAAGAACTTCGGATGAGCACCTGGACCAACTGGGCCGGCAACGTCACCACGACGCCTGCCCTCATCGCCCACCCTGCGTCGACGGACGAGGTCGTCCGGCTCGTGACGACTCACCCGCGCCTCAAGGCCGTGGGTGCCGGACACTCGTTCACGCCGATCGCCGCCACCGAGGCGACGCTGCTGCGGCTCGACCGGATGAACCGCGTGCTCACGGCGGACACCACGAGCGGCCTCGTCCGCGTGCAGGCCGGCATCTCACTGCACGACCTGAACCGCCGCCTCGACGCGTTGGGCCTGGCCCTGCCGAACCTCGGTGACGTCGACCCCCAGTCCGTCGCGGGTGCCACGTCCACCGGCACGCACGGCACCGGTGCGCGCCTCTTCGGCATCGCGAAGGCCGTCGCGGGGCTGCAGCTCGTGACCGCCGCCGGCGAGGTGCTCGAGATCGGCCCGGACCACGAGCTGTTCGACGCCGCCCGCGTCGGCCTCGGCGCGCTCGGCATCGTCACCGAGGTCACGCTGCAGTGCGTCCCGGCGTTCCTGCTGCACGCCCGCGAGGAGCCGATGGCCCTCTCCGAGGTCCTGACCGGGCTCGACGACCTCGTCGACGGCAACGACCACTTCGAGTTCTACTTCTTCCCGCACACCGACAAGGCGCTGACGAAGCGCAACAACCGGGTGCCCGAGGGGACAGAGCCGTCGCCGCTGCCGCGCTGGCGCCACCTGCTGGACGACGAGCTGCTCTCCAACACCCTGTACGAGCAGGTCCAGCGTGTCGGCACGAAGCGACCGGCCCTCATCCCGCGGATCAACGCGGTCTCGGGCTCGCTGCTGGGAGCTCGGGAGTACACCGACGCGTCGCACGAGGTCTTCATCTCGCCGCGCCGCGTCCGGTTCCGCGAGTCCGAGTTCGCGCTCCCCCGTGCCGCGGCCGCCGACGTGATCCGCGAGATGCAGCGCTGGTACGCCAGCGCCGACGAGCACGTCTCGTTCCCCGTCGAGGTGCGGTTCACCGCGGCCGACGACATCTGGCTGTCCACGGGGCACGAGCGCGACAACGTCTACATCGCCGTGCACCAGTTCCACCGCACCGACCCGGCCCGCTACTTCGCCGCGATGCAGGACATCTTCACGGCGCACGAAGGGCGCCCCCACTGGGGCAAGATGCACACCCTCGGCGCCGACTACTTCCGCACCGTCTACCCGCGGTTCGACGACTTCGTCGCGGTCCGCGACAAGCTCGACCCCGAGCGGAAGCTCACGAACGACTACCTGGACCAGGTCCTCGGTTCCTGAGCGCGCCCGTGGTCGAGCGCCGAGCGGTCAGGCGCGGGCCTGGCTGATCGCGTAGAGCGTGATGCCCGCGGCCACGCCGGCGTTGAGCGACTCGAGCGTCGACGACATCGGGATCGACACCAGCTGGTCGCAGTTCTCACCGACGAGGCGCGACAGTCCCTTGCCCTCGCTGCCGATGACAACGGCCAGCGGCCCGTCGAGCAGGTCGGTGTCGGGCAGTGCGACGTCGCCGTCCGCGGCCAGCCCGATCACCATGAGACCGGCGTCCTGGTACGCCTTGATCTGGCGGGTCAGATTGGTGGCGCGGGCCACCGGCACACGAGCGGCCGCTCCGGCCGAGGTCTTCCACGCCGCGGCCGTCATGTGCGCGGCGCGGCGCTCGGGGATGACGACTCCGTGCGCGCCGAAGCCGGCGGCCGAGCGCACGATCGCGCCCAGGTTCCGCGGGTCGGTGATGCCGTCGAGGATCACGACCAGCGGCGGCTCACCGCGCTCGGCGGCCAGGTCGAGCAGGTCGTCGGGGTCGGCGTAGTCGTAGGCCTCGAGCTTGGCCGCGATGCCCTGGTGGACGGCACCGGACGTGATGCGATCGAGCTCGACCCGGGCGACCTCGAGCAGCGGGACGTGCAGGTCCGCCGCCAGCTGGAAGATCTCGCGGATGCGGTCGTCGCGGTCGATGCCCTCGGCCACCTGCAGCGACACGACCGGCACGTTCGCACGCAGCAGCTCCACGACGGAGTTGCGGCCCACGACCAGCTCGGGACCGTCGTCGTTGCGGCGCTTCGGCCGACCCGACTGACGCCGGTCCGCGGCCTGGGCCATCTTGTACTTCTTGTGGTTGGGGCGATCCTCGGCGCGCGGGGTCGGACCCTTGCCCTCGAGTCCCTGGCGGCGACGGCCGCCGGACCCGGCGGTGGGGTTGCCCTTGCCGGTCTTCTTGATCGCACCCTTGCGCTTGCTGTTGCCGGCCATCAGTGGCCACCCTTCAGATTCCAGCGCGTGCCCGAGGAGGTGTCCTCGAGCTCGATGCCCGCTGCGGTCAGTTGATCGCGCAGCGCATCCGCGCGCGCCCAGTCCTTGTCGGCCTTCGCCTCGGTCCGCTCTGCCACCAGCGCGTCGACCAGCTGGCCCAGCGCGTCGGCGGTGGCCGACGTGTCGACGCCGCGGTCCCACGTGAGTGGGTCGAGGCCGAGCACGTCCAGCATCGCCCGCACGGAGGCCAGCGCCTGCGCCAGCTCCGCGGAAGGGCCGCCGGCGAGCAGCCGGTTGCCCTCGCCGATCACACCCTGCAGCACGGCGAGCGCCGCCGGGACGGAGAGATCGTCGTCCATCGCGTCGACGAAGGCCTCCGGGACGTTGCCCGGCTCGCCCGCCCCCACGAGCTCGGCGGCGCGGGTCACGAAGCCCTCGATCCGCTCGAACGCCGTGGCCGCCTCCGCGAGCGACTGCTCGCTGTACTCGATGATCGAGCGGTAGTGCGCCGCGACGAGGTAGTAGCGGACGGCGATCGCCGGGACGCGCTTGACGACCTCGCTGACCGACAGCGTGTTGCCGACGCTCTTGCTCATCTTGGAGTTGCCCAGGTTGAGCATCGCGTTGTGCATCCACACGCGGGCGAACGCCTGGCCGGCGGCGCGCGACTGCGCCAGCTCGTTCTCGTGGTGCGGGAAGCGCAGGTCGAGACCGCCGCCGTGGATGTCGAACTCGGTGCCGAGGTACTTCGCGGCCATCGCCGAGCACTCGAGGTGCCAGCCGGGCCGCCCGCGACCCCACGGCGTCGGCCACGAGGCGGACTCGGGGTCACCGTCCTTGTGGCCCTTCCACAGCGCGAAGTCACGCGGGTCGCGCTTGCCCTCGGGCGGCGCGTCGGGAGCGTCCTGCATGTCGTCGATGCGCTGGTTCGACAGCTCGCCGTAGGCCGGCCACGAGCGGACGTCGAAGTAGACGTCGCCGGAGCCGTCGGAGGCCGGGTAGGCGTGGCCGCGCTCGATGAGCGTCTGCATCATCTCGATCATCTCGGGGACGTGGCCCGTCGCGCGCGGCTCGTACGTGGGCGGCCGGCAGTTGAGGACCTCGTAGGCGGTGTGCAGCGCACGCTCGTTCTCGTACGCGACCGCGAACCACGGCTGGCCCGTCTCGCGTCCCTTGGCGAGGATCTTGTCTTCGATGTCGGTGACGTTGGCGATGATCGTGACCTGGAGGCCCGATCGCTCCAGCCAGCGACGCAGCACGTCGAACACCAGCTCCTTGCGGATGTGGCCGATGTGCGGAGGGCCCTGCACCGTGAGGCCGCAGTGGTAGATGCCGACCTTCCCGGGCACGACCGGGTCGAGGGGTCGCATCTCACGGGAGGCCGAGTCGAAGAGGTGTAGCGTCACGGGGTCCAGCCTATCGGCCCGGGCCGCCGTGTTTCGCCGCTGCGTGCGCGCAGGCCCCGCTCGCGCGGCGGGGTCGATCCCGTGGAATTCCCGCCACATTGCCCCCATCGGCCCCAGACCTCGCCTACGCTGGCCCGATGCGTCGCTTCTTCCCCATGGCGGCTGCCTTGACGGCTGTCATCGCGTCCCTGCTCGTACCGTCCTTCCTCGCGCCTGCTCAGGCGTCGGCCAGCCACCCCAAGCCGCAGTTGGCGAACTGGACCCCGAACCTCACGATCCCCACCGCGCGCAAGGCCAAGGTGTGGCGTTCGCCGTGGGTGACCACGCGCCCCAGCACCGCGCTGCTGCCGTCCTGGAACGTCACCCGCATGCCCTCCGGCACGTGGCTGCGCGTCCACGTCCGGGTCGCCGACGGCTCGAAGACCTCGAGCTGGAAGGCCGTCGCCGAGTGGCGCTACGCCCTCGCCGGCGGCAAGCGCCAGACCTTCGGCACGCAGGCCGATGCGCTGGCCTACCTCAACACGGACACGATCCGGGCGAAGGGCGGCAAGACGTTCGACCGCTGGCAGATCCAGGTCAAGGTCATGCGCAAGAGCACCGCGAAGAAGGCGCCGATCGTGCGCAACGTCGCCGGCGTCGCGTCGACCTACGTGTCCAAGACGGCACGCACGTCGAAGACGAGCATGACCAGGACCGTCGACCTCCCGGTCCCGGCGTACTCGCAGATGATCCACTCCGGCCACTTCCCGCAGTACGGCGGCGGCGGCGAGGCGTGGTGCTCCCCCACCTCGACCGCGATGGTGCTGCGGTACTGGGGCATGGGCCCGCAGGCCAAGCACTACCCGTGGGCGCCCGGCGCCGACCCGTGGGTCGACCACGCGGCCCGCTTCAGCTACGACTCCTCGTACCGCGGCACCGGCACGTGGCCGTTCAACACGGCCTACGCGTCGCTGTTCGGCGCGGACGCCGTCGTGCACCGGCTCGTCAACCTGCGGGCGATGGAGGAGTACATCAAGAAGGGCGTGCCCGTCGTGGCGTCCGTCGCCTTCGCGCGCGGACAGCTGACCGGCTCGCCGATCAGCTCGACGCCCGGACACCTCATGGTCGTCCGTGGGTTCACGTCCGGTGGCGACGTCATCGTCAACGACCCGGCCGGCCGCTCGAACAGCGCCGTGCGCCGCACGTACAAGCGCGAGCAGTTCGAGCGCGCGTGGCTGGGCGGCAGCGGCGGCGTGGCCTACGTCATCGCGCCGCGGGCCAAGCGCCTGGTCTTCTGAGGATCGCGGCTAGCCTCGTGAGCGTGAACGCTCCCCGGGTCGGCATCGGCACCGACGTCCACCAGCTCGTCGAGGGTCGCACGCTGTGGGTCGCCGGCCTGCACTGGCCCGACGCCCCGCGCGGGCTCGAAGGGCACTCCGACGGCGACTGCGTCGCGCACGCGATGGTCGATGCCGTGCTGTCCGCCGCCGGGCTGGGCGACATCGGCACGCACTTCGGCACCGCCGATCCGCAGTACTCGGGCACCGCCGGCGTGGACTTCCTGCGAGCGACGGCCGCGATGGTGCGCGAGGCCGGACTCACGGTCGGGAACGTCAGCGTGCAGCTGATCGGCAACGAGCCGCGCCTGTCGAAGCGCCGCGACGAGGCCACCGCCGTCCTGGCCGAGGCGATCGGCGCGCCGGTCTCGCTGTCGGGCACCACGACCGACGGCCTGGGCCTCACGGGACGCGGCGAGGGCATTGCCGCGATCGCGGTGGCCCTCGTCCACTGACCGTCTCGCGCCGCTCGGCGGTCAGGCCGGCAGGTCGGCGACCTCGCGGTCGTCCGAGCCGTAGTACTCGGCCAGGATCCTCTGCGCCACGGCGCCCCCGCTGGTGTCGAGACGCTCGCGCCCTCCCGGCAGCCGGCCGAGCACTCGGTGGCGCACGGTGTTGGCGGTCCACAGCATCCCCAGCGCCCACGGCGGTCGCCACGGCAGGCCCAGCTCACGCATGCTCTCGCGGCCCAGGAACACACTGAGCATGCTGAGGTTGCGCTCGGTCTTCCAGCGACCGTGCGGCAGCGTCCCCAGCACCGAGATGATGTCCTGCGCCAGCTTCGGACCCGCCTCCGTGATGTCCGCCTGGGCCAGCACGACGTGATAGTTCAGCCGGTGCCGCTCGCGTTCGGTGTCGACCAGCCAGTGCTCGTCGACGCCCATCAGCCACCCGACGTACTTCCACAGGTGCATCACCGCGAGCGACTCGTCGCGGCTGACGGGGACGCCCAGCGCCTTGACGCCGATGAGCACGGTCCCGTCGAACAGTCCGAGGGTCCCGGCCTGGTCGGCCTGGTTGATCGGCAGGCCCCAGCGCTCGACGTCCCAGCGCGGACTGAAGGCCTGGTTCACGAGGGCGTGCATCGCCCGGACGTGCAGCGTGGTTCGCCAGCCCGGGGCGTACTGCTCCAACCCGCCGGGTGTGGTCACGGCGACGGCCCAGGACTGGGTCTCGGCCAGCCGTCGTCGCGTGCTGTCGCCCGTCAGGCCGCCGGTGGCCACGAGCAGGTCCGGCGGGCCGCCGAACCGGTAGCCGCCGATGAGCGAGAGCTGCAGCAGCACGTCGGCGGCGTTGCGCCCGAACCGGCGGAAGACGCGCGCTCCCTCGTCGACCAGCTCACGGTCGAGCCACGGCGGATCCTGCTCGACGGCCCGCATGAACTCCACGAGGGCGGGCGGGGCGTCCGGCACCGCCTGCAGTCCGCCCTCGAGCGCGGCTCGGTACCGAGTCATGGTGACTCGGTCGGGGTCGTCGGCTCGCAAGCGCATCGCACCGGCCAGCCGCGCGCCCAGCTCGTCCTGCTCGGTGAAGGCGGTACCGAGGCGAGCCAGCAGCTGCTCATCCGGCCGCTTGACGCCCCCCGCGTACTTGAGCACCCGGCCGATGCGGCGGCTGCGCTCCTCGGCGGACCGGTATCGGCTCGGGTACATCGCGACTGAGGTCATGCCGAGAGCGTGACACGAGCATTTGCTCGCATACAATTCGCAACATGCCCCTGCGCAAGGTCCCGCGACAGCAGCGCTCACGCGACATGGTCGACAAGATCGTCGCCGCGGCTCGCGACGTGCTCGTCGCCGACGGGTACGACCGGCTGACGACCAATCGGGTGGCCGACCGTGCCGGCATCAGTCCCGGGTCGCTCTACCAATACTTCCCCGACAAGAGCGCGATCGTCGAGGAGGTCACGACGCGGTACGTGGACCAGTTGGCCGAGGACGTCGTGGCGGCCCTGGTCGACCACGTCCACGACGAACCCGCGGCCATGGCCCGCACTACCGCCGAGGCGCTGCTGACGGCCCTCGAGCGCGACCCGACCCTGTTGCGCGTCGTCTGGGAGGAGCTGCCGGCATCGCGCCACCTCGACGACCGACTGGGCCTGGAGCAGCGCGTGCGCGACGTGCTGCGCGCCTACCTCGGCGGGCGGCTGCCGGCCCAGGGCGGGCGCCGCGACCCCGCGCGCTCATCGTGGCTCGTCGTGCTGGCGGTGGAGACACTCACCGTGCGCTTCGTGCTGGACGACGACCCGCCGCTGACCCGCGATGAGCTGGTCGAGGACCTCGTGGCCCTGGGGCTGGCCTGCCTGTGAGGCCCCGGACATGACGAACGCCCGGCCGGAGCCGGGCGTTCGTCATGCGCAGGTCAGGAGGCCAGGACCTCGTCGAGACGGGTCTCGGCCTTGTCCTCGTTCGTGTTCTCGGCGAGCGCGAGCTCGGAGACGAGGATCTGGCGAGCCTTCGCCAGCATCCGCTTCTCACCGGCCGAGAGGCCACGCTCGTGATCGCGGCGCCACAGGTCGCGGACGACCTCGGCCACCTTCAGGACGTCGCCGGAGTGCAGCTTCTCCAGGTTCGCCTTGTAACGTCGGGACCAGTTGGTGGGTTCCTCGACGTGCTCGGCACGAAGAACGCTGAAGACTCGCTCGAGTCCCGCTTCGTCGACCACATCGCGCACCCCCACCAGGTCGACGTTGTCGCTCGGCACGCGTACGACCAAATCGTTCTGGGCGATGATCCGGAGGACGAGGTACGTGCGGTCCTCACCCTTGATGTTCCGGACCTCGATGTCTTCGATCACCGCAGCACCGTGGTTGGGGTACACAACGGTTTCGCCGACAGAGAAAGCCATGGAGACAGCACCTTTCCTAGGTGACCAGAATAACAGAAGGGAACGAGTACCCTGTCCGCCTTCATCCACCGGGGTTCGTCCACGCATCCGGGCCGGGCTACGATTCGACCGTGAGCACACGTCGCACCCTCGCCGCCATCGTCCTGGCCGCCTCCGCCCCGTTCGCGCTCTCTGCCTGTGGCACGAGCTTCGGCGCACAGACCAACCAGCAGTACCAGGCCGGCGTCGGCTCGAACCTGCGCAGCGGTCCGGTCGGCGTCTACAACGGCCTGTTCGTCGACAACGGCAACGGCACCCTGACGTTCTCGGGCGGCCTGCTGGCCGAGCAGGACCAGACGATCGAGTCGGTCACGGTCGACGGCGCCGCCAAGAAGCTGCCCAGCGCGATCTCGCTGAAGGCCGACGAGCTGCTGACGCTCGGCACCACCGGCGAGATCATCGTCAAGAGCGACGACCTCGAGGCCGGCGACTACGTGACCGTGAGCTTCGCGGCCTCCCCCGCGGGCGACATCAGCCTCGAGGTCCCGATCGTCGAGCGCACCGAGACCTACGCGAGTGTCGCGAAGCGTCCCACCCCGGCCGCCGACGCCGAGACGACGCAGGAAGAGGAGACGGACCCGGGCCAGGGCGACCAGGGCCAGTCGGACCTCGAGCAGTCCGACACCTCGCCGGGCGCCTGACGCCCACCCACGAACACGAAGAACGGCCCGGGCGGATGTCCGGGCCGTTCTCTCGTTCGCGGGGTCAGGCGACCGGAAGCTCGCCCGTCACGAGGTAGACGACGCGTCGCGCCATGTTCACCGCGTGGTCGCCGACCCGCTCGTAGTACCGGCCCAGCAGGGCCAGGTCGATCGCCGAGTCGATGCCGTGGTCCCACTCGCCGTCCAGCAGCAGGCGGAACAGGTCCTTGCGCAGGCGGTCCATCTCGTCGTCCTCGACCTCGAGGTCGGCGGCGGCACCCAGGTCACGCTCGGAGACGATGCGGGCGGCGGAGCCGATCATCGAGTCGGCGACCTTCGCCATCGCGCGGATCAGCGGCTGGGCCGGGAGTGGGACGGCGGGCTCCGGCGCGCGGCGGCGCGCGATCTTCGAGACGTGGATGGCCAACGCGCTCATCCGCTGGAGGTCGGCGGTCATCCGCAGCGTCGAGACGAGCTGGCGCAGATCGGTCGCGACGGGCTGCTGGGTCGCCAGCAGCACGAGGGCACGCTCCTCGACCTCGTCGATCGACTGCTCGATCGTGGTCTCGGCGCCGATGACCCTCTCGGCGGTGGCGATGTCGGTGTCGAGCAGGGCGGTGGTGGCGGCGGCCACGGCGGTCCGGACCCGGTCGGTGATGAGGACGAGCTCGTCGACGATCTGGTCGAGCTGCTCGTAATACTGGTCGCGCATGCTCCGACCCTAGGCGCGCTGGATGAATGACCGGCGACCTGCGGTGAACGGGGGGTGAACGCCCGCCGAAACCGTGGTCGGAGCCCGCCCTGCGGTGCGGTCCGGCCACGGAGGTCGGCCTACGATCGGTCCCGTGGAGGTCTCCCAGATCCTGACCGGCGCTGCCGGCATCGTGCTCGGCGCGATCGTGACGTACGTGTGGCGTTACTCCGAGCGCACGCAGGAGACCGTTCCGGACTCCCCCGCCCCGGCGGTCCCGCCGGACATCCGCACCGTGCTGTCGGTGCTGCGGTCGTCGGGCCTGGTCGTCGACCAGGACGAGCGCGTCCTGAGCGCGTCCGCCGAGGCGATCGCGATGGGCCTGGTCGGCGACGACCAGCTGCGCAGCGACCATTTGCTCGAGCTGGTGCGCCGGGTCCGCCGCGACGGCGAGGTGCGCGAGGACGAGTTCGAGATCCAGCTGCGCCGGCGCCCACCGATCTTCGTCCGAGCCCGGGTCGCTCCGCTGTCCCACGGACTCATCCTCGTGCTCGTCGAGGACCGCACCACCGAGCAGAAGGTCGAGGCGCTGCGCCGGGACTTCGTCGCGAACGTCAGCCACGAGCTCAAGACCCCGATCGGTGCGATCAACCTGCTGGCCGAAGCCGTCGGCGAGGCACGCGACGACCCCGAGGCCGTGACGCGCTTCTCCGCGCGGATGCGGACCGAGAGCGACCGTCTGACGCGCCTCGTGCAGCAGATCATCGACCTGAGCCGACTGCAGGGCGACGTCGCGAGCGAGAATCCCGCCGTCATCAAGGTCGGCGAGCTGGTCGCCGAGGCGATCGAGCACTCGATCACCGATGCCGAGGCGAAGCAGATCACGCTGGCGCAGGACGTCGAGCCCGACCTGTACGTCCAGGGCGACCGCGCCCAGCTGCACGCCGCCGTCAGCAACCTGGTCGAGAACGCCGTGACCTACAGCCCCTCCGGCTCGGCCGTCGCGGTGTCGGCCTCGAGCGCCGACGGCGACGTCCGGATCATGGTCACGGACCACGGGATCGGGATCTCGCCGCAGGAGCAGGAGCGCATCTTCGAGCGGTTCTACCGCGTCGACCCCGCCCGGGCCCGGTCCACGGGCGGCACCGGCCTGGGGCTGTCGATCGTCAAGCATGTCGCCGCCGGACACGGCGGTACCGTCGAGGTCTGGAGTGAACCGGACCTCGGATCGTCCTTCACGCTGGTGCTGCCCGCGTGGGACGTCGATGAAGGAGAGCACGAGTGACCAAGGTCCTGATCGTCGAGGACGAGGCCAGCTACAGCGAGGCCCTGTCGTACGTCCTGCGCAAGGAGGGCTACGACGTCGCTGTCGCCGAGACCGGCCCCGACGCGCTGACCGCGTTCGAGCGCGGCGGTGCCGACATCGTGCTGCTCGACCTCATGCTGCCGGGCCTGCCCGGCACCGAGGTGTGCCGCACCATCCGCCAGACGTCCTCCGTGCCGATCATCATGGTCAGCGCGAAGGACACCGAGGTCGACAAGGTGGTGGGGCTCGAGCTGGGCGCCGACGACTACGTGACCAAGCCCTACTCCCCGCGCGAGCTCGTCGCCCGGATCCGCGCCGTGCTGCGCCGGGGCACGACCGAGGAGGTCGACGACGACGCGGTGATCGAGGTCAACGGCGTGCGCATGGACGTCGACCGCCACCTCGTGACCGTCGACGGCACCGAGGTGCGCCTGCCGCTGAAGGAGTTCGAGCTGCTCGAGTTCTTCATGCGCAACTCCGGCCGGGTCCTCACGCGCGGCCAGCTGATCGACCGCGTGTGGGGCTCGGACTACGTCGGCGACACCAAGACCCTCGACGTCCACGTCAAGCGCCTGCGCGCCAAGATCGAGGACGACCCGGCCCACCCGACGATCCTCACGACCGTCCGGGGGCTGGGCTACAAGTACGCCTGAGTCGTCAGCGGCCCTGGCTGGCCACCGCGGCGATCGCGTCGGCCGCGGCCTCGGGGTCGAGGTAGCGCCCACCGCGCTCGAGCGGCTTGAGGTCGTCGTCCAGCTCGTAGACCAGCGGGATGCCCGTCGGGATGTTGAGTCCCACGACGGCGTCCTCGTCCATGTCGTCGAGGTGCTTGACCAGGGCACGCAGCGAGTTGCCGTGCGCCGTCACGAGCACGGTCTTGCCGGACTGCAGATCGGGCACGATCGAGTCGTACCAGTACGGCAGCATGCGCACGACGACATCGGCGAGGCACTCGGTGCGCGGCATCAGCTCGCTGGGCAGGTGCGCGTAGCGCGCGTCGCCGGCCTGGCTGAACTCCGAGTCGTCGTCCAGCGGCGGCGGCGGGGTCGCGTACGAGCGACGCCACGTCATGAACTGCTCCTCGCCGAACTCCTCGAGGGTGGCCTTCTTGTCCTTGCCCTGCAGGGCGCCGTAGTGGCGCTCGTTGAGGCGCCACGAGCGCTTGACCGGGATCCAGTGGCGGTCGATGCCGTCGAGGGCGATCTGCGCCGTGCGGATCGCGCGGCGCAGCAGCGACGTGTGCGACACGTCCGGGAGCAGGCCGGCCTCCTGCAGCAGCTCGGGGGCGCGTTCCGCCTCGCGGACGCCCTGCTCGTTCAGGTCGACGTCGACCCACCCGGTGAACAGGTTCTTCGCGTTCCAGTCACTGTGGCCGTGGCGCAGCAGGATCAAGGTGCTCATGCCGGCACCGCCGAGGAAAGGGCACGGTACGACGGCACCGGCACTCCAAGATTCATCTTCACTCGCTGACGCTCGCTCATGACATCAACCCTAGTGCTGGGTGGCGATCTGCTGCAGGGCCCTCAGGTAGTCGTCCTGCGAATGAACGCCGGCGAGGGTGTGCTGGGCGTCGACGACCACGAACGGCGCGTCGCTCGCTCCGATCGCCGCGGCGGTCTCGCGCTGCTGCTGGACCTCCGCGAGGTACTCGTCGCTGGCCAGCAGCGCCTCGGCCGTCTCGAGCTCGAGTCCCACCAGGGCCGCGCGGCTGGCCAGCACGAAGCCGTCCGCCACGTCGGCACCCTCGAGCAGGTGCGCGCGCCACAGCTGGTGCAGCAGGTCGCGCTGGACCTCCGGCCCGACGGCCTCGGCCCACGTGAGCAGCCGCCAGGCGTCGGTGGAGTCGGCCGGGACCACGTCGTCGACGTTCAGCTCGATCCCGCCGATGCGCGCGGCGGCGATCACGTCGCGGCTGGCGGGCGAGTCGTCGAAGGTCGCGGCACGGTACGCGATCTCGACCAGCTCACCGGTCAGGATGGAGAACAGGGCGGCCGCGCGCTCGAACCTGACGGCTCCCACGTACGACCACGCGTCGGTGACGTCCGCGAACACGATGGCCTTCACACGACCCACGCTACTGGGGAGGTGCCGTCAGTCGGCAGGGCGCAGGTGGCGGAACGCGTCGAGGTTGCGGGTGGACTCGCCACGCGACTCGCGCCAGCGCCACTCCTTGCGGATGCTCTCGGCGAAGCCCAGCTCGAGGATCGTGTTGAACGACTCGTCGGAGTACGAGAGCACCGAGCCGAACAGCCGGTCGAGCTCCTCGGCGGTGACGGCCGCCAGCGGCAGGCGTCCGTCGAGGTAGATGTCGCCCGCCGCGTCCACCGCGAAGGCGACGCCGAACATCTTGAGGTTCCGCTCGAGCATCCAGCGGTACACGGCCTCGTGGTTCTCGTCGGGGTTGCGCGCCACGAAGGCGTGCACACCGAGCGCATGGCGCCCGACCTCGAGCCGGCACGTGGTCTTGAGCTTGCGCTCGCCGGGCAGCTGCACCTCGAACACGTCGTCGCCATGGCGGACGTACTCGAGCTCGGACTCCGCCAGCGCTGCGGCGATCACGTCACGGGCGTCGGTCATCGGGCCACCTCCAGGGTCGCTTGTCGGTCGCGCACGGCACCTTCGTACACCTCGAGGGTCCGGTCGGCGGTCACGTCCCAGCCGAACGACTCGGCATGGCGGACGGCCTTCGCGGCGGCGTCGGCCCGGAACCCGCGGTCGACCAGGTAGGGGCGCATCGCGGCTGCGTAGTCGGCCGGGTCGTGGCCGTCGACGAGCGTGCCGGTGACGCCGTCCGCGACAGCCGTGGTCAGCCCCCCGACCGAGGCCGCCACGACGGGCGTTCCGCAGGCCTGGGCCTCGATGGCGACGAGGCCGAACGACTCGTTGTGCGACGGGACGCAGACGACGGCAGCACGCGAGTACCACCCCGCCAGCTCGGCCTGCGTGACCGTCGGGACGAAGTCGACCCGGTCCGCGATGCCCAGCTCGTGAGCGAGGTCGGTCAGCTGCGTCGGCCGGTCCAGTCCGCTGCCCGAGGCGCCACCGATGATCGCCACGCGGTGCGGGACGTCGAGCAGGGCCGAGGCCTTCAGCACGACGTCGGGAGCCTTGAGCGGCTGGATGCGTCCCGCGAACACGATCAGAGGAGGCTCCTGGTCGGACCCGGACTCGCTGAAGACCTCCAGGTCGACCCCGGGGTGCACGACCTCGACAGCACGCGGGTCCGCCCCGTAGAGGTCGATCAGCTCGCGCCGCTCCTCGTCCGTGTTGGCGATGAGACGGTCGGACCAGCGGACGATCTCCTCCTCGCCGGCGACCCGGCCGACCGGCTCGGGCCGGTCGCCGACCGCAAGCGCGGCGTTCTTGACCTTCGCCATCGTGTGCATCGAGTGGACCAGCGGGACGCCCCAGCGCTCACGCAGGACCGTGCCGACCTGGCCGGACAGCCAGTAGTGCGAGTGGACGAGGTCGAAGTATCCGGGGTCGTGCGACGCCTCGACCCGCAGCACGTCGCGCACGAACGAGCACATCTGGCTGGGCAGGTCGTCCTTCGTGAGGCCCTCGAACGGCCCGGCGGCGACGTGGTGCACACGGATGCCGTCCTCGGCCTCGACGACCGGCGGCAGGTGGCGCGACGTGGCACGGGTGAAGACCTCGACCTCGATGCCCCGCGCGGCCAGTCGGCGCGACAGCTCGATGACGTACACGTTCATGCCACCGGCATCGCCCGTGCCCGGCTGGTCGAGCGGCGACGTGTGAGCCGACAGCATCGCGACGCGAGTGATCCCCCGAGCAGCCATGTCCTCCATTCTGGCACGCTGTCCCCATGCCCACAGCCGTCGTGACCGGAGCCAGCAGCGGTATCGGAGAGGCCACGGCGCGAGCGCTGGCCGCCGCGGGATTCACCGTCCTGGCGGCCGCCCGGCGCCGTGACCGCATCGAGCGGCTCGCCGAGGAGATCGGCGGCATCGCCCTGGCCTGCGACATCACCGACGGCGAGGACGTCGCGCGCCTGGCCGAGACCGTCGGCGACCGCCTCGACGTCCTGGTCAACAACGCCGGTGGCGCGAAGGGCCTCGAGCCGGTGACCGACGCGGACCTGGACGACTGGCGCTGGATGTACGAGACCAACGTGCTCGGCACCGTCGCCGTCACCCAGGCGCTGGCCCCGGCGCTGATTGCCTCGGGCGCGGGCACCATCATCAACGTCGGCTCGACCGCCGGCCGCGTCACGTACGAGGGTGGGGGCGGCTACACGGCCGCGAAGCACGCCCTGGCCGCGGTCACCGAGACGCTGCGCCTCGAGCTGAACGGACAGCCCGTCCGGATCACCGAGATCGCTCCCGGCATGGTGAAGACCGAGGAGTTCAGCCTGACCCGCTTCGGCGGCGACAGCACGAAGGCCGAGTCGGTGTACGCGGGCGTGGACGAGCCGCTCGTCGCCGAGGACATCGCCGACGCGATCACGTGGGTCGCCACGCGGCCCCGCCACGTCGACGTGGACCTGATGGTCATCAAGCCGGTCGCGCAGGCGGCACAGCACAAGGTGCACCGCCGGCTCGACTGAGTGCGCCGAGCCGGCGGCGACCGGGATCAGTCGGCCGCGGGCCGATCGGCGACCGCCGCATTGTCCGGCGTGGCCGCCGGCGGCGTCGAGGTGGACGGTGCCTTCTTCGCGGTCGCCTTGCGTGCCGTCGTCTTCTGGCCCGGCGCCGAAGTGCGCTTGGCCGTGGATGTCGCGCCCGCCTTCTTGGCCGGAGCCTTCTTCGCCGTGGTCTTCTTGGCCGGGGTCTTCTTGGCGGCCGCCTTGCTGGCCGGCGCCTTCTTCGCGGGTGCCTTCTTCGCCGGCGCTCCCGCCGGACGGCCGGCGCCCGTGGCGTCCCCGGGGACGGTGACCGCCGAGGTCGGAGCGGTGCCGGGTGCGTCCTCGTCGATCGCGCTGACGCCTTCGGAAGCCGCCAGCGCCTCGCCCTTGAGGGTCAATCGCTGATCGGTCGTGTCCTGCGGCGTCGAGGTGGCCTTCTTGGCCGGGGCCTTCTTCGCGGTGGCCTTCTTGACCGGTGCCTTCTTGACCGGTGCCTTCTTGGCGGCCTTCTTCACCGGAGCGGGCGTCGTCTCGGCTGCGGCCGCGCCGAGCGGGTCGCCGTGCGGGCGGTCCGAGCCCGGCTCGCCGACAGGCCCGTCCGGCCCGGCGGGACGCGGAGCCGGCTCGGCCGCGGGGCCCGGGCTCGCCTGGGACGACTTCATGAGGTCGGGCGCGAGGCGCGCGACCACGGCGGTCAGGTCGGCGATCTGCTTGGCCGTCGTCTCGCGCACCCGGTCCAGCTCGTCGCGGAGCTTCTTGATCTCCGCGGCGGACGTGGACGTGGCCTTCTCGAACTGCTGGGCGAGGGCCTTCTCGCCGGCCTTGCGGACCTTCTTGACCTCACGGCGCAGGTCGTTGATGGTCGACAGCGAGTCGCGGAGGGTCTTCTCGACCTTGCTCTTGGCCATGCGGGCTTCCTCTCGATCGGGCGGGAGTCGGTGTTCCTCAGCCTAGGAGTGTTGGCGCTCCCTCGCCTGTCGCATCTCGGCGGTGGTCGTCACCGGGCGCCCGCGCCGCGCGACTCGTCGATCGGCTCCTGCGGCTGCCATCCCGGCGGACCCAGGACGTAGCCGACCTTGTCGCGCCACCGTCCGGCCGCCCGCACGTCGCGGGCCATCCGGCGGTAGTCGCCGTACTGCAGCTCGAGCAGGTTGTACGTGTCGACGGGGTACGTGAGCCCGTAGCGCGGCCGCCGCACCTCCGGCTGGAACGTGCCGAACATCCGGTCCCACAGGATCAGGATGCCGCCGTAGTTCTTGTCGAGGTACTCAGGATCCGAGCCGTGGTGCACGCGGTGGTGCGACGGGGTGTTGAACACCAGCTCGATCGGTCGCGGCAGCCGGCCGACCAGCTCGGTGTGCACGAAGAACTGGTAGACCAGGTTCACCGCGAACGCGGCGAAGAGGCTCCACGGCGCGAAGCCCAGCAGCGGCAACGGCAGCCAGAAGAAGAACTCGAACCACGGGTTCCACTTCTGGCGCAGGGCCGTGCCGAAGTTCATGAACTCGCTCGAGTGGTGCGCCTGGTGCCCCGCCCAGCCGATCCGCACCCGATGGCTGAACCGGTGGTGCCAGTAGTAGCAGAAGTCCAGGCCGATGATCAGCGCCGGCCAGTACCACCACGCCGTCGTCGAGAGCTCGAACAGCGCGAAGTGCGCGAACACGAAGACGAACGCGAAGAAGGTGATCACCTTGAAGACCGTGAGGAACAGGATCGATCCGATGCCCATCGAGATCGAGGTCCGCGCGTCGCGGAACGCGTAGCCGCTGACGTTGTCGTCGTGGTCCAGCCAGCGCAGTGCCGCGAGCTCGATCGCGATGCTCAGCACGAAGAACGGGACGGCATAGGTGAGCGGGTTCCTCATCGGGTCCAACAGTTCTGCGAGCACCTCGACACACTATCGGCCCTATGACGTGGGTCACATCGGATCGGAGTAGCATCAGGCGGGCGGCCACCACCCCCGGCCGCACCCGTCCCCATCCGTCCGGCACCACCCCCGCCGCACCAGGAAGCAGGAAGACAACAGCATGAGCACCCCCAGCAGCTTCGGCACGCATCACGAGCAGGTCGTCTTCTGTCACGACGAGGCCTCCGGGCTTCGCGCGATCATCGCCCTCTACTCCACCGCCCTGGGCCCGGGCCTGGGCGGCACCCGCTTCTTCCCGTACGCCAGCGAGGCCGACGCGCTCGCGGACGTCCTCAACCTCAGCCAGGGCATGGCCTACAAGAACGCCCTCGCCGGACTCGACCTCGGCGGCGGCAAGGCCGTCATCATCGGCGATCCCCGTACCGACAAGTCCGAGGCGCTGTTGCGCGCGTACGGCCGCTTCGTGCAGTCGCTCGGCGGCCGCTACTTCACGGCGTGCGACGTGGGCACCTTCTCGGCCGACATGGACGTCGTGGCCCGCGAGTGCGACTTCGTCACCGGGCGCACCGTCGAGCACGGCGGCGCCGGGGACTCGAGCGTCCTGACCGCCTTCGGCGTCCATCAGGGGATGCGCGCTGCCGCCCAGTTCGCGTGGGGCGATGCGTCCCTGGCCGGGCGTCGCGTCGGCATCGCCGGCGTCGGCAAGGTCGGCCGCCACCTGGCCAAGCACCTGGTCGACGGCGACGCGCGCGTCGTCGTCACCGACATCGACCGCGACGCGGTCTCTCGGCTCGTCGAGCAGTACCCGTCGATCGAGGTGGCCGAGTCCACCGAGGCGCTGATCGCGGCCGACCTCGACGTCTACGCCCCGTGCGCCCTCGGCGGCGCGCTCGACGAGTCCACCGTCGAGGCCCTGACGGCGAAGGTCGTCGCGGGCGCCGCGAACAACCAGCTCGCCCACGAGGGCATCGGCAAGCTCGTCGCCGACCGCGGCATCGTCTACGCGCCGGACTACTGCGTGAACTCCGGCGGAGCCATCCAGGTCGCGGACGAGCTCGACCCGCACGGCTTCAGCTTCGACCGGGCCAAGGGTCGCGCCACGGGGATCTTCGACACCACGCTGGCGGTGCTGGAACGCGCGGCGTCCGAGGGGATCACGACCGCCGAGGCGGCCGACCGCCAGGCCGAGCAGCGCATCCGCGAGATCGGACGGTTGAGCCAGCTCCGCGTGCCGTGACGGGCCGTCGCGGGGGCAACGGCGCGACCTGACCTACGAGCGCGCGCTGTCGTCCCGGGCGACGCCGGGCACCTGGTCGCACAGAGCGAGATTTCGCTAGACGCTTTAGCCTTCTGAGCGTGAACCGCCGCGATCGACGCACCTTCCCCCTCTCCCACCTCGTCGGCCCCAAGCGCTCGATCGTCGTCGTGCTGCTCGGCCTCGTCGTGGCGGGACTGGTCATCGCCTTCGCCCCCGAGCCCGCGGGCGAGTCCTCGGCCGGGTCGAACCTGCCCGACACCGCCGAGTCCGCGCGGGCCGCGGCCACCCTGGCGGAGCTTCCGCAGGCCGAGGAGGCACCGGCGATCGTGGTCTACTCGAAGGAAGGCGGACTCGCGGGCCAGGACCTGGCCGCCCTCTCCGAGCGGTCCGAGGCGATCGCCTCCGAGCTCGGCGTCGAGGTCAGCCCGCCCGTCCCGGCCGAGGACATGTCCGCAGCCCTGGTCGCCGTGCCGTTGCCGTCCGACCTCTCGTCGGACGAGAACAAGGAGGCCGTCGCGCAGGTGCGCGAGCTCGCCGGCCAGGACCTGCCGGAGGGTGTGACGGCGGAGGTCACCGGTGCGCCCGCCGTGCAGGCCGACCTCGGTGCCGTCTTCGAGGGCGCGGACATCCGCCTGCTGGCCGTCACCGCCGGCGTCGTCGCGCTCCTGCTGATCATCACCTACCGCAGCCCGTGGCTGTGGCTCGTCCCGCTGACCGTGATCGGCGTCGGCGACCGCGTCGCCGCCCGGGCCCTCGAGGGCGTCTCGGGCGCGCTCGACGTGGGCATCGACGGCTCGATCACGGGCATCACGTCGGTCCTGGTGTTCGGCGCCGGCACCAACTACGCGCTGCTGCTGATCGCCCGCTACCGCGAGGAGCTGCGACGCCACACCTCGCGCCACGAGGCCATGCGCACGGCGGTCGGTGGCGCCGCCCCGGCGATCCTGTCCAGCTCCGGCACCGTCGTGCTGGCGCTCGCCTCGCTGCTCGTCGCGGAATCCCCGTTCGTCAGCAGCATCGGCTGGTCCGGTGCGCTCGGCATCGTGATCGCGGTGGCGTTCGCCCTGCTGGTGCTGCCGTCGGCCATGGTCCTGCCCGGCCGGTGGCTGTTCTGGCCGTTCGTCCCGCGCGAGGGCGACCCCGACCCCGCCGAGACGGGTCGCTGGTTCCGCGTGGGCCGCGCGGTCACCTCGAAGCCGTGGCCCGTCGCGATCGGCTCCCTGGCGGTCCTCGCCGCGATGGCCGCCGGCCTGCTGACCCTCAACACGGGCCTGGGCCAGAGCGAGCAGTTCCTCGACACGCCCGAGTCGATCACCGCCCAGGAGACGCTCCAGTCGGCGTTCCCGGCCGGCATCTCCTCCCCCACCACGATCGCGACCAGCCCCGATCAGGTCGAGGCCGTCGTCGCGGCGGCGAACGAGGTCGACGGCGTCGAGAGCGCCCGGCCGGCCGGAGCGTCGGGCGACATCGCCGAGGTGCAGGTCGTGCTCGGCGTCGAGCCCGAGAGCGACGCCGCCCTGACCACGATCGAGGACCTGCGCACGGCGGTGCACGATGTCGACCCGGACTCGCTCGTCGGCGGAACGGACGCGCAGGCGCTCGACGAGAACGCGACCGCTGCGGACGACCGGTCGCGCGTCATCCCGATCGTCCTGGTGATCGTCTTGGCGATGCTGCTGATCCTGCTGCGGTCGGTCGTCGCAGCCGTGGTGCTGTGTGCCACCACGGTCCTGTCGTACCTGTCCGCGCTCGGCGTCGGCTGGCTCGTGTTCGACCACGTGCTCGGTTGGTCGGCGATGGACGTCAGCACGCCCCTGCTGGCCTTCATCTTCCTGGTGGCCCTGGGCGTCGACTACAACATCTTCCTCACCGCACGCGCGCGCGAGGAGATGGCCGTGAGCCACGACGCGACCGCCTCGATCGTCAAGGCGCTCGCCGTGACCGGCGGCGTCATCACCAGCGCCGGCATCCTGCTGGCGGCCGTGTTCGCCGTGCTCGGCGTCCTGCCGCTGGTGCTGCTGGCGCAGCTGGGCGTGATCGTCGGCTTCGGCGTGCTGCTGGACACGGTCCTGGTCCGAGGCGTCGCGACGCCCGCGATCGTGTCGCTCATCGGCCGCCGGTTCTGGTGGCCGAGCAAGCTGGCCCGCTGAGGACACGCGGAACCACCGCACCATGACAACTCCCTCCGGGGAGGTCGTCAGGTGCGGTGGTCAGCGCGTGAGGCTGGGAGGGGTCGCCGCTCAACTGGCGGCAGGATCCCCCAGCTTCTTGGCGAGATCTACGTACTGATCCGGGATCGGATCACCGGACTCTCCGTGAAGTTCTCGTTCCAGATCATTGAAATCAGTGTCCAATGTCCGGTACTTGAGATCGCGAGCGACCTTGGTCTGCTTCGCTTTGGCACGGCCGCGGCCCATGGGCTCGACCCCCTCGCACTCAGTGGTTCAGTATGTCGTGCTCCCCAGCGTACCCAAACGCCCACAGAAAGCATGCAGGACCCCCGGTTCGGTGGACGACCGGACCGGAATGACACCGCTTTTTCGTCAGACGAGCGTGACCGTGCCGCCCGCTCCGTGGGCACCGGCGGCGCCGACCTCGCCCAGGATCCACGCATCGACACCGTCCCCGGCGAGCTGGGCCAAGGCCGCGTCGGCCGCGTCGGCCGCCACGATCGCGACCATGCCGACGCCCATGTTCAGGGCCTGGTCGAGATCGGCCTGGGCGACGCCGCCCAACTCGCCCACGAGGGCGAACACCGGAGCGGGGGTCCAGGAGGACCGGTCGAGACGGACCGAGACCGAACCGGGCAGGACGCGCTCGAGGTTGGCCGCGAGCCCCCCACCGGTGACGTGCGACATCGCGTGCACCTCGACGGCGTCCGCCAGCGCGAGGCACGGCTTCGTGTACAGACGCGTCGGCGTCAGCAGCTCCTCGCCCAGAGTGCGACCGAACTCGGGCACGTCACGGTCGAGCTGCCAGCCGGCGATGTCGAAGAACACGTGCCGCACGAGCGAGTAGCCGTTGGAGTGCAGGCCCGAGGCGGCCATGCCGATCACGACATCGCCGTCGCGGACCAGGTCGGCGCCCAGCAGGCGGTCGGCCTCGACGACGCCGGTCGTGGACCCCGCGATGTCGTACTCGTGCGGCTCGAGCAGACCGGGGTGCTCGGCGGTCTCGCCACCGAGCAGTGCCGTGCCGGTCTCGGCGCACGCGGCGGCGATGCCCTTGACGATGTCAGCGATGCGCTCGGGCACGACCTTGCCGCAGGCGATGTAGTCGGTCAGGAACAGCGGCTCGGCGCCGCACACGACGAGGTCGTCGACGAGCATGCCGACGAGGTCGAACCCGATCGTGTCGTGGCGGTCCATCGCCTGGGCGATCGCGACCTTGGTGCCCACACCGTCGGCACTCGTCGCCAGCAGCGGGCGCCGGTAGTCCTTCAGCGCGGAGGCGTCGAACAGCCCGGCGAAGCCGCCGATCCCGCCGACGACCTCGGGACGGGTGGCCTTGGCCACCCACTGCTTCATGAGCTCGACGGCACGGTCTCCGGCCTCGATCGAGACTCCAGCGGAGGCATAGGACGTCACTGGATCACCTTCAGCGGCTCGGTTCCGTTGGACGGCAGCTCCAGCAGGTGCTTGCCGATCAGGTCGTCGTCGGGCAGCTCGACCGGGTAGATCCCGTCGAAGCACGCCCGGCACAGGTCGTCGCCCGGGACGTTGGTGGCCTCGACGAGGTCGTCCAACTCGACGTAGGACAGGCTGTCCGCGCCGATCGACCGGCGGATCTCGTCGACGCTGAGCCCCGTGGCGATCAGCTCGGCGCGCGACGCGAAGTCGATGCCGTAGAAGCAGGGCCACTTCACGGGCGGGCTCGAGATGCGCACGTGCACCTCGGCGGCGCCGAACTCACGCAGCATCCGCACGAGGGCGCGCTGGGTGTTGCCGCGCACGATCGAGTCGTCGACGACGACCAGGCGCTTGCCCGCGATCACGTCGCGCAGCGGGTTGAGCTTCAGTCGGATGCCGAGCTGGCGGATCGTCTGGGAGGGCTGGATGAACGTCCGGCCGACGTAGGAGTTCTTGACGAGGCCGTGCCCGAAGGGGATGCCGCTCTCCTCGGCGTAGCCGATCGCCGCGGGCGTTCCCGACTCGGGCACCGGGATCACCAGGTCCGCCTCGACCGGGGCGGTGCGCGCCAGCTTGCGGCCGATGCGCTCGCGCACGCTGAACACCCGCTGGTCGTTGATCGTGGTGTCCGGCCGGGCCAGGTAGACGTACTCGAAGATGCAGCCCTTGGGCTTCGCCTCGGCGAATCGACTGCTGCGCAGGCCGTCCTGGTCGACCGCGACGAACTCGCCGGGCTCGATCTCGCGGATGTACGAGGCGCCGACGATGTCGAGGGCGGCTGTCTCACTGGCGATGACCCACCCGCGCTCGAGGCGGCCGAGCACGAGCGGGCGGATGCCCTGCGGGTCGCGTGCGGCGTACAGCGTCGTCTCGTCCATGAACACGAGCGAGAAGGCGCCCTTGAGCTGCGGCAGCACCTCGAGAGCGGCGTCCTCGACCGAGCGGTCCTGGTACGACGCGAGCAGCGAGGCCATGACCGACGTGTCGGTCGTGGCGGTCTCGCCGCGGCCGGACTTGGGGTCGCCCTCGGTGCGCGAGCGCAGCAGCCGGACGAGCTCGGCCGTGTTCGTCAGGTTGCCGTTGTGGCCGAGCGCCACCGAGCCCTGCGCCGTCGGGCGGAAGGTGGGCTGGGCGTTCTGCCAGACGCTGGCGCCGGTCGTCGAGTACCTCGCGTGACCGATGGCGATCTCGCCCTGCAAGGACTCGAGGGTGGCCTCGTCGAAGACCTGCGACACCAAGCCCATGTCCTTGTAGACGAGGATCTGGCGGCCGTTGCTGACGGCGATGCCCGCCGACTCCTGGCCACGGTGTTGGAGGGCGTAGAGCCCGAAGTAGGTGAGCTTGGCGACTTCCTCGCCGGGGGCCCAGACACCGAAGACCCCGCAGGCATCCTGCGGTCCGGCGTCACTGGGATCGAGCTCGTGGGTCAGGAGACCATCTCCGCGGGGCACTCCCCCAGTCTAGCGGCCGCCGCCGACTTCCCCGACCGGCACCGCGAGGCGAGAACGGCGATTCACTTGGCGGTCCACGCGAACGCTTCCCCCCGGGCCCCGGACGCCACTACGGTGTGACTCACATCATGCCACTCGGCCCTCAGGAGCCCGCATGACCGCCGCCACCTTCATCGCCGACTACGCCCGCCGCAGTGCCGAGGCCGCCCCCGACGATCCGGCCTGGATCTACGAGGGACGCGAGTGGACGTGGGCCCAGGCCTGGGAGTCCATCCGCCGCACGGCAGGCGCCCTGCGGGCCGAAGGACTGGGCTCCGGCGACCGGATCGCCGTCGTGGACAAGAACAACCCGGCGATCCTGCAGCTCGTGCTGGGAGCCAGCCTGATCGGCGCCTCGACCGCGATCGTCAACTGGCGCCTCGCCGGCGACGAGCTGGACTACACGATCAACGACGCCGGCGCGAGGCTGCTGTTCGTCGGGCAGGACCTGCTGGAGCAGGTCGACGTCATCCGCGACCGGCTCACCACGGTCGAGCGGTCCGTCGTGCTCGGCGGCGAGGACGACGAGTTCGACGCGTGGCAGTCCGCCGGCGAGGAGCTCGACCAGGCCGAGGGCTCGAGTGTCGACGACCCGATCGTGATCATGTACAGCTCGGGCACGACCGGCCGGCCCAAGGGCGTCGTGCTGACCCAGCGCAACCTGGTCGCCCACACCGAGAGCGCCGACACGGGCATCGAGTACGGCGAGAACGCCAAGATGCTGGTCGCGATGCCGATGTTCCACGTCGGCGGCACGTCGTACGCGATGTTCGGGATCAAGAACCGGGTGCCGGGGCACGTCATCCGCGACGTCGAGCCCGGCGCGCTGGCCGGCGCGATGATGGCGGGTGTCACCCACGCGTTCCTGGTCCCGGCGGTCGTGGCGATGCTGCTGCAGGCCGGCCCGGACGCGATGAGGCTGTTCAGCGGGCTGCGCGCGTTCTCGTACGGCGCCGCGCCGATGCCGCTCACGATCCTGCGTGGCGCCCAGGAGCACTGGCCGGACACCGCGTTCTACCAGGTCTACGGCCTGACGGAGTTCTGCGGCGTCGTGACGATGCTGCACGACGACGAGCACCGCGACCTCGACCATCCCGAGCGCCTGCTGTCCGCCGGGAAGCCGATCCCGGGAGTCGAGGCTCGCGTCGTCGACCCCGCCACGCTGAGCGACGTCGAGACGGGCCGGCCGGGCGAGCTGTGGTTCCGCACCGCCCAGGCGACCCCGGGCTACCACGGCAAGCCCGAGGCGACCGCCGAGATCTACGCCGAGGACGGCTGGGTGCGGACGGGCGACATCGGCCGGATGGACGCGGACGGCTACGTCTACGTCGAGGACCGGATCAAGGACATGATCATCACCGGCGGCGAGAACGTGTACTCCCCCGAGGTCGAGCGCGTCCTGTCCGAGCACCCCTCGCTGCTCGAGGTGGCGATCATCGGCGTGCCCGACGAGACATGGGGCGAGTCGGTCAAGGCCGTCGTGGCGCTCAAGCCCGGCGAGCGGGCGACCGAGGCCGAGATCATCGCCTGGGCGCGCGAGCACCTCGCCCACTACAAGGTGCCGCGGTCCATCGACATCGTCGAGCTGCTGCCGCGGAACCCCTCGGGCAAGATCCTCAAGCGCGACCTGCGCAAGCCCTACTGGGCCGACGGCCGCCAGGTCTGAGCGTCACGAGACGGACTCGATGACGACGTCGCGCGCGGGGTTGACCCCGTCCGGGGCGTTGCCGTCGGCCTCGATCTCGCGGGCCACGGCCAGTCCGGCGTCGTCGACCTCGCCGAACACCGTGTACGCGGCGGGCAGCTCGGAGTCGGCCAGGACGATGAAGAACTGCGACCCGTTGGTGTCAGGCCCCGAGTTCGCCATCGCGAGGGTTCCGGCCGTGTACTTCTCGTCGCCGGTCAGCTCGTCCTCGAAGCGGTAGCCCGGACCGCCCGTGCCGTTGCCCGCCGGGTCACCGCACTGGAGCACGAACCCGGGCACCAGTCGGTGGCACTTCGTCCCGTCGAAGTAGCCCTGCTCCGCGAGGGAGACGAAGTTGCCGACCGTGCACGGCGTGGCGTCGGGCGTGAGCGTCACGGCGATGTCGCCCCGGTTGGTCGCGATCGTCAGCGACTCGGCCGACTTCGGGTCGGCCGGCGGGGTCTCGGCCGCCTTCGCCGCCGACCCCTCCTTGACGTACTCGCACGCGCCGGCGGCACTCGAGTCGGAGTCGTCCGCGCCGCCGCAGGCGGCCAGGGCGGGAACGACGAGGGCGAGCAGGAGGAGACGGGTCAGACGCATGCGCCGACTCTAGCCAGCCCCGCTCCCGACGAGCGGCAGCAGCGGCGAGAGGTCGGACCGCTCGCCGCTGGCGCGGACCGGAGCGCCCTCCCACGCCATCAGGCCGCGTGCCAACGCGATCCACGTCTGGGGGTCGGTCTCGACGACGGCCGGGGGCGTGCCCCGGGTGTGGCTCGCCCCCGCGACGCACTGGATGGCCGCGAACGGCGGGATCCGGACCTCGACGCTGTGCCCGGGCGCCTTGCGCTGGAGCAGGGCCAAGAGGTGCTTGGTGGCCGCCTTCAGGTCCGCCCGATCGGCCGTCCCCGCGTCGATGCGGGTGCAGATCGAGGCGAACTCGGCCGGGTCGATCGGGGTCAGTGCTCGCGCCACGCGGCCACCCTAGCCCGCCCGGAACGGGCATGATGGGGCCATGACTCACGAGCGCGCGGGCCGCCCGGCCCAGCCGGAGGACCTGGTCGACCTGGCGCACCTGGTGACCGCGTACTACACGCTGAGGCCAGACCCCGACGTCGTCGACCAGCAGGTGGCCTTCGGCACGAGCGGTCATCGCGGATCCAGCCTCGCGACCGCGTTCAACGAGGACCACATCGCGGCGACGACGCAGGCGATCTGCGAGTACCGCGCCCGGCAGGGCATCGACGGGCCGCTCTTTCTCGGGCGGGACACGCACGCGCTGTCCGAGCCGGCCTGGGCGACCGCGATCGAGGTCCTGGTGGGCAACGAGGTCGAGGTCCTGGTCGACGACCGCGACGGCTTCACCCCGACCCCCGCCGTCTCGCACGCCATCGTGCGCGCCAACCGCGGACGCACGACGGGACTGGCCGACGGCATCGTGGTGACGCCGTCGCACAACCCGCCCGCCGACGGCGGCTTCAAGTACAACCCGCCGCACGGCGGGCCCGCCGACAGCGACGCGACCTCAGCCATCGCCGCGCGGGCCAACGAGCTGATCGCGGCCGGCCTGGCCGGCGTGCAGCGAGTGCCGTTCAGCCGTGCGCGCGCCGCGTGCGGGACCCACGACTTCCTGGGCACGTACGTCGACGACCTGCCCGACGTCGTCGACCTCGACGCCATCCGGTCGAGCGGGGTGCGGATCGGCGCCGACCCGCTCGGCGGCGCCAGCGTGGACTACTGGGGTGCGATCGCCGAACACCACCGCCTCGACCTGACGGTCGTCAACCCGCTGGTCGATGGCACGTTCCGGTTCATGAGCCTGGACTGGGACGGCAAGATCCGGATGGACTGCTCGTCCCCGCACGCGATGGCGTCCCTCATCGAGCAGGCCCACCGCTTCGACGTGGCCACCGGCAACGACGCGGACTCGGACCGGCACGGCATCGTCACGCCCGACGGCGGGCTGATGAACCCGAACCACTTCCTGGCGGTGGCGATCGCGCACCTGTTCGGCGGCGCACGTCCCGACTGGCCGTCCGGCGCGCAGATCGGCAAGACCCTGGTGTCCTCGTCGATGATCGACCGGGTGGCGCAGCAGGTCGGCCGACCGCTCGTCGAGGTTCCCGTCGGGTTCAAGTGGTTCGTCCCCGGGCTGATCGACGGGACACTCGGGTTCGGCGGCGAGGAGTCCGCCGGCGCCGCGTTCCTGCGCCGCGACGGCGGCGTCTGGACGACCGACAAGGACGGCATCGTCCTGGCGCTGCTGGCGGCGGAGATCATCGCCACCACCGGGCAGACCCCTAGCGCCCTGTACCGCGAGCTGACCGAGCGCCACGGGCAGCCGGCCTACGCCCGCATCGACGCCCCGGCCGACCGCGACCAGAAGGCTCGGCTGGGCGCCCTGACGAGCCAGGACATCGACGCCACCGAGCTGGCCGGTGAGCCCATCACGGCGGTGCTGACCGAGGCGCCGGGCAACGGCGCCGGGATCGGCGGCGTCAAGGTGACCACCGAGTCCGCGTGGTTCGCGGCCCGCCCGTCGGGCACCGAGGACGTCTACAAGATCTACGCGGAGTCGTTCCGCGGACCCGACCACCTGGCCGAGGTGCAGGACGCCGCCAAGGCCGTCGTCGACGAGGCCCTCGGTTCCCGCTGAGTGGTCAGCCGAACGGCCAGCGCCCGTCGGGGATCGTGAGTCCGCGACCCAGCTCGTGGGCGCGACGGTTCCAGTCCATCGTGCGGGCGGCGATCCAGTAGCGCTGCTGCGCCATCAGCATCGGCAGCGTGGACGCCACGACCTGCGGGAACGACGTGCCCATCGTGATCGCCAGCTCGCGGGCGGCGCGGGCGTCGTGCGCCGCGTCGTGGGCCTTGTCGAGCCGCACGCCGTAGTGCGTCGCGACGTCGCTGAGCCGGCGCTGGCCGCGACGCTCGCGGTCGACGCCCCAGTCGATGACGAAGGGATCGACGACCAGCAGCGCGTCCCAGTCGGGCTGGTCGAGCCCGTGACGGTCCGCCTCGGCCCGCAGCAGCGTCAGGTCGAACGGGGCGTTGTAGACCACGAGGCCGATGTGGCGCTGCACGAGGTCGTGCACCCACGCCAGCACGGGCCGCAGCGCCTGGGCGGACATCGGCGAGGACGCCAGGTCCGAGGCCGTGATGCCGTGGATGTCGGCGGAGGACTCCGGGATCGGGACGCCCGGGTTGACCATGCCCATCAGGTCGCCGCCGACGTCCGACAGCGCCGCGAAGCTGAGGATCCGGTCGCGGTGCGGGTCGACGCCCGTCGTCTCGAAGTCCAGCGAGGCCAACGGCTGGCGGTACCAGGCGCTGGTGTCGTCCAACGGGGGCAGGACGTTCTTGGCGCGCCGGCCCGTACCGGTGCGGACCGGCTCCACGGCGGGCTTGGGGGACGCGTCAGGCATGGGGCGGTTCCTCTCGGTGCAACTCGTTCGACTCGGCCTCTCCCGCTCGGGATGCGGCATCGCGCTCGGCCAGCGTGCCCTCGAGCCGGCTGACCTGTGCCTTGCGGCGACGTGCTGACCACAGCATGCCGCTCAGGGCCACAGCGGCGGCGGCGCCGGCGATCGCACCGAACAGGGTCGCCCACTGGAATCCCGGGGCGCGGGAGACCAGGGCGATCCAGCCGGCGTCGGACGCGCTGTTGTCGCCGAGGCTGATCGCGAGGGTGAGCCAGTTGGGCGCCGCGAGCGCGACGGCGAGGACGACCACGCCGATCTTCCACGGCCACTTCAGGAACGGGCGCCGTGCCTGCCACGCGACGAGCACCGGGAGGAAGCTGAAGACGAAGCCGTAGAACAGGCCCCAGAAGATGCCGACGGTCATCCGCCCGTCGACCTGGTCGCCGATGCGCTGGCCCCACCACCGCGGCAGTGCCGCCGCGAGGATGCCGTAGACGATCCACGCCACCACGACGATGACCAGGGCCACGACGATGCGCCGCACCCAGACCTCGCCGACCGTGCGATCGCCCGGTCCCGTGGCGGCCGGCTGACCGGCGGAGCGGGAGTTCGCGGGGTCGGCCATGGGACCATTCTGACACTCACCCCAGACCCTGGACAGGGGCCTCTCCGCTAGGCTTTGCCGCAAGCCCATGGTCTTCCTCGTCGCGCTGCACTTTCTCGCCGCGGCGGTTTCCCCTGCACTGGTCCGCATGCTGGATCGACGTGCCTTCCTGGTTCTCGCGCTGGTCCCAGCAGCCTCATTCGTGTGGCTCCTCGGCCCCGTCTCGGACGCCACGAACGGCACGGCGACGTACGAGCACCGGGCCTGGGTCGGCACCATCGGGCTCGACATCGACCTCGCGGTCAACGCCCTCAGCGGGATCGTCGCGCTGCTCGTCACCGGGGTCGGCGCGCTCGTCCTGGTGTACTGCGCGTGGTATTTCCGGCCCCATGACCCCGAGATCTGGCGCTTCTCCGGCGTCCTGACCGGCTTCGCCGGGGCGATGCTCGGCCTGGTCCTGGCCGACAACGTCTACCTGCTCTACATCTTCTGGGAGCTCACGACCGTCCTGTCGTTCCTGCTGATCGGCCACAACCCCGAGCGCCGCGCCAACCGTCGTGCCGCGGTGACCGCCCTGATCGTCACCACGTTCGGCGGCCTCGCGATGCTGGTCGGACTCGTGGGGCTGCACCTGCTCAGCGGCACCCCACGGCTGAGCGAGATCCTCGCCGAGCCGCCCGACGCCGGCGCCGCCCTCACCGCCTCGATCGCCCTCGTGCTGGTGGGCGCCCTGTCCAAGTCGGCCCTGGTCCCCTTCCATTTCTGGCTCCCCGGCGCGATGGCCGCCCCGACGCCCGTCAGCGCGTACCTGCACGCGGCCGCGATGGTGAAGGCCGGCGTCTACCTGATCGCGCTGCTGGCCCCCGTCTTCGCCGACACCCCCGGGTGGCGGCCGGTCCTGATCGGCCTCGGCATCGCCACGATGATCCTGGGCGGCCTGCGGGCACTGCGCCAGTACGACATCAAGCTGCTGCTGGCCTACGGCACCGTGAGCCAGCTGGGCTTCCTCGTGGCCGTCGTCGGCGCCGGCACGCGATCGGCCGCGTTCGCCGGCCTGGCACTGCTGTGCGCCCACGGGCTGTTCAAGTCCGCCCTCTTCCTCGTCGTGGGCATCATCGACCGCTCCGTCGGTACCCGCGACCTGCGCGACCTCTCGGGGATGCGCCAGGCGCGTCCCGCGTTGTTCGTCATCACGGTCGTGGCCGCCGCATCGATGGCCGGCCTGCCCGTCCTGTTCGGCTTCACCGCCAAGGAAGCGGCGTTCGCGGCCTTCCTCGACCTGGGCGAGGACCTCGGCCACCCGGGCTGGGGCATGGCCGCGCTCGCCGGCATCGTGCTCGGCTCGGTGCTGACGGTCGCCTACTCGGCCCGCTTCGTCTGGGGTGCCTTCGCCGACAAGCCCGGCGCCGAGCCCTGCCGGCCGCGGGCGTTCTCGTGGGGATTCACGGCCGTCCCGGGGGTGCTGGCCTCGCTCAGCCTCGTGACCGGACTCGCCGGCCCCTTCCTGACACCCAGGATCGCGTCGTACTCCGAGGCCTACCCGGCCGGCGCGCACGAGGCCATCCTGACGCTGTGGCACGGCTTCACCCCCGCGCTGGCCCTGTCGGTCGTCGCGGTCGTCGCGGGCCTGGCCCTGTACGTCGGGCGGCACCCCGTCGCCGCGGCCCAGCACGCCATCGTCGACCGGCTGCCGATGCCGGACGCCGAACGCGCCTACCAAGCGGTCATGCGCGGCGTCGACCGCCTCGCGGTCGAGGTCACCGGCCGGACCCAGCGTGGCTCGCTCCCCGTCTACCTGGGCATCATCCTGGTCACCTTGGTGATCGTGCCGGGCTCGGCGCTCATCCGTGCGTGGGAGACGCCCGACGTGCGCGTCTCGGACAACTCGCTGCAGATCGTCGCCGGTCTGATCATCATCGCCGCGGGCATCTTCACCGTCCGCTCCCGCCGGCGCCTGCGCGCCGTGCTGCTGCTGGGCGTCACGGGCTACGGCACCGCCATCCTCTTCGTCGCCCACGGCGCCCCCGACCTGGCCCTCACGCAGGCGCTGGTCGAGACCTTCCTGCTCGTGACGTTCGTCCTGGTGCTGCGGCGACTCCCCCCGTTCTTCAGTGATCGCCCCTTCAACATCGCTCGCTGGTGGCGCGTCGGGGTCGGCACCGCCACGGGCGCGGCCGTGGCCGGCTTCGCGTTCGTCGCGACCAACGCGCGCACCCATCCGCCGATCTCGCAGGGCTGGGCCGAGCCGGCCTACGAGTACGGCGGGGGCAAGAACATCGTCAACGTCGCACTGGTCGACATCCGCGCGTGGGACACGATCGGCGAGCTGAGCGTCCTGGTCGTCGCGGCCACCGGCATCGCCAGCCTGATCTTCCTGCTGACCGACCGCTCCGGCCGTCAGGTGCGCCCGCGACGCGTCGTGACCCCCGACTCGAACGCGTGGCTCGCCGCCAACCTGCACGACCAGCGACGCTCGATCGTCTTCGAGATCGTCACCCGGCTGGTCTTCCACACCGTCGTGCTGTTCTCGGTCTACCTGATGATCTCCGGGCACAACTCGCCCGGCGGCGGCTTCGCCGGCGGCCTGATCGCCGGGCTCGCGCTGATGATCCGCTACCTCGCCGGCGGCCGCGAGGAGCTCGACAACGCGGCGCCGGTCGACGCCGGCCTCGTGCTGGGCACCGGCCTGGCCACCGCGGCGCTCTCGGCCCTCATGCCGACACTGCTCGGCGGCGGCGTCCTGCAGAGCGCGATCATCGACATCCCGATCCCGGTGCTGGGCGAGCTGCACCTGGTGACGTCGGTCTTCTTCGACATCGGCGTCTACCTGGTCGTCGTCGGTCTGTCCCTGGACGTGCTGCGCAGCCTCGGCAGCGGCATCGACGCCCACATCGAGAACGAAGAGGACCCCGACCCCACCCGCGAGGTGACCGCATGACCGCCAACCTCACCCTGATCGCGGTCGTCGGCATGCTCGTCGGCTGCGGGACGACGCTCATCCTCGAGCGCAGCCTGACCCGCATCCTCGTGGGCTTCGTGCTGATCGGCAACGGCCTGAACGTGCTGTTCCTGGTCGCCTCCGGGCCGGCCGGTTCAGCCCCCATTCTGGGACTCTCGTCCGAGCGCATGTCCGATCCCCTGCCGCAGGCCATGGCGCTCACGGCGATCGTCATCACGCTCGGCACCACCGCCTTCGGGCTCGCGCTGGCCTACCGGGCCTGGCAGCTCACGGGCACCGACGACGTCCAGGACGACCTCGAGGACGACCTGATCCGCCGGCGCGCCGAGCGCGACCAGGTCTCCGCGACGTTCGTCGAGGCCGACGACACCGAGCTGCCCGACGAGGCGTACCTCGGCGACGACGACTCCGATGCGGTCACCATCGCGACGGAGGTGCGCCGCCCGTGAGCGACACGCTCTTCGACCAGCTGGTGCTCGCGCCGGTGCTGCTGCCGCTGCTCGGCGCTGGCCTGTGCCTGGCGTTCGGCCGGTTCGCCGGGGCCCAGCGACTCATCAGCATCATCACGCTGCTCGCGGTCGTCGCGTCGGCGTCCGTGCTGCTCTACCGCGCCGACCAGTACGGACCGCAGTCGTTCAACGTGGGCGGCTGGCCGGCCGAGATCGGCATCAGCCTCGTGGCCGACCGCCTCAGCTCGCTGCTGTTGCTGATCTCCACAATCGTCACGCTGTGCGTGCTGCTGTACACGATCGGTCAGGGCATCGTGGAGTTCGGGCGCGACACTCCCCTGTCGGTCTTCTACCCGACGTTCCTCGTGCTGAGCGCCGGCGTCTCGAACGCGTTCCTCTCGGCCGACCTGTTCAACCTGTTCGTCGGCTTCGAGATCCTGCTGGCCTCGTCCTACGTGCTGATCACGCTCGGCGGCACCGAGGCGCGCGTGCGATCGGGCACGATCTACATCATCGTCAGCCTCGCCTCCTCGGCGCTGTTCCTGATCGCGCTGGCCTCGATCTACGCCGCGACCGGCACGGTCAACTTCGCGCAGCTGGCCCAGCGACTACCCGAGCTGCCCGACAACGTCGGCACCCTCCTGCAGCTCATGCTGCTGCTGACGTTCGCCGTGAAAGCGGCGGTGTTCCCGCTGTCGGCGTGGCTCCCCGACTCCTACCCGACCGCGCCGGCACCGGTGACCGCGGTGTTCGCGGGACTGCTCACCAAGGTCGGCGTCTACGCGATGCTGCGCACCCAGACCCTGCTGTTCCCGGCCCACGAGCTGCGCACCCTGCTGCTGTGGGCGTCGATCCTCACGATGGTCGTGGGCATCCTCGGCGCCATCGCCCAGTCGGACATCAAACGTGTGCTGTCGTTCACCCTGGTGAGCCACATCGGCTACATGCTGTTCGGCATCGCGCTCGCCAGCGAGCTGGGCGTCGCCGGAGCGATCTTCTACATCGTCCACCACATCACCGTGCAGACGACGCTCTTCCTGGTCGCCGGCCTGATCGAGTACCGCTCGGGCACGACCAACCTCGACCGCATCGGGGGCATGGCCCGACACGCGCCCGTGCTGTCGATCCTGTTCTTCGTGCCGGCCATGAACCTGGCGGGCATCCCGCCGTTCTCGGGCTTCCTGGGCAAGCTCGCGCTGCTCGAGGCCGGTGCCGACCAGGGCGACTGGCTCGCGCTCGCCGGCGTGGCGGCCGCCGTCGTCACCAGCCTGCTGACGCTGTACGCGATGGCCAAGATCTGGAACCGCGCCTTCTGGCAGCCCTCCGGCGAGGCCGAGGGCGACACGCCGGTGCCGTTCAGCCCGATGGCCTTCGGTGGCTCGCTGCACGGCCGCAGCGGCATCTCGACCGCCACCCAGCGCGAGACGACCTGGGAGACCGACACCGAGGGCGAGCGGCTGCCGATGCGAATGGCCCTGCCGACGATGGCGCTGGGGCTGGTCACCGTGATGCTCACCGTCTTCGCCTCGCCGCTGTTCGCCCTGGCCGAGCGGGCCTCCGACGAGCTGCACGAGCGCACCCCGTACATCGAGGCGGTGCTGGGCGATGACTGATCGCGTCCGCGGCCTGCACACGTGGCAGCTGCCCGTCATCGCCTGGCTGACCGTGGTCTGGCTCCTGCTGTGGGGCGAGATCACGCCCATCAACCTGATCGGCGGGATCATCGTCAGCTGCCTCATCATGGCGGTGTTCCCGTTCCCCCGGGTCTCAGTCGAGGGGACCCTGCGCCCGTGGGGCACGATCGTGCTGCTCTCGCGGTTCCTCTACGACCTCTCGGTGGCCAGCTTCCACGTCGGCTGGCTCGCCATCCGGCCCCAGGCGCCGCCGCGCAGCGCGGTCATCCTGGTCAACCTCGTCAGCGGCTCCGAGCTGCGCCAGACCCTCACCGGCGAGTTGATCTCGCTCGTGCCGGGCTCGCTGCTGATCGAGCTCGACTCCGAGGGCAGGCGGATGTGGCTCCACGTGCTCGACGCCGACACCCCCGAGAAGGTCGCCACGGCGCGCCGCAAGGCGGTCGCCCAGGAGCACCGCCTCCTGCAGGCGATCGGCACGGCCGACGAGGTGGCCGACAGCGAACGACGACTGCGGGAGAAAGCATGACCTTCGTGGCCTACGTGTGTGCCGTGCTGCTGGGCCTGACCGGCATCCTGTGCATCGTCCGGATCGTCCGCGGTCCCACGATGCTCGACCGCACGATCGCCGCCGACGTCTTCGTCGCGGCCTGCGTGGGCGCGATCGGCGTAGAGGCGGCGATCGGCCGGCACAGCACCACACTGCCGATCCTGGTGGCGCTCGCGCTGATCGCCTTCCTCGGGTCGGTCAGCATCGCGCGGTACGCCGCGCACTCGGGCGGGAGCACCCAGCGGTGAGCGCGGGATCGGTCATCGACGTCATTGCCGGCGCGCTGCTCATCATGGGCGCCGGGTTCGCGTTCGTGGCGGCGATCGGCGTCGTGCGCTTCCCCAACCTGCTGACGCGCATGCATGCCGCGACCAAGCCCCAGACGTTCGGGTTGCTGCTGATCCTCGCCGGCCTAGCGCTGCGGATCGAGAGCATCAGCGACCTGACCCTCGTGGCCGTCGTGGCGATGTTCCAGCTGCTGACCGCCCCGGTCTCGGCGCACATGGTCGGCCGGGCGTCGTTCCGCGCCGGTCAGGTCAACCGCGAGGAGCTGACGGTCGACGAAGCCGACTGACGCTCTGGGCAGGGGGCTGCCGGAGCCCTAGAGTTCGGGCATGATCCGATTGCTCATCCGCGCGGCCATCAACCTGGTCTCCGCCGCCATCGGCCTGCTCGTGGCCAACGCCGTGCTGGACGACCTCGAGGTCACCCGCTCGGGGTTCGTCATCACGGTCGTGATCTTCGCCCTGGCGCAGGCGATCCTGTCGCCCTTCATCCTCGTCGTCGTCAAGCGCAACGCCGAGGCCTTCCTCGGCGGCGTCGGGATCGTCTCCACCCTCGTGGCCCTGTGGGTGGCGAGCCTGTTCGGCGACGCCCTCACGATCTCGGGCTTCAGCACGTGGCTCATCGCCGCGGTGATCGTGTGGCTGGCCGCCGCGCTCGCGTCGTTCCTACTGCCGTTCATCCTGCTCAAGGCAGGCGTGGAGTCCGCGCGCGAGCGCCGGTCCTGACTCAGTCCGCGAGGTCGACGACCACCGGGGCGTGGTCGCTCGCGCCCTTGCCCTTGCGCTCCTCGCGGTCGATCCACGCGCCCTCGACGCGCCGCGCCAACGCGGGCGATCCGAGCACGAAGTCGATCCGCATGCCCTTCTTCTTGGGGAAGCTCAGCTGCGTGTAGTCCCAGTAGGTGTAGACGCCGGGGCCGGGCGTGTGCGGACGGACGACGTCGGAGTAGCCGGTGGACACGACGGCCTCGAACGCGGCGCGCTCGGGCTCGGAGACGTGGGTGCGGCCCTCGAAGACCGTCATGTCCCACACATCGTCGTCCTGGGGAGCGATGTTCCAGTCCCCCGTCAGCGCGATCTGCGCCTCGGGGTCCTTCGCGAGCCAGTCCTCGCCGGCCGCGCGCAGCTTGGCGAGCCACTCGAGCTTGTAGGCGTAGTGCGCGTGGTCCACGTCGCGGCCGTTCGGGACGTAGAGGCTCCACATGCGCACGCCGCCGCACGTCGCGCCGATCGCGCGGGGCTCCAGCAGGTCCTCGTACATGGGCTGGTCGACGCCGAACGAGCGCTCGACGTCCTCGAGGCCGACCCGCGAGATGATCGCGACGCCGTTCCACTGGTTGACGCCCACGTGGGCGTACTCGTAGCCGAGCGCCGACAGCTCGAGCCCGGGGAACTGGTCCTCGCGGCACTTCGTCTCCTGGATGGCCAGCACGTCCACGTCGTTGCGGTCGAGCCAGCCGACCACGCGGTCGATGCGGCTGCGGATCGAGTTGACGTTCCAGGTGGCGATCCGCATCAGAAGTCCACCCGCAACGGGTAGCTGGAGCGGCCGTCCGCCGCGGTGTTCACGCCGAGCACGTGGGTCAACTGGATCTCGTTCCTTTCGAAGGCCAGCCTCGAGCCTGCCATGTACAGCCCCCACACCTTCGCCCGGCCCACGGAGACCTCCTCGAGCGCCTCGTCCCAGTGATCGACGAGGTTCTGGCACCACGCCCGGAGGGTCAGCGCGTAGTGGTCGCGCAGGTTCTCGGCGTGACGCACCTCGAAGCCCGCGTCCTGCATCGCGGTCACGATCGTGCCCGCGCCGGCCAGCTCGCCGTCGGGGAAGACGTAGCGGTCGATGAACTGTCCCGCGGTCGCCCGGCCGCGGTTGTCCCGACGGGTGATGCAGTGGTTGAGCATGCGCCCGTCGACCTTCACCTTGGCGCGCGCGAACGAGAAGTAGTCGTCGTAGTTGCGGACGCCGATGTGCTCGGTCATCCCGATCGAGCTGATCGCGTCGAAACCCGTCTCGGTCACGTCGCGGTAGTCGCTGAAGCGGACCTCGGCCAGACGGGAGAGCCCTTGGCGCTCGATCGCCTCGCGCGCCCACTGCGCCTGCGCCCGCGAGAGGGTGACGCCGAGGGCCCGGACGCCGTAGTGCTCGGCCGCGTGCCGCACCATGCCACCCCACCCGCAGCCCATGTCGAGCAGCCGGTCGCCGGGCTTGAGGTCGAGCTTGCGGCACACGAGGTCGTACTTCTCGGCCTGGGCCTCCTCGAGGCTGGCCTCGGCCTTGGGGAAGACGGCGCAGGTGTAGGTCATCGACGGCCCGAGCACGAGCTCGTAGAACCGGTTCGAGACGTCGTAGTGGTGCTCGATGACCTCGGCGTCGCGGCCCTTCGTGTGCCGCAGCCCCTCCAGGGCGCGGCGCCACTTCGGCAGGTGCTCCTCGGCCGGCGGCGCCGGGGGCTTGAGGTTGCCCAGCCCGAGACTGCGCAGGATCTGCACCATCTCGGGTGCGGTGGGCACGCGGAACCGCAACCGGCTCATGAGCGCCTGCATGATGTCGTACGGGTCGCCCGGGTGGACGCCGTCGATCTCGAGGTCACCGGACACGTAGGCGCGGGCGAAGCCCAGGTCCCCGGGCGCCGTCACGAGGTACGCGAGGCCGCGCTCGTTCAGCAGTCGCAGCCTCAGTCGGGAGTCCTCGGGACCGAGGGTGCTGCCGTCGTACGCCTCGAAGCGGATCGGCATGCCCTCGCGCAGGAGTCGGTCGAAGGCGTCCGCGATCGTGAGTCTGGGTTCGGATGCGAGGCTCATGAGTTCCTGACCGCCTTGTCGTAGAGGGTGCTCAGTCGCGACTGCGGGTCGTACCGCTCGCGCAGTCGGTCCAGTCCTGCCGTGTCGTACAGCTGGTCGAACGTGGCCCGGTCGTAGAAGGCCTCGGAGTACAGCGACTTGTGGCCGTCGAGCCGGTGCACCGCGGCCTCGATGCGCCGGTTGACCGCTCCGGGCTCCGCGTCGGCGGGCACCACCACGGTGCCCCAGAACCCGATGTTGACGTAGACGTCCCCGGGCGCGAGGGGATACGTCGGCCACGCGCGACGGGTCCGCAGCGGGCAGAGCCAGACCGGTCGCATCCCGATCTTGTCGTCGAACCACGTCAGGAACTGGTCGAGCCGGTCGAGCGGGACCTCGACGTCCTGAATGACCCGCTCGCGGCCGGGGACGCCCTTGACGCGGTCGAGGACCCGGCTGAGGCCGATCCTCGCGTCCAGCGCGACCAGCCGGTGGTAGACGTCGCTGCGCCGCCAGCGCCGTGGCCAGAGCGCGCGCACGCGCGGATCCTGGGCACCGAACGCTCCGGAGCACCAGAACCAGTCGGTGTCCCAGCGCCAGAGGTAGTCGTGGATCGTCAGCACGTCCTCGCTGCGCTGCTGGATCGAGCGGTAGTAGATCCGCGAGCCCGTGTAGTCGCTGACGGGGAGGTCGGTGTCGACGAACCGCGCCAGCGTCAGGTACACCTCGTCAGGGCTGAACGCCGTCCCGTCGACGGCGTCGACCGGCTCGCCGTCCCAGGCCCCCGCCTCGGCGATGTGGGCGATGGCCTTGGCGGCCTCGGCACCGGACCCGAAGCGCACGTGCCGCAGCCGCACCTGCCGCGGTGCGGGCTCGAGGGCGATCCGCAGCCGCACCGCGTAGCCGAGGCTGCCGTACGAGTTCGGGAACGCCGCGAACAGCTGGGCGTGCTCGTTGTCGGGCGTGGCGGTGACGAGCTCGCCCGAGCCCGTCAGGACGTCCATCTCGAGCACGGCTTCGTGCGGCAGGCCCAGGCGCAGCGAGGTGGACTCGATGCCCAGGCCCGTGACGGCGCCGCCGAGCGTGATCGTGCGCAACTGGGGCACGACCGTCGGGATCAGCCCGTGGACGAGCGTCTCGTCGACGAGCCGCTCGTACGTGCACATCCCCTGGACATCGGCAGTCCGGGCGGCCGGGTCGATTGCGATGACCCCGTCGAGGCCCGACACGTCGAGTCCGGGGGAATCGGTGCGGTGCCGCGGGCGGAAGAGGTTGGAGGTGCGCTTCGCGAGGCGCACGGGGGCGGCGTCCGGGATGGCCTGCCACGAGGCGAGGAGGGACCTGACCGCGTCCTCGTGCTTCGTCCATCCCTGCATGATTCGCAGGCTATCGCCGTGGACCGACAAGGAGCCAGAGCAGAGCCTCGGCGTCTCGACTTCCGGTGAGGCGCAGGGTCGCCCGCTCGGCGAGTCGAAGCTCGTCCCCCGGCCCCAGGTCGACCCCGGCCACCGTGACGCGGCCGCGTGTCACGTGCACCAGCGCGCCGTGCTCGGCGGCCACCTCGATCGGCTCCTGGGGTCGCGCCACGACCAGCCGCGCGTCCGCGTGGACGGGCACGGTCTCGTGCAACCCCGATCCGTCCGGGACGTCGGCCTGGGCGTACTCGGGCCGGCCCCAGTTCGTGCTGCGCAGCATCATCTGGACGAACCGCAGCGGCTCACTGTCGCTGGCGTTGCGCTCGGCATGGGTGACGCCCTCGCCCGCGCTCAGCCGCTGCGCGACACCGGGCGGCACCACTCCGTGCTGGCCCGTGGAGTCCTGGTGGGCGAGCGCGCCCTCCAGCACCCAGGTCACGATGTCGGCGTCGCCATGGTGGTGCTCGTCGTAGCCCGCGCCCGGCGCGACGCGCTCCTCGTTGATCGCCATGATCGGCCCGAACCCGACGTTCTCGGGGTCGTAGTGCCGGCCGTACGAGAAGGAGTGGAGCGTCTCGGTGCCCTCGGCGACGGTGCGGAAGCGCGTCGCGGACCGGCGCGCCTCAGGCATAGCCCAGCTCGTGCAGTCGGGCGTCGTCGATGCCGAAGAAGTGCGCGATCTCGTGGACGACCGTTATGCGGACCTCCTCGACGACGTCCTCCTCGGTCTCGCAGATCGCGAGTGTCGGATTGCGGTAGACGAAGATCCGGTCCGGCACGACGCCGGCGTAGGTCGAGTCGCGCTCGGTCAGCGGGATGCCGTCGTAGAGGCCCAGCAGGTGCGGGTCGTGCGGCGGGGCGTCGTCCTCGATGAACAGGACCACGTTGTCGAGCCGGTTCGCCAGCTCGGCCGGGACGTCGGCCAGGGCGGCGGTCACCAGCTCCTCGAACCGGTCCGGGTCGACATCGATCACGCCCCCGAGTCTAGGTCGGCCCGTGCACCGCTGGCTCAGGCGCACGGGAACGGTGCCCTATGCTGGACGGGCTGCTCGGCCCCCTTCGTCTAGCGGCCTAGGACGCCGCCCTTTCAAGGCGGTAGCGCGGGTTCGAATCCCGTAGGGGGTACCAGGTCGAGTCGATGCCGACCACCAAGACTCCCGCTCAGCCGCCCTCACCGAAGAACTCCGCCATCAGCACGTCGACGAGTTGCGCCACGACCGCCTCGATCGGCTCGCGGCCGTCGGTCCGGAGCCAGTCCATGAGGAACCAGACCATTCCGGCGTGGACCACCGTGAGCCGCGTTCCGGCGAAGTCCACCGCACCGCGCAAGGGCGACTTCGCGCCGGTCTGCTCCTGCAGGAGGCGCACGAGCGCCGCCTGCAGGTCCAGCGTCGGCGCGCCATCGACGACGCGCAGGTAGAAGGGGCGGTGCTGCTCGAGGTGGACGACGAGCGCCCGCAGCATCGCGCCGGTCTCGGCGCGGACGACCTCGGGCGACTCGTCCCGACGGGCCGGCTCCTCGGGGAAGGCCGAGCCCAGCCGCGCGAGCGCGCTCTCGGCGGCGAGCGCGGCCAGGCTCCCCCCGGAGTGCTGGTAGAACGTCGGCCGGCTCACGCCGGATCGAGCCACGAGCTCGGTCACGGTGATCTCGCGCAGCGCCCGCTCGTCCAGCAGCTCTGTCATGCCCGCGACGAGCGCGTCGTGGGCACGGGCGAACCGGGGATCACTGCTCACGTCGTGCCGTTCACGGGACCAGGACGAGCCTGATCGGGTTGCCGACCTTCTCCTCGAGCTGGGCGACGCCGGCCGCAGCCTCACTCAAGGGCATCGAGCCGCTGATCGAGGCGGAGAAGTCCAGCCGCCCGAGCTCGACCAACCGCACGAGGTCGACGACGTGGCGCGACTCCGAGCCGTAGTGGCCCAGGACCTGACGGCGCATGTACTGGAACTCGGCATCGTTCGCGATCGTCAGCGGCCCGCCGCTGATGCCCACCAGCACGAGACGACCACCGACGCCCAGGCTCGAGAGCGCCTGCTTGCGCACCGGGGCGACACCGGCGAAGTCCAGGGCCACGTCGAGGCCCTCTCCTCGCGTGGCGGCCGCGATCTTCGTCGCGAAATCCGGGTCGGCCGGGTCGAGCGCGAGATCGGCGCCGAAGGCCATCGCGCGCTCACGCGCGGCCTCGACGGGGTCGACGGCGATGATCGGCGCGGCACCAGCGAAGCGCAGCAGCTGCACACCGTGAGCGCCCAGGCCGCCGATGCCCCAGACGCCGACGGACTCGCCCTGCCTGACCTGGCCGGTCCACTCGATAGCGCCCCACGGGGTGGAGACCGCGTCGGGGATGATCGCGGCCTGGTCGAACGGCAGCGAGTCGGGAATCGGCACCAGCACCTCGGCGGGCGCGACGACGTACTCGGCCCACCCGCCGTCGTAGTCGACGCCCATCGTCCAGACCTGGCCGTCGACCTCCTTGCCGGCACCCACGATGACACGGGTCCCGACCTCGATGCCGGAGACGCCGTCCCCGAGCGACTCGACCTCTCCGGCGACCTCGTGACCGAGCGTCACCTCGTCCCCGGGCAGCAGCAGCGGGCTCAGCAGGCCTTCGATCAGGTGGACGTCGGACAGGCAGATGCCGGCCGCCCTCACCCGTACGCGGACCTCGCCGGGGCCGGGAACCGGGACCGGCACCTCCTTGACCGCGAAGGCCTTGTCCGCGAAGTTCATCCGTCCTGCCAGCATCGTGTCGGTCACGACTCGTCATCCCTTTCCAGCGCTTGTCGACCAGGGCCGCACACCGGTCCCGCGTCCTTCTCTATTTTACAGATGTAATCGAAACCAGCCCACGTGTCCGTCCTCACACGATTCGGTACGGGCTGACGGGACAGGTAGGCTCGAGCGGCCCCACCACGTCGACAGAAGCTGACACCGCAGCATGTTCCCCAAGATCCTGCCCACCTCCGCCGAGGGCTCCGACGAGGTGACCCGACTCTCCTGGCCGGTCGCCACGTTCACCCTCGCGACGATGTTCGGCGCGCTGGCCGTCGCCCTCACCGCGGACGACCTGTTCACCGTCCTGACGATGGCCGCCGGGGTCCTGGCCTGCATCGCCGTCTGGCAGACGCTGCGCGACCCGCTCGTGATCACGTGCCTGACAACGCTCGTGCTGGGCGCCGTCCTGGGCTGGGGACTGAGCTTCTACGACCGCATCTGGTGGTACGACGACGCGATCCACTTCCTGTTCTCGTTCGTCGGTGTCATGGGGGTCGCGCGCCTCGCGCTGCACCGTTTCCGCGCCGACGTCGCGGCCCTGTTGCTGTCGGCGCTGTGGCTCTCCTGGCTCGGCATCGGCGCCCTGTGGGAGATCGCCGAGTGGAGCTCGGACCAGCTGCAGGCCACTCGCCACTCCCGCGGCTACGCCGACACGATGAGCGACATGATCCTGAACTCCGCCGGTTCCGCGCTCGGTGTGTGGATGTACTGGCGCTGGCTGCGCACGCCGGCCGACCGCGCCGTCGTCACCGCGTAGCTCACGCCCTTCCCGGCGCCCCGGCCCGGTCGTACGCTGACAGGAGTCAGGGACCGAAGGGCGGGAGCGACGATGACCTTCGAGGCGCACGGCGGGTCACGAGGACGCAAGCGGACGAGCAACCCGCTCGTGCGGGCCGTGAACCGGGTCATGGTCTGGCGCACTCGACGCTCCGAGTCCGCGACACTCGGGTCGATGAAGCTGCTCGTCCTCACCACGACGGGGCGCCGGAGCGGTGTGCGCCGCGAGACGCCGCTGGCGTGGTTCCCGGCCGGGCCGGACGCGTGGCTCGTGGTGGCCTCCGCGAACGGTGCGGCCAAGAACCCGGACTGGTACCACAACCTGGCGGCCCAGCCCGACGACGCGACGATCGAGGTCGGTGGACGGGTCGTCCCCGTCACGGCCGAGCAGCTCCACGGCCACGAGCGCGAGGCGGCGCTCGCGGCCATCGTGGAGATCTCGCCGAACTTCGCCGGCTACAACGACAAGACCGACCGCGAGATCCCGGTCATCCGGCTGACCGCGCGTCCCGCGCCGGGGGCCTGAGCGCGGTCGGCGGGCCTCAGCCGCCCGCCACGTCGATCACGACGCGGCCACGGATCGCCCCGTCGAGGATCTGTGCGGCCAGCTCGGGCAGGTCGCCGAAGGACGCGTCCACGGTCATCGAGCGCAGGTCGGACTCGCTGAACAGCTCGTCGAGTCGCGACCAGGCCGTGGCCCGCACGTCTGGTGCGGCGTGCACGCTGTCGACGCCGAGCAGCGCGACGTTCCGCAGGATGAACGGCATGACGGTCGCCGGCAGGTCGTGGCCCCCGGCGAGCCCGCAGGCGGCGACAGCACCGCCGTAGCGAATCTGCGACAGGACGTTCGCGAGGGTCGTGCTGCCGACGCTGTCGACGGCCGCGGCCCACCGCTCCTTGGCGAGGGGCCGCGGATCGCCTGACAGCTCGTCGCGCGCGATGATCTCGCTGGCTCCGAGCCCGGTGAGGTACGCGTGCTCGCTCTCCGAGCCGGTCGAGGCATGCACCTCGTACCCCAGGCGCGACAGGATCGAGACCGCGAAGCTGCCGACCCCGCCGGTCGCGCCCGTGACCAGGACCGGACCGTCGTCCGGGGTGACGCCGGCCGCCTCGAGGCGCAGGACGCACAGCATCGCGGTGAGCCCTCCCGTGCCGACCGCCATCGCGCCCCACGTCCCCAGCCGCTCGGGTGCGGCCACGACCGACTCCGCGGCGATGCGCTGGTACTGCGAGTAGCCACCCGGCTTCGTCTCCGACAGCTCGGCGCCGGTCAGCACCACCTGCTCGCCCTCGGCGAACCCGCCGCCGGCCTCGACGACCTCGCCGGCCAGGTCGATGCCGCACGTCAGCGGGAACGATCGCACGACGCCCGGCTTGCCGAGCAGTGCCAGGCCGTCCTTGTAATTCAGCGACGAGTGGGTGACCCGGACGAGCAGGTCTCCCTCACCCAGGTCGTCCCGCGCCAGGGTGACGAGCTCGGCAGGCCGCTTCGGCGCGGTGGCCTGGTAGGCCTGGAAGGTGGTCTCGGGCATGGTGCTCCTCGAGTGGCTGGTGGACAGGGTTCGCGGTCGGCTTCCTCGCGTGTCCCTCGACCGTAGCGCCTGACCGACGGGCGCGGCCGCATGAGTCCTGCCCCGTCGGGGTACCTCCGCAGCAGCGACGGGAGGCATCACCATGGGCATCAGCCAGATCAGCACCGGCATCCTGAGCATCCAGGACGCGGGCACGAACTGCTACCTGCTCGAGCACGCGGGCGCGCTCGTGTTCGTCGACGCGGGGCTTCCCCGTACGTGGCGGTACACGCACGAGGCGTTGCGACGGATCGGGCGGTCGTGGGCCGACGTGACCGACATCGTCGTCACGCACGCCCACTTCGACCACATCGGCTTCGCGGCCCGCGCCCAGCGGGAGGCCGGCGTGACGGTCTGGGTCCACCCCGGCGATCACCGGATCGCCGCGCACCCCTACCGGTACCGGCCCGGCCGGCCGCGCCTGCTCTACCCGCTGCGGCACCCGAAGTCGCTGCCCGTGCTGGGACGGATGGTCCGGTCGGGGGCCCTGCGCGTACCGGGCGTCGAGGAGATTGCTGACCTCACCAGCGGGCCGCTGCCCGCGGGACTCCAGGCCATCGCGACACCGGGCCACACCGACGGGCACTGCGTCCTGCACCTGCCGGATCTCGGGGTGCTGTTCACGGGCGACGCCCTGGTCACGCTCGACCCGTACACGGGTCGCACCGGTCCTCGGATCGTGGCCCAAGCCGGCACCAAGGACGCGCCCCGGGCCATGCAGTCGCTCGACCTCATCGCCGCCACCGAGGCGAACCTGGTGCTGACGGGTCACGGTCCGCCGTTCACGCAGGGGGCGCAGGCGGCGGCCGAGCTGGCCCGCAGCCACGGCGTGGCCTGACGGTCCGTTCACTAGGGTCGGACGCATGTCCGCCGGCCGCTTCGCCCCGTCCCCCTCGGGCGACCTGCACCTGGGGAACCTGCGCACCGCGATCCTCGCGTGGCTCTTCGCCCGCGCGACGGACCGTGCCTTCCTGGTGCGCGTCGAGGACCTCGACCGCCAGCGCTCACGGCCGGAGTTCGAGCGCAGCCAGCTCGAGGACCTTGCGGCGATGGGGCTGACCTGGGACCCGCCGGTCGTCCGCCAGTCCGAGCGCGACGACCTCTACGCCGACGCTCTCGTGCGCCTGGCCGAAGCGGGCCTGACCTTCGAGTGCTTCTGCACCCGGCGCGAGATCGCCGAGGCCGTGCGCGCACCGCATGTCTCCCCCGGCGCGTACCCCGGCACGTGTCGTCGCCTGACCGAGGCCGAGCGCGACGCGCGACGGGCCGACCGGGCGCCGGCAATCCGGCTACGGGCCGACGCGCCGACCTGGACGATCCACGACGTGCTCGAGGGCGAGGTCCGCGGGGACGTCGACGACCTCGTGCTGCGGCGCGGGGACGGCGCGCACGCCTACAACCTCGCGGTCGTGGTCGACGACGGCGAGCAGGGCGTCGACCAGGTCGTGCGTGGTCTCGACCTGATCGACGCGGCGCCCGCCCAGGCGTACCTCGCGCACGCGCTCGGGCTGCCGGAGCCGGTCTACGCGCACGTGCCACTGGCGCTCAACGCGGAAGGTCGCCGGCTCGCCAAGCGTGACGGTGCCGTCACGTTGCGCGACCTCTCCCCCGACGTCGCCTGGGAGCTGATCGGCGCCTCGTTGGGCGTCGACGCCCGATCGCCCGAGCAGTTGCTGGCCCGCCTGGACCCCGCTCAGATCCCTGGAAATCCGTGGATAGTGACGACGTGACCCACCCCGTTTTGGAGACTCCCGGAGGTGTCAGGTAGTCTTGCGGTCGCGGTTGATCCGCACAGCATGAGGCCCCGTGGCGCAGTTGGTTAGCGCGCCGCCCTGTCACGGCGGAGGTCGCGGGTTCGAGT
>NZ_DAMDLR010000003.1:0-92114 GCF_032084975.1 Aeromicrobium sp.
TAGCGCGCCGCCCTGTCACGGCGGAGGTCGCGGGTTCGAGTCCCGTCGGGGTCGCCAGTGCTGAAACCCCGCCCTGATCCAGGGCGGGGTTTCGTCTTTCCATGACCCGTGTCGCGAACCCTCACTCGTCGGCGAAGCCGAAGCACTCCTGCTCCTGGGCACGGAAGGCGCGCCGCGAGATCGCGTTGACGATCCGCAGCGGGGGTCCACCCAGGTTCAGCACCCGGTGCTCGGCGCCGGCCGGCAGCCCCTTGAGTGCCCATGGCACGAAGGAGCGCGCCTGGCTCAGGCTCTGCCTGGGCCGGAAGCGCGTGCGCTCCAGTTCCGCCCACTCGTCGCCGCCGAGGTGCCGCTGCAGGATCTCGATCGCGGCGCTCTCCTCGTGGCCGAGGTGGTGCCCCAGCACGCGGCCGAGCTCCGCGAGCGTGTCACGAAGGTGACCCAGCACGTCCTCGGATCCCCCGCTCGCGAGCTCCTGCAGGGCCGACGTCACCGAGGCCAGGAGCGGATCGAGGGTGGCGTGCTCGGCCTCCATCTCGTGCAGGACGCGCTCGGCCTCCACGTCGGAGGCGGCACGGACCCGCTCCAGCAACAGCGGCCACAGGACGTCGTCCTCCTTCGCGTGGTGCTGGTGCAGCTCATGCGTGAACAGGTCCCAGCGCTGGGCGAGCAGCGTCCAGCGCTCTCGCTCGGACGTCGAGGTGGCCTCGGCCGTGCGCGCGAAGTCGCGGACGTCGCGCCGGAAGGCGTGGTGCAGGACGTACATCATCGTCATGTCGGCGGGGCCGGCCGGCGCCGCGGCCTGACCGGGGAGCAACAGGGGCGGGAGGGTCATGGTCCTTCTCTCGGAAGCGTGGCTGGTCGGAGGAGCCGGTGCCATCGGTCCCGAGCACGGTCCAGCCTCGAAGAGCCCGGAACGGCCTGCTTGATACGGCGCGGTGGCCAGCCGATTTCGAGGCGCCACAAGACGTGCGATAGTCTGAACGTCGCTCATCGCGAGCACGGCCAGGTAGCTCAGTTGGTACGAGCGTCCGCCTGAAAAGCGGAAGGTCGCCGGTTCGACCCCGGCCCTGGCCACGTCCTGAGAACCCCGGCTCCGCGCCGGGGTTCTCCTCGTTGAGGCACCGGTGTCGAGCCGGTCGGATTGCGGCGACACGCGTCGCCGGAAGGAGAGCCTGCCGCGGTGACCTCCCCGCTGCCAACGACTCGAGCCATCGAGGACCAGCTCTTCGCCGCGCTGGCGGTCGCACGCGTGGTGCTCCTGCTCAATGCTTTGGGCCTGAACATCTATCGGCGTGGGAACTTCGACCATCTCACAGCCGCGATCGTCTGTGTGGCGCTGATGGTCGCGTGGACCTGCGTCGCCAACGTCGCCTACGCCCGGCCCCGGCTCCGCGTGGCGCCACTGTTCGTCCTGGATCTGGCGATCGCGGTGTCCCTCATGCTCGTCACCCCGTTGCTGAAGGGCGAGGACTTCCGAGCCACCATGCCCGGCTTCTGGGTCGCGGGGGCCCTGCTGGCCTGGTCGATCCGCTTCGGCCCGGCGGGCGGCTTCGCGGCGGGCGCGCTGCTCGCCGTGGCCGACATCACCCCGCGCATCGAGCTGCGCCAGTCCGACTACGGCAATGCGTTCCTGCTGGTCCTGAGCGGGACGGTCATCGGATACCTCTGCGCATCGCTGCGCACGCTGTCGGCCGAGCGCGAGGCCGCTCAACGCACCGCGTTGATCGCCGCCGAACGCGCACGACTGGCCCGGGCCGTCCACGATGGAGTCCTGCAGGTGCTCGCACTGGTCCAACGCCGCGGTCGCGAGCTCGGCGGCGAGCTGGCGGAGCTCGGCACACTCGCCGGCGAGCAGGAGCAGCGCCTGCGGCGACTGATCCGCGCCCAGGACTCGGTGTCGCTGGACACCGAGAAGGTCGATCTCACGACCGCTCTCGGCCCGCTCGAAGAGCTCTCGGGCGTGACCGTGGCCGCGCCGAGTCACCGCGTGGAGCTGCCGGCGCCCGCCGCTCGCGAACTCGTCGCCGCGGTCCGGGCTTGCCTCGACAACGTCCGGGTGCACGTCGGCCCGGACGCGCCGGCCTGGGTGTTGGTGCAGGACCACGATGAGCGGGTCGAGGTGTCGGTGCGCGACGATGGTCCCGGCATCGCGTCGGGAAGGCTCGAGGTCGCCGCCGCCGAAGGCAGGCTCGGCGTCATGGAGTCGATTCGCGGACGAATCCGGGACCTCGGCGGAATCGCCGAACTGGTGACCGGCGACTTCGGCACCGAGTGGACCTTCACGATCCCCCGCGACGCCGCCCTCGGAGGTCGTCATGGCTGAGACCGGCGACTCCCGGCCCATCCGGGTGATGGTGGTGGACGATCACCCGATGTGGCGCGATGCCGTGGAGCGCGACCTCACCGAGGCAGGCCTGACCGTGGTCGCGGTCGCGAGCGACGGCCGCGAGACGTTGGCCGCGCTCGACGTGGCGCGTCCGGACGTCCTGCTCCTCGATCTGCACATCCCGTCGCCGAACGGGATCGAGGTCACCGCCCAGGTGACGCGCCGAGATCCCTCGATCCGGATCCTGGTCCTGTCCGCTTCGGGCGAGTCGACCGACGTGCTCGCGGCAGTCAAGGCCGGAGCGACCGGGTACCTCGTGAAGTCCGCTTCCCGCGAGGACCTGCTCGAGGCCGTGCACCGGGTGGTCGAGGGCGTGCCCGTGTTCACACCGGGACTGGCCGCGATGGTGCTGGGTGAGTTCCAGCGACCGTCCACGGGACGCCGGGATTCGCCGCCCGAGGAACGTCTCACGACGCGCGAGACCGAGATCCTGAAGATGGTCGCCACCGGCATGGCCTACCGCCAGATCGCCGATCGACTGGTGCTCTCGCACCGCACCGTGCAGAACCACGTCCAGAACATCCTGGGAAAGCTCCAGTTGCACAACCGCGTCGAGCTCACACGCTACGCGATCGAACGCGGCATCGGCGGCGGATGACCGGGACCGATGGGGTGGCGAGCCCCGACCTCGCCGCCCCAGTCCGTTACTCGCTCGTGCGCGAGACCTTCGAGCAGTCGGCACCGTGCTCCTTCTCGAGACGACTCCCGGCCTGGTCGGTCGTGAACGCGCACTCGCCCTGGCTCACCGTCATGACGAGACTGTCCCCGGAGGTGATCTCGTAGAAGCTCTTCTCGGCCCCTCCCAGCGCCGCGAGGTGCCGGCCGGCCATCGCAGAGATCGCATCGGGACCGGCGCCGTCCGGGAGGTGCACCGTCACGAGGTCGTCGACCAACTGCACCGAGGCGCCACGCGGAAGGTCCTGGTTCAGCTCGCCGTACAGCGCACGCTGTGAGGAGCTGGGGAACCCGGACGTCGAGCCGAGCACCCAGCCGGCCTCGTCCTCCTGAGTCTGCACCCGCCAGGCGGCGTCGGGAATGTCGGCGTACTTCTGCTCCAAGTCGAGGGCCGTCTGTTGGATGCTGTCGCCGTCCCCCTCGGCGATGATCACGGTGTACTCGGTGAAGACGTGTGGCGCGTCCTCGACATCCTGGGTGTTGATGTCGGCACGCACCGCGCCGTCGGAGAGGACCGCGACCGCCCGCTCCGCGGCCTGCTTGACGGCGGTCACCTTGGCATCGGGACCCAGGCTGCGAACGTGGATCGTGTCATCGCCCATCGTGACGAACACGTCACTCTCCTCCCCGCGGTGAGGTCCGGCGAAACCCTCGTACGCGCGCGCCGCCACCATGACGGCGTCGGCCGGGTTCGCATCGGCCGACATGGCGACGCGCAACTCGAGCTTGCCGGAGTCCAGGGTCGCCGGCTCGGAGTAGTCGAGCTCGACTCGGTCCACGCCGGACAAACCGGTCAGTGCGCTGCGCAGCTCCTCAGCGTCGTCGGCATGACTGAGCAGGGAGCAGGCGTTCAGCAGGGGGAGGGCGAGCAGGGCCGCCGTGACGGCGAGGATTCGTTTCATGTGTTCAGCCTGTCCTGATCGAGCGGCCGGGTCATGAGCACGCGTACTCAACCTTCGCGTGACGCACGCCACGTCGCGCCCTACGCTGACCAGATGCGTCGACTTGCCGTGGTGCTGACCGTCCTGCTGGTCGCCTCGCTCATGGGCTCACCCGCCCAGGCCGCGAAGCCCAGCTCCCCGAAGCGCTTCACGGGGTACGCGTTCGACACGTGTGTCGCCCCCTCGAACGAGGTGATGGACGCGTGGAACGTGGCCTCGCCCTATGCCGTCGTCGGCATCTACACCTCGGGCAACTCGCGGTACTGCGACGACTCGAAGCAGCCGTACCTGAGCCCCGCGTGGGTCAAGCGCCAGGCCGACCGGGGATGGCGTTTCATGCCGATCCACGTCGGTTTCCAGGCGCCGTGCTTCGAGAGCACGTCCGGCAAGCAGCGCATGTCGACCGTCCCCGCCACCGCCCGCCGCCAGGCCCGGGCCGACGCCGACGAGGCGGTCCGGCGCGCTGCGGCCTTCGGCTTCGGCCGCGGGAACGCCCTCTACCTCGACATCGAGTGGTACGACCGCGCCGACCGCCGATGCGACGCGATCGTGCTGTCGTTCATCGACGCCTTCGTGCAGCGGGTCCACCAGCGCAAGTACAAGGTCGGGCTCTACTCGAGCGGCTCGGCGGCGATCCAGTCCGTCGACGCTGCCCGCCAGCAGGGCAAGCGGGGCTTCGACTTCCCCGACCAGATGTGGTTCGCCTGGACGAACCGCAAGGCGAACACCGACGGTCGTCCGTACCTGGCGAACACCTTCTGGCGCAAGGACCGGATCCACCAGTACCACAACAACGTCACCGTCCAGCACGGCGGACAGAAGGTCCTGATCGACAAGAACGTCGTCGACGTGAGCGGCGGGTCCCGTGCCGCCAAGGAGAAGAAGGTCTGCGGCATGACCCCCACCCGCGACCGCTACCGAGGCCTCAAGCCCGGGTCCCGGGGCAAGGACGTGCGGCTCGTGCAGTGCCTGCTGCGCAAGGCCGGGCACAAGGCGACGGTGACCGGGCGCTGGAACGCGCGGACGACCAGGGCGGTCCGTTCGTACCGGGCGTCCCAGGGCTGGTCGCGGACGCCGGCCGTGACGCGTGCCGTCTGGACCTCGCTGCTGTCGCGGGGAGCGCGCCCGATCGCGCTCAAGGCCGGCAAGACGGGCGAGCCGGTCCAACGCCTGCAGCGCTCGCTGCGCGCCGCGGGCCAGTCCGTCCGCGTCACGGGGGTCTTCGACGCCCACACCGTCAAGGCGGTGCGCTCCTACCGCTCGAGCGTTGGCCTGCCGACGTGGCCGACGGCCGATCGCCGCGTCTGGGCCGCCCTGCAGAGCGGCCGCCGCTGACTCAGGTCCGGTTGCCGGTCAACAGCAGGGTGCCGCCGAGGGCGACGAGCATCCCTCCGCCGGCCCGGCGCACCGTCACGAGACGGCCGGAGCGGCCGAACCAGCCACGCGCGGCGCCGGCCAGCAGCGCCCAGCCCGAGTCGCACACCAGCGCGATGAGCAGGAACGTGGTGCCGAGCACCGCCATCTGCGCTGCGACCGCGCCCGCCGCGACGTCGGCGAACTGCGGCAGCACGGCCACGAAGAACACGATCGTCTTGGGGTTCGTGATGCCGACGACGAAGCCCTCCGCCAGCGTCCGCCAGGGCGACGTCCGTGGCGGCAGCTCTCCCGGGTCGACCGCGGTGCCTTCACCGCTCGCCCGGATGGCGCGGACCCCCAGGTACACCAGGTAGGCCGCGCCCAGCACCTTCACGACCGTGAACGCCACTGCCGACCCGGCCACGACCGCACCGAGTCCCAGGGCGACCGCCAGCACGATCGGCAGCCCGCCGAGCGCATTGCCCGCGACGCTGAGGATGCCGTCGCGCCGACCGTGCGCGAGCGAGCGGCCCACGACGAACAGCACGCTCGGCCCCGGCACGAGGATCAGCACGAGCGAGGCGAGCGCGAAGGACAGCAGCGCGGCGGCGGGAGGCATGGCCGAACTGTATCCCTGCCGCTCGGTCGCCCCAGGGACGACGAACGGCCCACCCCGGAGTCGGGTGGGCCGTTCGGGTCGGGTCGATCAGTGGATCAGCACGGGCGGCTGTCCCTGGTCGTCGAGCAGGTGCGAGGCCTCCTGCTTCTTCGGCAGGAAGAGGCTGGAGACCAGCGCGACCACGCACAGGCACGCCGCCACGAAGAAGCTGGCGGCGAAGGCCGCGGCCAGGTCCGCCATCGCGACCGACTCGAACTGCGCGCCCAGCGACTGGACGAAGTCCAGGACCGCCGGGTCGGGCTGCGTGCCCGTCGCCTCGGCCTCGGCCAGGGCTCGGGCGGCCTGGACGGCCTGGCTGTCCTTCATCTGGTTCGTCAGCACGACCGAGATGATCGCGACACCTGCGCTGCTGGCGACCTGCTGCGTGATGTTGAGCAGCGTCGACCCGCGGGCCACCTCGTGCGACTGCAGGGTGCGCAGCGCCGAGGTCATCAGCGGCATCATCGTCAGGCCCATGCCCAGACCCATGACGAACAGGACGGGCGCGAAGAACGTCCAGTACGGGGTGTCGGCGTCGATCGTGGCGAGCGCGAACATGCCGCCACAGATCAGCAGCAGGCCCACCGGCACGATGCGGCCCACGGGGTACCGGTCGGCCAGGATGCCGGCGATCGGCATGGTCAGCATGGCGCCCAGGCCCTGGATCGCGATGTACAGGCCGGCCTTGAGCGGCGTCGCGCCCTCGACCTGCTGGAAGTACGTCGGCACGAGCAGCAGTCCGCCGAAGAACGCGCCCGCGAACAGGAACATCGTGAGCGTCGCGATCGACAGGTTGTAGTTCTTGAACAACCGCAGGTCGAGCAGCGGGTGCTTGGGCTTGAAGCTGTAGATCACGAAGGCGATCACCAGCAGGGCGCCGACGAGCATCGTGGCCCACACCTTGGGCTCGCCCATGCCGCCGGCATCGGGGATCGACGAGACGCCGTAGAGGAACAGCGCCAGGCCGGGGCTCATCATCGCCATGCCCAGGAAGTCGAAGGACTCACTGGGCTGCGGGCTGTCGGACGGCAGCACGCGCAACGCGTAGACGAGGGCACCGATGCCCAGCGGGAGGTTGATCAGGAAGATCCAGTGCCACGAGGCGTTGTCGATCAGGAAGCCGCCCAGGATCGGGCCCAGGATCGGGCCGAGCAGCATCGGGACGCCGAGGATGGCCATCAGTCGGCCCATCCGCTCGGGACCGGCCGCCTTCGTCATGATCGTCATGCCCAGCGGCATGAGCATGCCGCCGCCCAGGCCCTGCAGGACCCGGAAGCCGATCAGCGTCTCGATGTTCCAGGCCGCGGCGCACAGCACCGAGCCTGCGGTGAACAGGGCGAGCGCCAGCATGTAGAGGCGCTTGGTGCCGAAGCGGTCGGCGGCCCATCCGGTCAGCGGGATGACCGCGGCGAGCGCCAGCGTGTAGGCGGTGACGGTCCACGCGACGGTCGAGTAGTTCTCGACGCCGAGCTCGGCCTGGAACGTCGGCAGGGCGACGTTGACGACGGTGATGTCGAGGATCGACATGATCGACCCGAGCACGACGACGCCGGCGATCTTGAGGACCGCCGCATCGATCTTGTCGGGGTACTCCGGCACCTTGGCCGGCCCTGTGTCAGACATGCGGTTCTTCCTTCGAGAGTGGCTTGAGGGCCTCGACGAGCGCGAGGCACTGTGCGGGGTCGAGGTCGTCGAGCAGCGTGCGCACGGCGTCCTCCTTGGACTTGAGGTGGCTCTGCGCCAGGCTGCGACCTCGGTCGGTCACGGCGACGAGCTTGACCCGCCGGTCCTCGGGGTTCTCGGTGCGCACGAGGAGCTTCTTGCGCACCAGCTGCTCGACGTTGCGGCCGGCGGAAGCCGCCGACAACCCCACCGAATCAGCCAGGTCGCCGATCGCGACCGGATCATCGTGGTGAGCGAGCGTGAAGACGAGTCTGGCCTGCGTGAAGGACAGTTTCAGGCCGGCGACCGTCTCGAGCGACTCACCCTCGGCCGTCGTGAAGACCTGTCCGAGGAAGTCTCGGACGGCGGCGAACGCGCAGGCGTGGGGGGAGTCGGTCATGGCCCGAGAATACTAACCCCCATGCAACTATTGCGGTGACGTGACCTTCGTTACGGCCTGAGTGGACGGGGAAGTTTCGAACCTGCCGTAGGATTGCGCGAGTGCCTACACGCTCTGATCTGCGCAATGTCGCCATCGTCGCCCACGTCGACCACGGCAAGACCACTCTCGTCGACGCGATGCTCCAGCAGCAGGGCGCCTACTCAGACCACCAGGAAGTGACCGAACGGGTCATGGACTCAGGTGATCTCGAGCGCGAGAAGGGCATCACGATCCTCGCGAAGAACACCGCGGTCAAGTACTACGGACCCGGCACCGAGGAGATCCCCGGCAAGGTCGTCACGATCAACATCATCGACACCCCCGGCCACGCCGACTTCGGTGGCGAGGTCGAGCGAGGCCTGTCGATGGTCGACGCCGTCGTCCTGCTGGTCGATGCCTCCGAGGGCCCGCTGCCGCAGACGCGCTTCGTGCTCCGCAAGGCCCTGATGGCCAAGATGCCCGTCATCCTCGTGGTCAACAAGGTCGACCGCCCCGACGCCCGCATCGCCGAGGTCGTCGACGAGACGTACGACCTCTTCATGGACCTGCTCCCCGAGGACGCCGCCGACGACGCGCTCGACTTCCCCGTCGTCTACGCCTCCGGCAAGGCCGGCATCGCCTCGCTGGAGAAGCCCGAGGACGGCACGCTCCCCGCGGGCGACAACCTGATCCCGCTGTTCCAGACGATCATGGAGCACGTCCCGGCCCCCGAGTACACCGAGGGCGCGCCGCTGCAGGCGCACGTCACGAACCTCGACTCCTCCCCGTTCCTGGGTCGCCTCGCGCTCGTGCGCGTCGAGGAGGGCCAGCTCAACAAGGGCCAGCAGGTCGCATGGATGAAGCGTGACGGCTCCGTCGAGCGCGTCAAGATCACCGAGCTGCTGATCACCGAGGCCCTCGACCGCTTGCCCGGCGAGTCGGCCGGTCCCGGCGACATCGTCGCCATCGCCGGCATCAGCGAGATCAACATCGGCGAGACCCTCGCCGACCCCGAGAACCCGGTCGCGCTGCCGCTCATCCACGTCGACGAGCCCGCGATCTCGATGACGATCGGCACCAACACGTCGCCGCTGGCCGGTCGCGAGAAGGGCACCAAGGTCACCGCCCGCCTCGTCAAGGACCGCCTCGACGCCGAGCTCATCGGCAACGTCTCGATCCGCGTCCTGCCCACCGAGCGTCCCGACGCGTGGGAGGTCCAGGGCCGTGGCGAGCTGGCGCTGGCCATCCTCGTCGAGCAGATGCGCCGCGAGGGCTACGAGCTGACCGTCGGCAAGCCCCAGGTCGTCACGCGCGAGATCGACGGCAAGCTGCACGAGCCCGTCGAGCGCCTCACGATCGACGCGCCCGAGGAGTACCTCGGCACGATCACCCAGCTGCTCGCCGTCCGCAAGGGCCGCATGGAGCAGATGGTCAACCACGGCACCGGCTGGGTCCGCATGGAGTTCCTGGTCCCCGCTCGTGGCCTGATCGGCTTCCGCACCGAGTTCCTCACCGACACCCGCGGCACCGGCATCGCGCACCACATCTCCGAGGGCTACGAGCCCTGGTTCGGCGAGATCTCGACGCGTCCCTCGGGCTCGCTCGTGGCCGACCGCGCCGGCGCCGTCACGTCGTTCGCGATGACCAACCTGCAGGAGCGCGGCACACTGTTCGTCGAGCCCGCCACCGAGGTCTACGAGGGCATGATCGTCGGCGAGAACTCCCGTGATGACGACATGGACGTCAACATCACCAAGGAGAAGAAGCAGACCAACATCCGCTCGGCGACGTCGGACAACTTCGAGAAGGTCATCCCGCCGAAGAAGCTGTCGCTCGAGCAGTGCCTCGAGTTCTGCCGCGAGGACGAGTGCGTCGAGGTCACGCCGAACAACGTGCGCATCCGCAAGGTGGTGCTGGACGCCGGCGAGCGCTCGCGCACCGCGCGCAAGCGCAAGTGACCCGCGACTGAGACATCCAGAACGGCCCCCGGCTCCTGCCGGGGGCCGTTCTGCTGTGCTGTGCGTCTTGCGCATAGTGTGCGTCACACACTATGGTGTGACACATGGACGACCTCACCCAGCAGCACCTGCAGGAGCTGCGTCGCGGCACCGTCGTGCTGGCCTCGCTGCTGACACTGCGCGAGCCCGGCTACGGGTACGGGCTGCTCGAGTCCCTCGAGGGGATCGGCATCTCGGTCGACGGCAACACGCTCTACCCGCTGTTGCGGCGCCTCGAGAAGCAGGGACTGCTCACCAGCGAGTGGAACACCGACGAGGCGCGGCCCCGGAAGTTCTACCGCACCAGCGCCGAGGGTGACCGGCTCGCCGAGGCGCTGCTGACCGACTGGCACCAGATCGACACCGCCCTGGGGCGGCTGACCGACGGAGGAACGCGATGACCACCACCTTGACGGACCGTTACGTGCACGCGGCCACCCGCTGGCTGCCCACTCGCCTGCGCACCGAGGTCGACGCCGAGCTGCGGGAGCGGATCGCCGACACCGTCGCGGCGCGCGGCGCCACGGACGAGGCCGAGCGGGCGACGCTCGAGGAGCTGGGAGACCCGTTGCGGGTGGCCGTCGACTACACGGGACGACAGCCCGCCCTGATCGGGCCGCGACTGTTCTTCCCATGGCTGCGGCTCACGATCCTGCTCGTCGCGATCGTCGTGCCGATCGTCGCCGCGGTCGTGGTGATCGTGGGCGCGTTCGACGGCGACTCGATCGGATCGATCGTCGGAGCCGGCTTCGGCACCGCGTTCGACGTGACCGTCCACGTCATCTTCTGGACGACACTCGTGTTCGCCGTGCTCGACTGGACCAACACCCCGGCCGGGCCCGAGACGTGGTCGCTCGACCGGTTGCCCGAGCCGCAGTCCACCACGAGTCTCTCCGACCTCATCGCGAGCCTCATCTTCCTGCCGGTCTTCGCCGCCCTGATCATCTGGCAGCACGTCGGCTCGCCGTTCGCCGAGGGTGGCGAGGCGATCCCGATGGCCGATCCGGCGCTCTGGTCCTGGTACCTGCCGCTGGTGCTGGTGGTCCTGGCCCTGGAGCTCGGGCACGCCCTCTGGCTGTACCGGACGGGCTGGACGATGGCCACGGCGTGGGCGAACGTCGGCCTCGGCCTGCTGTTCGCCGTCCCGACGGTCGCGCTGCTGCTCGACGACGCACTGCTCAACCCCGACCTGGTCGCCCACCTGTCGTGGGACCCGGAGGTCGTGACCAACGCGATGACCGGCATCGCGGCCGCCGTGGTGCTGGTCAGCGCCTGGGAGATCTTCGACGGGTTCCGCCGGGCGCGTCGCCGCGGCTGAGCCGGTTCAGTACCCGGAGCCGCGCGTCTGGGCCAGGTAGACGAGCGCCCCGAGGGTGCCCAGCAGCGGGAGGATCCCCAAGGGGTTGCGCCAGACGATGTCCACGAAGACCGCCAGCGGCAGGATGATGAGCCACACGCGCTTGGGCAGCGTGCCCGCCATCTCGAAGTCGTAGGGCTTGCGCCGCACACAATCGACCAACGCGAAGACCTTGGTGCAGATGAGGATCCACCAGATCACGTCGGTCACGAAAAACATGAGACGAAGACTACGGTGGGCACCCTCCCGAGAGGGTGCCCACCGTGAATTTCGTGCTCGCGTGGCTCAGGAAGCCGACGCCGAGCCGGACTTCGTGGTCGCCGCCTTCTTCGCGGGAGCCTTCTTGGCGGCCGGCTTCTTGGCGGCCGACGTCGTCGTCTTCTTCGTCGCGGTGGACGCGGACTTGGTGGCCGGCGCCTTCTTCGCGGCGGACGTGTTCGGCTTGGCGGCCGGGGCCTTCTTGGCCGCGGTGGCCTTGGTGGCGGAGGCCTTCTTCGCGGCGGGCGCCTTCTTCGCGGTCGGCTTCGTGGTGCTGGGCTTCGCCGCACCCGAGGCCTTCTTCGCGGCCGGAGCCTTCTTCGTGGTGCTCGAGGTCGACGCCGGGCTCTTCTTCGCCGGAGCGGTCGCACGGCGGATGCGGGCGGAGCCGGCGAACGACGCGGCGGCTGCGGTCGCGCCACCGGTGGCGTCCTCGACGACCTCGGCGGCCTTGCCGGTCAGGTCCTCCGCCTTGGCCGTGAGCTCCTCGAGGATCTCCTCGGCCTTGTCCTTCAGGTCGTCGACCAGGTCGTCGGCCTTCTCGCGGAAGTCGTCGACGGCGTCCTTGAGGTCGTCGACCTTGACGTCCGCGGCCTTGCCGCGCAGCTCGGTCACGATGGTCTCGGCGCGCGCGGCGAGGTCCTCGGCGGCGGACTTCACGTCGTCCACGGTCAGGCCCTTCGCGAGGTTGACCAGGTCGTCGCTCTTCTTCACGAGGTCGGAGTAGGCGGCCGTCGCGGAGCCGAGTGCGGTCTGCGCGAGCGCCTCGGCCTTCTTCTGCAGGCCGGCGACGTCGAAGCCCTTGACCGAGGTCGGCAGGGCACGGATGTCGTCCAGGACGGACTTGATCTGGGCGTTGATGGTGTCGGTGATGCTCATGTGTTCTCCTCGAGGTCTGCGGTTCCGACGAACGAGCGATAGATGTCTCGCAAGGCGGTCTTCTGGCGGGCGGTCAATCGCGGGTCACGGTCGATCGCGTCCTCGACCGAGCTCGGCCCGGCCTGCTCGGCATCCAGGAATCCCGCGCGGACGTACAACGACTCGGCCGAGATCCTCAGTGCCTTCGCGATCTGCTGCAGCACCTCGGCGGACGGCTTGCGCAGTCCTCGCTCGATCTGGCTGAGGTACGGATTCGAGACGTCCGCCAACTCGGCCAGCTGTCGCAAGGACATCTGCGCCTGGGTGCGCTGGTCGCGGAGGTACTCGCCGAGCGACCCGACGGCCGAACCGACCGCGGACCCGACGGCCTCCTGCACGTTCAGCTTCCCCATGACTCCATGGTGCTTGCAAAAGTTAGCGATTGCAAGCAACTGTGATGCACGGGACAGATGAGCCGACGCGCGACGATCGCACGTTTTCCGGAACCGGGGTCCGTGCGGTTAGCCTGAGGGCTGCCGAAATGTGCTCTCGGGTGGCGCAGTTCCCTTCCCTCGCCCGCTCCATGCTCCGTCGTTGCCTCCTGGCCATCGCCCTCACCGGGTCCCTGATGCTGGCCCCCTCCATGACACCCGACGCCGAAGCGGCGCCCAAGAAGCCGGCGAAGGCCACGAAGGTGCGGGCGAAGACCACCACCTCGACGCTGACGATCCGGTGGAAGCGGCCCAAGCGCGCGACGAAGGTGTCCGTCTGCGTCAAGACCGCGCCGCGCAAGAAGAAGTGCGTCCGGTACACCCGCACCCGCAAGACCTCCGTCACATTCCGCAAGCTGCGGCCCAACTCGGGCACCGACTTCTACTACCAGGTGCGGTCCCATCGAGGGAAGCGCACGGCCGTGACGAAGTGGCGCAAGGCCAACCTCCGCGTCGGCAAGGGCCCGGCCAACGTCGCGGCGATCCGCCCGTCCGCCAGCCTGCTCTACACGTGGCGCAAGGCGACCAACGCGTCCAGCTACCAGCTGCAGGTGTCGCCCAGCCGCTCGTTCCGTGGCGGCGTCCGCACCGAGAACCGTCGCGCTCCCAGCGCGAAGGTCACGGGCCTGAACGGCGGCATGGCCTACTTCGCGCGCGTGCGCGGCGTCAACGGCGCCGCCAAGGGCCCGTGGGGCCCGGTCTCGCGGATCAAGCTGGTGACCGCCCCGGCCAGGGCGTCGATCGCGACCTACAACCTGTGCGGCGAGAACAAGTGCCGCACGTCCGAGAGCGGTACGTGGTTCCTTACCAACGTCCCCAAGTGGGCCGTCCGCAAGCCCTTGGCCGGCGCCCTGATCCGCTCGGCCCAGCCCGACATCATCGCCGCGCAGGAGGCCGCCACCTCGACGGCGTTCCACACCGTCCTGCCCGGGTTCTCCCGTTCGTCCTACAAGGCGGCCCGTTCCATCTACTACAAGCCGTCGCGCTTCACCGTCCTCGACGGTGGCTGGATGACGCTGGACGACCGCAACAAGCGCTTCGCCACGTGGAACCTGTTCCGGGACCGCTCCACCGGGACGGCCTTCTACGTCGCGAACGCGCACCTCGAGCCCTACAAGGGCGCGAAGCTCGACGCGATGCGGAACAAGCAGACGCTGCGCCTGATCCGGCGCATCCAGGCCATGAACGCGCACAACCTGCCGGTGGTCTGGGCGGGCGACTGGAACTCGAACGACTCCAACGCGAACCAGTCCGCCTATCCGGGCGGCTTCGACGCCCCGAAGCGCCGCTTCGCCGCGATCGACGTGGTGAACTCGGTCGAGCAGACCCCCAACCTGGTCAACGCCGAGCTCAACAGCGCCAACGCCGGCATCAAGACGCCCCGCGCGAGCGGTGACCACGTGGACGCGATCTACGTGCCGCGCCGTGGTGTGACGGTCGAGTCGTGGCTCATGCCGGCGAACTTCCTCGACACGGACGAGGGCCGCATGTACGCCACTCCGTTCCCCTCGGATCACAACCCGATCGTGGCGAGACTGCTGATCGCCACCGGCTAGGATGCACCCGTGTCCGGTCTGCCCCGATTCTTGGCCCTGGTCGGGGCGGGACTTGCGCTGACCGTGACCGCCGGTGTCCTGGCCGCGACGACCGACTCCGAGGGCAACGGCCCCGTCCTGGCCTTCGCCGGCATCGAGACCCCGTACCTGAAGCTCGTCTCGGTGGACGTCGAGCCTCGCCAGGTCTCGCTGGCCTGGGCGGGCAACGGCGAGCAGTACCGCGTCAGCCTCGGCGACGACCTCGCTCGCCCCGACCGCACCATCGTCACGACCGAGCCGCACGTGATCCTGCCGGCCCCGGACGCGGCCGACCCCCAGGGCAAGGTCAACTACCGCGTCGAGGAGGTCACCGACGACGCGCGCGGCCTGGCGCTCGAGGGCACCGTCACCCTGCTGCCCTCCGTCCCCCGCAAGCCGCGGGTCCGGCGCACGGCACCCGAGGGCGCCGTCGTGCGCTGGAAGCCGGCCGACTACGCCACGACGTACGACGTCGCGGTGTCGCGCTCGCGCAAGAAGCTGCCCAGCAAGGTCAAGCGGCTGGCGCGTGGCGGCACCGCCTTCGCCACGGACGCGCTCGAGCCCGAGACGACCTACTGGGTGCGGGTGCGCGCCGTCGGCGAGGCCGGCGTCAGCGACTTCGGCCCGGCCACCAAGGTGATCACCCCGCCCGACACGTCCGAGTTCACCGTCGGGTCGTGGAACATCTGCTCCGAGGCGTGCCCGGACTACGGCGGCCGCGTCGGCGGCCAGGCCTCGCAGGTGCACGCCGCCGAGATCGACATCATGACCCTGCAGGAGGCCGGCGGCGAACGCGTCGGCCCCACGACGCGCGCCGCGTTCAGCGGTGGTCCGCGCGGGCTCGTCCCGGCCGACGGTGGCGGCAACTCGCGCTACATCCTGTACTCCGCCGACAAGTTCGAGCAGCTCGGCGGCGGCCGCTGGTCGCTGGGTCACGGGCGCTGGGCCACGTGGGCCCGGTTCGAGGACCTCAAGACGGAGCGGCCGTTCATCGTCGTGAGCGTGCACCTGCTCAGCGGCCACGGCAAGACCGGCGAGCGGGCCTCCGAGATGCGCTCGCTGATGGGGTCGTTGGCGTCGGTCAACCCCGACGGCGACCCCGTCGTCCTGGCCGGCGACTTCAACTCGGGCACCCACCGCAGCGGCGACACCGTCGGGCCGGTCGTGCGATCGGCACAGTTCCGCGACACCGTCGAGATCGCCGAGGAGACCGAGAACGCCCAGGTCAACACCGGCAGCCGTCGCGGCGACACGGCGATCATGTCGGCCGACCACGTCGACCACATCTACGTCTCGCCCGACTGGGAGGTTCCGGCCTGGAAGCAGTGGGCCAGCCTCTCGGGCACGACCTACGTGGGGACCTGGCTGTCCGACCACAACATGATCGGCGCGACCCTCGGACTCGAGCGCGACCCCGAGGATGCCGTCGAACGGCCCAGTCAGGTCGTGCGGGTCCCCGCGGACCTCCACGAGGGCTCCCCGGGCACGGTCAACTGACCTCCGCTGCGCGTCCGGCCCGCGAAACCGGCGACGCCTGTGACGCATGAGGCTTAGGCTGGCGTCCATGCGTCTACGCCTGCTCGCCGGTGCCCTGATCGCCGTGCTGGCCGCGGCCCTGCTCGGCACACCCGCCCAGGCCGCGCCCAGGAAGCCCGGCACCGTCGGCCTCGTGTCGTTCACGACGGGCGTGACCTACACCGCTGGTGGCAGGACGTACGCGCGAGTGCGGCTCTCGTGGCCGAAGGCCAGGAGCGCCACCCGCTACCAGGTGTTCGTCGGCCGCACGAAGGCGAGCGTCGCGAAGGCCCGGAAGCCGAAGGCGACCGTCCGCGGCACCGAGGCCGTCGTCCGCAAACTCGGCCGCGGCACGACGTACTGGTTCCAGGTCCGTGCCCTGAACGGCTCGCGCCCCGGCAACCGGTCGGCCCGCGTCGCTCGGGTGACTCCGATCAACTCCGCCACGTTGCCGACGTCGACGCACGCGACCCACTCGATGATGAGCTACAACGTCTGCTCCAACGCGTGCACGAGCCGCCCCTGGACGCGGCGGCAGCCGCTCGTCGTGAACCAGGTCCTCGCGGTGCGACCCGGCGTCCTCGCACTGCAGGAGGCCAGTCGCTGGTCGACGACGATCCCCGGCTACGTCGAGGCCGAGGGCGGCAAGGACAACCGCCTCCTCTACCGTCCCGGCATCTACGAGCAGGTCGAGCAGGAGCTGACCGCCGAGCAGCAGTCCGGCGACTGCGAGATCGCCCGCACCCCGGACGGACGCAAGGTGCTCGACGAGAACGGCGACCCGGTCCGCGTCGAGCCGTGCATCCTGCCCGTCGACGGCGTGGCCGATCCGCCCGGCAAGGACGCGCCGTGGGTCATGCTGCGGCACCGGGTGACCGGTGAGGAGGTGCTGTTCGTCGGGGTCCACCTGCTGACCGGCAGCACCAACACCAACGCGCGCTACCGCGCCGGCCAGGTGCACCAGGTCTTCGCGGACCTCCGTGCCCAGCTCGACTGGTGGGGTCGCGACTTCCGCACGACGCCGATCGCCCTGATCGGCGACTTCAACACCAACCGGAGCCGGTCCAACCACGCCGTCGTGGAGTCCGCGATGAAGCGCTACGGCTTCTGGGACACGTACGAGCAGGCGCGCCGCCTCTCGCGCCAGCACCAGAACACGGCCAACCCGAACTGGCAGTGGCGCACGCCCACGATCGGCGTCACGTGGGGCGACCACGTCGACAAGGTGTGGGTGCGCCCCAAGCGCAGCCTCGTGCGCTCGTGGGCGAACGTCGCCCTGATGAATGGCACGCAGTACGCGGCGCCGCTGCCGTCCGATCACCACCCGCTGCTGGTGCGCGCGCAGCTGTCCTGAAGGTCGGCCGCCCGGCCCGCCCCGGCCCGCCCCGGCCCGGCCCCACTCTCGGCCCGACCCGGCTCCGCCACCACTTTTGGTGCGCGATTACGGCGGATCTGCCCCGAGGACGGGAATCCTGCACCAAAAGTGCGGGGCGGGACGGGCGGGACGGGCGTCCGCGCGGGAGTCAGCCCTTCTTGTGGCGGGGCTTCTTCCCGTCCGCGCTGCCCGACGGCTTGTCGTAGCCCTGACCGGCCGGCTTCGAGTACGACTTGCCCGGGCCCTTCGAGTAGGGCTTCGACGGAGGGCGCTTGCGCTCGCCGCCGGGACGACCCGAGTCGGGCTGGATGTCGATCCTCTTGCCCGAGATCCGCGTGTTCGCGAGGTGGTCGAAGACGGCGTCGGGCAGGTCGGCCGGCAGCTCGACGATCGTGTGCTCGACGCCGATCGTGATCTTGCCGAAGTCGGAGCGCTTGAGCCCGCCCTCGTTCGCCAGGGCGCCGACGACCATGGCCGGACGGATCTTGTGCCGCTTGCCGACCGCCAGGCGGTACGACGCCATGCCGTCCGAGCTGGGTCGCGGCGTGCGCTCGGTGCGCTCGCGCGGGACACGCTTCTCCTGCGGCGGATCGGGACGCAGGAAGAACTCCTTGTCGTCCTGGCTCATCACCGCGAGCGCCGCGGCGATGTCGGTCATGTCGACGTCGTGCTGCTGCGCGTACTGCTCGACGAGGTCCTTGTAGACGTGGAACTGCGGATCGCCCATCGCGGTCGTGATCGAGCTGGCGAACCGGTCCGCGCGCCGTGCGTTGACCTCGTCGGGGGTCGGCACGGCCATCTGCTCGACCGTCCGTCCCGAGACCCGCTCGAGCGACTTGAGCATGCCGCGCTCGCGCGGGGTGACGAACACGATCGCGTCGCCGGAACGGCCGGCCCGGCCGGTGCGGCCGATGCGGTGCACGTACGCCTCGGGGTCGTGCGGGATGTCGTAGTTGACCACGTGGGTGATGCGGTCGACGTCGAGGCCGCGGGCGGCCACGTCGGTCGCGACGACGATGTCGATCGCGCCGCTCTTGAGCTGGCCGACGGTGCGCTCGCGCTGGGCCTGGACGAGGTCGCCGTTGAGGGCCGCCACCGTGTAACCGCGGCTGCGCAGCTTCTCCGCGAGCTCCTCGGTGGCCGACTTCGTGCGGACGAAGATCAGCATCGCGTCGCCCTGCTCGACCTCAAGCACGCGCGTCAGCGCATCGAGCTTGTTGTGGTGCGAGACCGGCATCCAGCGCTGGCGGACGTTCGTGGTGCTGCGCGTGGCCTGCGGGGTCGAGATGTCCTGCGGGTCGTGCAGGTACCGCTTCGCGAGGCGGCGGATCCCCGGCGGCATGGTGGCCGAGAACAGCGCGACCTGCTTGTACTCGGGGGTGTCGGCCAGGATCCGCTCGACGTCCTCGGCGAAGCCCATGTTGAGCATCTCGTCGGCCTCGTCCAGCACCAGCATCTCGAGGTGGGACAGGTCGAGCGACCCGCGCTCGAGGTGGTCGATCACGCGGCCGGGCGTGCCGACGACGACCTGGGCGCCGCGCTTGAGACCCTGCAGCTGGGCGCCGTAGCTCTGGCCGCCGTAGACCGGCAGGACCTTCAGGTCGGTGCCGGCGGAGTAGGCCTGGATCGCCTCGCTGACCTGCAGCGCCAGCTCGCGCGTGGGCGCCAGCACGAGCGCCTGCGTCCGGGTCGAGCCCGGGTCGAGGCGCTGCACCATCGGCAGCGCGAACGCGGCGGTCTTGCCGGTGCCGGTCTGGGCCAGGCCGACGACGTCGCCACCCTTCAGCAGGGCCGGGATCGCCTGGCCCTGGATGGGGCTGGGCGTCTCGTAGCCGAGGGCCCGGACGACCTGGACGAGCGAGTCGTCCAGTCCCAGGTCGTCGAACGTCAGGGCGTCGGTGGTCGGGGCTTCGGTCATCACAGGTTCAATCCGGCCCGCACGTGCAGGCCTGCGTCAGGGTCGACGATGGGCTCCTGCGCGGCGGCGACGCCGTCGGCGAGGAGGGTGGCATCGACCGGAGTGTTGCGTTTGATGGTGGCGAGCGCGATGGGACCGAGCTCGTGGTGGTGCGCGGCGCTGCCGACCTGGCCGACGACCTTGTCGCCGAGCAGGACGTCGGCGCCGTGCGCGGGCAGCTGGTTGACCGAGCCGTCGAGGTGCAGCAGCGTCAGCCGCCGCGGCGGACGGCCCAGGTTGTACACGCGAGCGACGGTCTCCTGGCCGCGGTAGCAGCCCTTGTCGAGGTGGACGGCCGACCCGAGCAGGCCGACCTCGTTGGGGATCGTGCGCTCGTCGGTGTCCAGGCCGGGGCGCGGACGACCCTCGGCGATGCGCAGCGCCTCCCAGGCGAACACCCCCACCGGCGTCCCCGGCACGGCCGCGACGTCGGCGACGAGCTCGGTCACGGGGCGATCGACCCAGCGGCCGATCACGAATCGGTCCTCGACCGGCGCGACCTCGACACGGGACATGAAGCGCATCCGGTCGAGGAACTCGATCAGGGGGGCGCCCGCACCGGGCTCGGTGTGCGCCCAGAAGGTCTCGCCGTCATCGACGCCGGTGAACGCGTGCTCGATGCGACCCTGCGGCGACAACAGCAGCACGTCGGTCCAGACGCCGGGAGCCAGACCCTCGAGGAACTGGGTCGTGAGCGAGTGCAGCCACGTCAGCCGGTCGGGTCCGGTGACGCGCAGGACGTCGCGGTGCGAGAGGTCGACGAAGCCGTCGCCGGACAGCAGGACGCGCTGCTCGGCCGCGAAGGCCGAGCCGTAGTGAGCCGCGACGCCCGCGTCGGGCGCCTCGGCCTCGACCGCTCCGGGCCGATCCAGCAGCGGGCTAGACACGCTCGAGCTTTCCCCACAGGTGCGACTGCATGGGCTGGCCCTCGGCGGCCATGTCGTACGCGTACATCAGCGCTCCCTCCACGAGGCCGTACATGCGCTGGCCCGCGGTGTACTCCTTGGCCGAGACGGTGCGGGCGACGACGTCGGTGGCCAGCGTGAGCCGCGCCCCGTCGATGTCGCCGTACCAGATCTCGGCATAGCCGGTGGGGTGCGCGAGGACCAGCTCGACCTTGCCCTCGCCGGACGGGCGCAGGAAGCCCGTCTCGAGGGCGCCGGGGCGCACGCGCTCGCCGGCGTCGTCGGTGATCCAGGTGCGGCTGAAGTAGTGCAGGAACGGGCGCGTGTCGTGCGCGAAGACGACGTCCTGCTCGAAGCCGAACGGCTCGATCGTGGAATATTCGCCCCGACCGTTGCCGTGCCAGTTTCCGAGCAGCCATGCGACCGGCATCAGATCGGGGTGCAGGTCGCTGGGAATCTGGAAGGCCATGGGTTCCATGCTATCGGCCGGTCGCGAAGTGGCTTCGCCACAGTTACGCTCCTCGCGTGCGCGCAGTGATCCAGCGGGTGAGTCGGGCCCAGGTCCTCGTCGACGGCGCCGTGGTCGGCGTGCTCGACGAGCCGGGCCTGGTCGTCCTGCTGGGCGTCACCCACGACGACACCAGCGATGACGCGAAGCGGCTGGCGGCCAAGATCGTGCGGCTGCGGATCATGCGCGGCGAGCAGTCCGTCGACGAGGTCGGCGGCGGCGTGCTGGCGATCAGCCAGTTCACCCTGTTCGCCGACACACGCAAGGGCCGGCGGCCCTCGTGGGGCGCAGCGGCCCCCGGCCCGGCGGCCGAGCCGCTCTACGACGAGTTCTGCGCCGCGATCGAGTCGGCCGGCGTCACCGTGGCACGCGGCGTGTTCGGCGCGGACATGGCGGTCGACCTGGTCAACGACGGGCCCGTGACGATTCTCATGGATTCACGGTCGGAAACCTGAACGGGACTCTCAGCAACGCCCTTCATACTGGGAAGGTTCCACAACGACAGGAGATCCCCCGGTGAGCGACGCCCCCGAACCGGTCCGTAGACCCGGATCGCGTGCGTCGAACCGTCGCTCCTTCCGCCAGCGCCACCCCGTGATCGTGTGGGCCGTGGTGCTGGTGGTGCTGCTGCCGGTCGTGGGAGGCGCGTCGTACGCGTGGAACCTCAAGCGCAAGCTGGACGACCTCGAGACGGTCAAGCTGAACCCCTCGAAGGAGAAGCCCGACCCCGACGAGGGCCGCGCGCTCAACATCCTGCTGCTGGGCTCGGACAAGGGCGAGGCGGGCGAGGGACAGCCCAAGAACACGACGATCGCCGAGGACGCCGCCTCGGGCGACTGGCCCGTCGGCAAGTACCGCAGCGACACCCTGATGATCGTCCACATCCCGGCGAACCGGAAGAAGGTCTACCTCGTCTCGGTCCCGCGCGACTCGCTCGTGCCGATCTACGACGAGAAGGGCGAGTCCATCGGCTCGGACAAGATCAACGCCGCCTTCGCGGCCGGTGGCCCGGTGGCGTCGATCAACACCATCGAGAAGCTGACCGGGCTCAAGATGGACCACCTGGCGATCATCGACTGGGAGGGCTTCCGCGACCTCTCGACGGCCGTCGGCGGTGTCGAGGTCACGATCCCCCGCTCCTTCTACGACCCCCAGCAGAAGATCCAGTGGGACGCCGGGACGCAGACGCTCGAGGGGAACAAGGCCCTGCAGTACGTGCGCACCCGCTACGGGCTGATCGGCGGCGACTTCGACCGGATCAAGCGTCAGCAGAACTTCATGCGCTCGCTCATGGGCAAGATGCTCGACTCCGGCGTCACCACGAGTCCTCGCCGGCTCAGCAGCACGGTCGGCGCACTGACGAAGAACCTGACGGTGGACGAGGGCTGGTCCGGCACCGCCATGGCGAAGCTGGCGCTGTCGCTGCGTGGCATCGGCACCGAGGACGTCACGTTCATGACGGCACCGGTCCAGGGCACCGCCAACGACCCCACCCACGGGAGCATCGTGGTGCTGCAGGAGGACAAGATGGGCGAGCTCTTCACCGCGCTGGGCAAGAGCCGGATGGGCGCCTATCTGAAGAAGTATCCCGACGAGGTCCTGCCGGACGCCGAGGACGTGTCCTGAGGGCTCAGCGACCCCGGCGGCTCCACTCGATCGCGGGACACGCGTCCATCACCATCGGCACCCCGGCCGCGACGGTGCGCTCGAACGCCGCCTCGTCGATGACGCCCAGCTGGAACCAGACGGCCTTCGCCCCGACCTCGACGGCCTGGTCGGCGAACGGGCCGGCGTCCTCGGACCGGCGGAACACGTCGACGACGTCGATCGGGAACGGCACGTCGGCCAGCGTCGCGTAGCCCTGCTCCCCCAGCACCGTCGGCGCGTCCGGATGGATCGGCACGATGCGCTTGCCGCGCCGTTGCAGCAGCTGCGCGATCGAGTAGGCGGTGCGCGCCCTGTTGTTCGAGAGGCCCACGACGGCCCAGGTCTCGAGGTCGTCGAGCATCAGTGAGACGGAGGTCCGATCCTGCCAGTCGGTCATGCCTCGACGGTATCGCCGTGCGCCGCGTGCCGCCGCTGGACGATGGTGCGCCGATCGGTCCGTATCCTGATCGCGTGACGACCGTCCTGACCTACGGAACCTTCGACCTGTTCCACATCGGCCACCTGCGCCTGCTGGAGCGACTCTCGGCGATGGGCGACCGGCTCGTCGTCGGTGTCTCGACCGATGAGTTCAACGCCGGCAAGGGCAAGAGCACGGTGGTCCCCTACGAGGACCGGGCCGCGATCGTCGGCTCCATCAAGGGCGTGGACCTGGTCCTGCCGGAGGAGTCGTGGGAGCAGAAGCGGCTCGACATCGTCGAGCACGGGGTCGACGTGTTCGTCATGGGCGACGACTGGGCGGGCAAGTTCGACGACCTGTCCGACCTGTGCCGCGTGGAGTACCTGCCGCGGACGAAGGGCATCTCGACCACGGGGCTCAAGGAGATGCTGCGGGTGCTGGACCCCAACCACATCGAGGAGATGCAGGACGCGTTGCGCGTCGTCTCACGCCTGCTCGACCACTACCGCGACCTGACCTGACCTGAGCTCGCGCCGACGGAGTCCGGCTCAGGACGGTCAGATCCCGTACTGGAACTCGACGATCATCCAGCCGAAGAACCCGAAGCCCAGCGCACACCACACGACGCCCGCCGCCGCGAGCAGGACACCGCCTCCCCATCGACGCGTGCGGTCCCGGGCGACCCACAGCACGCCGCGCACGACGAACGGCAGGCTGAGCAGCAGGACGGGCAGGAGCAGCAGCCGCGGCCTGGCGTGCATGATCCCGTCCGACCCCAGCACGCTCCCGGCCACGAGGATCGCCGTCAGCCAGACCTGCCACGGCAGCCAACGGCGCAGCAACGGCCACAGCGACGAGGCGCACAGCACGCCGGCGACGATGATCGCCCAGCTCGACAGCACGTAGGCCACCTCGTCGTGGTCGCCCCGGTTCTGCACCACGAGGTGCTCGCTCAGCCACGAGAGCGTGGCCAGACCGAGGTCGAACTGCGAGCTCCAGCCTCGCTCCTGAGCGGCGAAGTACCCGCCGATCTCGGCGACCACGCCGTCGGCCCAGTGCAGGTACGAAGCCATGCCCAACGCGCCCACGAAGGGCGCCGTCACCGCTGCGACGGGGAACCCCGGCCGTCGGCGGGCCCACCCCCACAGCTCGACGGCGGCCACGACGACCAGCGTCAGGATCAACGCGATCGCGGTGAGACGGGTCAGCCCGGCGAACAGGGTCAGCACGCCCGCGGCGAGATACCGACGGCGCAACATCATCACCAGCGCCCACACCGTCAGGGCGCTGAACAGCGCCTCGGAGTACGGCATCCAGTAGATGAAGCTCATCGGCGCACCGAAGGCCAGGACGGTGACCGCCACCGTCAGCACGACCTGCGTGCGGACCGACAGCGCGGGCGGCACTGACCCCTCGGTGGGCATGCGCCGCGCGACGTCGAGAGCCAGCCGTGCGACTCCCCAGGCGAACACGAAGGAGGCCGCGGCCGACACGACCAGCGCCGCGATGAACGTCGCATCCTGCTTCCCCAGCACCGAGAGCGGCGAGGAGAACATCCTGACCAGGACCGGGTAGCCCGGGAAGAAGGCCACGGACTGCCACTCGACGCGCTCGCTCGGGTCCGGCGAGACGGAGAACCCGAAGTAGCCGAACTCCGCGATCTTGGTCATCCACCCCGCGTCCCACTTGATCAGGACGTCGCGCAGAGCCTTGTCGTCCTGGGCGGCCCACGCAGCGAGAGCCCACGCCTGGAGCAGGCCGAGTGTCGCGGCCGTCACGATGGCGGAGACCGGGACGGCCAGCCGGCGGGACCGCGGGGCGGGAGACGCCGGCCGCGTGGGCACGGACTCCTGCACCTCGTCCGCGTACGCAGTCGACATCGTTCTCCCTCGCTCGACCTGGCCTGCCGCCGACGAGGATACGGGCCCGCATGGACTCGCAGAAGCCTGCGTGAACTGCGAGTTGCACCGTCACCGGCTTCGGTCACGACCACCGCCACGGCCGCACGGAACGGCGAGAGGCCGGGACCCCGTCGCGGGTCCCGGCCTCTCGGCGTGCTGTGTCAGATGGCGACGGCGACCTCGGCCACCGAGCCCTTGGCCGCGACGACCTGCGAGTCGACGATCTCGGCGCGCGGCGCGAGCGTGCGCAGCGTCCAGTCGCCCGGCGCGGCGAAGAACCGGAACTGGCCCGTCGCCGACGTCGGCACCTCGGCGGTGAACTCGCCGTTGCGGTCGAGCAGGCGCACGTAGGCGTTGCCCACCGGCTGGTCGTCACGCAGGACGACGCCCTGGATCACGGCCTGGTTGGTGACGTCGACGCCCTCCAGGCTCGGTCCACCCTTGATGGCTCCGCACATCTCAGGCCTCCCCGGGCTCGTCGCCGAGCGCGACCGGCACGCCGCGCAGCGAGCCGTACTCGCTCCACGAGCCGTCGTAGTTCTTGACGTTCTTGTAGCCGAGGATCTCGCTCAGCACGAACCACGTGTGCGAGCTGCGCTCGCCGATGCGGCAGTACGCGATCGTGTCCTTGCCCTCGTCGAGGCCCGCGTTCGCGTAGAGCTCCTTGAGGTCCTCGTCCTTCTTGAACGTGCCGTCGTCGTTGGCGGCCTTGCTCCACGGCACGTTGCCGGCGGTGGGGATGTGGCCGCCGATCTGCGCGGCCTCCTGCGGGAGGTGCGCCGGGGCGAGCAGGCGGCCGGCGAACTCGTCGGGGCTGCGCACGTCGATCAGGTTCTGCGAGCCGATCGCCGAGAGGACGTCGTCACGGTAGGCGCGGATGTCCTCGCGCGGCTCCTGCGCCGTGTAGGTGGTGGCCTCACGCTCGGGGACCTCGGCCGTCAGCTCGCGGCTGTCGAGCTCCCACTTCTTGCGGCCGCCGTCGAGCAGGCGCAGGTCCTGGTGCCCGTAGTACTTGAGGTACCAGTACGCGTAGGCCGCGAACCAGTTGTTGTTGCCGCCGTAGAAGACGATCGTGTCGTCGTTGGACACGCCCTTCTCGCTCAGCAGCTTCTCGAGGCGGTCCTTGCTGATGAAGTCGTGGCGGACGCCGTCCTGCAGGTCCTTCTTCCAGTCCAGCTTGACGGCGCCGGGGATGTGCCCCTTGTCGTAGGCCTCGACGTCTTCGTCGACCTCGATGAGGACGACCTTCGGATCGTCCAGGTGGTCCTCGACCCAGTCGGCGTTGACGAGTGCGGTCTCGCGGCTCATGGTGTTCCTTTTCCTCTGCGAAGTGGTGGGTGGGAGGTGATGTCTCAGGCGCTCACGCGACGGTGCGGGCGAGGCGGCGGGTGGTCAGGTAGAGCTCGCAGCCCAGGCAGAAGCCCGTGGCGGCGTTGAGCAGGGCGGCGACGAAGGCGAATCCGACCGCGACCAGGCCGGCGGTGGTGGCACCGGCCAAGAGTGCGACGAGCCCGACGACCGAGAACGTGAGTCCGACGGTCTGGGCGAATCGCGGTGGGCCCGGGTCCTCGGTCCGGGCCGAGGCGCCGATGCGCGGTCGCACGACCGTGCGGAACAGCCACGACCACGGCGAGGCCGTGAGCGACACGAACGCGCCCAGTGCGAACACGATCGCCTGCGCCGCGAGGAGCACCTCGCGCACCGGCGAGGGCGTCACGAGGACGAGCGCGAGCACCACGGTGGTGACGGCGGCGGCGAAGCGCAGCGCACGCGGGTCGACCGAGGTCTGTGAGGGCATGACGGACTCTCCGAACTGGAGGGATGGCTGACAGTACGAAACGTGGGGTGGGACGTCAGCGCAGACGACACAGCGCCGAACGCGTGCGGCAGTTGTCCACTGCGCGGCGTCGGGTGAGGTGTGTCGTGAACATGCGGCAAGCCTAGGGGGCCATCCGGCCTCGACCCCGCCTGAATCCCGCTATGTGAGACGGACGTCCGCATCGCGAGACTGTCAGCGGACGACGGCGGCCTCCAGCGCCACCAGCACCTGGTCGCGCGTGGGCGCACCCGAGGCGCGCGTCACGATCGCGCCCTGCGCGTCCAGCACCAGCACGGTCGGGGTGCGCAGGACGTCGAGTCGCCGCACGAGCTCCAGTTGGGACTCCGCGTCGATCTCGACCGTCGTGACCCCCGGGACGAGGTCGACGACCTGGGTCAGAACCTGACGCGTCGCGCGGCAGGGCGCGCAGAATGAGCTCGAGAACTGCACGAGCGTCGCGCGGTCGCCCAGCGGCGCACCGAGCTCCGCCGCCGAGAGTCGTGGGCGGTCCTCACTCGCGGGACGGGCGGAGAAGCGCCCGTTCTTCCACTGCAGGAGGACGGCCGCCACCGCCGCCGCCACCAACGCGACTCCCAGCACTTCGATCCCGCTCATCGGCCCTCCCGCCTCGGCGCGCACCCATGTGTCATCGGTGTGACATGGGGCGCATGTCGGGGCGCCTGCATCACGCCCCTGTCACATGAAGTATCGTTGACGGCGCAATGAGGCTTCGATGAACACCTGTTCGTCGGGGCCTCGACGTGCATAGGAGGCCAATTCCGTGTCCCACCTGCTGCTGCTGACGAAGACGACGCAGTCCTCTGTCGAGGTCCTGCCCGCGCTCGCGCTGCTCCCCCACCACGTCAAGATCCTCCCCGCGGAGGCCAGCGCCCTGCTCGACGCGCCGCCGTGCGATGCCGTCCTGGTGGACGGTCGCCTCGACCTCGCCCAGGTGCGCAGCCTCACGCGCGTCATCCGCTCGACCGGAATCGAGTGCCCGCTGATCCTCATCCTCACCGAGGGTGGACTCACCGTTGCCGCCTCCGACTGGGGCATGGACGACGTCATCCTCACGACCGCCGGCCCGGCCGAGCTGGAGGCCCGCCTGCGACTGGGCATCGGCCGGATCGCCGCCGGTGGCGACAAGTCCGACGACGACAGCCACGTCATCAGCGCCAGCGGGCTGGTCGTCGACGACGTCACCTACACGGCCAAGCTCGAGGGCCGCTCCCTGGACCTGACGTTCAAGGAGTTCGAGCTGCTCAAGTTCCTCGCGCAGCACCCGGGTCGGGTCTTCACCCGCCAGCAGCTGCTGCAGGAGGTGTGGGGCTACGACTACTTCGGCGGCACCCGCACCGTCGACGTCCACGTGCGGCGCCTGCGCGCCAAGCTGGGCCCCGAGAACGAGACGCTCATCGGCACGGTCCGCAACGTCGGCTACCGCTTCGTCGCCAAGCGCGAGGCGGCCGAGCGCTCGGCCGAGCGGGCCCAGGAGCGCCAGCAGGCGGCACGACAGCAGGTGTCGGGCCGCGCCTGAGGTTCAATCCAGCGTCGGGATGAGGGTCTCGAGGTACTCCACGGTGTCCTCCCACCCCTCGACCGCCTGGCACGGGACCCCAAGCGCGAGCACGGGGTAGTCGTTGCCGTCCGGGTCCAGCCGGTCGCCGACGAACAGCATGTCGTCGAGGCTGATCCCCGTGGCGTCCGCCAACTGCTTCATGCCATAGGCCTTGTCGATGCCCCGGTGCGTGATGTCGACCGACGTGGAGCCGCCGGATCGCACCTCGAGGTCCGTCAGCCGGGCCGCCACCGCATCGCGCAGCAGCGACTTCTTCGCGCCGTCGGGGTCCCACGCCATCTTCGCGTCGATCGGGGCCTGCTGACCCAGCGCCGAGAACGTGATCTGCGAGCCGCGGTCCTCGAGGATGTCGCCCCAGGTCCGCGACTCCCACAGGCCGAGGCGCTTCGCCTCGTCCTCGACCGCGGCGAGCGCACGGTCACGCTCGTCCTCGGTCAGGGCGTGGGCGTAGACGGTGACGATGTCGCCGTCGCGCAGGCGGTAGTACTGCGTCCCGCACGTGGGCAGCAGGTGGATGCGCTCGAGGACGGTCGCGTCGGCCGCGGGCAGCTGCTCGACCACCTGCTTGCGGAACTGCTCGAGCTGTCCGCCCGAGATGATCGCGACCTCGACCCGCTCGGCCAGACGCACCAGCAGGTCGCCGATGGGAGCTGGAATCGCGCACTTCGAGGGGGCGAGGGTGTCGTCGAGATCGAAGGCGACAAGTTGGGGTCGGGACACGCGAGGGAGTCTACTGTTGAGTACATGCGTCGTCTGCACAACATGACCCAGGCCTACGACTGGGGCTCGACCAGCGACATCCCCCGGTTCCTGGGCCGCACGGGCAACGGCGAGCCCGTCGCCGAGATGTGGCTCGGCACCCACCCCCTGGCGCCCTCGCAGGTCGAGACGCCCGAGGGCCTGCGGCCCTTGTCGGACGTCGCGGGCGACGTGCCGTTCATGCTCAAGATCCTCGCGGCCGAGCAGCCGCTGTCGATCCAGGTGCACCCCAACGCCGACGAGGCCCGCGCCGGGTTCGAGCACGAGGAGGCCGCCGGCATCCCCCTCGACTCGCCGCAGCGCGTCTTCAAGGACACGCGGCACAAGCCCGAGATGGTCTACGCGCTGAGCACCTTCGACACGCTCGTCGGGTTCCGCCCGACGGCCGAGATCCTGCGGGTCTTCGCCCAGCTCGACTCCCCCGCGGTCAATGCCGCCTCGGCCACCCTGCGCGCCAAGCCGGGCTTCAAGGGCATCGTCCGGGTCCTCGAGAACCTGCTGATCGCGCCCCCGCCGCCCAACGAGGTCTCGCAGCTCGTCATCCAGTGCAAGGCGCTGGTCCACGACGGCGTCGACATCAAGCGCGCCTACAGCACCGCGTCGATGATCGCCCGCCATCACCCGGGTGACGTGGGCATCGTGGTGTCCCTGCTGCTCAACCGGTTCACGCTGCAGCCCGGCGAGGCGATGTTCCTGGGCACCGGCGTGATCCACGCCCACCTGTCGGGCCTGTGCCTGGAGGCGATGGCGAACTCCGACAACGTCATGCGCGCCGGCCTGACCCGCAAGGCGCTCGATCCCGAGGGCCTGATCCGGTGCCTGGAGGCCGGCATGGCGCGCGTGGCGCGGGTCGAGCCCGGCTACCCCTCGTTCTCGACCGAGGTCTACAGCCCCGCCGTCGAGGAGTTCGCGCTGGCCGTCACGCAGGTCTCGCCCGGCGACCCGGACGGCGTCACGCTCATCACCGCGGCACACTCGATCGTGATGTGCATCGGCGGCGGCGTCCAGGTCCTGAACTCCCACGGCGAGAAGATCTCGCTCAGTCGCGGCGAGGCGGTCTACACCGACGTCGAGGACGGCGAGCTGACGCTCGCCGGCACCGGCGAGGTGGCCCAGATCTACCTGCCCGGCCCGAACACGCCCGACTCCGAGCTCAAGGACCTGCTGGGCGCCCGCCCCGTTCGCGCCATCCCCTGACCTCTTGCGGCCGCGGCAGCGTTCGCGCTCCCGTCTCCACTTTTGGACGCTGTTCCACGCCATTCGGCACGTCAGGCGTGGATGTGCGTCCAAAAGTGGGAACCCGGCGCGGCGCGGACGCCTCGCGGAGCGAAGCGGTCAGAGCAGGTCGTCGCGCTCGAGCTCGGGCAGCCGGCCGACGATCTCCTTGACGCGCTGGGACTGCGCGAGGTCGAGCACGAGGACGGCGTCCGGGGTCTGCACGACGGCGACGTTGCGCAGGCCCAGCACGGCGATCTGCACGCCTTCCTCACCCCGGGCGACGCCGTCGGCGTCGACCCACAGCACGTCGGGCGACGAACCGAGCGGGGCGATCGAGGCGAAGTCGCCCAGGTCGTCCCAGCCGAAGGTCGCCGGGACGACCGCCATGCCACCCTCGGCGGCCAACGGCTCGGCGACGGCATGGTCGATCGCGATCTTGGCCAGGCTGGGCCACGAGCGGCCCAGCTCGGCCACGAAGGTCGGCTTCCCCCACGTGGCGGCGATCGCCCGCAGCCCCGCGGCCAACTCGGGCTGGAACCGCGCGAGCGAGTCCAGCAGGACGGACGCTCGGGCCACGAACATCCCGGCGTTCCAGACGAAGTCGCCCGACGCCAGGTAGTCGCGGGCGGTCTGCTCGTCCGGCTTCTCGACGAACGTGCGGACGGCCCGCGCGGACGCGAAGCCCGCCAGGGGATCCGCCGACTCGATGTAGCCGAACGCGGTGGAGGGCTCGGTGGGAGAGATCCCGATCGTGACGACGTACCCCTGCTCGGCGACCGTGATCGCCTCGCGCACGGCCTCGGCGAAGCGCTCCGGATCGGGGATCCGGTGGTCGGCGGCGAACGACCCGACGACGGCGTCGGGATCCGCGCGCTCGATGATCGCCGCGGCCAGGCCGATCGCGGGCATCGAGTCGCGCGGCGAGGGCTCCAGCAGCAGGTTCACCAGCTCTGGCAGCTGCTCGGCGATCGCGCTGCCGTGGGCGGCACCCGACACGACGTGGATGTTCTCGGCCGAGGTCAGGGGCAGCATCCGGTCCCACGTCTGCTGGATCAGCGTGCGCCCCGTGCCCTCGAGGTCGAGCAGGAACTTGGGCCGCGAGCGACGCGAGAGCGGCCACAGGCGGGTACCCGCCCCACCGGCCGGGATGATGGCGTGAAAGGTGGACACGGCGGTCACTGTAGTGGCCGGACCGCGTCCTGGGCACGGGTCGAGTCGCCCGGAACGGGCCATACTGGGTGCCGTGTCCCGACTGACTGCGCGTGAGCTCATCGACCTCGTCCTCGACCCCGGCACGTGGGAGTCGTGGGACGAGCCGGTCGACCACGACAGCCGCCCCGAGCCCTATCGAACGGACCTGCTGGCCGCCGCCGAGCGGGCCGGCACCGACGAGTCAGTCATCACGGGCCGTGCCCTCATGCGAGGCCGCCCCGTCGCCGTCCTGGTGAACGAGTTCAAGTTCTTGGCGGGATCGATCGGCCAGGTGGCCGCCGAGCGCATCGTCCGGGCAGTCCGGCGCGCGACCGCGGAAGGCATCCCGGTCCTGGCCACCACGGCCTCCGGCGGAACGCGCATGCAGGAGGGCACCCCCGCCTTCGTGCGAATGGTCGACATCTCGCGCGCGCTGATGGACCACAAGGCGGCCGGGCTGCCGTACCTCGTCTACCTGCGCCATCCGACCACCGGCGGCGTGTTCGCGTCCTGGGGCTCGCTGGGGCACATCACGATCGCCGAGCCCGGTGCCCTGGTCGGCTTCCTCGGCCCCAAGGTCTACGAGCTGCTCAACGGCACGCCGTTCCCGCCGGGCATCCAGACCTCGGACAACCTCGCGAACCGCGGCATCATCGACGCCGTCGTCATGCCCGAGGAGCTGCCGTCGATGGTCGACACCGCGCTGTCCATCCTGATCGACCCGCCCGCGGAGCCCAGCCGGCAGCGTCGCGGGCCCGCCACCGAGCGGCGGCACGACGCGTGGGACTCCGTGCTGCTGACCCGCACGCCCGACCGACCCGGGGTCCGCGAGGTACTGCGGTGGGGCACCGACTCCATCATCCGGTTGCAGGGGACCGAGCGCGGTGAGCGCGACGCGGCGATGATCATCGCGCTGGCGCGCATCGACGGCGAGCCGTGCATCGTGATCGGCCAGGACCGCACGACGCAGAGCCGGATCAAGCCCATGGGGCCGGCGGCGCTGCGCGAGGCCCGTCGCGGGATGAAGCTGGCGAACGAGCTGGGGCTGCCGCTCGTGTCCTTCATCGACACCCCCGGCGCCGAGCTGTCGCCCGAGGCCGAGCAGGGCGCCATCGCCGGCGAGATCGCCCGGTGCATCAGCACGATGGCGACGATGCGTGTCCCGTCCGTGTCCGTCCTGCTGGGCCAGGGCTGCGGCGGCGGAGCGCTCGCCCTGCTGCCCGCGTCGCGGGTGATCGCCGCCGAGAACTCGTGGCTGTCGCCGCTGCCGCCCGAGGGCGCGAGCGCGATCGTGTTCGGCGACGTCGAGCACGCCGCACAGCTGTCGAAGGAGCAGCGGATCAGCGCCTTCGACCTGCACGAGTCCGGGGCCGTGCATCACCTCGTGCCCGAGCCCGAGGACGACGACCCCGAGTCCTTCGCCCGGGCGATGGCCGCCGAGGTCGCCCACCAGCTGCGAGCACTCCAGGAGCGCGCATGACCCTGATCGACCTGGCCCGAGTGGCCCACGAGACCGACGGCGTGGCGCCGTTCAACGAGGCCACGACGATCGCCCTGCGCGACGGTGCCCCGCTGCGCCTCGAGCGGTACGACGAGGTGGTCGGAGCCGTCGCCGTCGGGGACGCGCCGGTCGAGTTCGTCGTCCACCCGCGGTACCGGCGCCAAGGGCGTGCACGCGCCCTCGTCGACGACCTCGTCGAGCGCGGCGAGACCCGCTTCTGGGCGCACGGCGACCTGCCCGGGGCTCAGGCACTCGCCGCGGCGACCGGGCTGCGCGCCCTGCGCACGTTGCTGGTGCTGACGACGGTCGATCGAGACGTCCCCGAGCCGCGCGCGGCGGACGGAGTCACCATCCGGCCCTTCCAGGACGCCGACGCCGACGGCGTCATCGCGGTCAACGCGCGTGCCTTCGCCACTCACCCCGAGCAGGGCGCGATGGACCGCGCCGACTTCGACCGGCGCCGCGCCGAGCCCTGGTTCGATCCGGCCGGGCTGTTCGTCGCCGAGCGCGACGGCGACGTCGTGGGGTTCCACTGGACCAAGGTCGAGGACGGGGTCGGCGAGGTCTACGTCGTCGGGGTCGACCCCTCGGCCCACGGCGGCGGCCTCGGGACGGTGCTGACGGCCGTCGGGCTGCGCCACCTATGGGCGCAGGGCGTCGACGCCATCGACCTCTATGTCGAGGGCGACAACGATCCGGCGCTGGCCGTCTACCGCCGACTCGGGTTCACCGAGAAGGCGCGCGACGTGCTCTACGGGCTCTAGGCTCGCACGATCGGGCCGATCCGGCGCTTGCTACACCTCCGCGAGGACCTCATCAGGCGCACGAGTCACACCAAAACCACCATTCACCCTGCGAGAAGTCCAGACGTGCCTCATCATGAAAGTCAGGACTCAGCGTCTCGTACCCAACGAGAGGAACGCAGATGAGCAGCAGCAGCGCCAAGGCCGTGCCGTACGAACCGCGCGACCAGCCCAGCCTGGCCGCGCCCCTGGGCGAGACCCCCGTCGCTCGCCCCGGCTTCCGTCGGTCGATGTCCCTGCTCGTGTTGCTGTCCGTCCCGCTGTGGGCGGCGATCGCCATGAGCGTGTACGTCGCCACCCGACTCCTGGGCTGAGTTCCGTTCACCCGCGCTTCACCTGAACGTGCGATCGTGAAGCCATGGAGACCACCGACCTGACGGTGACCGAACCGCTCGCCTCCTCCCCCGACGAGTTCGACGTCGATCCGCCGTTCGACGCGACGGAGGGCGCGCTGCCCGCCGACCGGTTCCTCGATCGTGAGCTGTCCTGGATCGCCTTCAACGCGCGCGTCCTGGAGATGGCCGAGATCGAGTCGTTGCCCCTGCTCGAGCGCGCCCGCTTCCTGGCGATCTTCGCCAGCAACCTGGACGAGTTCTTCATGGTCCGGATCGCCGGCCTCAAGCGGCGCATCGCCGCCGGCGTCGCGGTCCCGTCGGCCAGCGGGCTCAACCCTCGAGCCGTCCTCAGCTCGAGCCTGCAGGCCAGCCGCGTCCTGCTCGAGCGCCAGGCCGACCTGCTCCACGAGGCGGTCCTGCCCGCGCTCGCGGAACAGGAGATCTGGCTGCTGCGCTGGCACGAGCTCACCGCCGAGGAGCAGGGCCGGATCACGGACTTCTACCACCGTCGCGTCTTCCCGGTGCTGACCCCGCTGGCGGTCGACCCGGCGCACCCGTTCCCGTACATCTCGGGTCTCTCGCTCAACATCGCGCTGGTCATGCGGAACCCGGTGACCGGCAAGGAGCACTTCGCCCGCGTCAAGGTGCCGCCCGTCATCCAGCGCTGGGTCAAGGCGGCGGAGGGGCGCTTCGTCGCCCTCGAGGACATCATCGCGGCGAACCTCGACAGCCTCTTCCCCGGCATGGAGATCATCGACCACCACACGTTCCGCGTCACGCGCAACGAGGACCTGGAGGTCGAGGAGGACGACGCCGAGAACCTGCTCAAGGCACTCGAGAAGGAGCTGCTGCGCCGCCGGTTCGGTCCGCCCGTGCGACTCGAGGTCGACGAGGAGATGTCCGACGCGGTCCTCGAGCTGCTGGTCGGCGAGCTCGGCGTCTCGGACGAGGAGGTCATCCGGCTGAGCGGGCCGCTGGACCTGCGCAGCCTCAACGAGATCGCCGACATCGACCGGCCCGACCTGAAGTTCCCCCCGTTCGTGCCCAGCACGCACGAGCACCTCGCCGAGGTCGAGACCGCCAGCCCGGCCGACATGTTCAGCGCCCTGCGCAAGCGGGACGTGCTGGTCCACCACCCGTACGACTCGTTCGCCACGAGCGTGCAGCGGTTCGTCGAGCAGGCCGCCGCCGACCCGCAGGTGCTCGCGATCAAGCAGACGCTCTACCGCACCTCCGGCGACTCGCCGATCATCGACTCGCTCGTCGACGCGGCACGCGCCGGCAAGCAGGTGCTGGTCCTGGTCGAGATCAAGGCGCGCTTCGACGAGCAGGCGAACATCCGCTGGGCCCGCAAGCTCGAGCGGGCCGGCTGCCACGTCGTGTACGGGCTCGTCGGCCTCAAGACGCACTGCAAGCTGGCGCTCGTGATCCGCGACGAGCCCGACGGGCTCCGCCGTTACGCCCACATCGGCACCGGCAACTACAACCCGAAGACCGCCCGGCACTACGAGGACCTCGGCCTGCTGACCTCGAACCCCGAGATCACGCACGACCTGACCGAGCTGTTCAACAGCCTGTCGGGCTATGCGATGACGAGCGACTACGACCGCCTGCTCGTCGCCCCGCGCGAGCTCCGCAAGGGTCTGCTCGCGCGCATCGACCACCAGATCGAGAGCCACCGGGCGGGCCGCCCCGCCCGCATCGCGTTCAAGCTCAACTCGCTGGTCGACGAGACGCTCATCGACAAGCTCTACGAGGCCTCCCGCGCGGGGGTCGAGGTCGATCTCGTCATCCGCGGGATCTGCGCCCTGCGACCGGGCGTGCCCGGGCTCTCCGAGCGGATCCGGGTCCGCAGCGTCCTGGGCCGCTTCCTCGAGCACAGCCGTGTCTTCACCTTCGGCGCCGGCGAGGACAGCGAGGTGTGGATCGGCTCGTCCGACCTCATGCACCGCAACCTCGACCGACGCATCGAGGTGCTCGTGAAGCTCCCCTCGCGCGAGCACACCGAGCAGCTGACCGAGCTGCTCGAGCTGATGAGCGACGACGAGACCCTGTCGTGGCACCTGGGACCCGACGGCAGCTGGACCCGCGTGGACGGCACGAACGTCCAGGAGGTGCTCATCGCCCGAGCTCGCTCCCGTCGCTCCCGCGCATGACGAACAAGGTCATCCAGGCCGCCGGCGGCATCGTGTGGCGCAAGGCCGCCCCCGGCGCCATCGAGGTGCTGCTGGTCCACCGGCCGCGCTACGACGACTGGACCTTCCCGAAGGGCAAGGCCGATCCCGGCGAGCCGCTGCCCGTCACCGCGGTGCGCGAGATCGCCGAGGAGACGGGGTACGAGGTGCGGCTCGTGCACCCGCTCCCTGAGGTGACCTACCGCGTCAAGGGCGGCGTGAAACAGGTCGCGTACTGGACTTGCCGCCTCGTGGGCGACGAGTCGGACTTCCAGCCCAACCGCGAGGTGGACGAGCTGAGGTGGGTGGCGCCGCGCGACGCCCGCAAGAAGCTGAGCTACGAGCACGACCGCAGCCTGCTGGAGGCGTTCGAGGACGTGACGGCGCAGAAGCGCCACAAGTCGCGCACCCTGATCGTGCTGCGCCACGCGAAGGCGATGACCCGCGCCGAGTTCGACGGCGGCGACCTCGAACGGCCGCTCGCCGCCGCGGGCCACGACCGCTCGAAGGAGCTCGTCCCCCTGCTGACCGCCTTCGGCGTCCGCCGCGTCGTCAGCAGCCCGGCGACCCGCACCGTGCAGACCGTCGACCCCTACATCGCGACCACCGATGAGCTGCTCGAGCTGGACGACCGCCTCGGCGACGGCGTGCCCGCCGGACAGGTCGAGCGGGCGATCGAGGCACTCATGGGCACGAAGCGGCCGACCGTGGCGTGCACCCACCGCCCGACCCTGCCGGACGTCTACGCTGCCCTGGGCATCAGCGGGCCGGTCCTGTCGCCCGGCCAGGGCCTCGTGATCCACCACCGCAAGGGCAAGGTCGTCGCCTCCGAGCTGATCTGAGCCCCGGCGCAAGGACGTCGCGTGTGACGTGGCGCACCCGTTCCTGCCCGGATTACCAGGACCTCGAACCCATCATTCCCCGATGGTTCACCTCCTGTTCACCCTCGTCGCGGGATCGATACACCTGGGATTCCTAGCGTGGGGTTGTTCGAGGCGATCGCCTCCACACAGCTCCAAGAGAGGGAAACTCACGTGAACCGCAAGTCCTTGCGCACCATGGCCGCCACCACGGCCGGAGCTGCGCTGCTCTTCGGCCTGTCCGCCTGTGGCGCCGCCAACGAGGGCGACTCCGGCAGCGACTCCGACGGCGGCAGCTCGCTCAGCGGCACGCTCAACGGTGCCGGCGCCAGCTCGCAGCAGTCCGCCGTCAACGCGTGGAAGCAGGGCTTCCAGACCGCGAACGCGGACGTCACCGTCAACTACGACGCCATCGGCTCCGGCGGCGGACGTGAGCAGTTCATCGCGGGCGGCGTCTCGTTCGCCGGCTCGGACGCGTTCCTCGACGACGAGGAGGTCGCGAGCGCGACGGAGCGCTGCAGCTCCGACATCGTGACCGTCCCGGTCTACGTCAGCCCTGTCGCCGTCGTCTACAACCTCGACGGCGTCGAGGACCTGCAGCTCTCGGCCAAGACGCTCGGCGCGATCTTCGCGGGCGACATCACCACGTGGAACGACAAGGCAATCGCGGCGGACAACCCCGACGCGGAGCTGCCCGACTCGGCCATCACGCCCGTCCACCGCGGTGACGCCTCGGGCACCACCGAGAACTTCACCGCGTACCTCGACGCCGCTTCCGAGGGCTCCTGGTCGCACGGCGAGGTCGAGGAGTGGCCGGTCAAGGGTGGCGAGGCCGCCCAGCAGACCTCCGGCGTGATCCAGGCCGTCTCCGGCGGCCAGGGCACGATCGGCTACGCCGACGCCAGCCAGGCCGGCGAGCTGAGCACCGTCGCGGTCAAGGTCGGCGAGGAGTTCGTCGCGCCGACGCCCGAGGCCGCCGCCAAGGTCCTCGACTCCGCGACGCCGGTCGAGGGTCGCGCCGAGACCGACATGGCCCTCGAGATCGACCGCACGACCGACGCCGCGGGCGTCTACCCGATCGTCCTGGTCTCGTACCAGATCGCGTGCCAGGAGTACGAGGACGCCAAGGAGGCCGAGCTGGTCAAGGAGTGGCTGACCTACGTCGCCAGCGCCGACGGCCAGGCCGCGTCCGCCGACGCCGCCGGCTCCGCGCCGCTGTCGGACGACTTCTCCGCCAAGGTCCAGGAAGCCATCGACTCGATCGCCTGATGCCTTTGGTCCGGGCGAGGGACGATCTTCCTCGCCCGGGTCATGGGCACCAGACGACCTCCACCAAGGACACCATGTGAGCACCTCCACCGAACCGCGACCGGCCACCAGGCCGGGAGACCGCGTCTTCCGCGGCATCTCCCTGGGCGCGGCCATCGTCATCCTGGCGACTCTCGCCGGGGTGGCGATCTTCCTGACCGCCGAGGGCATCCCCGGTGTCACGGCCTCCCCCGACGAGGTCAAGAGCGGCGAGACGTTCCTCAACTACGTCACCCCGCTCGTCTTCGGCACGCTGTGGGCCGCGGTCATCGCCCTGGCCATCGCGACCCCCGTCGCGATCGGCGTCGCGCTGTTCATCTCGCACTACGCACCGCGCAAGCTGGCGCAGCCGATCGGCTACCTCATCGACCTGCTCGCAGCGGTGCCCAGCGTCGTGTACGGCACGTGGGGCATCCTGACGCTCTCGTCGGCGATCCAGCCGGTCTACGTGTGGCTCGAGGAGAACCTCGGCTTCATCCCGCTGTTCGCCGGGCCCGCCTCGGCGACCGGCCGCACGCTGCTCACGGCGGCCCTCGTCCTCGCGATCATGGTGCTGCCGATCATGACGGCGATCTGCCGCGAGATCTTCCTGCAGACGCCGCGCCTGCACGAGGAGGCCGCACTGGCCCTGGGCGCGACCCGCTGGGAGATGACCAAGATGGCCGTCTTCCCGTATGCGCGCTCGGGCATGGTCTCGGCCGCGATGCTCGCCCTCGGCCGCGCCCTCGGCGAGACGATGGCGGTCGCCATGGTGCTGAGCGCCTCGGGCGTCATCACCTTCAACGTCATCAGCTCGGGCAACCCCAACACCATCGCGTCGAACATCGCGCAGTCCTTCCCCGAGGCGAGCGGCCTGACCGTGAACGCCCTGATCGCCACCGGACTGGTGCTGTTCATCATCACCTTCATCGTCAACTTCGCCGCGCGGGCCATCGTCGCGCGCAACAAGGAATTCTCGGGAGCGAACTGAGATGACCACCACCACCCTGACCCCGCCTCCCCGCGCGGACGACCTCGCGGACTCCCTGCGCACGCGGACGCTTCCCGTCGCGGCCGTGCGCACGATCCACGCCGTCGCGATCGCGCTGGTCGTCCTGGGCCTGTTCGGGATCGTCGGCGGTGTCCGCCTGGCGCTGCTCGGCTACGCGCTGACGTTCACCGTCCCGATCTGGTCGCGTGTCGTCGAGGGCGGCCGGCGCGCCACCGACCGGCTCGTGACGCTGCTGGTCACCTCCGCCTTCGGCCTGGCCCTCATCCCGCTCGGCAGCATCATGTGGTCCGTCCTCGAGCAGGGCCTGCCGGTCCTGAGCGCCGAGTTCTTCACGTACTCGATGCGCAACGTCGTCGGCGAGGGCGGCGGCATCTACCACGCGATGATCGGCACCCTGCTGATCACCGCGGGAGCCACCGCCATCTCGGTGCCGATCGGCCTGTTCACCGCGATCTACCTGATCGAGTACGGCGAGGACGGTCGCATGTCGACCTGGATCCGCTTCCTGGTCGACGTCATGACGGGCATCCCGTCGATCGTCGCCGGCCTGTTCGCCTACGCCCTGTTCGTCGTGTTCTTCGGTGACGGAGTCCGGATGGGCATCGGCGGCGCGGTCGCGCTCGCGGTGCTGATGGTTCCCACGGTCGTGCGCTCCTGCGAGGAGATGCTCAAGCTGGTCCCCAACGAGCTGCGCGAGGCCTCGTACGCCCTCGGTGTGCCGAAGTGGCGGACGATCGTCAAGGTCGTCCTGCCGACCGCACTGGCCGGCATCGTCACGGGCATCACGCTCGCGATCGCGCGGGTCATCGGCGAGACCGCTCCCCTGCTGGTCATCGCCGGCGCGACCGACTCGGTCAACTTCAACCTCTTCGACGGACGCATGGCGACCCTCCCGGTCTTCACGTACTCGTCGATCATGCAGCCCGGCGTGCCGCCGGAGCCCAGCATCGAGCGCGCCTGGGGCGCGGCGCTCGTCCTGCTGGTCATCGTCATGGTGCTGAACCTCGTCGCCCGCCTCGTCTCCCACTTCTTCTCGCCCAAGGGCGAGCGCTGACCTCCCGGAAGGAACCCTCATGGCCAAGAGCATCGACGTCTCGGACCTGAACATCTACTACGGCGACTTCCTCGCCGTCGAAGGCGTCAACATCGCCATCCCCGCCCGCGCCGTCACGGCGTTCATCGGCCCCTCGGGCTGCGGCAAGTCGACCTTCCTGCGGTCACTCAACCGCATGCACGAGGTGATCCGCGGCGCCCGCGTCGAGGGCAAGGTCCTCGTCGACGGCCAGGACCTGTACGCCGGCGACATGGACCCGGTGAACGTCCGCCGCAAGATCGGCATGGTCTTCCAGCGGCCGAACCCGTTCCCGACGATGTCGATCTCGCAGAACGTCCTGGCGGGACAGCGGCTGAACAGCAAGCGGATGAAGAAGACCGAGGCCGACGACATCGTCGAGCAGGCACTGCGGGCCGCCGGCCTGTGGGCCGAGGTCAAGGACCGCCTCGACCGCCCCGGCTCGAGCCTCTCCGGCGGCCAGCAGCAGCGCCTGTGCATCGCACGCGCCGTGGCCGTGGAGCCCGAGGTCCTGCTGATGGACGAGCCGTGCTCGGCGCTGGACCCCATCTCGACGAGCGTCATCGAGGACCTTATCCACGAGCTCAAGAGCGAGTACACGATCGTGATCGTCACCCACAACATGCAGCAGGCGGCCCGCGTCTCGGACCAGACCGCGTTCTTCAACCTGGCGGGCGTCGGCCAGCCGGGACGGCTCGTGGAGCTGGGCCCCACGGAGAAGATGTTCGCCAACCCCGACGACCCCGCCACCGAGGCCTACATCCAGGGCCGCTTCGGATGATGGGCCGATCGCGCTCGCTTCGCTTCGCGCTCACTCCCGGCTCCGCAGAGCTCCGCCGGGTCGGCCCCTCGTCGCTTCGCTCCTCGCCATGGCGACGAGGTGGCGAGGGCCCTTCCTCCGTCTACGGCAGGAACGGGCGCGCGAGGAAGTAGAACGTCGCGGCGACCGCGGCGGCCGCGGGCATCGTGATGATCCACGCGATGACGATGCCCTTGGCCACACCCCAGCGGACCGCGCTGAAGCGCTTGGTCGCACCGGCGCCCATGATCGCCGAGGTGATGGTGTGCGTCGTCGAGACGGGCGCGTGCAGGCCGATCGCCATGACGTAGAGGACGCTGGCAGCCGTCGCCTCGGCGGCGAAGCCCTTCGGCGGGTCCAGCTCGATGATGCGCCGGCCGAGCGTGCGCATGATGCGCCAGCCGCCCGAGTAGGTGCCGGCGGCGATCGCGCTGGCCGCGGCGACGATGACCCACAACGGGACGTCCTCGCCGTCGTGCAGGCCGCCGGCCACGAGGGCCAGCACGATGATGCCCATCGTCTTCTGGGCGTCCTGCAGTCCGTGACCCAGCGCCATGCCGGCGGCCGAGACGGTCTGGGCGGCGCGGAAGCCACGGTTCACGCGCGTCGGCTTGGCCCGGCGGAAGAGCCACATGATCGCGGTCATGAGGCCGAAGGCGAGGAAGAAGCCCAGCGCGGGGCTGAGGATCATCGGAATCGCGACCTTGTCGACCAGCGTGTCCCAGTGGACGACCGTCGAGGAGGCGACGCCGGCGCCGACGATGCCGCCGATGAGGGCGTGCGAGGACGACGACGGGATGCCGAAGTACCAGGTGATCAGGTTCCACGTGATCGCACCGACGAGCGCGGCCAGCACGATCGTCAGCGCATGGGCGCGGTCGGCATCGGTGACGCTGCTGACCCCGCCGTCGATGTCGATGATCCCCTGGATCGTCTTGGCGACCCCGACACCGAGCCACGCTCCGACGAAGTTCAAGATGGCCGCCATGGCCAGCGCGACGCGCGGCGTCAGCGCCCGGGTCGAGACCGAGGTGGCGATGGCGTTGGCTGCGTCGTGGAAGCCGTTCGTGTAGTCGAACACGAGGGCGATCACGACGACCGTGACCACCATGACCATGACCAGGTCCACTCAGGACTCCTTGACGGCGATCTGCTCGATCGTGTTGGCGACGGTCTCGAGGGCGTCGATCGCCTGCTCCGTCGCCTCGACGATGTCCTTGAGCTTGAGCACCTGCATGGCCTTGTAGTTGCCGTCGAACAGGTCCGCCAGGATCCGGCGGTGGTTCCGGTCGCCCTCGTTCTCGAGACGGTTGATCTCGATCCAGAACTCCTCGAGGTCCTTCATCGTGCGCAGGCGCGGCATCGCCTCGGCCGTGAGGTTGCACGCGCGGCGCAGGACCTCGATCTGGGCGGCGAACGCCTCGGGGAACTCGTGGACGCCGTAGAGGGCGACGCTGTCGACGACCTCCTCCATGTAGTCCATGACGTCGTCGAGGCCGCTGGCCAGGTCGTAGATGTCCTCACGGTCGAAGGGCGTCACGAACGTGCTGTTCACGAGCCGGATGATCGCGTGCGTCGTCTCGTCCGCAGCGTGCTCGGCGTCGTTCATCTCAGCGGCGAGCGCCGCCGTGTCGACGCCCGGCTCGAGCAGTCGGGCGACGATTCCGGCACCTGTGACCAAGTGATTGGCCGACTCGGTGAAAAGGTCGTAGAACGAGGTCTCGACCGGTCGGATGCGAAAACGCACGCGGGGCTCCTCAAACAGGCGGGCGGGCAGACTCTGCCATGGTAGGTGTTCGCGGCGCGCGGCCGTCAACCGAGGCCTGTCAGGCGTCCTGGTCGAGGCCCAGCAGACCGTCGATCTCGTCCTGCGAGAGCCGGTCCCCGGCACCCGACGCGGCGATCATGAGGCGCGAGGTCAGCTCGATCTCGGCCAGCGCGTCATCGTCGCGCAGCCGATCGTCGAGCGGTTCGCTCACGCGTTCACCGGGGGGATGCAAGGCCACATACCGAGAGTACGCGGACGAGGGGGGTCGAACCCAAGGTCAGCGCCGAAAATCCCCCATTGGGACTAGACGACACGGTCGGTTCCATTGGCCCTCAGTCCACCCAGGCGCGCGCATTGCGGAACAGTCGGGACCACGGGCTCTCGGCCGCCGGATCGCCGGCGTTCCACGACATCTGGATGTTGCGCTGGACGCGCTCGGGATGCGGCATCATCGCCGTGAAGCGCCCGTCAGGCGTCGTGACGGCGGTCAGTCCGTCGCCCGCGCCGTTCGGGTTCGCGGGGTAGGTGGTGGCCGCGTTGCCGTGGACGTCGACGAACCGCGCGACGCGGTGGACCGCGTCGGCGTCGCCACGGCCCGTGAAGTTCGGGAAGCCCTCGCCGTGTGCGACGGCGATCGGCACCTTCGACCCTGCCATGCCGGCGAACAGGACCGACGGCGAGTCGAGGATCTCGACGAGCGACAGCCGGGCCTCGTACTGCTCGGAGACGTTGCGGGTGAACCGCGGCCATGCCTCGGCGCCCGGGATGATCTCGGCGAGCGCGCCGAACATCTGGGCGCCGTTGCAGATGCCGAGTCCGAACGTGTCGGTCCGCTCGAAGAACGTCGTGAAGGCGTCGGTGAGTGCCGGGTTGAACAGGACCGAGCGGGCCCAGCCCTCCCCCGCGCCGAGCGTGTCGCCGTACGAGAACCCGCCGCAGGCGACCAGGCCGACGGCGTCGGCGAGGTCGAAGCGACCGCTCTGCAGGTCGGTCATGTGCACGTCGTACGCGTCGAAGCCGGCCCGGTCGAAGCCGAAGGCGGTCTCGACGTGGGAGTTGACGCCCTGCTCGCGCAGGATCGCCACCTTCGGGCGGGCCCGGCCGGTGAGGTACGGCGCCGCGACGTCGACCGTCGGGTCGAACGTGGTCTCGAGCGTCAGCAGCGGCTCGTCGGCGCCGATCGCCGCGTGCTCCTCGTCGGCGCACGCGGGGTTGTCCCGCAGGCGCGCGATGCGCCACGAGACCTCGTCCCACGCCTGCGCCAGGTCGTGCAGCGACTCGTCGATGCCCAGGCCCGGGACGCGGATGCGTCGCTGCTCGGTGGACGCGCCGACCCGGCTCGCCAGGTCAGCAAGGCCGTGCTCGGCGAGCAGCTCCAGCGCCTCGTCGACGCGATCGGCCGGCACCGCCAGGACGGCGCCGAGCTCCTCGGTGAACAGGGCGGCGAGGTCGTCGGTGTCCAGCTCCAGGCCGACCCCGCCGGCGAACGCCAGCTCGCAGGCGGCCGCCCACAGGCCGCCGTCCGAGCGATCGTGGTACGCCGCGAGCAGGCCCGCGTCGCGCAGCGCGTTGACGCCGTCGACGAGCGCCACCAGGCGCTGCGGGTCGTCGAGGTCGGGAACGGTGCCGCCGAACTCGTCGTTGACCTGCGCCAGCATCGATCCGCCCAGGCGGTTCGCACCGGCCCCCAGGTCGACCAGCAGCAGTGCCGCGCCGGCCGGCAGCTCGGGAGTCGCGGTGCCGCGCACGTCGGGCAGCGACGCGAACGCCGTGACGACGAGCGAGACGGGCGCGGTGACCTGCTTCTCGGCGCCGGACTCGTCGGTCCAGCGCGTGCGCATCGAGAGCGAGTCCTTGCCGACGGGGACCGAGATCCCCAGCGCGGGACACAGCTCCATCGCGACGGCGTGCACCGTGTCGTAGAGGGCCGCGTCCTCGCCGTCCTCACCGCACGCCGCCATCCAGTTGCACGAGAGCTTCACGCCCGGGAGGTCGATCGGGGCGGCCAGCAGGTTGGTGATCGCCTCGCCCACGGCCATCCGGCCGGACGCCGGGCCGTCGGTGGATGCGAGGGGCGTGCGCTCGCCACTGGCCATCGCCTGGCCCGAGAAGCCCACGTGGTCCGTGAGCGTGACGGCCACGTCGGCGACGGGGACCTGCCACGGGCCGACCATCTGGTCGCGGTGCGTCGTGCCGCCCACGGTGCGATCGGCGATCGTGACCAGGAACCGCTTCGACGCGACGGTGGGATGCCGCAGCACGGAGTACGCCGCGGAGCGGGCGTCGATGCCGGCCAGGTCCAGCTCGGGCGACGACCACTCGACCCGCGTGACGTCGCGGACCATCTTCGGCGGCTTGCCCAGCAGGACGTCCATCGGCATGTCGATGGGGAACTCCCCGCCCGGCTCCTCGGGCGCGAGGACCAGCTGACGGTCGTCACGGGCGACGCCCACGACCGCGAAGGGGCAACGCTCGCGCTCGCACAGGGCCTCGAACCTCTCGAGCGACTCCGGCGCGATGGCCAGGACGTAGCGCTCCTGGCTCTCGTTGCTCCAGATCTCCTTGGGCGCCAGGCCGGACTCCTCCAGCGGCACGGCAGAGATGTCGAAGCGGGCGCCCATGCCCGCGTCGTCGACCAGCTCGGGGAAGGCGTTGGACAGGCCGCCGGCGCCCACGTCGTGGATCGACAGGATCGGGTTGTCGTCGCCGAGCGACCAGCAGTGGTTGATGACCTCCTGCGCGCGCCGCTCGATCTCGGGATTGCCGCGCTGCACCGAGTCGAAGTCCAGCTCGGCCGCGTTGGCGCCCGCCGCCTTGGACGAGGCCGCGCTGCCGCCCATGCCGATGCGCATGCCGGGTCCGCCCAGCTGGATCAGCAGGCTGCCGTCGGGGAAGTGGATCTTCTCGGTCATCTCGGCGCTGATCGAGCCCAGGCCACCGGCGCTCATGATCGGCTTGTGATAGCCGCGGCGGACCCCGTCGACGGTCTGCTCGTAGACCCGGAAGAACCCGCCCAGGCCCGGACGGCCGAACTCGTTGTTGAAGGCCGCGGCGCCGATCGGGCCCTCGATCATGATGTCGAGCGGGCTGGCGATGTGCTCGGGCCGGCCGTACTGCTCGGACTCCCAGGGCTCATCGGTGTCCGGCAGGTGCAGGTTCGAGACCACGAAGCCCGTGAGACCCGCCTTCGGGGCGGAGCCGCGGCCCGTGGCGCCCTCGTCGCGGATCTCGCCGCCGGCACCCGTCGCGGCGCCCGGGAAGGGCGAGATGGCCGTCGGGTGGTTGTGGGTCTCGACCTTCATCAGGACGTGCACGTCGCCCTCGCGGGCGCGGTACGGGGTCGGGCCGTCGGCGCCCTCGGGCAGCCAGCGGGTGGCCGGGCCGCCGCGCATGATCGAGGCGTTGTCCTTGTAGGCCACGATCGTGCCCTCGCCGGCGACGGCCTCGGTGTGCCGGATCATGGCGAAGAGCGAGCGCTCCTGCGGCTCACCGTCGACCACGAAGTCGGCGTTGAAGATCTTGTGGCGGCAGTGCTCGGAGTTGGCCTGCGCGAACATCATCAGCTCGACGTCGCTGGGGTTGCGGCCCAGGTCGGTGAACGCGTCGACGAGGTAGTCGATCTCGTCGTCGGACAGCGCCAGCCCGAAGTCGGCATCGGCGCGCACGATCGCGTCGCGGCCCTCACCGAGCACGTCGACACGCTCCATCGGCTCGGCCTCGCGCTCGGCGAACAGCCCGGCGGTGGCCTCGCGGCTGGGCAGCGCGGTCTCGGTCATGCGGTCGTGAAGTACGTCGGCGCACGTCGCGAGCTGGTCCTCGGTCAGCGCCGTGCCGACCAGCGTGAACTCGGTGACGCGCTCCACCCGGCGGACGTCGAGCCCGCAGTTGTGGACGATGTCGGTGGCCTTGCTGGACCACGGCGAGATCGTGCCGAGTCGCGGCGCGACGACGACCAGCGTGCCCTCGGGCGTGGGCTCGGCCGGGTCGCCGTAGTCGAGGATCTGCGCGACCGTCTCGGCGGTGGCCGCGTCGAGCGGCCGCTCGCTCGCGATCCAGTGGACGTACCGAGCGCTGACGCCGGTCAGTCCCGGGACGACCGCCTGCAGGCGAGCGAGGAGGGCACGGGCGCGGAAGGCGGAGAGCGCGTTGCCGCCCTCGACCACGGTGAGTTCGACATCGCACGACACGCGGCCAGCCTAGTCGGCCGTCGACCCGGGCTCCCGGGCCGTCTCGGCCTTCCGCGGCAGGGTGGCGCCCCGGCCGAGGTCGGTGCGACAGTCGGCACATGGCAACCGCCGCCGTGGAGGTCCGTGCGCTCGTGGTCGAGCGTGGCGGACGGGCTGTCCTCGACGGCCTCGACCTGACGATCCCCCGGGGCCGGGTCACCGGCCTGCTGGGTCCGAGCGGGTGCGGGAAGTCCACGCTGATCCGCTCGCTCGCGGGCGTCCAGGTCGTGCAGGCAGGCGCCGTCAGCGTCCTGGGCGAGCCGGCCGGATCGGTCGCCAACCGTCGTCGCGTCGGGTACGTGACCCAGGCCAACTCGATGTACGCCGACCTCACCGTCGCGCAGAACATCGCCTACTTCGCCGCGATCCACGGGACGCCGTCCGAGCGGATCGCCGAGGTGCTGGAGTCGGTCGACCTGACCGTGCAACGCGGGCAGCTGGTGCGGGACCTGTCGGGAGGACAGCGTGCCCGCGTCTCCCTCGCGGCCGCCCTGCTGACCGCACCGGACCTCTACCTCCTGGACGAGCCGACCGTCGGCCTCGACCCGGTGCTGCGGCGTGACCTGTGGCGACTGTTCGCGCAGCTCGCCGGGGGCGGGGCCACCCTGCTCGTCTCGAGCCACGTCATGGACGAGGCCGACCGGTGCGACGAGGTCCTGCTGATGCGGGAGGGGCGGCTCATCGCCCAGGACACGCCCGCGGCGCTGCGCTCGGCCACGGGAACCGGCGACATCGAGTCGGCGTTCCTCGCCCTGGCCGGGGAGGACCTCCCGTGACCGGCACCCTGGCGACCGCGCGGCGGGTGCTCGCCCAGCTCGGGCACGACCCGCGCAGCGTCGTGATGCTGCTCCTGCTGCCCTCTCTGCTGCTGTTGTTGTTCCGGTACGTGTTCGACCGTCAGCCGCAGGTGTTCGAGCGCATCGGGCCGCAGATGCTGGCGCTCTTCCCGTTCATCCTGATGTTCCTGATCACGAGCGTCACGATGGTGCGGGAGCGGATCTCGGGAACTCTCGAGCGACTCCTGACCACTCCCCTGCGTCGTGGCGAGCTGATCGGCGGCTACGCCGTGGCGCTCAGCCTGGTCGCGTTGGTGCAGTCGGCGATCAACCTCGCCGTGGGCCAGTGGGCGCTCGACCTGGGCCTGGACCGGCCGTGGGAGGGGCTGCTGTTCGCGATCCTCAGCTCGGTCGTCGGCACGGCCCTGGGCCTGCTGGCGTCGGCGTTCGCGCGGACCGAGTTCCAGGCGGTCCAGTTCATGCCGCTCGTGATCATCCCGCAGCTGCTCGTCTGTGGGCTGCTCGTGCCCGTCGACCAGATGCCGGACGTCCTGCGCTGGCTCTCGGTCGTGATGCCGCTGACCTACTCGACCGAGGCGTTCTCGTCCCTGGCGGCCGGAGGTGACCCGGCCGAGCGGGCGGTCGACCTCGTCGTGCTGGTCGGCTTCGCTGCCGGGTCGATCGCGCTGGCCTCACTCACCCTGCGTCGCCGGACCCCCTGACCCACCGCGGTCCTCACAGCCGCGTCAGCGAGCAGCGGCCGCGATCACGAGCAGCAGGCAGGCCAGGAACGACACCGGCACGAGCAGCAGTGCGGCGAGGGACAGCGTCACGGACGTGCCGATCCTCGGCGGGAAGAACCAGCGCGCGCGGGGCAGGTCGTCGATGCTCTCGAGGACGCCCGGGGCCACGCCGAAGCCGCGCCAAAGGCCCTTGAGCCGCGAGAACACGCGAACGCCGCCCGTGGTCCCCGCCAGCTGTCCGAGGGCCTGGCGCGCCTCCCCGACGTCGTCACTGAGGGAGACGGCGATGCCCAGCTCGGTCGCGAACTGCGGCTCGTCGCGCACGGCGTCCAGCACGCGGTGCCGGCGCAGCGCGAACGCCGCGGACACGACGGCACCGAGACCCGCGAGCCCGCCCGCCAGCACCTTCAGCCACGTGTCGTCGGCGACCAGCGCCACGACCGCGAGGCCGGCCAGGAACGGCCAGGCCGCGACCAGCACGAGCAACGAGGGCCAGCGCAGCAGCCGCACCGCCAGCGTGATGACCGGAGCGGCCCTGCGGGCCACGTCGGCGGTCTGCCCGTCGACCTTCGAGGCCAGTCCGTCGACGGCCGCGTTGACACGACGGCCACTGTTCCTGATGCCCATGTCACCAGCCTAGGAGGCGGGTCGATGGCCCGACTGCCCTCGAGTCGCGCCGCCGGTAACGCACGTTTACGATGTGACTCGATCCTGTGTGGTAACTCACAGTTCATCGTGTTAGGTTTCCTCGGCAGTCAGTTCGCGCCCGCCCGGTCCCACCCATGCGGGCACCCGTCCAGAAAGGTGTCCACCGTGACCCGTTCTTCCCTCGTGGCGCGCCGTGTGGCGCTCCCCGTCACCGCCGCGCTCGTCGGCGGTACCCTCGCCGCCATCGGCGTCGCCTCCCCGGCCCACGCCGGCGGCAGCCAGGCAGTCAACAAGTCCTTCGACTACGAGTGCAACGTGGTGGCCGGCGGCCTCCCGCTCGGTGAGCACATCATCGGCGTCACGGCGGTCGCCAAGGTTCCGGCGACGGCATTCCGCGGGGAGCGCATCGCTCCCACTCCCGTGGCGCTCACGCTGAAGATGCCCGAGCTGCTGCGCGAGAGCACGGTCACCCTGCTCGGCGGCACCGCCGCTTCGGGCCAGTCGAACGACGCGTCGATCGTCCTCGCCTCGGGCGGTCGCTCCACGACCATCAAGATCCCGTCGCTCTCCGCCGCGAAGACTGCGATCCCGCAGGTGGCGAACCAGCCGTGGCTCATCCCCGCCAAGGGCACGGTGCCGGCGTTCGTCGTCCCCAACACCATGACGCGCACGGGGAGCCTCTCACTTCCGAAGGCGTTCACCATCACGGCCACCGTCGACGTTCGCAACAACCAGACGGTGCCCGCCAACCTCACGTGCGCGAGCGCGGGGGCCTTGGACCTCGCTACGGTCCGCCAGGTCAACGCCGCGCCGAAGGCGCCGCGTGCGGTCAAGGTCGTCACCAAGAAGAACAAGGCGAAGAAGTTCGTCATCCGCGCGAAGGACGCCGACGGCAACCGCCTCGTCTTCAAGGCCGGCAAGGTCAAGAAGAAGGCCGGCAAGGTCATCGTTCGGGGCAAGCGCCTGACGTTCAAGCCGCGCAAGGGCTTCAAGGGCAAGACGTCCGTGATCGTCTCGATCCGCGACGGCAAGGGCGGCACCGCGCGCACGAAGGTGAACATCACCGTCCGCAAGTGACACCTGCACGACCCTGACGTAGGGGCGAGGGCTTCGGCCCTCGCCCCTACGCACGTCCCCAGCCGCAACCAGCGCCGGCGCATCCTGGCGCTCGCCTGCATTCCCGAGCGCCCGCGTTCTCCGAGCTGGACACTGCCGCTACTCAAATAGACACGCGTCCATAATTGTAGGCACGTGTCTGATAAAGTAGCCGCGTGGACATGTCTGTGCCGTTCTCCTGCGTGGTTCCCTCTCTCGATGGTCCGGTGCTCGAAGTGCTTGCCGGGTCCGAGAAGCCGATGACCGGGCGGCAGGTCCACCGGGTCGCACGTCGCGGTAGCGCCGCAGGCGTGGCCAAAGTACTGGAACGTCTCGTCTCGACTGGTCTCGTCCACAAGCAGGAGGTCGGCACCTCAGCGCTGTACAGAGCAAACCGTCACCACATTGCTTGGCCCGCCGTCGCTACGTTGATGGCGCTACGTGCCACGCTCATCGAAAGGCTGACCGAAGCCATCGGTCGTCTCGATCCCGCTCCCGTGAAGGCCGTCCTCTTCGGGTCGGCAGCGCGGGGCGACGGCAACGAGAGCAGCGACGTCGACATTCTGCTCGTCAGCCCTGGGTCCGACCACTCATGGAGCGCCACCATGAGCGACATCGCGGCCGACGTTCACCTGTGGACGGGCAACCACGTCCAGTGGGTGGCCGTGGACGATGCCCGATGGGACCAGATGGTCGGCGACCAGGACCCGCTCATCGAGTCCGTCAACCGCGACGGCATCTCACTGCTGAGCGACCACCTCGCATGAGCAGGGCGGGCAAGAGTGGCCTCCAGCCGTTCACGCGCACGCAGGCTCGCCAGCGCCTTGACTACGGACAGAAGTGCTTCGAGGTCGCCGACGTCATCAGCGGCGAGCCGGCCGACGACTGGACACCCAAGGTCGCCGTATCCCTTCACGTCCTCGCGGGCATCGCGGCGGCAGACGCCATCACAGGCGCTCGCCAAGGTGAACGCTGGCGAGGCTCCGACCATCGAGGAGCCATCGCACTCCTTGACGCCGTCACCGGCGCGAAAGAAGCAGGCAGGGCGCTCAGCGACCTGCTCGACCTCAAGGACAAGGCGCAATACTCACCCCACCTCGTCAGCGCCTCCGAAGAGAAACAAGCCACCCGGCGAGCCCAGCAACTCCTCGACAAGGCCGCCGAAGCGCTACGGCGCTGAGCTGGTCACTCGGCCCGGGAGCTCACACTCGGCTACTTCAGGAACTTCGAGGTGCTGCGGTCCTTGAGCAGCGCCCCGCCGGTCTGGCACGTGGGGCAGTACTGCAGCGACGAGTCCGCGAAGACGACCTCGGCGATCGTGTCGCCGCAGACGTCGCAGGTCTGGCCGGCGCGGCCGTGGACTCGCATCCGTTCGCGCTTGGCGTCCTTCAGGTCGGCCGCGGGCTTGCCGTCCGCGGCGGCGATCGCCTCGGTCAGCACCGACCCCACGGCAACCTCGAGCCGCTCGATCTCGGCGTCATCGAGCTTCTCGGCGATGGCGAACGGCGACAACCGCGCCTCGTGCAGGATCTCGTCGCTGTAGGCGTTGCCGATCCCCGCGATGATCGTCTGGTCGCGCAGGAGGCGCTTGACCTGCATCCGGCGGGCCAGCAGCGGCCGGAGCTCGAACCCGGGAGCGAGCGGGTCGGGACCGAGTCGCTCGATTCCGGAGACCTCGAGGGGGTCGCGCACGGCGTACACCGCCAGCCCCTTGCGCGTGCCGGCTTCGGTGAGGTCGAAGCCCTCGTGCGGGCCGTCCCCACGATCGACCCGGAACCGCAGCGCCACCGGTCCGCCCATCTTGACGCGGTTCTCGCCGAAGCGGTCGGACCACCGTAGCCATCCCGCCTTCGCGAGGTGGATCACCAGGTGCAGTCCGTCGACGTCGATGTCGATGAACTTGCCGTGGCGGTGGACGCCGGAGACGGTCAACCCGGCGAACGCGGAGACGGCCGGGTCGTAGGTCTTGAGGACCGCGAACGAGGCTGGCTCGATCTCGGCCACCACGGCCCCGTCCAGCTTCTCTGCCAGCCAGCGGACCAGCGCCTCGACCTCGGGCATCTCGGGCATGGCGTCAGCCTACGAGCCGGAGGGCGCGAACGTCAGCCACAGCAGCACCGCATTGAGCAGGACGATGGCGCCGGCCGCCGCGACGGCGGCTGCGGTGGTCGCCCGCCGGTTGACGTGCTCGCCCATCACCGCCCGCGAGGACGTGAGCCACACGAGGGGGACGACGGCGAACGGGATGCCCATCGAGAGCACGACCTGCGACACCACCAGCGCGCGCGTCGGGTCGATGCCCGCGAGCAGGATCGCGAGCGCCGGGACGAGCGTGACGAGGCGGCGCACGACGGGCGCGAGGTTCCACGGCGTGAGGCTGCGCATGACCTCGGCGCCGGCCGCGCTGCCGACGGACGTGGACGAGATGCCCGAGCCCAGCAGGGCCACGGCGAACAGCAGGGCCACCCCCGTGCCGATCTCGCTGCTGATGAGGGCGTGCGCGCCCTCGATCGTGTCGGTGCCCTCGAATCCGTATAGGTTGGCGGCCGCCATGAGCAGCAGGGCCAGGTTCATCAACCCGGCCAACAGGAGGGCGAGCACCACATCGGTGCGCGTGGCGGCCAGCAGCTCGGTGAGGGTCGATCGGTCACCGCGACGGCCGAGCCGACCGGACGTGAGGCTCGAGTGCAGGTAGACCGCGTGCGGCATGACGGTGGCTCCCACGATCCCGGAGGCGAGCAGCACGCTCTCGGTCCCGGAGAACGACGGCACGAGTCCGCCGGCGACGTCGGAGGCGACGGGCGGACCCACCACCAGGCCGGCGAGGAACCCCACCGCGATGAGCAGGAGGAAGCCGATGATCACACGCTCGAGGACTCCCTGACCGAGCCGATCGCCGATCGTCAGCACCCCCATCGCGACGAGTGCCGTCAGCACGGCCCCCACCGGCATCGGGACCCCGAACAGCAGGTGGAAGGCGATCGCCCCGCCGATCACCTCGGCCAGGTCCGTCGCGATCGCGATGCCCTCGGCCTGCAGCCAGTACGCGAAGCGGACCCGCGGCCGGACGCGGTCACCGACCTGGGCCGCCAGGGAGCGTTGGGTGACCAGGCCGAGCTTCGCCGAGAGGTACTGGACGAGCACGGCCATCAGGTTGGCCAGCACGATCACCCAGACCAGGGTGTAACCGAACTGGGCGCCGGCCGTGATGTTCGTGGCGACGTTGCCGGGGTCGACGTAGGCGACCGCCGCGATGAAGGCCGGCCCCAACAGCGCGAACCGGCGGCGCAACGCCGTCGTCACCCGGCCAGGAGGTCGTGCAGCTCGGGACGCTCGTCGATGTAGCGGCGCACGTACACGCACGCCGGTCGCACCTTCTTGCCCTGCGAGCGGACGTCGTCCAGGGCGTATGCGACGAGCTGGCCGGCGAGGCCACGGCCCTCGAAGCGCTCGTCGATCTCGGTGTGCGGGAAGACCACGACGTCACCCTCGACCCGCGCCTCGGCCACCCCCACGCGCTCGCCGTCGACGGCGATCTCGTACCGCTGGTCCTCGGCGTTGTGAGTGATCTCGATGCTCATGCAGTGACCTTCCCACATGGCGCAGCCACTCGCTCACGCTGTACTGGGGCGATCGTCCCGTTCAGGATGTGGACTTCTTATTGTGCTTCGCAGTCTCACCCAATACGATGGGAACATCAGTTCGAGTGAATCGGGGGATTCGTGGACGTCATCGGTGGGCTCAGGTCGGGGCAGCGGTTCCTGGCGTCTGCGCGTGCCCGTGACCTCGATCAACTCTCGGCCGAGGAACTCGCGAGTGAGGCGACGGCGATCCAGTCGTTGGAGCGTGACGCCGCAGCACTGAGGATGGCGGTGCTGTCCGCGGCCGCCCGCAAGAACGCTCACCAGACCACTGGCGATGCGGACATGACCGCGCTGGTCGCGAACGGCTCAGGGATCACCCGTCGTGAGGCGACCAAGCAGATCAAGCTGGCCACCCGGATCGAGACGGCGCCGCAGGTGAAGAAGGCGCTCGCGAAGCCGGGGATGTCGACTGCGAAAGCCGCGATCGTCACCGGCGCACTGGACGAGCTACCGGCGGACCTGACCAAGGCTCAGCGTGACCAGGTCGAGACCGAACTGGTCGAAGCAGCACAAGCAATGACGGCCGACCAGCTGACGCGCAAGGCCAAGCGCGCGATCGAGACCCTCGACGTGAAGCGTGCGGATGACATCGAGAACAAGCGCCTGCAGCGTGAGGAGCACGCCCAGCGTCAGTTGAGTGAGTTCTGGATCGGTCGTCCCGACGAGCAGACCGGACTGGTCAAGTTCGGCGGCAGGACCGACGCCCTGACTGCCGACATGCTGCGCACGGTGATCGAGTCCAAGACCAGTCCCCGCAAGCGGGCACTGGCCGAGGCCGAGAAGACCGGTGTCGAGACGTCTCCGGTCGAGGATCGCCGCGACATGACGCCGCCTGAGAAGGCGGGCGAAGCGTTCGCCGAGATCATCCGCCATCTACCCAGTGACTCGTTCGGCAACCACGGCGGCGTCAACGCCGCGCTCGTTGTCACGATCGACGAGAAGGCCCTGCGGGGCGAGACCGACCGGGCCGGTGTCACCGAGTTCGGCACCAGCATCAGCGCCGGCGAACTCCGCATGATCGCCTGCGGCGCCGGCATCCTGCCCGCTGTCCTCGACGGAAGCTCAGTCCCGTTGGACGTCGGACGGACCAAGCGGTTCCACACCCAGAAGCAACGCATCGCGCTCGGCCAACGAGACCAGGGCTGTGCCTACCCCGGTTGCGATCGACCACCAGGCTGGTGCGAATCACACCACGCCACCCGATGGTCCGACGGCGGACACACCACCGTCGACGACGGCGTCCTGCTCTGCGGATTCCACCACCGTCACGTCCACCAGACCGACATCCCGATCCGCTTCGTCGACCGCCATCCCGAGTTCCAGATCCGCGGCACCTGGCAACAGAACAAGCGCTACCGACCCCTGCAGCGAGAACTCATCCCCGCGTGACCCCGGCACACGTCGCCGGACGCACGACGGCCGGCCCCCGAAGGGACCGGCCGCCGTGGTCGTGCGTCAGGGTCAGTCGATCTCGCGCTTGAGGATCTTGCCCGTCGCGGTCATCGGCAGCTCGTCACGGAACTCGACGACGCGCGGGTACTTGTACTGCGCGAACTGGCCCTTGGCCCATTCACGCAGCTCGGCCTCGGTCGTCTCGTCGCCGGGGGTCCGGACGACGACGGCCTTGATCTCCTCGCCGTGCGACTCGTGCGGGACGCCGATCACGGCGACGAGCGAGACCGCGGGGTGCGTCATCAGCACCTCCTCGAGCTCGCGCGGGTACACGTTGTAGCCGCCGCGGATGATCATGTCCTTGCTGCGGTCGACGATGTAGAAGTAGCCGTCGTCGTCCTTGCGCGCCAGGTCGCCGGTGCGGAACCAGTCGCCCTGGATCGCCTCGGCGGTGGCCGCCGGACGGTTGTAGTAACCCTTCATGATGCCGTGGCCCTTGATCGCGATCTCGCCGATCGCCTCGGGATCGTGCGGCAGGTCGCTCCAGTCGTCGTTGATGAGCTTCATCTCGACGCCCTCGACCGGCTTGCCGATCGAACCGACGCGGACCGCCTCGCCGCGCACGCCGAACGAGGCGACGGGGGACGTCTCGGAGAGGCCGTAGCCCTCCTGGATGACGATGCCGAACTGCTCCTCGAACTGGCGGTGGATGTCGGCCGGCAGCGCGGCGCCACCGGCCGCGGCGGTGCGCATGTTCTTGGCGATCGTCGCGACGTCGACACTGCCCTCGGCCTGCGCGAGGGCCTGCAGCAGACCCCAGTACATCGTCGGGACGCCGGCGAAGAACGTGATCTTCTCCTTGACCAGCAGGTCGAGAGCGGCCTTCGGCTCGAAGCGCGGCAGGTAGACGATCGTGCCGCCGTAGAGGATCGCGCCGTTCTGGATCACGGTCTGGCCGAAGATGTGGAACAGCGGCAGGACCGCCAGGTAGGTGTCGGGGTCGTTCTCGTCGGCGCCGAACAGCGAGGTGCCCAGCCCGGCGTTGGCTCGCAGGTTGCGGTGCATGAGCTCGGCGCCCTTGGGCTGTCCGGTCGTGCCGGACGTGTAGAGGATGACGGCGGTGTCGTCGTCGTCGCGCTCGACCGTCTCGAAGACGGGCGACTGCTCGGCGACCAGCGGGCCGTAGTACTCGGGAGCCTCGAGCGGCGCCGGGGCGGCCGAGTCGAGCTTGATCAGGAAGAAGTCCTTGCAGCCCTCGACCTGGTTGAATCCCGCCCAGGCCCGGTCACCGATCGGCAGGTCCGGCGTGCCCTCGAAGGCGATGAAGGCGACGGCGTCCGAGTCGTCCAAGTGGTACGCCACCTCTCGCTCGCTCAGCAGGACGTTGAGCGGCACGACCGTGGCGCCGGCCTTGAGGATGCCGAAGTAGACGACCGTGAAGTAGGGGACGTTCGGGATCGACATCGCGACCTTGTCACCGGGCTTGATGCCACGCGACACCAGCAGGTTGGCGACCTGGTTGGCCGCGCCGTTGAGCTGTGCGTAGTTCAGGCGCGTGTCGCCGAAGACGATGGCGGTGCGCTCGGGGTACTTCGCGGTGGTGTCGTCGAGGATGGCGGCGAGGTTGGTCACGGTGCCTTCTTTCGGGGGGTGTGGCCTCATTTACATCGTCACTGTAATCGAGGTCACGGCGGTTCCGAACACCTGTCCGGTCGCTCGCAGCGCTACCAGGTCAGGCCCGTGAGCCGCTCGTACGCCTCGATGTAGCGGTCCCGCGTTCGCTCGACGATCTCGTCAGGAAGGCGGGGCGGCGGGGTGTCGGACGCCCGGTCCCAGCCGGACTCCGCCGACGTCAGCCAGTCGCGCACGAACTGCTTGTCGTAGCTGGGCTGGGAGCGGCCGGGCTCGTAGCGGTCGGCCGGCCAGAATCGCGAGGAGTCGGGAGTCAGCACCTCGTCGGCCAGGATGATCGAGCCGTCGGGTCGCGCACCGAACTCGAGCTTCGTGTCGGCCAGGACGATGCCCCGCTCGCGGGCGATGGACTCGGCGCGGCCGTAGACCGCCAGGGTGAGGTCGCGGAGCCGCTCGGCCATCTCGGCGCCGACCGTCTCGACGACGGCTTCGAAGGACACGTTCTCGTCGTGCTCGCCCAGCTCGGCCTTCGTCGCCGGGGTGAAGATCGGCTCGTCCAGGCGCGATCCGTCGACGAGCCCGTCGGGCAGCGGGATCCCGCACACGGCACCGGTCTCGCGGTAGTCGATCAGGCCCGAGCCGGTGAGGTAACCACGCGCGACGCACTCGACCGGGAACATGTCGAGCCGCTCGACGATCAGCGCACGCCCCGCGACCACCGCGGGGACGTCGGTGCTGACGACGTGGTTGGGCACCATGTCGCTCAGCTGGTCGAACCACCACAGGCTCATCCGGGTGAGGATCTCGCCCTTGTCGGGGATGCCCGGCTCGAGGATGAAGTCGTACGCGCTGACGCGGTCGGACGCCACCATCAGCAGGTGGTCGCCATACGTGTACAGGTCGCGGACCTTGCCCGAGTGCAGGTGGGTGGCTCCGGGAATCTCCAGCGGCATGGCATCAGGCTAGTGGTGGATCCGCGCACGCTCCTTCCGGATCCCGCGTAAATACGAGTTACAGATATGGCAGGCTGTGCCGGGTGTCCTCCACCCGGGCCCTGACGGCCACGCTGCTCGTCGCCGCCCTCGTGGTCTACAGCGCCCAGGGGATGCTCGTGCCGGTGCTGGCGCCGGTCACCCGCCTGGTCGGCCTGGGCGAGGTCGACCTGGGCGCCGTGATGACGCTCTCGGCAGCGATGCTCGTGCTCAGCGGGCCGTGGTGGGGCCGCGAGGTCGACCGGATCGGCGTGCACGCGGTCCTCGTGCGCGGACTCGTCCTGGCCACCATCGGCTCGGCCGGCTTCGCCGTGATGGTCGAGATCGCCGCGCGCGAGGACCTGCCCCGGTGGCTCGTGCTGGGGGCGTTCGCGCTGACGCGCGGCGTGCTCTACGGACTGGGCTTCGCCGCCGTCCCCGTGGCGGGACTGACCTACCTGGCGTCGACCAGCCAGGGAGCCGTCGCCCGCACGAAGGCGATGGGCGCCTTCGGTGCCGCGCAGGGCCTCTCCCTCGTCATCGGCCCGGCGCTGGGAGGTCTCGCCGCGATCGGCGGCCTGCTGCTGCCGGTGCACCTCGCCCCCGTGCTGGTCCTGGGCACGCTCGTCGCCGTCTGGCTGCTGCCCGCGCCGGAGCGGCAGGAGCGGCCCGAGCGCGAGCGGCTCGGCTTCCGCGACCCCCGGGGCCTGCCCTACCTCGTCGCCGGCGGCGCCCTGTTCCTGGGTCTCGCGCTCGTCGAGATCATCCTCGGCTTCCTCGTCCAGGACCGGCTCGGGCTGTCCGACACCGAGACGGCCCAGGTCGTCGCGGTGGCCGGCGTCCTGATCGGCGTGGGCTTCGCCGCCACCCAGGCGCTCGTGGCCCCGCGCGTCCCCGGCGGGCCCCGCGGCCTGCTGATGGCCGGCAGCCTGATCGCCGCCCTGGGATACCTCGGCGCCACGTTCGCGACGTCGACCGCGACGCTCCTGCCGGTGATGATGGTGATCGCGGCGGGCCTCGGTCTCGCACTGCCCGGCTACAACGCCGGTGCCACCTTGGCCGTCGAGCCGGCCGAGCACGCCGCCGTCGCCGGCCAGCTGTCCGCGACCGTCGGACTGACATACGTGGCCGGACCGGTCCTGGGGGCGGCGATGTACTCCGCGTACGACCTGGCCCCGATCATCGGGGCGGCACTGCTGTCGCTCCTCGCGGCCGGTCTCGCGTCACGGCTGACCCGCACCGCGTGAGCGTGCCACGATGACGTCATGGGCATCGTTCACCCCGGTTCCGAGCTGACCCCGACCAAGGCCGAGCTGTTGGCCGCCTGGCTGCCGCAGCAGTCGTGGTGGCCGCGGGATGCCGCGGTCCCCGACTTCCAGGCGAACTTCCGCTTCGACGACCCGGCCGGCGAGGTCGGCATCGAGACGTTCCTGCTCCCTGTCGGCAACGGCATCGTGCAAGTGCCGCTCACCTACCGTTCCGAGCCGATCGAGGACGCGGTGCTGGTCGGCGAGCTCGAGCACTCGGCCCTGGGCCATCGCTGGGTGTACGACGGGCCCAGCGACCCGGTCTACGTCGCCGAGGCGACCCGCGTGATCCGCGAGGCCGGCGCCGAGGTCACGATGCTGCGACCCGACGGCACGCCCATCCCCCGCCGGCCCGTCACCGCCGCGGTGCGCGGCAGCGGGACGGGCGGCGGGAACCTGCAGGTCGCCCGCGTCCTGCCGGCCGAGGCCCCCGACGACGCCACCGGAGTCCTGCACGCCACGTGGGCCGAGCAGCCCGAGCCGCGCGTCCTCGCCTGGCTCACCTGAGCGCGCGTCAGAGAATGTCGCCGGGGCTGTAGGCGGCCGCCTGCGGGTGGCGCGCCATGACCTGCTCGGCCTGGGCGACGACGGCGCCGACCTGGGACACTGCGGCGCCGGTGAACGACAACGGCTCGGCCACGAGGCGCGACAGGTCGTCGGCCGTCAGGCCGAGCCGCTCGTCGGTCGCCAGGCGGTCGAAGAGGTCGTTCTGCGCCGTGCCCTTCTCGCGCATCTCGAGCGCGACCGCGACGGCGTGCTCCTTGATCGCCTCGTGCGCCGTCTCGCGGCCGACACCGTGACGCACCGCGGCCATCAGCACCTTGGTCGTCGCGAGGAACGGCAGGTACCGGTCCAGTTCGCGCTGGATCACGGCCGGGAAGACACCGAATTCGTCCAACACGGTCAGGAAGGTCTCGAACAGCCCGTCGGCGGCGTAGAAGGCGTCCGGCAGCGCGACGCGGCGCACCACGGAGCACGACACGTCGCCCTCGTTCCACTGGTCGCCCGACAGCTCGCCGACCATGGAGGCGTAGCCGCGCAACACGACGGCCAGCCCGTTGACGCGCTCACAGGAGCGGGTGTTCATCTTGTGCGGCATCGCCGACGAGCCCACCTGGCCCGGCTTGAAGCCCTCGGTGACGAGCTCGTTGCCCGCCATCAGGCGAACGGTCAGGGCCAGGCTGGACGGCGCGGCCACCAGCTGCACCAGCGAGCTGATGGCATCGAAGTCGAGGGACCGCGGATAGACCTGGCCCACGCTCGTGAAGGTGCGCTCGAATCCCAAATGGGCCGCGACGCGCTGCTCCAGGTCGGCCAGCTTCGCCTCGTCCCCGCCGAGCAGGTCCAGCATGTCCTGACCCGTGCCGACAGGGCCCTTGATGCCACGCAGGGGGTAGCGCTCGATCAGCTGCTCGACGCGCTCGATGCCCACGAGGAGCTCGTCGGCGGTCGTGGCGAAGCGCTTGCCCAGCGTGGTGGCCTGCGCGGCGACGTTGTGACTGCGACCCGCCATGACCAGCTCGGCGTGCTCGGCCGCGAGGCGGGTGAGCCGCGCGAGGGCGGCGACGGCCCGGTCGCGCAGGAGAGCCAGCGACGCGCGCACCTGCAGTTGCTCGACGTTCTCGGTGAGGTCGCGCGAGGTCATGCCCTTGTGGATGTGCTCGGTGCCCGCGAGCGCGGCGAACTCCTCGATGCGCGCCTTGACGTCGTGCCGCGTGACCCGCTCGCGGGCGGCGATCGACTCGAGGTCGACCTGGTCCACGACAGCCTCGTACGCCTCGATGACGCCGTCCGGCGTGTCGATGCCGAGGTCGCGCTGGGCGCGCAGCACCGCGATCCACAGCTGGCGCTCGAGGACGATCTTGTGCTCGGGGGACCAGATGCGGGCCAGCTCGGCCGAGGCGTAACGGGAGGCGAGGACGTTCGGAGTGGTCACCCGCCCATTGTCGCAGGGGCCCGAGGCGGACCCGCGACCGTCATGCCGGGTGGACCAGCCGGCCCTCGTCGTCGAGCACGTGACCCTGACGCTTGACGCTGCGCGCGACCGTCGACCGGTTGGTCACGGTCCAGCCCGGAGCCATCGCGGCCGCCGCGGCCTCGAACGACGCCAGCTCGTCGAGCGCCACGAACCGGGCCATGACCGCGAGGTTCGCCGGACCGACCACGGCGGCGCAGCGAAGCACGGCCGGCAGTTCGGAGATGGCACGTCCGGCGGCATGCGGGTCGTCGACCGAGACCTCGAGGAGCACGCCGCGCGCCGCGCCACCCGCCGAGGCGACGACATCGCACCCGAGCCGGATGGCCCGCGACCGCAGCACCCGATCGAGCAGGCGGCGCGCCGTCGGCTCGGACAGGTTCATGCGGCGGCCGAGGTCGGCCAGGCTCATCCTCGGGTCCTCGAGCAGGACCTCGGCGATCTCGTCGACGACCTCGGGGGCCGGTGCCGTGGCCCGACCCGCCTTGGAGGGCAGGAGCTCTTGGCGCTGCTCCGGGGACAGCATCCCGAGCCGCCACTGCGCGTCCTCACGATGGACCTCGGACACGAAGAACACGCAGAAGCCGGTGATGTCCTCGTCGCGGCCGACCAGGGAGTCGACGAGCGCGCGCATGCCGCCCAGCCCTCGGCCGATCAGGATGACGCAGATGTCGTCGACGCCGGCCAGCAGGTCGACCGCGTAGGCCTCGCGGACGGCGGCGAACCGTTCCGCCACCCGGACCTGCGTGCCGGGACGGCAGTTCAGCTTGAGCAGGACGGCGTCGCGATCGGGTGCCAGCTGCTCGGCGCTGGGACGGACGACGAACCAGGCCAGCCGCTCCTCCTGCAGGCGCGTCCACCGGCGCGCCGCCGTCACCGGATCGACGCCGACGGCGCGGCCGATCGCGCTCCACGGGGCGCGCGGCGCCACCTGCAGGGCGCTCACGAGCGCGAGGTCGGTCTCGGACAACACGGGAAGCGGGCGCGACTCGTCCATTCCCGCACGTTAGCGGAATCGGTCGGCCAGCCGCACGGGGCCGACGGTTCTCGGACAGATCCCCCAGTTCCGTGACGGATCACGGCACTGGGCCGTGAGTGTCAGCCCGGCTGGCGTGCCGCGATGTCCGTGCGGTGATGGCCACCGCGGATGCGGATCAGGTCGACCGCGGCGTAGGCACGCTCACGCGCCTGGTCGAGGGACTCGCCGACCGCCGTCACCGACAGCACGCGCCCCCCGGCCGTGACCAGGTTCCCGTCCTCGTCGATTCGGGTGCCCGCGTGGATCACGTCCACGCCCTCGAGCGCGTTCGCCTCGTCGACCCCCTCGATGCGATCGCCCTGGACCGGGGCCTGGGGATAGCCCTCGGCCGCGACGACGATCGTGACGGCGGCGCCGTCATGCCACTGCGGCAGCCCGACCTCGCCGAGCGTGCCGGTGGCCGCGCCGTGCAGCAGCGCCGACAGCGGCGTCTTGAGCAGCGCCAACAGCGCCTGGGTCTCGGGGTCACCGAAGCGGGCGTTGAACTCGATGACGCGCAGCCCGCGGCTGGTCAGCGCGAGCCCGGCGTACAGCAGGCCCTGGAACGGCGTGCCGCGCGAGGCCATCTGCTCGACGGTGGGCACGAGCACGCGCCGGCAGACATCGGCCACCAGGTCGTCGGGCGCCCAGGCGAGCGGCGTGTAGGCGCCCATCCCTCCGGTGTTCGGTCCCTCGTCGCCGTCGTACGCGCGCTTGAAGTCCTGGGCCGGCTGCAGTGGCAGCACGGTCGAGCCGTCGGTGATCGCGAACAGCGAGACCTCGGGTCCGTCGAGGAACTCCTCGATCACGACGCGATCGCACGAGGTGCCGTGCGCCAAGGCGGCGTCCCGGTCGTCGGTGACCACGACGCCCTTGCCCGCCGCCAACGCGTCGTCCTTGACGACGTACGGGGCGCCGAATGCGTCGAGGGCGTCGGCGACCTGCTCATCCGTCTCGCACACGCGCGCCAGTGCGGTGGGCACGTCGGCCGCGGCCATGACCTGCTTCGCGAACGCCTTCGAGCCCTCGATTTGGGCCGCCTCGGCACTGGGCCCGAAGCAGGCCACACCCGCCTCGCGGACGGCATCGGCCACCCCGGCGACCAGCGGCGCCTCGGGTCCGACGACGACCAGGTCCGCTCCGGTGCGGGTGGCGAGGTCCGCCACCGCGACACCGTCGAGCGGGTCGACCGGGTGCAGGGTCGCGATCACGGCCATGCCGGGGTTGCCCGGGGCCGCGTGGACCTCGGTGACCTGCGGGTCGCGGGACAGGGCCAGGGCCAGGGCGTGCTCGCGGCCGCCGGTGCCGATGACGAGAACCTTCACGCGCCGAGCCTAGCGAGGCCTGTCGTCGCGGTTCCGGCACGGCACCGGGGGTCCGGCCGTCGGCCGAACCCCCGGAGCCACCCCACGAACTCAGCGCACCCGGATCTTCCGGACATTGCTGGTCTTCGCCGCGGCGAAGGACGTGGCTCGCAGGCGCGCCACGACCTTCTGGTTGCCCTTCGCGAGCTTGCTCGTGCGGATGGTCGCACGGCCGGCAGCGTTGACGCGAGCCGTGCCGACCTTCTTGCCGCCGATGAACAGGTCGACGCGCGAGTTCTTCACTCGCGCCGTCGACGAGACGACGACCTTGACGTTGATCCGCTTGCCGGCCTTGGCCCGGCGAGGCGAGGCGAGACGGATTCCGCTGAAGGCCTTGTTGACCTTCACCGAGATCCTCGCGGTGCTGGTGGCACCGCGATCGTCGGTGGCCGTGACGGTCACGTTGCGGGTCGCCCGCGAGTTGTTCGGAACCGTGACACTCAGGACCTGGCCCGAGATCGAGGCACCGGCCGTGGTCGTCGCGAGCGTCACGGCGTTCCCGTCGCGGTCACTCGCACCGAGGTCGACCGACACCGGCACGCCGACGCGGGTCACCAGGTTGCGGTCCGGCAGGGTCGGCGCGTGGTTGACGAACGAGTACGTCGTGCCGTCCCACGTGATGTCCGAGACCTTCGCCGACCCACCCTTGTCGCTGAGGACACCGAACGCGAGGACCTTGTAGGCCGTCATCTGGCCGAGAAGCTCGCGCAGCGGAGCCGCCGTGTTCGCCGGGACGGTGCCGACGGCCTTGGTCGCGATCCACCTGTCGTCCAGGTCGATCACATTGGTACCGGGCTTGGCGGGATCGTACGGACGCAGCGTCGCGAAGCTCGTCCCGGCAGACGCCTCGCTCGAGAAGAACACGGGCACCTGGAGCCACGCGTCGCCCTCCGTGACGGTGTAGGAGGCGGAACCCAGTGCCCTCCGCAGGTCCACGTTCTTGGTGGCCACGTCGTTCGCGTTGTTCTCGTAGCCCTTGATGACCTGCGACGGGCCGGTCAGCTCGAGACCCCCGGCGGTCGTGACCCGGTGGTTCCCGGCCGCGTTCGGGTACCCCTGGTGCCACCCGGCGTACGCCGAGTCGTCCGGACGGATGTCACCCTCGGTCACGGTGACCGCCTCGGTCTGGCCCGCAGCCCGGGTGAAGACGTGCTTCGTGCCCTCCCACGTGATGTCCGAGACGGTCGCCGAGCCGGGCGACGCCTGGTGCACGCCGAACGCGAGCACCTTGTAGGACCCCAGCCCCGCGATCAGGTCGGAGAGCGGACGGCGCGCGTTGGCGGGAATCGAACCCAGCGCGCGGCTGGAGATCCACTCGTCGTCCAGCGCGATCGTGTGCGTGCCCGGGCCCTGCTGGGTCGCCTGACGCAAGGTGGCGAACTGGACGCCGGAGCCGTTGTCGAAGTACACCGGCAGCTGGAAGTTCACGGCACCCTCGACGACCGTGTACGAGGCGTTGCGCACCGCGAACGGCAGCACCGCGTTCTTGACGTCGACGTCCTGCGCGTTGTTCGCATAGCCGTGGATGACCTGAGAGTTCCCCGCGAGCTCGAGGCCCGCGGCGGTGACCTGGTGTCGGAGGGCTGCGTTGTCATAGCCCTGGTGCCAGCCGGCGTACGTGGTCGCGTCGGGCGCGACGTCGCTGTCGGTGACGGTCGCCGACGTCGGCGCGCTGGGGACGAAGTCGTACTTCGTGCCGTCCCACGTGAGGTCCTTGACGGAGCCGGTCATGTTCGTGTCCGTGAAGACGCCGAAGGCCAGGGTCTTGTAGTCGTCGCCCAGCGCGTCCAGGATCTGCCCCAGCGGGTAGGGGCGGTTCTTGACGATCGTGTCGCCGATGGCGCCGGTGGACAGCCACTCATCGGTCAGCTCGACATCGTTGGCGCCCTGGTCGGCACGCGTGGCCGGACGCAGGGTGGTGAAGCCGATCCCGTCCGCGGCGGAAGCACTCGGGTAGAAGACCGGGACCTGCAGCCAGAGCGTGCCGGCGCTGACCGTGTACTCGACCTCGGGCAACACGTCATCGAGGTCGGCGTTCTTGACGGCGACATCCTTGCTGTTGTTCTCGTAACCCTTGATGACCTGGGACTTGCCGATGAGGGACAGGCCGTCGGCGGTGACGGCGTGCCGGTCGACGGCACCAGCCTGACCCTGGTGCCAGCCGGCGTAGGGCTCGGCGTCAGCGGCGATGTCACCAGCCGTGACCTGGACTACCGTCGTTTCGGCGGCAAGCGCCTGCGGCGCCAGCGCGAGCGCGGAAGCGGACAAGGCCGCTACCGATGCTCCGGCGATGAGTCGGCGTGGGCCGATCTTGGACGAGACGCGCATGGAGACGATCCCTTCGGGGACACGCCTGGGGAACAGGCGGTCCGGAGACTCCGGACCTCGACACCGTAGGTGTCAAGTGGAACGAAAGTGGCGGGAGTGATCTCGAACCACTCGAAAGTGGTTCGTCAGGACTACGTCCGATGACTCAGCAGGACCGACCCGGACCGTCCTGCGCGCGTCGACGCGCTTCGGAGGCGAGTCCGGTCCAGGGCCGCGGCTCGTCGGCGCCCGTCAGGAACGAGCCCCACGTCAAGGGGACGTCCTGGGGCAGGCTCAGCTCGTCGAAGGCGCGGGTCCAGCCGGCCAGCAGGCGCTCGTCATAGCGTCCCGACGTCAACAGGAACGAGGTGACAGCCGAGACGGTGCCGCGACGGTCCTCATCGTCCTCGCGCAGCAGCCCGGCGAGGTCGGCGCCGAACCCCTCGGCGTCGAACTCCGGCCACGAGGCGGCCGCGTGCAGCCCGTCGCGCAGCAGGTCGGGCAGGCGGTCCCAGTCGGTGAGGTCCTCGCGGAGCGGACCGAACGCGATCGTGGCCAGCGCCGAGACGACACCGTGGGCCCCGATGGCCGCGAAGAAGCCCGCCATCGCCTCGGGGCGCCGGTACTGGCGCTCCAGGACCCGCATGAGCCGGGTGAAGCGCGCCGCCTGCTGTCGCGAGACGAGATCGGAAGGCGGGAGGACGTCAGTCATCGGCCACCTGGGACCTGCGGCCCGTGACGACGTCGCCCAGCGCCGCGACGACCTCGTCGAGGGTGAGCGGGACGAGCGTGACCTCGACCTCCTCGTCGCCGGTGCGGGGCGCGTGCTCGACGCGGTACCAGCCCTGAGAGCCCGCGTCGACGACCGTGACGGAGGCGTCGACGGCGCGCTCGGCCAGGTTTCCCGTCGCGCGCCAGGCCAGGCGCCACCCCTCGAGGATCGGATCGAGCTGCGGGTCCCCGCTCGGGTCGACACCGTCGAGCGTCATGGCCGCGTCGATGACGGTGGTGTTCGTGCCGACGGTGGCGCGGTCGGCGACGACCTCGCGGTCGAAGATCGCCAGCCACTGGCGCAGCTGGTCGCGAAGCAGGGTCAGCTCCGTGGCCGTCACGACGACCGCGCCCTCGGCGTCGGGCGTGCTGGTGGTGGCCCGGCCGTCGGGCATCCAGCCGATGAACATGGGCTTCAGGGTGGCGCCGTCGAAGCGCTCGACGACGATGCTGCGCGCGGGGCCCACCGCGACCTCGACGAGGCTGGCGGCCGTGGGATGGACGCCCGCCGGGGTCACGAGCCCCTCCTGGCGCAGGCGGGTGGGCGCGTCACCCGGGGTGATCCGACCCGCATGGACCTCGGCGAGCTTGATCAGATCGTCGTAGCCGACGGTCAGCTGCAGGAAGGTCTCGTCGAGTTTCGGCACGGTGGCTCCAGCGTTCGCAGGGGTGTCGTTCATGTCGTGGATCAGTCCCAGAAGGTGAGCGTGTCGCCGATGTCGGACCAGGTGTCGCCGTCGGTGACGGTGTCCCAGGCGTTCGAGGCCGTCTCGCTGATCTCGTCCCAGTGGTCGACGACCTCGGCCCCGGCCCAGACCAGGCCGGTCGTCACGGCGATGGCCCCGGTGACCGGGTTCGGTGCGATCAGGAACGCGGTCGTGGACGCGCTGAAGGCGGTCTCGGCGACGTCGGCGACGTAGCCCGCTCCCTCGCGCTCGAAGGCGTCGATCGGGTTGCCCTGCTGGATGAGGTTGTTGACCCCGACGGCGGTGCTGAAGACGCCGCCGGCGATGCCCAGGCCGCGCATGAGGCCCAGTCCGCCGGGATTGCGCGCGAGCGGATCGGCCCAGCCCGCGGTGGGGAACCGGGTGCCCGGTCCGGCCCACTTCGGCAGCTTGTTGAGCAGCGCGGTGGGCGGCGCGGCGTGCCGGCCGCCACCGGACAGCATCCAGCGGGCCCACTCGCCGGTGCGCCCGCCGGCGTTGGCCATGCGGGTGAGCATCTGACGGCCGACGAGACCGGTCTGGAAGATCGGCGCGACGCCCGTGGCCATCTTCTTCATCTTGCCCAGCGCCGTGGCGATCGAGATGAGCGGGAAGTCGTCGTCGTTGCCGAAGATGTTGCCGAACTCGGCCCCGAGGTACTCGCCCAGCAGGTCGTTGAGGGTGTCGTTGATCGCGCCGAGCGACATCGAGACCTTGCCCTCGCCCGACTCATCGAGCAGCAGGGCGATGTCGGCGAGCCCGTTGAGCTTCTCGGCGGCATCCTCCAGGAAGGTGGCCTTGTCCTCGATGTTGTCCAGGCTCGGCAGCGCCACGGGGCTGGCCGACCTCGCCGAGGCGGCGTTCGAGCGGATCTGGCTGGCGAGCTCCTCGGCGCGCGTGGCCGAGAGCGTCAGCTTGTCGTAGTCCATCTCCACGGTCATGAGCGCTGACTCTCCTTCAGTGCAGCCCACAGGGCGATGTGCTCGGGTGCCGCGAGGTTCGCCACGCGCGGCGCGATGAGGTCATACTCGCGCACGATCGACCATTCCGTCACCGCGACGTTGATCGGCGCCGCCCACCGACGCGACGCCACGAGGACGCCGGCGTCGCAGCGCAGCGTCACCAGGTCGGGCAGGGAGCGTCCGGTGTACTCCATCCCCGGCAGGACGAATCCCGCGTCGCCGGTGATGGCGTGCCGCTTGCGCCGGACCAGGCCGCCGGGGCTGCCCTGCGCGGTGGTCACCGTGGCGACCCGCGCGCCGTTCAGGCTGACCGGGACGCCGTCGTCGAAGACGCTGCGCCACTGGTTCGCCTCGCGCTCGGCCGCGGGACGCCGGTCCGTCACGTCAAGCTCGATGACCGCGTCCTCGACCGTGGCCTCGATGACGCCGTCGTGCACCACGACGCGCACCGGACCCCAGCGGGCCCGGCGGAACGCCTGCCACTCGAACCGCTTCTTCTCGTTCACACGTGTCCCCCGTATGTGCCAGTGGTCAGGTCAGAGCAGGTCGTGCAGGACGACCGTCTCCTCGCGGTCGGGGCCCACGCCGACGGCGCTGATCCGCGATCCGCTGATGGCCTCGATCTCGCGCACGTACGCCTGCGCGTTCGCCGGCAGGTCGCCGAACTCGCGCGCACCGCTGATGTCCTCGGTCCAGCCCGGGAAGTACTCGTAGATCGGCTTCGCGTGGTGGAAGCCCGTCTGGGTCATCGGCATCTCGTCGACCCGCTCGCCGTCGACGTCGTAGGCGACGCACACGGGGATCTGCTCGAAGCCGGTGAGCACGTCGAGCTTCGTCATCACGTAGTCCGTGACTCCGTTGATCCGGGCCGCGTAGCGCGCGACGGGCGCGTCGTACCAGCCACAGCGGCGCGGGCGTCCCGTCGTGGTGCCGAACTCGCCGCCGTTCGTGCGCAGGCGCTCGCCGTCGTCGTCGAACAGCTCCGTCGGGAACGGACCTTCACCGACGCGCGTGGCGTACGCCTTCACGATGCCGATCACGCGGGTGATCTCGGTGGGCGCGATGCCCGACCCCGTGCAGGCGCCGCCGGTCGTGGCGGACGAGCTGGTGACGAAGGGGTACGTGCCGTGGTCGACGTCGAGCAGCGTGGCCTGGCCGGCCTCCAGCAGGACGGTCTTGTCCTCGCGCAGGGCGTCGTGCAGCACGAGCGTGGTGTCGGCGACGAGAGGCCGGAGCCGGTCGACGTGCCCCAGGAGTGACTCGAGGATCTCGTCGACCTCGACGGCCCGGCGGTTGTAGACCTTCGTGAGGATCTGGTTCTTGAGGTCGAGGGCGCCCTCGACCTTGGCGCGCAGGATCTTCTCGTCGAACAGGTCCTGGATGCGGATGCCGAGGCGGTTCATCTTGTCGGCGTACGTGGGACCGATGCCGCGGCCGGTCGTGCCGATCTTGCGGCTGCCGAGGAAGCGCTCGTTGACCTTGTCGAGCGTGCGGTTGTAGTCGGCGATGATGTGCGCGTTGGCGCTGACCAGGAGCCGGGACGTGTCGATCCCGCGCTCGTTCAGCCCATCGATCTCCTGGAACAGCACGTCGAGGTCGATCACGACGCCGTTGCCGATCACCGGGACGCAGCCCGGCGACAGGATGCCGCTGGGCAACAGGTGCAGCGCGTACTTCTCGTCGCCGATCACGACCGTGTGCCCGGCGTTGTTCCCGCCGTTGAACTTCACGACGTAGTCGACACGGCTGCCGAGCAGGTCGGTGGCCTTGCCCTTGCCCTCGTCGCCCCACTGGGCGCCGACGATCACGACTGCGGGCATGGGTCACCCCTCTCAGACGGAAAGCCCGCCAGGCGGGCTCGTGCTCGTCAATCCTAGCGAGAACGAGCGTGGCACCTTGCGGCCGTCACGGGCCCGGTGCGCGAATCGCACGAAAATCAGGCAGATGAACGAGTTCCCCGAGCGTGATCGACGTCACGCCAAAGTGTTGTAGCCTCCGTGTAACTGCTCGTGTAACGGTGAGTTGCAGATGCTCTCCTGAGCACGCGCGGCCGCACTGGAAGGAGACCTCATGCATCCGCATCGCCAGACTCTCGTTCCCGCGGGTGACGTCCACCTGTGGGTGCCGCGGTCCTCGACGCTGCGTGCCTTCGCCACGACTGCGCCCGACCCCCGGCCCGTGACTCCCGACCAACAGCGCCGCCTCGAGGTGGCCGGCGAGCCGCGCGAGCTCGACGACGAGGTCAACCCGTGGATCGGCCTGCGCGCCACGTTGCACGCGGCGGACTTCGACTCCTTCGCGGGCGCACTGCGCCGCTTCTGCGCCCGGCACGAGAGCCTGCGCTGCATGTTCGTCCGCCGCGACGACGGCAGCTTCGAGCGTCGCATCGTCGAGCCCGAGCTGATCGGCTTCCAGCCCCGCCACCTGGGTCACCACGCCACCCGCGAGGGCGCCTTCGACACGGTCATGGCCGAGCTGGACGACCGCACCGGGCCGCTCTCCTGGCCGGCCGCGACGGTCGTGACGGTGACGGACGAGCACGGCGACATGACGGCCTTCGCCGCCTTCGACCACGTGAGCTTCGACGGCTACAGCGCCTACCTGACGATGGGCGAGCTGAAGCAGCACCTCGAGGCCGAGCTCAACCACGCGCCCCTGCCCGCGCAGGTCGGCAGCTACGTCGACTTCGCGCTCGAGCAGCGCGAGATCCAGGACTCGATCACCGCCGAGGATCCCGCCCTCGAGCCGTGGCGCCGCGCCGCGGACCCGAGCGGCAACCTGCCGGGACTGCCGCGCGCCACCGGCGTTCGCCGAGGCGACGAGATCCACCACCGGCTGCGGTTCCCCACCTTCGCCGGTCCGCAGCTGAGCGCCGCCTTCCGCGACTGGGGCGACCGGCACGGTGTCCCGCCGGCGCTCACGTACACGGCCGTGCTGCTGCGCGCGATGGTCGCCGAGGAGGACGACGACCGCCTCACGCTCCTCATGTCCACCCACAACCGGTACCGACCGGAGTGGCACGAGGCGATCGGCTGGTTCTCGGGCGTCGTCCCGGTGACCGTCGACCTGGGCCGCGACCTGCCGCTGCTGGAGATCATCCGCCGCACCGCCGAGGCCTGGCAGTTCGGGCGCACCGCCGAGACCGTGCCGCTGCCGCTGGCCAACCAGCTGCTCGGCACCAGCATGCGCCCCGCCACGGTCCTGTCGTTCCTGGACTCGCGCCACTGCCCCGGCCGCGACGACTGGGCCGAGATGGACTCGACCGTGTTCCTCGGCGAGGTCGAGCCCAGCGACGAGATGCACATCTACATCAACCTGATGCCCTATGGCACGGAACTGGCCCACCGCGCACCGGACACCCCGCCGTGCACCGAGTGGCTCGACCGCGTCATGACCCGCATGCGCGAGCAGATGGTGGCGGTCACCCGCCAGGTGAACGACCCGGTGGAGGCCACCCGATGAAGATGAGTCGCATCGAGGAGCTCGACACGATCGACGGCGAGGTGTTCCTGCTCCGGCCGTCCGAGCAGTCCCTCGCCCTGGTGGCCCAGGCCCCCGTCAACGACCACCGCCCCTCGTACATGCAGGACCAGCACGTGCGCCTGCGCCGGGCGATGGAGCGCGCCGGCTCGGCCGACGCGAACTGGCTCGGCCTGTGCTTCGACGTCCCCGGCGAACTCGACGTCGACGCGTTCCACCGGGCCGCCACGACGTGGGTGCGCCGCCACGAGGTCATGTGGGGCACGTTCCGCGAGGACCCGCAGGACACCGACCGCGAGATGACGCGCCACGCCATCGCGCCCGAGGACCTCAGCCTGACGATGACGCCGCTCGGCTCCCACCCCGGGCCCGAGGTCAACCGCGTGCTGCTCGAGCACTTCAGCGCCGCGGTCGACCCCGTCGACAACCTGGGGTACGCGCTGGCCGGCATCTCCGGCGCCGGTCGCTCGACCATCTTCTGCGCCCTGGACCATTGCTACGGCGACGGCTTCAGCGTGCTGCTGGCCTACATGGAGCTGTCCGCGCTGTACGCCGCCGAGACCGGCGGGACGCCGGCCGTGCTGCCGCCCGTGACGGGGTACATGACCTTCGCCCAGCAGGAGCGCGAGGACGCGCAGCAGTACGACATCGAGCACCCGGCCATGCAGTTCTGGGCCGACTACGCGATGGACGGCGCCGGCGAGAAGGACGGCTTCCCGATGGACCTCGGCATCCCCGAGGGCGAGCGGTTCTGGCTGATCCCGATGTCGTACGACATCCTCACGGGCGAGGAGTGCGACCGGCTCGAGGCCATCGCCAAGGACGAGCAGGCCACGTTCCCGGCCGTCGTCTACGCCGCCCTGGCGATGGCGGCACGCGACCTGGCCGGACGGTCGGCCTACCGGTTCCTCAACCCCGTCGCCACCCGCACGACCCCCGACCTGCTGCCGACCATGGGGTGGATGGTCAACGTCCTGCCCATCCACATCCCGGTCGGGCCCGACGACGGACTGTTCGACCTCGCGCGCGAGGTCCGGCGCAAGTTCCGCGAGGCCCGCGTCTGCGAGCCGGTCCCCGCACTGCGGGTCGTCGAGATCATGAAGGAGGCCTTCGGTTTCGCGGTCGAGGGCACGCACCGGCCGTCGATCGTGTCGTACCTCGACGGTCGCATGATCCCGGGCCAGGAGAAGTGGGCCCAGGACCGGTTCCACGGCACGACGGGCCAGGGCCACGACGACGACGTCAACGTGTGGGTCAACCGGACCCCGACCGAGCTGTACGTGATGTGCAGCGTGCCGCAGACGCCGACCGCCGTCGAGAACGTCGACCGCTTCTTCACCTACGCGTCCGACCTCCTGCGAGGGGCGCTCGCGCGGTAGCGTCAGGCCCGTGCAGACCTGGCTCGCGATCAGCAACGCCTCCGCCGGCTCCTCCGACGAGGAGACGATCGCCGCCGCGCTCGCCATCTTGCGGGGGACGGCCGAGGTGACGCACGTCGCCACACAGAACCCCGACCACCTGGCCGAGACGCTCGCCGAGCACCCGGACGTCGACCTCGTCGTCACGATGGGTGGCGACGGCAGCCTGCACGCCGTCGTCCAAGCGCTGCACGACGCCGACCGGCTGCCCGACACCCCGGTGGCCCTCGTGCCCCTGGGCACCGGCAACGACTTCGCCCGCACGCTGGAGCTGCCCGAGGACCCGTTGGACGCCGCGCACGCGCTGCTGCGCGGCGAGGTCCGCCGGATCGACCTGATCCTGAACGGCTCCGGGATGGTCGTGGTGAACGCGGCCCACGTCGGGATCGGCGCGGAGGCGGCCGCCCGCGCCGAGCCGTTCAAGAAGTTCCTCGGCCCCCTGGCCTACGCCGTCGGGGCCTTGTCCACCCTGTTCACCCGCAGCGCCCACGCGCGCATCACCATCGACAACGACCAGATCGACGGGCACGTCGCCCAGGTCGCGGTCGGCAACGGGCGCTTCGTCGGCGGAGGCGGCGAGCTGCTGCCGCGCGCTGTCGTCGACGACGGGAAGATGGATGTCGCCGTGGCCTTCGCGGCCTCGACGACCCGCCGGATCCTGTACGCGCTGCACCTGCGGCGCGGGACACACCCCGACCAGGACTTCGTCCACTACGCGCGGGCGACCTCGGTCCACGTCAAGGGCGAGCACATGCGGTGCACCACCGACGGCGAGCTCACCGACCCGGCCGGCGAGCACCGTTGGCAGGTCCTCGACGGCGGCCTGGCGATGCGCCTGCCGGGCTGAGCGTCACCCCACGAGCGCGTCGTAGCCCTCGCGACTGGACTCACGCAGGAACTCGCGGCAGCGGTGCGCCTCCTCGACGTCACCGAGTCGCTCGCTCGTGGAGGCCAAGGCCGCCAGCGCGTGCAGGAAGCCACGGTTCGGCTCGTGCCCCCACGGCACGGGTCCGTGGCCTCGCCAGCCGTTGCGGCGCAACGAGTCCAAGGAGCGGTGGTAGGCCGTGCGCGCGAACGCGTACGCCTCGATGTCGCGGCCCTGGGCCAGGGCGGCGTCGGCCAGCCGCGCCCACGCGAGGGTGGAGTCGGGATGACGACGGGCGACCTCGTCGGGCGCCTCGCCCATCTCCAGCAGCTCGGCGCCGGGATCGGTGGGCAGCAGGGTCTCGGGCGGCTCTCCCAGGAGGTTCGTCATGCCCCGAGCCTAGGCGGTGGCCCCGCGGCCCGGGGACGACGGTGAGCCGGCCGCGCGAGGATCAGGAGCGCTGGTGCGTGTGCGCGACGTAGACGTCGCACGGCGCGTGCGCTGCGACGTAGCGGGCGATGCTGCCCAGGATGCGCGCAACGCCCTGCACACGCTTGTTGCCGACCACGATGACGTCGGCGTCCAGGTCCGTGGCGGCCTTGACCAGCGCCTCGCCGGGCGTTCCCTCGGCCGGGGCGAAGGTCAGCTCGAGGTCGGGGAACTCCTTGCGGATCTGCAGGAAGACGTCATGCGCGACGCCTTCGGCGGTCCGCTCGTTGGTCACCAAGATCTCTTCTTGGCCGACGTTGATCCGCTCGGCCTCGAAGCTGCCGTACGCCGACAGGATGTGCAGGCGCGCACCCAACGCTGCGGCGAGCCCCGCGGCCTTGTGGGCGGCGGCGGCCGCGGTGGGCGAGTTGTCGACGCCGGTCACGACGATCTTGGACATGTGGGTCCCCCTTCTGGCCGGGCACGGTCTCCCGGTTCCCGCCAGATCCTACTGGCCGGACAGGCCACTCGGGCTGCCTGCGACCGGATCTGGACAGTGTCCTGCGGCACGTTCCGTGGCCCGCACGGACGCCGGCGGCGGGAGCGATCCGGTCGCCCCCGCCGCCGGTGAGTGGATCAGTGCGTGCCGGCGCTGCGCAGGTTCTGGCAGGCCTCGACCACCCGTGCGGCCATGCCGGCCTCGGCGGCCTTGCCCCAGGCGCGCGGGTCGTAGGCCTTCTTGTTGCCCACCTCGCCGTCGACCTTGAGGACGCCGTCGTAGTTCTGCAGCATGTGGCCCGCGACGGGGCGGGTGAACGCGTACTGCGTGTCGGTGTCGACGTTCATCTTGACGACGCCGTAGTCCACCGCGGCGCTGATCTCCTCGGGCAGCGAGCCCGAGCCGCCGTGGAACACGAAGTCGAACGCACGCTCCTTGCCGAACCGCTCGGCGACGGCGTCCTGCGCAGCCTTGAGCACCTCGGGACGGAGCTTGACGTTGCCGGGCTTGTAGACGCCGTGCACGTTGCCGAACGTCAGCGCCGTCAGGTAGCGGCCCTTCTCGCCGAAGCCCAGGGCCTCGACGGTGGCGATCGCGTCCTCGGGCGTCGTGTAGAGCTTGTCGTTGATCTCGGCCTCGACGCCGTCCTCCTCGCCGCCGACGACACCGATCTCGACCTCGAGGATGATGTTCGCCGCGTGCGCCCGGGCGAGCAGCTCCTCGGCGATCTGCAGGTTCTCCTCCAGCGGCACGGCCGAGCCGTCCCACATGTGCGACTGGAAGTACGGCAGCCCGCCGTTCCTCACGCGCTCGGCCGAGGCGTCCAGCAGCGGGCGGACGAAGCCGTCGAGCTTGTCCTTCGGGCAGTGGTCGGTGTGCAGCGCGACGTTGATCGGGTACTTCTTGGCGACCTCCTGCGCGAAGGCGGCGAAGGCCAGCGAGCCCGAGACCATGTTCTTGACGGTGGGCCCGGAGAAGTACTCGGCACCGCCCGTGGAGACCTGGATGATCCCGTCACTGCCCGCCTCGGCGAAGCCGGCGAGGGCGGCGTTCAGCGTCTGCGACGACGACACGTTGATCGCGGGGTAGGCGAAGGAGTCGTTCTTCGCCTTGTCGAGCATCTCGGCGTAGACCTCGGGAGTGGCGACGGGCATGGGTCCTCCTGTGTGGGAACTCGGGTTGCGGTCAGTATCCCACCGACGACAGGTCGGCATGCTCACGGATCCAGGCGTGCATCGCGATGGCCGCGGCCGCACCGGCGTTGATCGAGCGCGTCGACCCGAACTGGGCGATCGCGACCATCAGGTCGCATGCCTGCGCGACCTCCTCGGTCAGGCCGGGACCCTCCTGACCGAAGACCAGGACGGTGTCGCGCGGCAGGCTCGTCGTCTCGAGCGGGACAGCGCCGGGCAGGTTGTCGACGCCGACGACGGCCAGGCCCTGGGCGGTCGTCCACTCGACGAACGCGGTGGCGTCCGGGTGGTGGTGGACGTGGACGTAGCGGTCGGTCACCATCGCCCCACGGCGGTTCCAGCGTCGCTTGCCGATGATGTGGACGCCGGCGGCGTTGAACGCGTTAGCCGTGCGGACGATCGAGCCGATGTTGAAGTCGTGCTGCCAGTTCTCGATCGCGACGTGAAGGCCGTGCCGCTGCCGGTCCAGGTCGGCGACGATCGCCTCGACCGTCCAGTAGCGATACCGGTCGACGACGTTGCGGGCATCGCCCTCACGCAGCAGCTCGGGGTCAAAGCGCGCGTCGTCGGGCCACGGTCCCGGCCAGGGGCCGACGGTCACGCCACTCCGTACGTCTCGCGGTAGGCGCGGACGGCAGGCAGGTGCTCGGCGAACCGGCCGGTCTCCTCGAGGTACTCGATGATGTCGTCGAAGCTGACGATGGAGGTGACGGTGATCCCGTGGTCGCGCTCGACCTCCTGGATCGCCGAGAGCTCTCCGCTCCCCCGCTCGCGCCGGTCGACGGCGACCACGACACCGGCGACGGTCGCGTCGAGCCCGTCGACCAGGGCGATGACCTCGCGGATGGCCGTGCCGGCCGTGATGACGTCGTCGATCACGAGCAGCCGGCCACGAGGCTCGGCGCCGACGAACAGGCCGCCCTCGCCGTGATCCTTCGCCTCCTTGCGGTTGAAGCACCACGGCACGTCGCGCGCGTGGGACTCGTGCAGCCGGACCGCGGTGGCGGCCGCCAGCGGGATCCCCTTGTACGCCGGGCCGAGCAGGACGTCGAACTCGATCTCGGCCTGCGCGATCGCGTCGGCGTAGAAGCCACCCAGTGCGGCCAGGCGGGCGCCCGTGTCGAAGCTGCCGGCGTTGAAGAAGTACGGCGAGACCCGACCCGACTTCAGCGTGAACTCGCCGAAGCGCAGGACGTCGTGCGAGAGGGCGAACTCGATGAAGCGGCGCTGGTAGTCGTGCACGCCGCCAGCCTAGGGCGGTGACGGTTTCCCCGGTTAAGTAGGTTTCCCCTCACTTCACGAGGGTTGCGATCCTCGAGAAGTGCCAGAGAACCTACTTAACCGGGGAAACTGTCACCCGGCAGCCGACTTGCGCTCGGCCGACTCGAGTGCGCCGACGACGACGTTGCGGTCGTCGGTGCGGAAGATCTCCGAGCAGGTCACGAGCGTGATGAGTCGCTCGGTGGGCTCCTCGCCGCCGGCCTCGGGGTCCGGGACGGGCCACAGCGGCCACGAGGTCGTGAAGGGCACGCGGATCTCGTCGCCGTCCTGGCGCAGGCGGTAGGTCAGGACGTGCGTCCGCGTCTCGACCACGACCTCGTCCCCGGCGCGCAGCTCGAGGAAGTCGCGGAACGGCTCGCCGTGCGTGACCCGGTGACCGGACAGGACCAGGTTGCCGACTCGTCCCGGCTTCGCACCCTCGAGGTAGCGACCCACCCCCTTGGTGAGGGTCGCGTCGTCGTCTCCGTTGAGGATCGGCACCTCGAAGTCGTCGCCGAACCGCGGGATCCGCAACAGTCCGACACCGGCGATCTTCTTCTGCTTGACCGGCTCCTTCGACTCCCACTGCTCGATCAGCTCGGTGCGGATCCGGTCGTGCTCGCGCTGGGCCACGACGTTCGTGCCCCAGAACTGCCAGCCGAACCAGCCCAGGATCGCGACCCCGACGAGGACGAGCACGAGGCCGATGACGAGCAGGAGGCGCGACCCGCGCGAGCGGGCGGGCGTCGTGGCGGTCATGACACCCATTGTCCAGCCTCGGGCGAAACCTGGGCGGCGGAGCGGACCGAGGGGAGATACGCGTCGCGGTGCCGGTGAGACGAGTGTGACGTAGATCTTGACCATTTCCCTGCCGGGCCGAGGACGCCGCCTGTATGCTGAAGGGGCAGTTCAGGACGGCTCCTCGGAGCCGCAGAGCATGCCATCGGCCCGCCGTTTCACCCCCCGAGAACGGCGGGCCGACCTCTGTCCTCAGCACCTCCCCGTCGCGCGCGGCTAGGGTCGAGTCGTGAAGCACAGCAGCGCTCGCCTCGCCGGACTCGGCGTCACGATCTTCGCCGAGATGGCCGAACGGGCGACGCGAACCGCAGCGGTCAACCTCGGCCAGGGCTTCCCCGACGAGGACGGCCCGGAGGTCGTGTTGGAAGCGGCCCGGCGCGCCATCACCGCGGGGCACAACCAGTACCCGCCCGGACGCGGCATCCCCGCACTGCGCGAGGCGATCGCCCGCCACCAGCGCCGGTTCCACGGCATCGAGCTCGATCCCGACCGCGAGGTGATGGTCTCCACGGGCGCGACGGAGGCGATCGCCAGCGCGATCCTCGGGCTGGTCGATCCCGGCGACGACGTGCTGGTCCTCGAGCCCTACTACGACTCGTACCGGGCGGTCATCCAGATGGCGGGCGGACGGCACCGCCGGGTCACGCTGCGCGCGCCGGACTTCCGGCTGCCGGTCGACGAGCTCCGGGCCGCGATCACCGAGCGCACGACGACGATCATGCTGAACACCCCTCACAACCCCACGGGCACGGTCCTGACGCGCGACGAGCTCCAGGCGATCGCGGACGTCGCGATCGAGCACGACCTCGTGGTGATCAGCGACGAGGTCTACGAGCACCTGACGTTCGGCGTCCCACACGTGCCGATCGCGACGCTGCCGGGCATGGCCGAGCGGACCGTCACGATCAGCAGCGCCGGCAAGACCTTCTCGCTCACGGGCTGGAAGGTCGGCTGGGCGACCGGGCCCGCCGACCTGCTGGACTCGGTCTTCGGCGCGAAGCAGTTCCTCAGCTACACGTCCGGCGCACCGTTCCAGCACGCGGTGGCCGAGGCACTGGACCTGCCGGACGACTTCTACCGCGAGCTCACCACGGGACTGTGGCGACGGCGTGACCTGCTCTGCGACGGCCTGGCTCGGGTCGGCCTCGAGGTGTTCGTCCCCGAGGGCACCTATTTCGCGGCGACGGACATCACCGGGTGGGGCCACACCGACGGGCTCGAGTTCTGCCGGGCCCTGCCGGAGGCGGCCGGGGTCGTCGCGATCCCGCACCAGGTCTTCCACGACGACCGGCCGGACGGGTCGAACCCCGGGCGAACCCTCGTCCGCTGGGCCTTCTGCAAACGACCCGAGGTCCTCGAGGAGGCGCTGCTGCGCCTCGAGCGCGCTCGACCCCCGCGCTGACCTGTGTAACTGACCGTTGCACCTCGGGCAGGGACGGCTTACAGTCCAGAGCAACACATGGGACCGGGGGGACACATGAGACGCGCACTGAAAGCAGCGGTCATCGCGGCACTCACGACGGTGGTGCTGGCGACCGGATCGGGAGCCTCTGCCGAGAGCGGCTGGTGGGTGCCCGAGTCGACGCCCAGCCCCGAGTCCGAGGTGAACGCCACCGGCGAGCCGGACCGCGGCGCGAACCCCGACGGCACCGTCACGGGCTACATCGACGCCCACACCCACATGTTCATGGACCTGGGCATGGGCGGGAACGCGGTGTGCGGGTCGACCTGGAGCGAGAAGGGGATCGCTGACGCCCTCAAGGACTGCGATCGGCACCAGAACTCGCTGCTGGAGAACCTGACCAACTCCGCGGCGGGCCGCGGCCCCCTGGACCCGCACGACACCGTCGGCTGGCCGACGTTCAAGGACTGGCCCAGCTACTCGTCGCTGACGCACCAGCAGATGTACTACAAGTGGGTCGAGCGCGCGTGGCGCGGCGGCCAGCGGATCATGGTCAACGACATGGTGTCGAACCCCGGCCTGTGCCCGATCCTGGGCGTGCTCGCCGGTCCCAACAAGTACAGCTGCGACGACATGGACACCGTCCGCCGGCAGATCAAGGCGACGTACGACCTCGAGGCGTTCATCGATCGCCAGTACGGCGGCCCCGGCCGCGGCTGGTATCGCGTGGTCCGCACCCCACAGGAGGCCCGCCAGGTCGTCGCCGACGGCAAGATGGCGATCGTCCTGGGCGTCGAGGTCTCCGAGCCGTTCGGCTGCAAGCAGGTGCTCGGCGCGCCCCGGTGCACGAAGGCGGACATCGACCGCGGCCTGGACGAGATGAAGTCCCAGGGCGTCACGAGCATGTTCCTGTGCCACAAGTTCGACAACGCCCTGTGCGGCGTGCGGTACGACGAGGAGACGACCGGCCTGCTGGTGAACCTGGGCCAGTTCATCACGACCGGCACGTGGTGGAACCCCAAGACGTGCCGCGAGGGCGAGGTGCCCGACAACACCGTGATCGGCGGCGTCCTGCCCAGCGAGCTGGCGAGCCTGCCCAACGTGCCCGCCGTCCTGCCGGTGTATCCGAAGGGACCGCACTGCAACCCACGTGGCCTCACCGCCCTGGGCGAGTACGCGCTCCGCGGGATGATCGAGCGGAACATGATCGTCGAGCTCGACCACATGAGCGCGAAGGCGGCCGGACGGGCGCTCGACATCCTCGAGGCCGAGGCCTACCCCGGAGCCGTCTCCAGCCACGACTGGATGTCGGACTCGTACATGGAGCGGCTGTACGCACTGGGCGGGTTCGCGACCCAGTACGGCCACACGGCGACCGAGTTCGTCGACCAGTGGCGCGAGACGAAGCCGTTGCGTGACAAGTACGGCGTCGCGTACGGCTACGGCACCGACATGAACGGCTTCGGTGGCACGGCCGCTCCGCCGGCCGACGCGGCCAAGATCTCGTACCCGTTCACGGCGCGCGACGGCACGGTCTTCGACCAGCAGGTCACTGGTGAGCGCACGTGGGACTACAACGCCGAGGGCGTCCCCCACTACGGGCTCGTCCCGGACTGGATCGAGAGCGTGAAGAAGCTCGGCGGCACGGCCATCGACGACGACCTCGCCGCCGGATCCGAGTCGTACCTGCGGACATGGGGCGCGACCGCGGAGTTCGCTCCCGGGGCGAACCTGGCGCGCGAGTCCATCGCCACGGCCAGCTCCACCGAGTGGAACCTGCTGCAGAACCTCAAGCCCGGTCGCGCGATCGACGGCAAGGACTCCACGCGGTGGGCCAGCAAGTACGGCCAGGACGACGCCTGGTTCCAGGTCGAGTTCCTGTCCGTGCGGCCGGTCCGCAAGGTCACCATCGAGTGGGAGAGCGCCCACGCGCGGCAGTACCGCGTGCAGACCTCGCTCGACGGCCGACGCTGGCGCGACGTCGCCGTGGTGGGCGCCGGCAACGGCGGACTCGACACCGTGACCTTCCCGGCGACCTCCGCGCGGTTCGTGCGGATGCAGGGCGTCGAGCGGGCCACCCGGTACGGCTACTCGATCAAGGAGTTCGGCGCCTTCAGCTGAGGCGGGGTCACAGGACCAGCTGGACTCCCGGACGGTAGGCCAGGTGCACCGACGACGGAGCATCCAGCACGACGTAATCGGCCCGCGCTCCCACCCGCAGGTGGCCGACCTCGTCGCGGCGCAGTGACCTCGCGCCTCCCATCGTCGCCGCCCACAGCGCCTCCCGCGGCGACAGGCCCATCTCCCGCACCGCCACGGCGATGCAGAACGGCATCGACGACGTGTAGGAGCTGCCCGGGTTGCAGTCCGTCGCGATCGCCACGGTGACGCCGGCGTCGATCAGCCGTCGTCCGTCCGGAAAGGGCTGGCGCGTCGAGAACTCAACACCCGGCAACAGGCCCGCCACGGTCGCCGATCCCGCCAGCGCGTCGACGTCCGCGTCGGACAGGAAGGTGCAGTGGTCGGCCGCGGCCGCGCCGAGTTCGACGGCGAGCTGCACTCCCGGACCCGGGCCGAGCTGGTTGGCGTGGATCCGCGGCAGCAGTCCCGCTGCCATCCCGGCCTCGAGGACGGTGCGCGCCTCGTCGGCACCGAAGGCCCCGTCCTCGCAGAAGACGTCGATCCAGCGCGCGTCGGGAGCACAGGCATCGAGCATCTCGCCCGTGACGAGGTCGACATAGTCGCTGGCGGCGGTACCGGTCGGGGTGACGTGGGCACCGAGGAACGTGGTCTCGTCGGTGAACTCGCGCGCCACGGCGAGCGAGCGGGCCTCGTCGTGCGCGGTCAGCCCGTAGCCGCTCTTGATCTCGACGGTCGTCGTGCCATGGCGGCGCATCTCGGTCACGAGTCGGCGCACGTTCGCCCGCAACTGCTCGTCCGATGCCCCGCGCGTGGCCTCGACCGTGGTGCGGATGCCGCCCGCCGAGTACGCCTCACCCGTCATCCGGGCCTCGAATTCGGCCGCGCGGTCGCCAGCGAAGACCAGGTGGGCATGGGAGTCGACGAAGCCCGGGATGACGGCACGACCGCCGACATCGCGTGCCTCGTCCGCGGCAGGTGTCTGAGTGGCCGAGCCGCTCCACACGACCCGGCCGTCGTCGATCACCAGCGCTGCGTCGTTCAGGACCGGGCGCGCGTCGTCCCACGTCACGAGCTCGCCGATCCCGGTCAACGCGAGGGACGTCATGCGCGCTCCCAGCAGGTGTCGATCGCCCGGGCGAGCCGAGCCGCGACCTCGCCCGGGTCGTGGCCTGCGCCGGGGTCGGGGAGGACATCCGCGGCCGTGGCCGCCCACAGCGGTTCCTGCACACCGGCGGTGCGCACCGACGCGTCCAGCCGGATCGGGTCCGGATCGTCGAAGCCGAGGGAGACGTGGCCGTCCGTGGTGGCGGCCCGCCACAGCTGCTCGGACGACCACGCACCGCGCATGCCCGACCGAAGCCGCTCGTGCATCTCGACGCCGCGCGCCTCGGCGAACGGATCGATCACCGTGTTGCTGTCCGAGCCGAGCGTCAGTCGGGCACCGGCCTCGCGCAGGACCACCGACGGGCCGATCCCGTCGGCCAGCTCGGCCTCGGTGGTGGGGCAGAAGCAGACGAACGACCTCGCGTTCCCGAGAGTCTCGATGTCACGGCCGGTGAGGTGCGTCGCATGCACCGCCGTGGTGCGGTCAGTCCACGCGCCCGCCTCGTCGAGCAGCTGGACCGGTGTCCTGCCGGTGGCAGCAAGACAGGCCTCGTTCTCGGCTGGCTGCTCCGAGACGTGGACGTGCAACGGGGCCTGCGGAAACGCCTCGGCGACGATCTTCAGTTGGTCGCCCGGCACCGCTCGGACCGAGTGGATCGCGGCGCCGACCACGATGTCGGTGGACCCGGCACACCGGGCCGCCAGCGACTCGACCCGAGTCGCCCACCGTTCGGCGTCACCGTCGCTGAAGCGCACCTGAACCCCCTGCGGCGGCTCGCCGAACCCCGACGCGAGGTAACAGGTGTCGAGCAGCGCGAGCCGGACCCGCGCCTCCCGAGCCGCGGCGATCAGCGCTTCCGACATCGCGTTCGGGTCGGCGTAAGGACGGCCGTCCGGGCCGTGGTGCAGGTAGTGGAACTCCCCCACCGCGCGAATCCCCGCCAGGTGCATCTCGGCATAGGTCGCGGCGGCGAGCTCGAACAGCAGGTCCGGATCGAGCACGGCGGCGAGGTCGTACATCTGGCGTCGCCAGGCCCAGAAGGAGCCGGCGCCCGTGACCCGGCCTCGCAGCGCCCGGTGGAAGACATGGCTGTGACAGTTCGCGAACGCCGGGACCTCGGCCGGGTCTGAGCTGTTCACGCCAGCTCCCGGAGCACGGTGACGAGGGCGTCGACGCCAGCGTCGCAGTCGGCGTCCTCGGCCCACTCGTGCGGCGAGTGCGAGACACCGGTGGGGTTGCGGACGAACAGCATGGCCGTCGGCACCAGCGCACTGAGCACGCCCGCGTCGTGGCCCGCGGCCGTCGGCAGCAGGGGCGCGTCGAGCACGGCGGCGAGGCGGTTCCGCAGGGGAACGTCGAACTCCACGGCGGTGCTCACCGACTCGGCCGCCACCTCCACCGTCACGCCGTCGGAGTCCGCCGCCTCCCGCGCGACCGAGGCGATCCGGTCCACGAGCGTGGTGAGCTGGTCCTCGTCGGTGGCGCGCGCATCCAGCCAGGCCGTGACCCGTGAGGCGATCGCGTTGGTACCGCCCGGATCCACCGACAAACGACCGAAGGTTGCCCGCGCCGCGGCCTCCACCGCAACATCTCGGGCCGCGAGCGCCGTGGCAGCGTAGGCGAGCATCGGGTCGCGGCGATCGGACATCAGCGTGGCTCCCGCGTGGTTCGCCTCGCCGCAGAAGTCGAGTCGCCAGCGTCCGTGTGGCCAGATCGCGGTGGCCACCCCCACCGCATCGCCGGAGTGCACCAGCGACCGGCCCTGTTCGACGTGCAGCTCCACGAACGTCCCGATGTCGGCCAGCCAGCCAGCCGGGCCGACGGTCCGCGGGTCACGGCCCCGGGCCACCATCACTTCGGCCATCGTCCTGCCGTCCAGGTCGGTCTGGGCGAGGGCTCGATCGGCGGACAGACGGCCGGCGGCGAGTTGGGACCCGGCGCACGCGATGCCGAACCGGGCTCCCTCCTCGTCGGCGAAGTTGCCCACGACGACCGGACGTGCCGGGCTCGCCCCCTGCGCCCGCAGCCGGTCGATCGCGGCGAATGACGACACCACTCCCAATGGGCCGTCGAAGGCTCCGCCGTCGGGGACGGAGTCGAGGTGCGAGCCGATCAACACGGCGTCGGAGCCGTGTCCCCACCACGCCAGCTGATTGCCGTTGCCGTCCTCGACCACGTCCATCCCCCTGCTGGCCGCCTCGCCGGCGAACCACTCCCGCAGCGCCATGTCGGCGTCACTCCAGGCGAACCGGCGGTAACCACCCGTGCGTCCGTCGCGGCCGATGCCGGCGATGGCGTCGAGCATCAGCCCTCCCGCATGGGGATCCGCACGCCACACTCGGCGGCAACCTCGACCGCGCGCTCGTAGCCAGCATCGACGTGCCGCATGACACCGGTGCCGGGGTCGTTGACCAGCACGCGCTCGATCTTCTGCGCAGCCAGCTCGGTGCCATCGGCGACGATCACCTGTCCGGCGTGGATCGAGCGACCGATGCCCACGCCGCCACCGTGGTGCAGCGACACCCACGTGGCACCCGAGGCGGTGTTCAGCAGCGCGTTCAACAACGGCCAGTCTGCGATCGCGTCGGAGCCGTCGGCCATCGCCTCGGTCTCGCGGTACGGCGAGGCGACCGAGCCCGAGTCGAGGTGGTCGCGGCCGATCACGACGGGGGCACTGAGCTCACCCGAGGCCACCATCGCGTTGAACTTCAGACCGGCCAAGTGCCGCTCCTGGTAGCCGAGCCAGCAGATCCGCGCGGGCAGGCCCTCGAAGTGCACCTTCTCCTGCGCCTGCGTGATCCACCGCGCGAGGTGCTGGTCGTGCGGGAACAACTCGAGGATCGCGCGGTCCGTGGCGGCGATGTCGGCCGGGTCGCCCGAGAGTGCCGCCCAGCGGAACGGGCCCTTGCCCTCGCAGAACAGCGGCCGGATGTACGCCGGGACGAAGCCCGGGAAGGCGAACGCCCGGTCGAAGCCGCCGAGGCGCGCCTCCTCGCGGATCGAGTTGCCGTAGTCGAACACCTCGGCGCCCGCATCGAGGAAGCCCACCATCGCCCTGACGTGCTTGGCCATCGAGGCGCGCGCCCGCTCGGTGAAGCCCTCCGGGTCACGCGCTGCCTCGGCGTGCCAGTCGGCGACGGAGATGCCCTCGGGCAGGTAGCTCAGCGGGTCGTGGGCGCTGGTCTGGTCGGTGACGATGTCGATCGGCGTCCCCCGCTGCAGCAGCTCGGTGAAGACCGTGGCGGCGTTCCCGACGACGCCGACCGATCGGGCGCGACGCTGCTGCTTCGCCTCGACGGCTCGCTCGACGGCCGTGTCGAGATCGCTGAAGTACTCGTCGAGGTAGCCGTGCTTCACCCGGCGTTCGAGCCGTGACTCGTCGACGTCGACCACGAGCACGGCGCCCTCGTTCATGGTGACGGCCAAGGGCTGTGCGCCACCCATGCCGCCCGCACCGGCAGTGAGGGTCAGCGTGCCGGCGAGGGTGCCGTCGAAGCGCTTCCGCGCCACGGCCCCGAACGTCTCGTACGTGCCCTGCAGAATGCCCTGGGTGCCGATGTAGATCCATGATCCGGCGGTCATCTGCCCGTACATGGTCAGGCCCTCGGCCTCCAGCCGGCGGAACTCCGGCCAGGTGGCCCAGTCGCCGACCAGGTTGGAGTTGGCGATCAGTACGCGTGGCGCCCACTCGTGGGTGCGGAACACCCCGACCGGCTTTCCGGACTGCACCAGCAGCGTCTCGTCGTCGGCCAGAGTCTCCAAGGTGCGGACGATCGCGTCGTAGGCCTCCCAACTGCGGGCCGCCCGTCCCGTGCCGCCGTAGACGACGAGGTCTTCGGGGCGTTCGGCCACCTCGGGATCGAGGTTGTTCATCAGCATCCGCAGGGGCGCCTCGGTCTGCCAGGAGCGGGCGGTCAGCTGGGTGCCGCGCGCCGCGCGCACGCTCGGACGGGTCGGTCGGGTCATGGGGCATCTCCGTGGGTCGAGGCGTGGGCGGCGACGAGCAGGGAGCCGTCGCGGACGAGTGCCGTGGCGATCTCCAGCTCGGGTGACAGGAAGCGGTCGGGCCCGGGGCCCGCGACGTGCTCGCGCAGCATCGCGATGACGGCGCCGGTGGCCGGTCCGGGTTGCAGCGGTGCCCGCAACTCGATCCCGCGGGCGGCGGTGATGATCTCGATCGCGAGGACGCGGGTGAGCAGGTCGACGGCCGTGCGCAGCTTGCGCGCCGACGACCATCCCATCGAGACGTGGTCCTCCTGCATGGCGCTGGAGGGGATCGAGTCCACACTGGCGGGGACGGCGAGGCGCTTGAGCTCGGACACCATCGCCGCCTGCGTGTACTGGGCGATCATGTGGCCGGAGTCGACGCCGGGGTCGTCCGCCAGGAACGGGGGCAGGCCCTGGCTGCGCGCGGCATCGAGGAAGCGGTCGGTGCGTCGTTCGCTCATGCTGGCGACGTCCGCCACCGGGATCGCCAGGAAGTCCAGGACGTAGGCGAGAGGAGCGCCGTGGAAGTTGCCGTGCGACTCGATCCGGCCGTCGGCCAGGACCGAGGGGTTGTCGATCGCGGCGGCAAGCTCGCGGGCCGCGATGGTGGCCGCGTGGTCGACGGTGTCCCGCGCGGCGCCGTGCACCTGCGGGGCGCAGCGCAGCGAGTAGGCGTCCTGTACCCGGCCGTCGCCGTGGCGGTGGCTGGCCACGATCGGCGACCCGGCCAGCAGGTCGGCCATGTGGTGGGCGGCTCTCGCCTGGCCGACCTGGGGACGGAGCGCCTGCAGGTCGGCTGCGAGCACCCGGTCGGTACCCAGGAGGCCCTCGATGCTCATCGCGGCGGCGACGTCGGCGGTGTCGAGCAGCCGCCCGAGGTCGGTGAGGGCCAACGCGAGCATGCCGAGCATCCCGTCGGTGCCGTTGATCAGGGCCAGTCCCTCCTTCTCGGCCAGCTCAACCGGCCGCAGGCCGTGAGCCTCGAGCGCCCGGCCGGCGGGCAGGACCGTGCCGTCGCGGTCGACGACCTCGCCCTCTCCCATGACCGCGAGCGCACAGTGCGCCAGCGGCGCCAGGTCGCCGGAACAGCCCAGGCTGCCGAACTCGCGCACCACGGGCGTGAGTCCGGCATTCAACAGGTCCGCGTACGCCTCGGCCGTGCCGAGCCGGACGCCGGAGTGACCCTTGGCCAGCGTGGACAGGCGCAGCAGCATCAGCGCTCGGACCACTTCGGTCTCGACCAGTGGTCCGGTGCCTGCGGCGTGCGAGCGGATGAGGCTCTTCTGCAGCTGCGTACGCCGGTCCGGTGCGATGTGCCGGGTGGCCAGGGCGCCGAATCCGGTCGAGATCCCGTAGACGGCGTCGTCGGAGGCGGCGAGCTCGTCGACCCACATCCGCGACTTCTCGATCGCTTCGGCGGCATCGGCCGCCAATGCGACGGTCGCGCCGCACCTCGCGACAGCGACCACCTCGTCGATGGTCAGCGCCCCGCGCCCGATCGAGATCGTCATGCGTCCATTGCACGCCTCGCACGAATCGCGGCGCGAGAGGGAAAACCGGATACGTGTCTCGGATACGAGATACTTCACCCATGTCCCGCCCGGTACCCGCGGCCACCGGCGCCCTGCGCGTACTGAAGTTCCTGTCGGCTCAGGCCGAGCCGGTGTCGGCGACCCGGATCGCCGCCGCCGTCGGCCTGCCGCGCTCCTCGGCGTACCACCTGCTCACCGCGATGGAGGACGAGGACTTCGTCGTGCACTACGTGGACGACCGTGCGTGGGGCATCGGCGTGGCAGCGTGGGAGGTGGGGCACGGTTTCGCGCGGCAGGAGCCGCTCGCGCGTATCGCCCGCGTCCCACTGGCCCGGCTGGTCGACAGTGTCGGGGAGTCTGCCCACCTGACGATGCTGCACGGATCGGACGTGCTGTACGTCGTGGAGGAGCGGGCGCCGGGCCGCCCCCGCCTCGTGACCGAAGTGGGTGTGCGGCTCCCGGCCCACCTAACCGCCTCGGGCCGGGCGATCCTGGCCTGGTTGCGGCCCGAGCAACTGCGCGCCCTCTACCCGTCGCGTGAGCCGTTCGTGACCCGTACCGGACTCGGGCCGCGGTCGCCCACCGAGTTGCGCCGCGTGCTGACCGAGACGCGCCGTCGCGGCTACGCCACGGAGGAGGGCGAAGTGACGCTCGGTTTCTCGTCGATCGCCGTTCCCATCCTCGCCGCCGGCATCGACGCGTCTGTCGCCGTCACGTGGGAATCAGGCACTCGGCCCGAGCTTCTCGTCGAACATCTCCACCGCACGGCCACACTGATCGCGCGGCGCTTCCGCCGGGGAGCCTGAGCGGGCACGGACGACAAACCCACCCCACTCGATGTGTGTCGGGTGGGGTGGTCCGGTGCTCGGCAGCCCCCACGTTGATGGCACTGCACGCACGCGCGCCGGAATCGGCGGGAATGCAGTGAGGGCCGGGACCAGGGCGAGTTTCGCCCGGACCTCACGCGATGCCGCGTGGGGCGCTGGCACCGCAGGCCGGTGTCTTCACAGATGCTGGGGAGGATTCCAGGACCTGTAGAAGCGACCACGAACAATCCCCTCAAGGGCGGGGCCGTGCCAGCGCCAGCGTTGGACGTCACGGCCACGGAGAACGACGAAGGCGCGGATCCTGCGAGTGCAGGATTCCGCGCCATGGCAACGATTTCGATGGAGCCGCCTGTCAGAATCGAACTGACGACCTTCTCATTACGAGTGAGATGCTCTACCGACTGAGCTAAGGCGGCGCGATTCGACGAGGATCGCCCGCCGAACCAGAGTGGACTATACCGGGTCTCGACGCCGAGCGGGAAACCCGGCCCCCACCCGTATGATCAGGGCCGTGGACGAAGCGACCCGGGCCGAGCTCGATGACATCCGATCCAGCATCGACAACATCGATGCCGCCTTGGTGCACCTGCTCGCAGAGCGCTTCAAGTGCACCAAGCGGGTGGGACGGCTGAAGGCCGACCATGACCTGCCTCCGGCGGACCCGAGCCGCGAGGCCCGCCAGATCGACCGCCTGCGTCAGAAGGCCCTCGAGGCCGACCTCGACCCGGCGTTCGCGGAGAAGTTCCTGAACTTCATCATCAGCGAGGTCATCCGCCACCACGAGGCGATCCGCGACTGACCTTCGGCTGCCGAGGCTCACTCCTTGCAGACGGTGCCGTCCTTCGGGACCTTGCCGGACATGAAGTACTCGTTCACCGCGTCCTGGATGCACTCGTTGCCCGACGTGTAGGCCGTGTGGCCGTCGCCCTCGCGCGTCAGCAGGACGCCGGACTCGAGCTGCTCGGCCATCGCCTCGGACCACGCGTACGGCGTCGCGGGGTCGCGGGTCGTGCCCACGACGAGGATCGGCGGGGCGCCCTCGGCGCGCACGGCCTGCTGCGGGTGCAGCGCCTCGATCGGCCAGTCGTGGCAGGCCATGACGCCCCAGCCCAGCGCGGCGCCGAAGACCGGTGACACCTGGCGGAACCGCGGGATGAGCGCCTTCGTCTCGTCCGCGTCGGGGGCGTCGTCCTCGTCGAGGCAGTTCACCGCATAGATGGCCTGACCCGAGTTGTTGTCGAACGAGCCGTCCTTCTGGCGCTCGAAGTAGGCGTCGCTGAGGGTCAGCATCACGCTGGGGTCACCCGCGACCAAACCCTTGAGCGCCGTCGTGAGCAGCGGCCACGTGTCCTGCGAGTACAGCGACATCGCGATGCCGTAGAAGGCCCGGCCCTGCGTGAGCAGTCGATCGTCGGACGCCTCGAGCGGCTTCGCGCTGAGGTCGGCCATCAGCTTCGAGATGGTGGCCGAGGCCTCGTCCACCGACGTCCCGACGGGACACGAGTCCTGGTCGACGCAGGACGCGAGGTAGGCCTCGAGCGCCTGCTGGAAACCGCCGGCCTGACCGAGACCCTGCTCCCCGGCACTGAGGGTCACGTCCACGGCGCCGTCGAGCACCATCCGGCCGACCTTGTCCGGGAACAGCTCGGCATACGTGGCACCCAGCTGGGTGCCGTAGGAGAAGCCGAACCAGTTCATCTCGTCCTGTCCGAGAACCGCACGGACGACATCGTGGTCGCGCGCGGTCTCCTCGGTGGAGACATGGGCCGCGAGCGCGCCGGAGTTCTTCTCGCAGGCCAGTCCCATGTCGCGCACGGACTCGCCCAACGCCGCGATGCCGGCCGCGTCGTCGGGATCGGGATCGGTGTCGATGAAGGCGTCGAACTGCTCGTCGGACAGGCACTCGAGCGGCCGGCTGGCGCCGATGCCGCGCGGGTCGACGCCGACCACGTCGTGCGTGCGGCGAAGGTCATCGGGCAGGGACGCGGCGATGTACCCCGCGAAGCGCTGGGCCGCTCCCCCGGGACCCCCGGGGTTCGTGAAGATCGCCGAGCCACCGTCGCCCTTCGCCGGCACGCGACGGACGGCCAGGCGCAGGGTCTCGCCCTCGGGGTCCTCGTAGTCGACGGGCACCTCGACGGTGGTGCACCGGGCGTCGCGGCAGTCGGTCCACTCGACGTCCTGCGTGTAGAACCGCGCGAGGCCGGCAGGCCCCGGCTCGCCCGTCGGCTCGGGATCGGGTGCGCCGCGGTCGACCAGGAACACGGCGCTGACGGCACCGGCCACCAGGGCGAGGGCGACGACCGCGGCCAGCGCGGCGATGAGAAGCCTCTTCATGCCAGGAACCTCGACATCATGTGTTCGAGCGCCAGCTGGGGCGCGGCGTTGGCCTGGAGCGCCTCGCGGCAGGCGACGATCGCGTCGATCGCCTCGATCGTGCGCTCGGGGGTCGTGCGGGCGGCCATCGTGGCGATGTCGGAGGCCACGTCGGCGTTGATCGGGTCGACGCCGGCGCGCAGCTGGACGGCGAGCACGTCACGCTGGAACGACAGCAGGTCGAGCAGGACCCCGTCGATCGCGTCGCGCGCCATGCGCTTGCGGC
>NZ_DAMDLR010000004.1:0-92038 GCF_032084975.1 Aeromicrobium sp.
GAGCGACGCCTCGAGCCGCGCTCGACGCGGCCGACCGGTGCCGGACAGGCGCGGGTCCCGGACGAACAGCGGCACCACGCGGCCGTCCCCGCCGGCGGCCACCAGCGCGGGGTTGTCCTGGAGCCTCAGGTCGCGACGGATCCACCAGATCGAGGTGGGAGCGGAGGTCCCGCCGGTCGTGGCCATCGATTCATCGTAGGGCGGGCGAGCACGGTCGGCACGGTCACGCGCATGGCCGCCGGGGCGCTGGGTACGGCATCTTCACCACCGCGAAGAGGAGAGCCCATGGACCCCCACGCCTCCAGCGAGCAACGCAGCCTCGCCGCGCCCGGCATCATCCTCGGCGCGGGCCTGGGCGGCTTCGTGGACGGCATCGTCCTGCACCAGGTGCTGCAGTGGCACCACCTGCTGACCAGCACCGACAGCGACAACGTCGGCATCCCGACCTACCCGCCGGGCACGGTGCACGGCCTCGAGATGAACACCCTGTGGGACGGCATCTTCCACGTCGTGACCTGGCTGCTGGTGCTGACCGGCATGGCGATGCTGTTCAACCGCGTGCAGCACGGTCGGGGCCGGACCTGGCGGTTGAGGATCCTGTGGCCGTGGATCATCGTCGGCTGGGGCGTCTTCAACGTCGTCGAGGGACTCCTCAGCCACCAGATCCTGGGGATCCACCACGTGCGCGAGGGCGAGAACGAGCTCGCGTGGGACCTCGCCTTCCTGGCCCTGGGCGTCCTGCTCATCGTCGTCGGCTGGTGGTTCGCCCGCCGTGCGTCCCGGCGCGAACCCGCGACGCGAGGCTGAGCGTGCTGTCCGCCCATGCCGGTCACGACGCGTCGCCCGAGGCGTGGGCGTACGTGCCGATGCTGGTGCTCGGACTCGTCGCCGTGGCCTACGTCGTCGGCACGATCCGGGCCGAGGCACGTCAGGGCTGGCCGCTGCGCAGGACGGTCGCCTTTGTCGCGGGGACCGCGTTCCTGGCCCTGGCTCTCTCGCCGTCCTTCGACACGCTCGCCCACGACGACTTCGGCGGCCATGCGGCGCAGCACCTGCTGCTGGCGATGGTCGCGCCCCTGCTGCTCGTGCTGGGCATGCCCGTCACGTTGCTCTTGCGAGCACTCCCCCACCGGGCCGCTCGTCGTCTCGGCGCGTTCCTGAACACCGCCCCGGTCCGCCTGCTCTCGACGCCCGTCGTCGCGCTGGTGCTCACGAGCGGCGGCATGGTCGTCCTGTACTTCACGCCGCTGTACCGGTGGAGCACCGAGTCCACGGGCGTCCACCTGCTGGTCCACGTCCACCTCGTGCTCTCGGGATTCCTGTTCGCGTGGGTGATCGCGGGGCTCGACCCATCGCCCCACCGCGCGAGTGTGCGCACCCGGCTCATCACGCTGGGCGCCTCGATCGTGGTGCACTCCGCGGTGTCACAGCTCCTTTACGCCGGACTGTGGGTGCAGGTCGACGAGCCCGCCGAGGAGCTGCGGGCGGCCGGTTCGCTCATGTACTACGGCGGCGACGTCGCCGAGCTGCTGCTGGCCCTGGTGATGCTGCTGGCCGCCACGTGGCGGGGCCGGCCTCAGTCGAACGCCGGGTGCCGCGTGGACACCTTGCGCGCCGACGTCATGTGACCGCCGAGGTAGCCGCCCACCGACGCGACGGTGGCTCCCACCAGCGCCAGGTTCCGTCCTCGCGCGTGGTTCCCGCGCCTGCGCGCGAACCAGGAGGCGCCGTAGGCGATGCCCGCTGCGGCGTTCGAGACGGCGTGGACGACGCCGACGCGCCGGACACCGGGCTCGGAGGTCGCAGCCCACTCCGCCCAGCCGGTGATCGCGGTCGGCACGGCCGAGAGCACGCCCAGCCCCACCAGCCGGCGAGCGGCCGGACGAGCCTCCTCGCCACCGATGAGGTCGAGCACGGTGGCCGAGGTCCAGAACCCGATCGGCAGGTCGGTCAGCAGCGGATGGACCGCGTGCCCCATCCAGTCCCCGTGCAGCAGGCGGCGCCGCCCCTCGGAGGCGATCAGGCCCTCGGCGAGCGGACTGACCGCGCGTACCGCGGGGTCCAGCGCCTTGCTCTGCTCGAGTCGCTGGGTCCACTGCACGGCGGGCGAGACCGTGGGCCGTCGGTGTGAGCGTGTCGTCATGGGTGATGTCCTTTCGACCAGCCGTGACCGAGATGTACCCCATTGAGCGCTGGCCATGCGCAGTGGGGAGTCCTGGCGTCATCAGGTGTCACCAAGGCTCCCCAGTCATGCCCGGTCAGCGGGTCAGGCGGACCGGCCCGCGGAGCGAGAGCTTGTCGGGGTTGCGCACGATGTGCATCGTCGTCACGAGGCCGTCCTCGACGACCGCGGTGGCCACCCCCGTCACCGTGCCCGACTCGCGGATGACCAGGCCGGGCTCGCCGTTGACCCACGCGGGCTCGATCGTGACGTCGTCGGGCATGACCCCGGCGAGGAAGCGCAGCACCTTGTCGCGCCCCAGGATGGGCCGACGCGCCGCGCTGACCTTGCCGCCACCGTCGCTGATCAGGACGACGTCGGGTGAGATCACGTCGAGCAATTGCTGCAGGTCGCCCTCGGCGATCGCCCGCTGGAACCGCGCGACGACCTCGTCCCGCTCCTTGGTCGTGACCTCGGAGCGCGGGCGCCGGGCCGCCACGTGGGCGCGGGCGCGGCGGGCGATCTGGCGGACGTTCTCGGGGGTGCGGTCGACCGCGGCAGCGATCTCGTCGTAGGGCACGTCGAACACCTCACGCAGGACGAAGACGGCGCGCTCGGTGCTGCCGAGCGTCTCCAGCACGAGCAGCATCGCGGTGGAGACGGACTCGGCCAGCGCGACGTCGTCGGCGACGTCCGGCACGGTCTCGAGCGGCTCGGGCAGCCACGGCCCGACGTACGACTCGCGCTGCCGCGCCAGGGTTCGCAGGCGGTTGAGGGCCAGGCGCGTGGTGATCCGGACCAGGTAGGCCCGCGGCTCCCTCACGTCCTCGCGGTCGTCCGCACTCCAGCGCAGCCATGTCTCCTGCACCACGTCCTCGGCGTCCGCGGCGGAGCCGAGCATCTCGTAGGCGACCGTGAACAGCAGCGCCCGGTGCGCCGTGAACTCGGTCAGGACGTCGGTCACGGGGCGTCCGCCAGGGGCAGCTCGCAGACGTCGCTGAAGCCCTGACTGGCCAGTCCGGCGGCGAAGTTGAAGCGCGAGCGTTGGTTCTCCACGGCCACCATCATGGTCAGTTCGACCAGCGCGCGTTCACCCAACGCGTCACGCAGCCGCACGACCTGCTCGTCGGTCACCGTCGGCGGGGTCGCGGTCATCGCCTCCGCGTAGGCCATGACGTCGCGCTCGAGCGGCGTGAAGACGTCGGACTCGCGCCAGCGCGGCACCTCGCGGACCTTGCGCTCGTCGAGTCCCTGGTCGTGGGCCAGGTAGTAGCCGAAGTCCAGGCACCAGCCGCAGCCGATGCCCGCGGCCGACGCCATCACCGCGTAGGACTTGAGGTGCGGGTCGAGCGCGTCCCACCGGCCGACCCTGCTCTCGAACGCCAGCACCGCGCGCAGCACCTTCGTGTGGTGCCACATGACCGGCACCATGTCGGGCACGCGGCCGTACATCCGGCGGGCGGCCGCACTGACGAGGCGGGCGGCGGCGGAGTCCATCGGGGCGGCGGGGATGCGGAACGTGCTGGTCATGGCGACTCCTTCATGCGGACCTCGGCAAGGTCGTCCGACATGTTGACACCGGCTGAGCCGATTCCGTGACACCCGCGCCTCAGGGTGACGGTCCGACGGCGTGGCAAAGGTGCGTCAAGCGGCGTCAAGAACGCGTCAAGGAGCGCCGGGGAGCCCGTCCTCCGGGTTTGGCTGTCGTCATGAGCATCGAAAACGGCCTCATGACGACAGCGGTGATCACGCTCGCCGTCTACCTCCTGGCGGCCCTCGTCCTCCCGGAGCGATTCCAGTGACCGAGACCATGGGAGGCCTCGTCTCCATCACCGTCCTCCTGGCCCTGCTGGGAGTCCTCTACGTCCCCCTGGGCGACTACATGGCACGCGTCTTCACGACGCCGCGCCACCTGCGCGTCGAACGGCTCGTCTACCGCATCGTGGGGGTGAGTCCCGACGGTGAGCAGAGCCCGAAGTCGTACGCCATGAGCGTGGCCGCGTTCTCGCTCGTGAGCATTGTGGTCCTGATGGGCATCCTCATGGGCCAGTCGCACCTGCCGATGAGCCGCGACATGGAGGGCATGCCCTTCTGGATGGCGTTCAACACGGCGATCTCCTTCGTGGCCAACACGAACTGGCAGTCCTACGCCGGCGAGTCGACGCTCGGCTTCACGGCCCAGATGGCCGGCCTGGCGGTGCAGAACTTCCTCTCCGCCGCCGTCGGCATCGCCGTCGCCGTCGCACTGATCCGCGGGTTCGCACGGTCTCGCAGTGGGTCGCTCGGCAACTTCTGGGTCGATCTGACGCGCGGCACCGTGCGCATCCTGCTGCCGCTCGCGTTTGCCGGCGCGGTGGTCCTGATGGTGGGTGGCGTCGTCCAGACCTTCGGCGACACGAGCGCCACGACCCTGATGGGCGACCCCCAGGTGCTGCCCGGCGGACCCGTCGCGAGCCAGGAGTCGATCAAGCTGCTGGGCACCAACGGCGGCGGCTTCTTCAACGCGAACTCGGCGCACCCGTTCGAGAACCCCACGGGACTGACCAACCTCTTCGAGATCTTCATGATCCTGCTGCTGCCGGTGTGCCTGACGCGGACGCTCGGCACCATGGTGGGCCACCGTCGGCAGGGGCTCGCCGTGCTCGGTGCGATGGCTGCGCTGTGGACCGTCGCGCTGGCCGTCACGACGTGGGCCGAGGCCGGGGCGCACGCCCCGTCGGCCCAGGCCGCCGGCGCGGCGATGGAGGGCAAGGAGACGCGGTTCGGCGAGTGGGCGAGCTCGCTGTTCGCCGTCGCCACCACCGGCACGTCGACCGGCGCCGTGAACGCGTCGCACGACTCGATGACCCCGGTCGGCGGCGGTGCCGCGATGGTGAACATGATGCTCGGCGAGGTCGCTCCCGGCGGCGTCGGATCGGGCCTCTACGGGATCTTGATCATGGCGATCCTGACCGTCTTTCTCTGCGGACTGATGGTGGGACGCACGCCCGAGCTGCTCGGCAAGAAGATCGGCTCGCGCGAGATGACCTTCGTCGCCCTGTACGCGCTGGCCACGCCCACGCTGGTCCTGACAGGGACGGCCATGGCGATCGCTCGCGACTCGAGCGCCGACGCGATGGGCAACCCGGACGGTCACGGCTTCAGTGAGGTGCTCTACGCCTACACCTCCGCGGCCAACAACAACGGCAGCGCCTTCGGTGGCATCACGGTGACCTCGGACTTCTTCCAGATCACGCTGGGACTGGCGATGCTGCTGGGCCGCATCCTGCCGATCGTCCTCGTCCTGCTGCTCGCCGGATCGCTGGCGCGACAAGGCAAGGTCCCCGTCACCACCGGGACGTTGCCCACCCACCGACCCCTCTTCGTCGGGATGCTCGTCGGCGTCATCGTCATCATGACGGCGCTCACGTACTTCCCGGCTCTCGCCCTCGGACCGATTGCGGAGGCACTCGCATGAGCATCACCACCACCGACCGCCCGAAGCCCGACGCGTCCGACCGGCGGCCGTCCCCCGGCCGGCCCGGCATCACCACGGGCGCCTTGGGCCGGCAGGCACTGCGGCAGCTGCCCGAGGCACTGCGCAAGCTCGATCCGCGCCACCTGTGGCGCTCGCCGGTCATGTTCATCGTCTGGCTCGGATCCGTCGCCGCGACGATCGCCGCGATCGCCGATCCCGGCAGCTTCACGGTGATGATCGCGATCTGGCTGTGGCTGACCGTCATCTTCGGCAACCTGGCCGAGGCCGTCGCCGAAGGACGGGGCAAGGCCCAGGCCGCGTCGCTGCGCGCCACCCGGACCGACACGATGGCCCGCCGGCTGGCCGACGACGGCACGCAGACCCAGGTACCAGGTGCCGAGCTGAGGGTCGGCGACCACGTCGTGGTCGAGGCCGGCGAGGTCATCCCCGGCGACGGTGACGTCGTCGAGGGCATCGCCTCGGTCGACGAGTCGGCCATCACGGGCGAGTCCGCGCCGGTCATCCGCGAGGCAGGCGGCGATCGCAGCGCGGTGACAGGCGGCACCCGGGTGCTCTCGGACCGCATCGTCGTGCGCATCACGGCGGCCGCGGGCGACACCTTCCTCGACCGGATGATCGCCCTGGTCGAGGGCACATCGCGACGCAAGACCCCCAACGAGATCGCCTTGTCCATCCTGCTGACGAGCCTGACCTTCGTGTTCCTCGTCGCGGTGGCGACGCTCGCCCCGATGGCCGAGTACTCGGGCGCGCCGCAGGACGTCGTCGTGCTGGTCGCGCTCCTCGTCTGCCTCATCCCGACGACGATCGGCGCGCTCCTGTCCGCCATCGGCATCGCGGGCATGGACCGCCTGGTGCGAGTCAATGTCCTGGCGATGTCGGGGCGCGCGGTCGAGGCCGCCGGTGACGTCAGCACGCTGCTGCTCGACAAGACCGGCACCATCACCCACGGCAACCGCCGCGCGACCCTTCTCCTCGCGGCGGCACCGCTCGTCGACGACGACCGGATGCGCGATGCCGCACGGCTCTCCAGCCTCGCCGACCTCACGCCCGAGGGCCGCTCGATCGTGGAGCTGGCGCTCGCCCGTGGAGCGATGGACGACGACCTTCCCGACGGCGCGGAGTTCATCGAGTTCACGGCGCAGACCCGCATGTCGGGCGTCGACCTCGCGGATGGGACCCAGATCCGCAAGGGAGCGGGCTCGGCGATCACAGCCTGGCTCGGGCAGGAGCTCCCCGAGGACGTCACGGACACGGTCAACGCGATCGCGCGCGGTGGCGGCACTCCCCTGGTCATCGCGCAGGTCGAGCCCCGCGGCGAGCGCACCGTCCTGGGCGTCGTCCAGCTCAAGGACGTCGTGAAGGAGGGCATGACCGAGCGGTTCGCCCAGCTGCGCGCCATGGGCATCCGCACCGTCATGGTCACCGGCGACAACGAGCTGACCGCGCGGGCCATCGCCAAGGAGGCCGGAGTCGACGACTTCCTCGCCGAGGCCACGCCCGAGGACAAGCTGGCCTTCATCCGCAAGCAGCAGGAGGGCGGACACCTCGTCGCCATGACCGGCGACGGCACCAACGACGCGCCCGCACTCGCGGCCGCGGACGTGGGCGTCGCCATGAACAGCGGCACGGCCGCGGCCAAGGAGGCCGGCAACATGGTCGACCTGGACTCCGACCCGACGAAGCTCATCGACGTCGTCGAGATCGGCAAGCAGCTGCTCATCACGCGCGGCGCGCTGACGACCTTCTCCATCGCGAACGACGTCGCGAAGTACTTCGCGATCATCCCCGCGATGTTCGTCGCGGCGTACCCGTCGCTCGACGCGCTGAACGTCATGGACCTGGCCACGCCTCGCTCCGCGATCCTCTCGGCCGTCATCTTCAACGCCCTGATCATCGTGGCGCTCATCCCACTCGCGCTGCGCGGTGTGCGGTTCCGGGCGGCGTCGGCGCTCTCGGTGCTGCGGCGCAACGTGCTGGTCTTCGGACTGGGCGGCGTGCTCGTCCCGTTCGCCGGCATCAAGCTCATCGACCTGCTCGTCTCCACCATCCCCGGAATCGGTTGATCATCATGCTCCTCACCCCGTTGTCGGATCTCGCTCGCCAGGCCCTGGCCGGCCTGCGCCTGCTCATCGTGTTCACGCTCGTCCTGGGGATCGGCTATCCCGTGGCGACCTGGGGTGCCGCCCAGGCGCTCGGCGACCGCGCGGCCGGCCAGCCCGTCCGGGTCGACGGCGAGGTGGTCGGGTCGCGCCTGGTCAGCCAGCGCTTCGAGGGCGACCAGTGGTTCCATCCGCGCCCCTCGGCGAACGATCACGACACCCTGGCGTCCGCGCCCAGCAACCTCGGCCCCCTCAACGACGACCTCATCGCCTTGATCGCGGAGCGTCGCGCCGCCGTCGCCGCCACCGAGTCGGCATCGCCGTCCGAGGTGCCGGCGGACGCCGTGACGGCGTCGGGGTCGGGCCTCGATCCGCACATCTCCCCCGCCTACGCCCGCCTGCAGGTCGCCCGCGTCGCCCGGGCGAACGGGCTCGACGCCGCGACCGTGAGGTCGCTCGTGCGTGAGCACACCAGCGGTCCGTTCCTGGGCTTCCACGGCGAGTCCGGTGTCAACGTGCTCGAGCTCAACGTCGCGGTCGCCCGTGCCGCCCGCTAGGCGCACCGACCCGGGTGGAGACTGAGCACGTGGGCACAGCCAGCGAGCGCGGGACCCTGCGCGTCTACCTCGGAGCCGCGCCCGGCGTCGGCAAGACGTTCGCGATGCTCGACGAGGGAAACCGTCGCCTCACGCGAGGCACCGACGTCGTGGTCGGATACGTCGAGACCCACGGGCGCCGACACACGATCGACGCGCTCGCCGACCTCGCGGTGGTCCCCCGAGCCGAGATCGAGTACCGCGGCACGGTCCAGCCCGAGATGGACCTCGCCGCGATCCTGGCCCGCCGCCCCGAGGTCGTCCTGGTCGACGAGCTCGCCCACACCAACGTGCCGGGTGGCTGGCACGAGAAGCGCTGGCAGGACGTCGAGGCGCTCCGCGACGCCGGGATCGATGTGGTCACGACGGTCAACATCCAGCACCTGGAGTCGCTCAACGACGTGACGGACGCGATCACGGGTGTCCGGCAGCGCGAGACGGTCCCCGACGAGGTCGTCCGCGCTGCCGACCAGATCGAGCTGGTCGACATGAGCCCCCAGGCGCTGCGGCGCCGGCTGGCCCACGGCAACGTCTACGCCGCGGAGAAGGTCGACGCGGCCCTGCACCACTACTTCCGCGAGGGCAACCTCACGGCGCTGCGCGAGCTGGCGCTGCTGTGGCTGGCCGACCGCGTCGACGAGGGGATGGAGCGCTACCGCTCGGAGCACGGCATCCGGGGCACCTGGGCCACGCGCGAGCGCATCGTCGCCGCCGTCACGGGCGGGCCCGAGTCGGCCACCCTGATGCGGCGCGCCGCCCGGATCGCGTCACGGCGCGCCGGTGGCGAATGGCTGGCCCTCTACGTCACGAGGCACGACGGGCTGAGCGCGATCTCGCCCGACCGCCTTGCCGAGCTGCGCGCCAAGACCGACGAGCTCGGCGGAACCTTCCACACGCTCGTCGGGGACGACGCCGCCGAGGCGATCCTCGCGTTCGCCCACGCGGAGAACGCGGACCAGGTGATCATCGGGGCCAGCCGGCGCGGACGCCTGTCGACCCTCGTGCGGCCCGGGATCGGAGAGCGGGTGATCGGCGCCTCCGGAGACGTCGACGTCCACATCGTCACGCACGACTACGCGCGAGGGCGCGGCGCTGCCGTGCCCGGCGAACACCGACTCGGTGCCCGTCGTCGCGCCGCCGGGTTCGCGTTCGCGCTGCTCGCTCCGACCCTGCTGAGCCTGGCGCTGTGGTGGACCGACACCCTGCACGGCCTGCCCTTCGAGGCGATGCTGCTGATGGCGGTCGTCGTCGCCACCGCGCTCATCGGCGGCCTCGTGCCAGCGGTCGTCTCGGCCGTCCTCAGTGGCGTCCTGCTGAACCTGCTGTTCACGTCGCCACGCTACGTCCTGACGATCGCCGATCCCGAGAACGCCTTGGCGATCGCGTTGTTCGTGGTCGTCGGCATCGCCGTCTCGACGGTGGTCGATCACTCGGCCCGCCGCGCCGCCGAGGCACGACGGGCACGGACCGAGGCCGACAGCCTGACCGTGCTCGCCCACAGCCTGTTGACCTCGAGCGACGACCTCCGGGGACTGCTGACCTCGGCGTCCGAGCTGTTCGGAGCGGAGGGCGCCGCGGTCCTGCACCGTGCCGGGACCGGCGAGTGGAGGACGGTGGCCGCCGTCGGGCACGCGCCCACGACGATCGAGGACGGCCAGATCTCCACGTCGATCGACGACCGCACGGCGCTCGCCCTGCGTGGTGGCATGCACACCGGCTCGGAGCGCAGCCTGCTGAGCGCCTACGCCGCCTACGCGAAGGTGATGTCCGATCGCACGCGCGCCCGGACGGCCGAGATCGACCGGCACCGGCTGGCCGAGGCCGACCGGACCCGCACCGCACTGCTGGCCGCCGTCTCGCACGATCTGCGGTCACCCCTGGCGGCCGTGAAGGCCGCTGTCTCGAGCCTGCGAGGCACGAGCGTCACGTTCTCGCCCGAGGACGAGGCCGCGCTGCTGGAGACGATCGAGGAGTCGGCCGACCGCCTGAACGCACTGGTGACCAACCTCCTCGACATGACCCGGATCCAGACCGGAGCGGTCACCGTCCACCTCGACGAGGTCGGGCTGGCCGGTGCCGTGCGCACGGCCGTGGCACCGCTCGACCACGGCGATCGGATCGTCATCGACATCGACGAGGAGGCCACCGCAATCGCCGACCCGGGACTGCTCGATCGCGTCCTGGCGAACATCTGCGAGAACGCGCTCAAGTACGCGCCGGACGACGCCGACATCCGGGTCGACGTGGCGGTCCTCGGGGATCGGGTCCTGACGCGCATCGCCGACACGGGCGCGGGGATCGGCCACGAGGACCTCGAGCGGATCTTCGCGCCGTTCCAGCGGCTGGGCGACGTGCCCGGCAAGGACGGGGTCGGCCTCGGACTGGCAGTGGCGCGTGGACTGACCGAGGCCATGGGTGGCACCATCGCGACCGAGCCCACGGCCGGCGGCGGCCTGACCGTCGCCATCGACCTTCCGCGACCGACCGAGGAGGCCAGATGAGCTTCGTGCTGGTCGTCGACGACGACCCGGCGATCCTGCGCACGCTCAGCATCAACCTGAGGGCCCGGGACCACGAGGTCGAGACGGCGGGTGACGGCAGGTCTGCTCTGCAGATCGTCGACGAGCGGATGCCCGACGTGGTGCTGCTCGACCTCGGGCTGCCGGACCTCGACGGCATCACCGTGCTGACGCGTCTGCGCGCGTTCACCGAGGTGCCGGTCATCGTCGTGTCGGCGCGAAGTGAGCCCGACGACAAGGTCGAGGCGCTCGATCTCGGTGCGGACGACTTCGTCACCAAGCCGTTCTCGATCGAGGAGCTCCTCGCCCGCGTGCGCGTGGTGACGCGCCGCAACGCCGGGAGCGAGCCGGGCCTGGTCGTGGAGACCGGTGGACTCCGGCTCGACGTCACCGAGTCGCGCGCCACACGCGACGGCGAGGAGATCCACCTGACGCCGATCGAGTGGAAGATCGTCGACGTGCTCGCGCGCAAGCGGGGCCGGCTCGTCCGCCAGACCGAGCTGCTGCGCGCCGTCTGGGGCGTCGGCTACGAGCGCCAGTCCAACTACCTGCGCGTCCATCTCGCCAGCATTCGCCGCAAGCTCGAGGCCGACCCCTCGAGACCGACCCTCTTCGTCACCGAGCCCGGCATCGGACATCGCTTCACCCCGTGACTGCGGCTGCGACCGACGGCCGGTCGAGCATGCTCCCGCCGGGAGGCAGGATGGGCCCATGACCTCCTCGCCGCAGCCCCGTTGGTTCACCGACACGCAGCCGGGCCACTCGCAGTGGTTCATCGAGCGCTTCCGCGCGCTGGAGGCCGACGGGGTGGACCTGCTCGGGGAGGCCCGCTTCGCCGACATGCTGGCACAGCGCGGGTCGCGGATCCTCGACGCGGGATGCGGCACCGGCCGGATGGCCCAGGCGCTGCACGCCGCCGGGCACACCGCGTACGGCGTCGACGTCGACCCCGAGCTGATCGCCGCCGCCGAGGCCGACCACCCGGGCCCGACGTACGGCGTGGTGGACCTGAGCGAACTGACCCTCGAGGACGTCGGCGGCGAGCCGGTGGACCTCGTGGTCTGCGCCGGCAACGTGCTGGTGTTCGTCGCTCCCGGCACCGAGCGGACCGTGATCGAGCGGCTCTGCGCGGTCACGCGTCCCGGGGGTCGCGTGGTGATCGGCTGCCGCCCCGAGCAGGTCTACTCCTTCGAGCAGTACGACGCCGACCTGGCCGCGCTCGCGGAGCGCGGGATCGCGACCGTCGAGCAGCGGTTCTCGACGTGGCACCTCGACCCGTTCGCGCCGGACTCGGACTTCGCCGTGACCGTGCTGCGGGTCGCCTCCTAGGCACGGTGCCGGCGCCCACTCGGGGCGCGCACCCCCGCATTCGGTCGTAGCGTGGCGAGGGAACCCACCTCGAAGGAGTGTCCCCATGAAGCTGAGCCACGTCCCCTTGCGTCTTGCCACCGGCGCGTTCATCCTCAACAGCGGCCTGAACAAGCGGAACCTGCCGCGTGAGGCGGCCGAAGGGATGCAGGGCATGGCGGCGAACGGTGTGCCCCCGGTGAAGAACCTGGACCCCGTCACGTTCGGCAAGGCTCTGAGCGCCGGCGAGATCGCGCTGGGCGCAGCCCTGTTGACGCCGTTCGTGCCCGCGACGGTGGCAGGCGCCGCGCTCACCGGCTTCGGTGGCGGCTTGATCAACATGTACCTGAACACACCCGGCATGACCGCCGAGGGCTCGAAGTTCCGGCCCAGCCAGGACGGCACCGCGATCGCCAAGGACATCTGGCTGGTCGGCGCTGGTCTGAGCCTGCTGATCTCTGGCCTGACCTCGCGCAAGAAGATCAAGATCTGAGGTCGGTCCTCAGGCTTTGTCGTCCGTGTCCGTGACACCGGCGACGTTCTCGAGCACGGCTGCGGCCGCGTCGCCCATCACCTGCACCTGCCCGGGGCTGAGGACGTCGAAGAAGAGCTCACGCACCCGGGCGACGTGAGCCGGGGCGGCCGCGTCGACGGCGGCTCGGCCGGCCTCGGTCAGGCTGATCATCGGTGACTGCCCGCCGTCGACGTGCCCGTCGCGCTGCAGCAGTCCGCGCTCCTCCAGACGGCGGACGTGATGGGCCAATCGGCTCTCCTCCCACTGCAGCTCGAAGCACAGGTCGCGCTCCCGCAGCTCGGCGTCCGGGGCCTCCGACAGCATGGCGAGGACCTCGAAGTCCGGGAGCGACATGCCGGAGTCCGCCTGGAGACGCTCCCCCACCGCCGTCATCAGGTTCGCGTGCATGCGCAGGAAGCTGCGCCACGTGGCCTGCTCGGTCTCGTCGAGCCATTCAGCCATGCTGCGTCCCTCTTTCCTGGGTGACGAGCTCTCGGACCGCGGGCGCGACCTCGGCAGCGAAGGTCTGCGTGACGACGGTGTCGTCCGAGGACACGATGAACCCGCTGGTGCCGTGGGTCAGCGCGATCTCGGCGAGCTCCTCGGCCCACTGGGTGGGCGGGCCCTGCAGCAGCCCGCTGCCCTGGGCGGCGAACCGGCCGCTGATGTTGAGGAACCGGCGGATGTCCGTCGGCCGGCGGCCGGCCTTGAGGGCGGCCTCGTCGATGCGGCGGTTCATGGCGCCCAGCTCGGACGGCCCTTCCTCCAGGTACGACAGGGACGGGATCCACCCGTCGGCGACGCGCCCGGTCATGCGCAGGATGCGCGGCTTGTACGCGCCGACCCAGATGCCGACGTCGTGGGCCGGGGCGGGCCCGCGCTTGGCGCCGTGCACGTCGTAGTGCTTGCCCTCGACCGACAGGACGCTCCTGTCGCTGGTGTCCCAGATGCCGCGGATGATCGCGATGGCCTCCTCGAGCGCCTCGATGGACTCCCCAGGTGTCCGGCGGGGGCCACCCATGGCGGCGACGCCGTCCCAGAACGCACCGGCTCCGAGGCCCAGCTCGATCCGACCGCCGCTCAGCTGGTCGAGCGTGGCGATCGACCGCGCCAGCACCGCCGGTGGGCGCAGCGGCAGGTTGGTGACGTTGGCCGCCAGCCGGATCCGTTCGGTCCTGGCCGCGGCATAGGCCATCAGCGTCGAGGTGTCGTGGAACTTCGCGACGTAGGGATGGTCCTGGAAGGTGACCAGGTCCAGGCCCGCGCGCTCGGCGACGATCGCCTGCTCGACGGCCTGGTGGACAGGATGGCTGACCGGGGTCACGAACGTGCCGAACAGCAGGTCGTGACCGTAGTCGGTGGTGGTCATGGGGCACTCCTCGCGTCGCTCGGGGCGACATGGCGATTGTCTCGGACCACGCTGCCGGGGTCGAGTCGGGTCCTTCTTGACCGAGTGCCGGCGAGAGGCGAGACCACGTGTCGAGACCCGGCGGTGTCCTGCTTGGATCAACCCGTGACCCAAGCCGCCGTCGTCATCACCCTCGCACTGCTGGCCGCCCTGAGCGTCCTGCAGCTGGCCGTCGCCGCCGGCGCCCCGCTCGGTCGCTTCACCTGGGGAGGTCAGCACGAGGTCCTGCCCACGCACCTGCGCATCGGCAGTGCGGTCTCGGTCCTGCTCTATGCGTTCATCGCCGCGGTCCTGCTCGACCGCGCCGGCGTGATCGACGTCTTCCCGTCCGGCTTCAGCGAGCCTGCCGCCTGGGTCGTCACCGGCTACTTCACGCTCGGCATCGCGATGAACGCCGCTTCGCGCAGTAGGCCGGAGCGGCTCACCATGACACCGGTCTGCCTGGTCCTGGCGGCCTGCTCCGCGGTCATCGCCGTCAGCTGATCGGCAGTGCCTCCACGCGCGTGAAGGTGACGTGCACCGTCCCGCTCTCGGGGGCGACCTCGGTCGTGACGTCGAAGCCCTGGTCGAGTCCGCGTTGTCCGTCCCACACGCTGATGCCCTTCCCCAGGACGATGGGTGCGATGGCGACGTGCAGCTGGTCGATCAGGCCGGCCTCGAGGAACTGGCGCACGACCGTCGGACCGCCGCCGATCCTCACGTCCTTGTCACCAGCGACCGCCTGGGCGCGCTCGAGCGACTCCTGCGGCGTGGCGGTCAGGAAGTGGAACGTGGTGCCGCCCTCCATCTGCAGATCGGGCCGCGGGTCGTGCGTCAGGACGAAGACCGGATAGTGGAACGGCGGGTTGTCGCCCCACCACCCGCGCCAGTCGGCGTCGTCGGGATGGGTGTGCAGGCCGAACTTGCCGGCACCCATGATCTCGGCGCCGATCCCGTCGAAGTAGGCCGCGGCGTACGTGTCGTCGACGCCGGTCGTGCCCGCGCCGGTCGTGTCGCCCATGACGCGATCCTGCATCGTGCGGGTGGCGAGGTAGGCGGCGACGAGGCGGCCCCAGTCCTCACCGAACGGGTTCTCGGGCGTCCCGTCGGCGGTGGCGGCGATGCCGTCGAGCGAGATGTTCAGGTCGGCGCGCACTCTCATGGGACCTCAGTCTGGGCCGCACGGAAGACTCCGACAAGGCCCCGGTGCCCCTCCACTAGCCTGACCGCGTGAACACGACTCCCCGCCGGTTCGGACATCGCCTCCTGCACGACATCGGCGCGCCGATCGAGGGAACCATCGTCGCGGCTGCCGCGATCACGATCGCGGGATCGCACGCGCACACGGTCGCCCGCGTCACCACGGCGTGGGCGGTGGTGATCGTCGTCTACTGGCTCACGCACGTCTACCTGCACGCCCTGCGCGACCAACTCGACCGGCAGGCGGCCCCGCTCCATCGTCGACTGGCGGACAACGCCGGGCTGCAGATCGGCGTGCTGGCCGGCGGGGTGCCGGTCATGCTCGCGTACCTCGCGGCCGTCGCCTGCGGCGCGGAGCTCGATGAAGCGGTGTACGTCTCGTTGGCCTGGACGATCTTCCAGCTTGGCGGCACGGTGTTCGTCGCCTCCCGCGCGGCCCGCCTGTCGACGGGCCGCGCGGTGCACGAGTCACTCGTGGCCTCGCTGCTGGGGTTCACGCTCCTGGCCTCGAAGATCCTCCTGCACTGATCTCGCTCAGCAGGTCAGACCCGACGCCGCCTGGTCGCGGGCGGCCTGCAGAGCGGCGAGGTCGTCACGCAGGGAAGCGCCGGCCTCGGGCACCGTTGCGCTGCCGTCGACGTCCTGCACTGCGTCCTCGAAGCGGTCCCAAGCGTCGTCGACCTCGTCCCAGGCGGCTTCGTCGGCCTCCTCGACGGCGTCCTCGGCCTCCTCGATCGCCTTCCGCACCTGCGAACGGGCGTCGCGCCACTGCTCCACGGTGGACTCTGCGTCGAGGTTCGCGCCGACGTCGGACAGTGTGGTGCTCAGCTCTGCGATCGCGTCACACGCGGCCTGCTCTTTCTCCTCCTGTGACTGGCCACAAGCGGCCAACCCGAGGGCGAGGACGCCGATGCTGAGGGTGGTCGCGAGCTTGTGCGGTCGGTTCATGGTTCCTCCGATGGTTGATGTGCGAGTGGGTCAGCTGGCGGGGACGAGCGCAGGGACCTGCCACGTGCCGTCGAGCACCTCGGCACGCGGGCGGTACAGACGGACCAGGAAGTTCCAGCCGGCTGGAGTGGGGATCACGTTGGGGACGTCGGGGCCGAAGTCGCCGAACCGAACGGTCACAGAGCCGTCGGGGTCCGGAACCGCGGTGATGTTGTTGACCGTGTAGGCATCTCGGTCGTTCGGGGCGAAGAAGCCCTTCTCGTCGTACACGGAGATCGACCAGAAGCCGTCGACCGGAACATCCTTCATCGTCAGCTCGAAGCGTCCCTCCTCGGTCGGTTGCACGCCGACGTAGGCGGCCTCGGAGCCCGGCAGGCCGCCCCAGCCGGCCGCGGTTCCCACCAGGTGGCGGACCGGATCGACCTCCTCCGGGCGGCCGAACATGCGGTCGAATCCGGTCAGTCCTCGCGCAAGGTCCAGTAGCGCATCGCGCGTCGCGTCGAAGCTGACCGTGTCGTAGTCGGCCACGACGAACGGCTCGGCCGATCCGGCCTCGATCACCACGCTGTCCTGGAGCCGACCGACCTCCGCGACGTCATCGGCATCCTGGGAGTCCACCAGGATCCGCAGCGCGACCGCGGCGTGGCGGCTGCCAATCTGGTCCCGCGTCAAGCGGTGCGATCCCGGCTCGTGCAGGACGACGGGGACGAAGTGGCCTTCGTTGACGACCATCGCCGAGAGGTATCGCTCACCGCAGTCCGGCAGGGTCAGGGTCGCGTCCTGCGCCAGGTCCACGACGGCGAAGCTGTACAGCGTGTCGCGGTTGAGCCGCACGACGAGCTGGTGGTCGATCGGCGAGGGTTCGCGGACGTGGGAGAACACGTTGACCGCACCGGCCTCCGCCTGCAGGTCGTGGAACATGCGGGCGTTCTCGGCCTCGACGAAGTTGTCGACGTTGACGCTTACGGGCATGGCTGTCCTCCTGGTGAGCGCGAGCCGCCAGTGTCGCAAGGGTCCGAGGCGCGACAGAAGTCGTCGGCGCGAATTTCACCCCGGCGGGGTGAGCACCGTTGTCAGGCCCGTCGAGAGGAGAGCGCACCCCACGCAGCGGTCACGACGATCGCGCCGAGGAACGACCCGATCAGACCGCTCGCTCGCAGGTCCAACCCGTCGCCCGCGATGAGGCTCGACGCGAGCCCACCCAGCAGTGAGCCGAGCAGACCGGCGACGACGGCCACCGTCCAGTTCACCGACTCCATCCGGCGCCCCAGCACCATCTGGGCCAGGCCGCCGACGAGGATTCCGAACACGATGATCGCGAGGATGAGCATGTCGACACAGTAGGGGCCTCGCGCCCCCGGCAGGAAGTCTTCGGCATCGGAGCGCTGACACTCACCCTCCCGGGGTGAGCACGTGCAGTTCGGCTCAGTCAGCCGCGGCGCTGGCGAGCTGGACGGCCTCCCGCCGGGTCGCGGCGCCCAGCTTGCGGTAGATCGAGCGCTGGTGTGTCTTGAGGGTGTTGACCGAGACGTGCAGCGCGGTCGCGATCTCGGAGTTGGTCATCGTGCTGCGCATGTAGCCGAGGATCTCGCGCTCACGCGGGGACAGCGCGGCCGTCGACACGGTCACGCCTGTGCCCTCGTCGCCCATCAGGAGCCGTGCCACGAAATGGGGGTGCCGCGTGCCCTGCTCCAGATGGGTCTCCAACATGCGGCGCATGCCCGGCATCGCCAGGTCATAGGGCTGCGCGATGCCCAGTGGGACGGCGATGTCGAGGCTGCGCTCGAGCTGGCGGGTCGCCGACTCGCCTTGGCCACGCTGGCGTTGCACGAGGGCATTGAGCACGAGAGCCGCGACCCGGATGTACGTCGGCTGGTCCTCGAGCGGAGAGAGCCGGCGCAATTGCTCCGCCGTCTCGCGGAGCCGCTTCGCCCGGTACATCAACGCGGCTGCCTGCAGGGCGATCACCGGCACGTGCCCGCGATCGACGGCAGACCGGGCGATGTCCACCGCTCTGGCCAGGTCCCCGCGGCTCGCCACGAGCATCGCGGCGGACATCGTGGAGTAGTGACCCCAGGGCACGCCGTGGGTGTCGACGACCGGAACGTCGCGGCGCAACACCTCCGCACGGTCGAGGCGCCGCGGATCACCGGTCGCGCAGGCCACGAAGGTGTACATGATCCGTGACAACGGGGCATATGCCTCGAGATCGTGGCGCTCGATGACGTCGACGAATCGCGCCTCTGCCGTCGACAGGTCACCCGACCAGAACGCGAGCCATCCCTCCGCGAAGGCCTCGATGCCCCCGTCGTAGACGCCCCACAGGTCCGTACCGCGGCGGGTGCCGGGACCGAGCAGGCCGAGCTGCTGCCGGGCGACGGTGAAGTCTCCGGCGAAGGCGGCGGCGAAGGCAGCGTTGGCGTGGGCCCGGTGGGCCAGGACCGGCGAGCCGCGCCGTTCCGCGAGCTGACTGGCCGTCAGGAGCAGCTCCAGGGCGACGAGAGGTCGGCGGCGCAGTCGCATCTCGGCCCAGCCCAGCAGGAAGAGGGAGTCGGCGTGGGCCCGGTCGCCGGGGTCGAGCTCGGTCCGCAGGAGCGCATCGAGCTCGTCGCACGCGTCCGCAAGCTCCGCGCCGTCGTCGGTGATCAGCAGTCGCCCCTGGGCCAGGGCGATGCGTGCGGTCGAACTGGAGCCGGTCTCGCGGGCAGCCGCCTGCTCCAGGAGCATCTTCGAGACCGCTCGGTGCCCGGACAGGTCGCCGCAGGCCGCCTCCACGACCAGGACTACCGGGTCGCGCCGGTGGCTGGCGGGCAGGTTGTCCATCGCGGCGCGCAGGACGTCCAGGTCGCCTTCGATCAGGAGCGGCAGCCAGTGCGCCGACAGGGCCTCGAGCACGAGGTCTGGATCGCCGGACACCTGCGCGACCGCCAGCGCGGCAACGGGATCGTTCGGTCCGCAGATGCGTGCCGCCGTCCGGCACAGGTGGACGAACTCGCCGGGGTCGGTGCGACGCAGGAGGGCGCGACAGACCTGGGCGAATCGGGCGTGCCAGCGGTAGGCCACCCGGCTGCCGTCGGTCACGCGGGTGAGGAACAGGCCCCTGGCCTCGGCGTCGGCCAGCAGTTGCTCGACGTCGTCGCGGCCCGAGAGCTCGCGTGCGGACCACTGGTCGAACTGGTCGAGCACGGTCGTGCGCAACACGACGTCGCGCAGCGGCCCCGGAAGGCGGTCGAGGACCTCGTGCTCGACGTACTCGCCGACGGATGCGGTCGATCCCGGCAGGGCGGTTCCGGGGGTCAGTAGGTCGAGGCGTACCGCGACGGGCCACCCACCCGTGGCGTCCACGATCTGCCGCGCCGCGACGTGGTCCAGTCCTGCGTCGGCGAGGTGACCGACAGCGACGACCTCGTCGTCCGTCATCCGCAGTTCGTCGGCGCAGATCTGGACGGCGGATCCCGTCGATCGGTACCGGACCAGGCCCGGCGTCGGGGTGCGGGTGGCCAGGACGATGCCGAGGTTCCGCGGCGCGGCGGTCAGGAGCTCGGCGACCAGGCCGTGCTCGGCGAGGCCGGGCACCTCGTGGCCGTCGTCGAGGGCCAGCATGACGCGGCCCGGCAGCGCATCGAGCACGGCCAGAAGCTCGGCGAAGAGTTCCCGGACGGGGGCGGCACGACCCTGAAGACCTGTCACCGGCGCGTAGTCCGGCCCGGCGCTGGCCGCGGCGCCCGCGAGCGACGTCAGGACCGCGTTCGCCAAACGCTGCGGGTTCTGGGCGTGCGTACTCAGTGACACCCAGCCGACAGGAATCGGCTGCGCTCTCGCCCATTGCGCCAGGACCGTGCTCTTGCCGAACCCGGCGGGGGCGACGATCTCCACAGCGAACGCTCGCGCGGTGGCATTCGCCAGGACCTCGACGACACGCGGACGGGGCACGATCCCGGGCGCCGGCTCGGGGGCGCGGATCGCCATCCACGGAGCCGCTCCGCCCGCGACGTACTGCTCCATGCGGGGCAGGCTATCGCAGGAGAGTCCTTCGCACGGCCTTGCGGCGGGCTCCGGACCACCACCCTCACACAGTCCGTAGGCCCTGGCTGACGAGCACGACTCCGAGGACCACCAGCAGCGTTCCCATCACACTCGAGTTGTGCTGGACGAGCCATTCCTTGAGCCGGGCCAACGGCGCCGCGACCCGCTGCGGGGCTGCGGCGTGCGCGAGGACCGGTAGCGCCACCGAGGCCCCTGCGAGCACCACGAAGACACCGAGGGTCGCCAGCGTCTCGGCGGGTGATGAACCGGCGGCGGCCACGCTGTCGGCTGCGGCCACGACCATCACGAGGTTCTTCGGGTTGAATGCTGCGAGCCCCGCACCCAGGAGGAGCGCTCGTCGCCCGGACATCGAGTCCACGGCCGACATCCATCCGGGGAGGTCCTCAGGTCCTCCCGGCGAACGGAAGCTGCGGACGGCCAGGGCGACGAGCACCAGTCCGAGGACGATTCGCAGGACCGAGGCGAGCGTGTTCTCGCCGCTGCTGTCGGGAAGCGCTGAGACCAGGGTCGCCACCAGCACCGTGGCGCCGGCGATGCCCGCGAGCCAACCGCCGAGGAAGCCGGCGCCCGTGGACTTCGCCTGTGGCGACATCAGCATCAGGACGACTGCGATGACCGGGACCGGGCTGATGACGATGCCCAGCGCGCTGGGAAGGACGGCCCCGATCGTCTCGACCACGACGCCGACCTCAGGCAAGCGCCTTGGCCTTCAGAACGTCGAACTCGTCGGCCGAGATGGTCCCGTCCTCGAGCAGCGACTTCGCCACGGCGATCTGCTCGGCGGGCGTTGCGCCAGGGGAAGGTGCCGTGGCCACTTGGCGGATGTAGCTCTCGGTGGCCTCCCGGGAGCGCTCTGCCGCCGCGAGGGAACGCTCGGTCATGCCCCGTCCGCGGAAGATCACGTAGACGAGTGCCGTGACCGCAGGGATGAAGATGAGGAACAGCAGCCACACTGCCTTGAGCCATCCGGACAGCTCGCGATCGCGGAACAGGTCGGCGATGACGTTGAAGAGCACCATCAGGTAGGCCACGAAGAAGAAGGCCCACAGCATCAGCAGCACGAAATCCCACACGGTGTTCATGATTCTCCTTGGAAATCGGGTAGTACGCGGGATGAGCATGACGGTTGACGAAGAGTTGCGGTCCGTCTCGACGCGGAAGTCACCCCCGGCGGGTGAGTGCAGGACGTGGGCCGTTTCCGTCGGACGTGCTCGCTACCTTGCTGCCGAGGTCAAGAGAGCCACCCACGCCTCCGGACAGTGGTGGCCGGCAACCGCGTCGCCCGACACGGTGCCTTCCGGAGAAGACCCGGGCACGTCCCGATCGGGACGGGTCAAGACGGGCACCCGTGTGCCCTCGAGAGAGGACAGGACATGGACGACATCTGGACGGACCACACCGACCGCCGATCGCGCGCCGAGCTGGACGAGCTGCTCCGGTACGGGCACTTCATCTCCGTGGGCAAGGGCTACACGCAGGCATACGTGCGGCTGCACTTCCCGGGTTGGGAGTGGAACGACCTCATCACGATGCTGCGCATGGGCGGGGTGATCCAGAAGCAGCCGGGCGACATGTTGAGGTGCCGCCGGAACGTGATGGCGGTGCGCTTCGGCGGCAGCTCCCGGTTCGACGTCGAATGGGACTGGTTGGCGACCTAGCCGCCGAGCAGGCGCTCTGCCCGCTCACGGGCTCTCACCTGGAGCGCGTCGCCCTGCTCGATCCCTCGGTGGGCGACCGACCCTTCGAGAAGCAGGAACAGCTCGTCCGCGGTGCCGTCCGGGTCGTCGAGGCCCGGGCGGTCCTCGCGGACGAGGCGGGCGACGAGGTCGCGCACGGCGCGCTTGTGGGCGCTGACCACCTCGTGGGCGGGGTGGTCCGGCGGCAGCTCACCCGCAGCGTTGAGGAAGGCGCACCCGCGGTCTGTGGGCAACGGGTCGCCTGCGTAGGCGTCGAAGACGGCCAGCGCGCGCGGGTCTGGTGCTTCCGCGAGTCGCTCCTGGAGCCGTCCCCACCATGCCGCGTGCCGCGCCTTCAGGTAGATCGCGACGAGGTTGTCCTTGGAGCCGAACCGGTCGTAGAGGGTGCGCTTCGTGATGCCCGACTCGGCGGCGATCGTATCGACCCCGACGGCGTGGATGCCGTGGCGGTAGAAGAGGTCCGAGGCGACCTCCAGGATGCGTTGGGCGCCGGGAGTCAGGTCCGGAACGTCCAGCACCGTCGCATCCTTCATGGGTCCTCCTCGCCTTGACTTCACAGATCAGTGTACTAGCGTTGCTGAGGTTCACAGACCTGTGAGATTGGGGACGGCATGAGTCACTCGGAGCGGGACGTCCCGGCCCTCACCGAGCGGTCGCGGCGGCAGCTGACGGCGGCCGGCCTGGCCCTGATCGCGGCGTGTTACGGCCTCGCGCGCTTCGCGTACGGAGTGTTCGTGCCGGCGTTTCGTGAGGAGTTCGGCCTGGGCTCCGCGGTGACCGGAGCGATCGCATCCGGCTCCTTCGTCTCGTACTGCCTGGCCATCGTGGCAGCGTCGCTGCTGACGCCGAGGTTCGGCGGGAAGCGTGTCGCTGTGGCGGCCGGAGTCGTCGCCACGGTCGGCACGTTGACGATCGCCTCCGCTCCGAACGCTGCCGTCCTGGCCGTTGGAGTGCTGGTCGCGGGCTCGAGCACGGGCATCGCGTCCCCTCCCTTGGCGCACGCCGTGGCTCACACCGTGGCAGAGCGCTCGCGAGACCGGACACAGACGGTGATCAACGCGGGCACGGGCGTTGGCATCATGTTGGCCGCCCCGATCGCACTCCTCGCCAGTGACGAGTGGCGACTTGCTTGGTTCACCTTCGCGCTGGCGTGCGCGCTCGTGACCGCGTGGGTTGCATGGGCGGTGCCTGCTGGCGAGTCCGGTTCGACCGAAGGGGCTCGATCTCTGCTCCCCACTCCCCTGCTGCCCGCCGGTGCCAGCACCCTTCTGATCGCTGCCGTCACCGCAGGCTTCGCGAGCTCGGCCGTCTGGACCTTCGGCCGCGACGTCCTCGTCACCGAGGGTGGCCTGAGCGAAGGGGCGTCCTTGAGCACTTGGGCACTGCTCGGCGCATTCGGCGTGCTCGGCGCGACCGCCGGCGACCTCGCTCGACACCTTGGTCTTCGCGCCTCTTGGACGATCACAATGCTGGCCATGGGTGCCGCAACCCTGTTGATGGGGTTGTTCCCCGGGATCCTCTCAATCGCTTGGCTCGCTGCCGCGATGTTCGGCGCCTCGTACATCGCCCTTTCGGGCCTCCTTCTGCTGTGGGGAACTAGGGTCTTCCCGGACTCCCCCGCTGCCGGGGTCGGTGTAGCGTTCCTCGCTCTGGCGCTGACGCAGGCCACCGGCTCCGCCACGGTCGGTGTTCTTGTCGACTCAAACGCCGATTGCGCGTTCGTCATCACGGCATTTGTCGCGGTTGTGGGCGGCTTCGCGCGTGCTCCTCGAGTGAGTTGTATGGCCGATTCCCCCACCTGACTGGTGTGGTTTCGGAACATCTCCAGACAGTCGCCACGTTGCGCGTCAAGTATCGCTAGCTTCGCTCGTGGCGCGACGTCGACGGGAGCATGCAGGCGCCCAGGCCGCGATATGCGGGAGCCGGACCGCGCGTTCGATCTCGTACCACCAGAGGCACACGGATCCAACGCAATGTGGAGTGCACAAACAAGCGTCCTGGCAAGCTGTGCACCGTGACGTCTGAGAAGAAGCACATAGAAGTAGTAGGCGCCGTGATTGTTCAGGAAGGCCGCGTCCTGTGTGCCCAGCGCGGACCCAGGGGGACGCTCGGTGGGATGTGGGAATTTCCCGGCGGGAAGATCGAGCCCGGAGAGACGCCGCGCGATGCGCTCGAGCGCGAGATCCGTGAGGAGCTTCAATGCGACGTCGAAGTCCGAAATGAAGTGGTCTCAACGACCCACGAGTATGACTTTGCCGTCGTGACGTTGACGACGTTCTACTGCGACCTGGTCGCGGGAAACCCGACCTTGACCGAACACGCCGACGTTCGCTGGCTCGCGCCTGACGAGCTCGAGTCGTTGACCTGGGCCCCAGCCGATGTGCCTGCTATTGAGCAGATCAGAGCGGATCTTGCCGCATGAGCACTGATTTCGGTTGGGAAAAGCCGCTGGCGGTCGACGTCGAGTTCGGCTACCTGCGCGGTGACATCTCCTCCCCGAGGCGCTTCCACCCACAAATTGTGCTCAACTCCGCCGAGCACTCCGTCCTCAAGACACTGAGGGACGAACTGCGACGGAGTACCGCATTCCTCTTTTCGGTGGCCTTCGTCTCTCCGCGCGCAATCGCGCTGCTCAAGCAAGAGCTGGTTGAGTTCAATGGCCGAGGGCAGATCATCACCTCGGACTATCTAGCGTTCAACTCTCCTGCAGCCTTCTCCGAGCTTCTCGGGCTCAGGCGTCTAGGTATCGACGTCCGGATCCACGACTCAGACGCCTTCCACCCCAAGGGGTACATCTTCGACCACGGCGACACGGTCACGGCCATGATTGGGAGCGCGAACCTCACGGAGAACGCGTTGGCACGAAACACCGAGTGGAACCTGAAGGTGTCGGCGGCTGCCGGCAGCGATTTGGACACTCAACTTCGCCGACTTGTCCATGAGCAACTCGACGGGTCGACTCCCTTGACCCAGGAGTGGATCGATGACTACACCCGCACCTACCGGGAGCCTGTCCGGCCAGTGGGGCGAGACCAACGGACCGAACCTACGCCCCACGTGTCCGAGACGAGTGACACCCATGTGGAGCCGAACGCCATGCAGCGCGATGCCCTGGAGGCACTGCAAATGTGCCGCGATGCGGGTGAACGGCGTGCCGTGGTGATCTCGGCAACCGGCACCGGAAAGACAATTCTCTCCGCACTCGACGTCCGTGCCGCCAAGCCCCGTCGCATGCTGTTTCTCGTTCACCGGGAACAGATTCTTGATCGCACCATCCTGGAGTACCGCAAGGTTCTCGGCGGGCCGCAATCCGAGTTCGGCAAGCTTGCCGGAGGAGTTCGTGACGACGGCACCCGCTACCTATTCGCGACCATCCAGAGCTTCGGGCGGCCGGCCACCATGGCTACCTTCGCTCGTGACGCCTTCGACTATGTCGTCATCGACGAGGCTCACCGCGTGGGAGCCTCGTCCTACCGCAAGATCGTCGACTATCTCACGCCAGACTTCCTGCTCGGGATGACTGCCACCCCCGAGCGGACAGACTCCTTCAACGTCTTTGAGCTATTCGACTACAACGTCCCGTACGAGATCCGACTGCAACACGCCCTCGAAGCCAACATGCTCAGCCCGTTTCACTACTACGGGATCACTGATGTCACATACGACGATGGAGAGACGGTCGCCGCCGATTCAGACTTGTCCCGTTTGGTGACCCCAGCTCGAGTCGCTCACCTGGTTGACGCGCTGGAGACGTACGGTCAAGCCGGCGTCCCTCCGCGAGGTCTGATCTTCTGTGCTCGGACGGAGGAAGCCCAGCAGCTGTCGTCCGCGCTGAACGAGCGGACTCTTCGGGGTAAGCCTCTTCGAACGATTGCCCTCACAGGTAAGAACAGCGTCTCGGAACGCGAATCTGCTGTGGCGCGCTTGGAGGAAGGCGATTTCGATTACATCCTCACCGTCGATGTCTTCAACGAAGGCGTGGACATCCCCTCGGTGAACCAAGTCGTGATGCTGCGCCAAACGCAGTCAGCCATCGTCTTCGTCCAGCAGCTCGGTCGAGGTCTGCGCAAGTCTGAACGCAAGGAGTACCTCGTTGTCATCGACTTCATCGGGAACTACGCCAATAACTATCTAATTCCTATCGCCTTATTCGGCGACAACTCGCTGAACAAGGAATCGGTACGCAAGAACCTGATCGCTGCGGAGGAAATCGGCGTCCTCCCGGACTTGTCGAGCGTTCGCTTTGACCGGATCGCTCACCGCCGCGTGCTCGAGTCCATCGCGCAGACAAATCTGGACAGCATGCGCGCCCTGAAGAGCGCGGTACTTGACATGCGCAACCGCGTGGGCGCCTCACCGAGTTTGTGGGACTTCTTCCGTTTTGAGTCAGTCGATCCCGTCGTTCTTGCAACCAAGAAGGACCACTTTCCGGCCTTGCTCGCGTCGTTCAAGGTCGACGAAACGGCATTCAGTCCCCGCGAGGGAAAACAGTTGCACCTGCTCTCGTACGAGGTACTCCCTTCGAAGCGATTGCACGAGTTCGTTGTCCTGAGAGCGTTGCTGAAGGGAGCAACGCTGACGGTCGCTACCGCAACGGAGGTCTTGGCGGATGCGGGCATCGCAGCTGACGCGCGTCAAGTGTCGAGTGCCTTCGACACGCTGACGGTGACGGGCTATTCCCGGCAAGGGTCGAAGCGGTTCAGCGCTCCCCTCGCCCGGCGTCTCCCCGACGGCCGCTACGAGCTTGATCCTGACTTCGGATCGTCCATGGGGAACCATGCTTTCGAAAAGGCAGTTCTGGACGTGCTCAAGACCGGTGAGCACCTAACGGTCGATCGCTACGCCTTGGACAGACTCTTCACGCCGGGACGTCAGTACACGCGATCGGACGCCGCACGAATCCTGGGCTGGCCGCGCGCGAATGCGACCACCATTTACGGCTACAAGACGGATGTGGATTCGGGGGTGTGTGCGAACTTCGTGACCTTGCACAAATCCGATGACATCTCAGCGACTACCGCGTACGAGGACGAATTGCTCGACACGCGGACGATGCGGTGGTTTACCCGTAGTCGGCGCAACCTCCAAAGCAAGGAAGTCGCGCCGCTCGTGGCTAACGCGGTCGACATGCACGTGTTTGTCCAGAAGGACAACGCAGAGGACTTCTTCTATCTCGGACTGGCGGATTCCACTGACGCCGAAGAAACAACACTTCCGGGCCGCTCCGAGTCCATCGTCCGCATGATGCTCAACTTTCGTGAACCCATCGACGCTGCGCTGTTCGACTACTTCCATCCATCGCTAACGACGACAGGATGACGGACCGAAGATGAAATGAGCGGACTATCCACGGACAGCCCCGCGCGCAGTGAGCTCGGACGTCAATTGATCCGAAGGTTGGAGTCCTAGGCAACGCCGGCGATGCGTGCTCATCGCTTTGATCAGGCTTGGGCGCGGATTGGTTCAGCGATTTTTACCGGAGTGCGTTCGTGGGGCGATGAAGCAAGTAGTGTCGCGGTCGTGATTCCAGTGTGGTTGACGATGCTGGCGTTGCTCGCAGTAATGGTAAAGAACGGATTTCGTTCTCAGCGATGAGATCGCGCGTGGACTCGCAACTTTCAGCAATTCGTCGCCGGGCGCGGCGGCGAGTTCCAGCGACTCCACGTCCTTGTGGATGAACTGCGCGACGAGGGCGAGCAAGCGCGTCGCGAGCGCACTGTTCGGCAACTGCATGCGGAACTGACCAAGGTGCACCGCTCCGTGGTCGGAGGTAATTCCGAATAGACGTTGCTCCGCCATTAGCCGTCAATTTCGCCACCAGGCGTCGATAATCGTGGCGGCGATCTCGAACAGCAGAAGATTCTCGAGACGGGGCAACTACGGCACGATTGGAGTGTCGACCCTTCGGCGTCCCACTTCATTCGCCATCTTCTCCGCTTTCCCACCGACATGTACAGGCCTGCCTCTTTGGGCCGGCCACGCGCACCACTGTCACCCCGGTTCCCCCTCGGAGACATCGGCGGGACCGAAGTCCTCCTCGTGCACCCACGCCCCGAGCGACTCGAGGTCATCCCGGATTTCCTTGCGGACGCCCGCGTCAGAATCGACCGCCAGAGCCTCTCGCGCGCCGGGCTCGCCCACCGAGTACACCGACAGCCCTCGCCACAGCGCTGAACGAGCCACCAGGGCGAGCGTCCCTGGCGTGCCGAAGTACCACGACCCGTCCTCGAAGCCGTAGTCGATGTTGAACAGAAGGGAGACCGGACGCGCCGGGACAGCGTGCTCACCCGCGTGCCGGTAGCGCCACACCGGACCGTCCGCGCCGGGCTCGAAGCACGGCTCGTACGCGAACGCGAGCATGCCTCGGCCGCTCAGGTGGGCGGCGATGACACCGGCGTCGCCCAACCTGTACTCGTCGTGGACCCGGGCACGGATTCCGCAGCACCGCGGCCCCTCCTCGTCATCGGGAGCCAGGTCGACCTCGAAGTCGGCGCCGGCCGTGCCCAGGGCCGAGACCACGGCACCGTAGTGCCCGGTGGCCGCCCGGACGTGGATGATGTCGTCTCGGTGCGCGATGACCAGTGCGTAGTGGTTGTTCCATCGAGGCTTGTTCATGACGTTCCTTCCAGAGGGGGGTACGAGCTCGACTCAGTTGGGCGAGCAGTAGGACTGGAGCCAGCCGGCCTTGGCCTCGACGAGTTCCAGCGCCCGGTCGAAGGTCACGACCTCGACGGCGAACGAATCACGGTGCTGGAACACGATGTGGTCGGTCAGGTCCGAGGCCGCGGAGCAGGTGAGGCCCTTCGCCTCCAGGTCCGCCACCGCCGCGAGGACGCCGGGGTGGTCGACCGGAGCACACCAGTTGTTGCGTTCGCTCGGCTGGCAGACATCCCCGGTGCCCGGCGTCGGGAAGTCGATCTCCTCGACGGAAACTCGGTCGTTGGCCACCACCATCAGCGCGGCGATGACGAAGAAGGGAACCAGGGCGAGCAGTGCACGAAGTGTCTTCATGCCCTGCTCAAGCCCTGCTGGCACCCCGCGCCCGATCACAGTCTCGGATGGTGAGACGAGCGAGGTTGGTGGGCCGTCAGAAAGGTGGTTCGCCGAAGTCCGTACGGCCGCCGCTCCCGGGCGGGTCGACCTGCCGAGCCGGGCAATCGGTGACCACCGCCACGAGCCCGTCCGGTGGGCGAATGGTGCTCGCGACGGCGTCAGCCCGGCTCGTGCTCAGATCGTCACCGACCCGGCTCAGGGCCATGACGAACTGAGGAACGGTGACCCCGTACGAGGACAGGCGCCGCCACAGCGCCGCCAGGGCGCCACAGAAGGCGTCGGCTCGACCATCGGGAGGAGTCCACCTCAGCGCACGTCGAATGGTCACAGCCGTGCCAGTACCGCGAATCACGGTGTGCGCGTCCGGCGTTATCCCGTCAAAACGACGCACGAGTCGCTGGACCTCGTCCTCACCCCAGTACAGCCACGCGTCGCTCGCGAGACCGTCGTACGGGTCGCCGTTCATCCCGCCTCGACGCCACGGATCTGCCTTGGGCAGCGCACGGACGGCCACCGTCAGCGCGAAGGACGCCTCCTGCATCGTCCGCTGGTCTTCACGCTCCAGCAGCGTCGCGAACGCGGCGTGGACGGCCTCCCGCGCGGGGCGAGGAATGGTCGGGTCCAGGAGACAGGTCACCACCAGGGCGATCTCTGGACGGGTCGGCTGGGCAACGGGGTCGATGTTCGTCATGCCCGGTACAAGCCCGGGGGCTGCCCGAACTCGATCATGAGTCGCTCGCAAGCGTCACCCAAGGCGGTCGAATCGATCTCCGAGCGCGGATCACCGAACCGTCAGGCTCGGTTCATGTTCCAGATCCACCACTGCCGCGTCTCGCCCGCCCCCGCCTACTCCGGCGACCGATACCTCTCCTCATGCAACACCTCGTCGAGTGGCGACCGGTGCCGCCAGCCGAACCGTTCGAGGTCCGGCACCTCCGGCAACGCGTCGACCTGCCCGACGCAGAGCCAGGCCACGGGTCGTACGTGCGCCGGGAACCCGACCAGATCGCGCAGGAACTCCTCGCGGTAAAAGCTCACCCATCCGACCCCGAGCCCCTCCGCGGTCGCCGCGAGCCAGAGGTTCTCGATCGCACAGACGACCGAGTAGAGCCCCGCATCAGCGATGGCATGGCGGCCCAGCACCTGGGACCCACCGCGACCCGGGTCGTAGCCGACGACGACACCGAGGCCGGACTCGAGGATCCCCTCGACCTTGATCCGGGAGAAGGTCTCTGCTCGCTCGCCGTCCAATGAGGCGGCGAAGATCTCGCGCTCCTGCGCCACGTGGTCGCGGAACGCCGCACGGGTCTTCCGCGACCTGACGAGCACGAAGTCCCACGGCTGACTCATCCCCACACTCGGCGCGCAGTGGGCGGCGGCGAGGACCCGCCGTAGCACGTCCTCGTCCACCGGTTGTCCGTTGAACTCATTGCGCGTGTCACGCCGACGGTTGATCACGTCGTAGAGGTCCCTCACCACGTGCCACCCTCTCGGCCTCGCCCGACAACAAACCCGACGAGGGTAGCGCGGTACCCGCGCGCGCCCCGGCCGGCTTCCCGGCACGGAGGCGTCGGCGATCGAGAAGTCCTGCAGCGACGGGGGCGGAGCACCAGCACCACTCAGGCGCGGTTCGCTTTCCAGATCCCCATCACGAACAGGCTGATCGCCGAGGCGATCGCGACGGCTGTCCAGGCGGCGATTTCTCCGGTCGAGATCCCGGGATTGACCGGACCCAGGTTGAGCAGCACGACGAGCGCGGTCCCCCACGCGACGAGGGCGACGATCACCCCTGCTCCGAGGATGATCCCGCCGAGGCGCGACGGCTTGGTTCCCTCGACGTGGGCCTCGTCCTGCGCCTGTCCCACGTGCGGATACGGGACGTGGACGTGCGGTAGGTGGATGTGATGAGTGGCCATGATGCACTCCGTTCATCTCAAAGGTCGCATCGACCAGTCCTTCGACTGTACGCCCGAAGCACCGGGACGACAACGGTCCCCGAGGCACCACGCGCGGACCTGCGACCCACCTGATTGACTGTCCCGTGAACAAGCGTTCACGCCTCGCCGAAAGGACCCCGATGAGCGGCTCTGCGTCCACCTCCCCACGGACCGAGGCCCCCGCGCGCAGTGCCGCGTTGATCGTCACGACGCTGTCGCTGTGCGGCATCGTCGTCTCGTTGCAGCAGACGCTCATGCTGCCGCTGCTGCCCGCGCTGCCGGACCTCGTGGGCGCCTCGGCCGACGACACCTCGTGGCTGGTCACGGCGACGCTGCTCACGGGCGCCGTCTCGACCCCCACCGTCACGCGACTGGCCGACATGTACGGCAAGCGCCGAATGATGGTGCTGACCCTGGCCATCTCGGTGCTCGGCTCGCTGGTCGGCGCATTCAGCCAGGACCTGTCCCTGCTGATCCTCGCCCGCGCATTGCAGGGCGTCGGCATGGCGGTCGTCCCGGTGGGCATCGCGATCATGCGCGACGAGCTGCCGCGTGAGCGGATCCCCCTCGGCGTCGCGCTGATGAGCGCCACGCTGGCCATCGGCGCCGGCGTCGGCCCGCCGGTCGCCGGCCTGATCGCCGAGCACCTCGACTGGCACGCCATCTTCTGGGTGACCGGAGCCGTCGGCGTCGTCCTGCTCATCGCCGCGATGACCGTGCTGCCCGAGTCCCCCGTCCGCACCCGCGGCACCTTCGACATCCGCGGCGCCGTCCTGCTGTCCGCTGCGCTCACCGCCCTCATGCTGGCGATCTCGAAGGGGTCGCACTGGGGCTGGGGCTCCGCCACCACGCTCGGCCTCGTCGCCGGCGGCCTCACGCTGCTCGCGATCTGGGTGCCCATGGAGCTGAGGACGCCCAGTCCCCTCGTCGACCTGCGCGTCTCGTCGCGCCGAGCCGTCCTGCTGGTGAACTCCGCGTCCGTGCTCGTCGGCTTCTCGATGTTCGTCAACATGCTGCTCACGACGCAGCTGCTCCAGGTCCCGGACGAGACCGGCTACGGCATGGGACTCAACGCCCTCGAGACCGGCTGGTGGATGGTCCCCAACGCCGCCGCGTTCGGCCTGATGGCGCCGGTCTCGGCCTGGTTCACGCGTCGCTTCGGACCGCAGCTGACCGCGCTGGTCGGCACGGTGACGATGGGAGTCGCCTACGTCGGCCGCGTGTTCCTGAGCGACAACCTCACCCAGATCGTGCTCGGATCCGTCGTCGTGGCGATGGGCACCGCGATGGTCTACGGCGCGCTCCCGACGATGATCATGCGCGCCGTTCCCGTCACCGAGACCGCGTCCGCCAACGGCCTGAACGTCCTGCTGCGCTCGATCGGCACCACCAGCGCGAGCGCGATCGTCGCGGCCGTCACATCGGCCTCCTTCGTGACGGTCGGCGGCGTCGACGCCATGAGCGAGGGCGCGTTCGCGCTGTTGTTCTGGCTCGCGGCCGCCGCGGCGCTGGGCAGCGCCGTCGTCGTCCTCCCGACGCTGCGCATGCAGGACTTCGCCCCCGAGGCCGATCGCTCGGGCACCGCCACGACCAGCCGGCCCACCCGCGTCGCCCGGGGGCGCGTCGTGGACGAGTTGGCCCGCCCGGTCCGCAGAGCCGTCGTCACCGTCCTGACCACGGACGGCGCCGCCGTCGACTGGGGCCAGGCCGACTCCGAGGGACAGGTCACGGTCGCGGTCCCCGGTCCCGGCGACTACTTCGTCGTGACGTCGGCCGACGGCTGGCAACCGCGCTCGCGCATCGTCACGCTAGAGGACGACATCCGGTTCCCGCCGCTCGTGCTGCGTCACCGGCTGACCCTCGAGGGCACGATCACCGACCCGGACGGCGCACCGATCGCGGGCGCCCTGGTGATCCTCACCCACCACGCCGGTGAGGCCGTGCACTCGACGCGCACCGACCACGAGGGGCACTTCTCCGTGCCGCGTCCCGCGAACGGGCGCTACGTGCTCAGCGCGATCGCCGACAACGGAGCGACGGGTGCTCGACCGGTCACCGTCTGGGAGGCCAACCGCACCGCGGACCTCACGCTCGGGACACCGCTCGCATGACCGCGAACGACCCCTCGGGCCTGCGCGCCGCGGTGTGGCGCGCCGCCGCCGAGCTCTTCGCGCGCAACGGCTTCCCCGAGGTCACGATCCGCGCCATCGCCGCACGCGCCGGCACCTCCCCCGCGCTCGTGATGAAGGTGGCCGGCAGCAAGGAGGAGCTGTTCCACCGCACCGCGGCGATCATCGCTCCCCCTCTACCCGAGGTGCCCGCCGCGGAGCTGGGCCCGGCCCTGGTGAGGGAGCTCCTCGACCGGCAGCGCCGCGGGGACCTCGAGCACCTCGGCCGCGCCATCATGCTGCGCGTGAACGCTCCCGATGCCGCAGCGGTCCGCGAGAAGTTCCTGCACGGCTACGTCGCACCTCTCGCGGACGTCCTCGGGGGCCCGCAGGCGCAACTGCGGGCCGAGCTCGCCGTCGCCGCGCTGCTCGGCCTGGCGACCTCGCTGCGCTTCTTCGAGACCCCGCTGCTCGTCGCCGACCTCGACGCCGTCGAGGCGGCCTACGGCCCGGTCGTCCAGCAACTCCTCGACGGCTCTCCAGTGCTCGAGGGCGCGCGTCTGCCGTGACCCGAAGGGCCTGCGTTCACTCTCCGTGGCGCCGGTCGAGTCGTACGGCTTCCCCATCGTCGCGTCACAGCCTCGCCTCACGCCCGGGGGCTACCCGTCGTGGAGGCGCCTCCGCTGACGCGGGCGGCCGCGCAGCGTGGTGTGAGAGTGTCGAGCATGACCGAAGACCCGCTGGACCAGTTCGCCGAGGTCGCCCGCGCGATGAGCGCCGAGTCCGGTCTCGACCAGACGCTCCAACGAGCCGTCGCCGGCGCGGTCGAGCTCGTGGATGGCTGCGAGCACGCCGGCATCTCGGTGGTCGAGAAGCGCCGGGTCGTCGAGACCGCGGCCGCCACCGACGACCTCGTGCGTCGCGGCGACCAGCTGCAGTACGAACTGGACGAAGGTCCCTGCCTGCAGTCGATCCATGAGCAGGAGACGGTGCAGAGCGACGACCTCACCACCGAGGATCGCTGGCCCGTGTGGTCGCGCCGCGCCGCTGACGAGCTGGGCGTCCGGTCCATGCTCTCGGTGCAGCTGTTCGTCACCCACGACACCCTCGGGGCGCTGAACCTCTACTCCTCCGCCGTGGCCGCGTTCACCGAGGACAGCCGGGAGTCGGCGCTGGCGCTCGCGGCGCACGTCGCCGTCGCGATGCTCGCCGCGCAGGAGCACGACAACTACGAGTCGGCCCTCGCCCACCGCACCGTGATCGGCCAAGCCCAGGGCATCCTGATGGAGCGGTACCAGCTCACCCCCGACCAGGCGTTCGCGACGCTCGTACGCGTCTCGCAGGCCCAGAACCGCAAACTGCGCAACATCGCGCTCGACCTGGCCCGCAACGCGACGGTGCGTGGGCTGCCCGTCGATCCGCCGCCGCCTGCCGCCTGAGGTGCGATCGAGACCGGAGGTTCGGGGGCGCGCATCGACGGCGACCGGCATGCTTGGCCCCATGATCCTGGACGACAACCGCTACGTCGCGCTCGCCCGCCTCGTCCGTCGCTACGGTCGGTCCGACCTGCTGTCGGGAGCCCAGCTCGACGAGTTCGACATCGACGACGAGACGCCCCTGGGCGACGCGGAGCGCGCCGAGGCGTTCGCCGACGACCTCGAGAGGATGGGGCCGACGTTCATCAAGCTGGGCCAGTTGCTGTCCACGCGGTTCGACCTGCTGCCCGCGTCGTACACGACGGCGCTCGAGCGGCTCCAGGACGAGGTCGACCCCATCGACTTCGACACCGTGCGCGAGGTCGTCGAGACCGAGCTGGGCGCCACGTTGAAGGAGCGGTTCCGCGACTTCGACCCCAAGCCGCTGGCCGCCGCGTCCCTGGGCCAGGTGCACCGCGCCAGCCTGCGGAACGGTCGCGAGGTCGTCGTCAAGGTGCAGCGCCCCCACGTGCGCGACACCGTCCGGGAGGACATGAAGGTGCTCGGCCGCCTCGCCCGCCTCGCCGACAAGCGCACCACCGCCGGGCGCAGCTTCGGGTTCGGCCGCCTGCTCGACCAGTTCCGTCGATCCCTCGCCGGCGAGCTGGACTACCGCCGCGAGGCCCGCAACCTCGACACCTTCCGCGAGCTGACCGCCCCCTACGACCTGCTCGTCGTGCCGCGGCCGGTCCACGAGTACACCACCTCGAAGGTCCTCACGATGGACTTCATCGACGGGCGCAAGGTCACCGACATCGGCCAGCTGGGACTCGTGGACCTCGATGCGCGACCCATCGTCGAGCAGCTCTTCAGCGCCTACCTGCACATGATCCTGGACGCCGGAGTCCTGCACGCCGACCCACACCCCGGCAACCTGCTGCTCACCGAGGACGGCCGCCTGGCGCTGCTCGACCTGGGCATGACCGCGTCGGTGCCGCCGCGCGTCCAGCAGGACATCATCAAGCTGCTGCTGGCCATCAGCGACGGCGACGGCGAGGAGACGGCCTCGATCCTGGCGTCCATGGGGCATCCCACCGACGTCTTCGATGCCGGCGCCTTCCGCGACGACGTCACGCATCTCGTGTCCGAGGCGATCGCGAGCGGCGCGGACGTCGCCGTCGGCGCCGTGATGGTCGACCTCAGCCGGCTGTCCGGCGCGCACGGCCTGCGACCGCCGGCCGAGATGTCGATGGTCGGCAAGGCACTGCTCAACCTCGACCGGACCACCTCGCACCTGGACCCGGGCTTCTCGCCCACCGAGGCGATCCGCGAGAACGCGAGCGACATCTCGGCCGCCGGACTCAAGATGTCCCCCGGCGGGATCGTCGCGGCGGCGATCGAGTCCAAGACCCTGGTGGAGCAGTTCCCGAAGCGGGCCAACCGGATCATGGACTCCCTGGCCGACGGGGAGTTCCGGCTCAAGGTCGACGCGATCGACGAGCAGCGCCTGCACACCGTGATCCAGCGGGTCGCGAACCGCCTCACGCTCGGCATCATCATCGCGGCCACGATCCTGGGCGCGGCGCTGATGATGCGGATCCCGTCGACGTGGACGGTGCTCGGCTATCCCGGCCTGGCGATGGTGTTCTTCCTGTTCGCCGTCTGTGCCGGCATCGCCATGGCGGTCTGGGTCGTCATGACGGACCGGAAGGTGGCACGGACGGAACACTCCGCCGGGGCCACTCGAGGAGTCTGATCGTGGTGATGCGGTCGAGGACCTGGACGGACATCGAGGAACTGTTTGCGGCGGAGCCCCATGAGCCGGTCGGGACCCTCACCCGTCGTCGAAGCGCCTGACGGTCGTCAGAGCTCCGCCGTCGTGCAGGGATCTCAGGGCACTGACGTAGGCCTCGGTGAAGCGCCGGTCGGCGAGTAGGTCGGCCGCCGCGGGCTGCACCTGCAGGAAGGCCAGTGGCTCGGATCGTTGGCGGCGGGCCGCGGCGGTCAGCTCGGAGGCACGCTGGTCCTGCAGCGGCATCGGGCCGCCGCGCTCGTCGACCTCCTCGGCACAGCGAGCCCACGCCGCGACCGCGAGCGCTGCACGCTCGATCTCGCCCCCGCGACGGAGCTGCTCGCGGATCACGGGGAACAGGAATTTCGGCATCCGCTCGGAGCTGTCGACGCACTGGCGCGCGAGCGTGTCCGCGATGGCACTGTTGGTGAACCGCTCCATCAGGGTGGTCCGGTAGGCGCCGAGGTCCACACCGACCGGTTCCAGGGTGGGCGTCGCCTCGCGGGACAGGTATCCGTCCACCAGTCGCGCGAAGTGCGGGTCCGCGCACACCTCGTGCACGTACTCGAATCCGGCGAGCCGGCCGAGGTACCCCATCACCTGGTGGCTCGCGTTCAGCAGCCGCAACTTCATCAGCTCGTAGGGCCGCACATCGTCGACCATCTCGACGCCGGCCTCCTCCCACGGCGGTCGCCCGTCGACGAAGTCGTCCTGCAGCACCCACTGGCTGAACGGCTCGCACACCACCGGCCAACCGTCGCGGACCCCGAGCCGCTCGGCCACCTGGTCGCGGTCCGCATCCGTCGTGACGGGCGTGATCCGGTCGACCATCGACGAGGGGAACGACACGTTCTCGTGGACCCACTCCCCCAGCACCGGATCACGCAGGTGCGCGTACGTGCCGAACGCACGCCGGGCCACCTCGCCGTTGCCCTCGAGGTTGTCGCAGGACAGCACCGTGAACGGCCTCACGCCCCGGTCGCGTCGCCGCGCCAAGGCCTCGATGACCACCCCGAACACCGTGCGCGGCACGCGCGAGCCCAGGTCCGCCACGACCTCGGGCGCATCCGTATCGAAGTCGCCCGTCCCACCCCTGAGGTTGTAGCCACCCTCGGTGATCGTCAACGACACGATCCGCGTGCTCGGCGCGGCCAGCGTCTCGATCACCCCCTCCGGATCGTCCGGTGCGTGGAGGTGGCGGATGATCGACCCGACGACGCTCAGGCGCGACGACCCGTCGGGCGCGCGCTCGACCACGGTGTAGAGCCCGTCCTGCTCGCCCAGGACGTCGTGCATGCGGCGGTCGTGAGGCAGCAGCCCAACGCCACAGATCCCCCACTCGTCGGCTGACCCGCGGCGGAGCAGCCGGTCGACGTACACGGCCTCGTGCGCCCGATGGAACCCGCCGACGCCGATGTGGACGATCCCGGCGGTGAGCCGACTCCGGTCGTACCGCGGCACGTCGACCGATGTCGGCAGCGCGGACAGCCCAGCCGCACTCAGTGCAGGCTCGTCGCGCCGGACGGACTCTGGACGATCCATGCCTTCCACCGTAGGTCCGTCACACGGTGGCGACGAGCAGGACGACGAGCGCGACCAGCACGGCCCCCGTCAGCACGGCGGCCGCGGCGATCGGGCCCACCGTCGAGCGGGCCGTCGGGAACGCGCCCTCGGCCAGCTCGCGGGCCGTGCTGCGGTACCGCCAGCTGCCGTACGCGACGACACCGGTGCCGGCGGCGAGCAGCACCGAGCCGGCCAGGATGCTGCCCAGGGACACCGTGCCCTCGTCACCGAAGCGGGCGATCGCCAGGCCGAGAACGATGACGGTGAGCGCAGTGCGCACCCACGCCAGGTGCGTGCGCTCGTTCGCGAGGTGGTCACGGGGGTTGCCGACGTCGCTCATGGAGCCAGCCTGCCGCATGCGCGACCGGGCGCCAGTGTTCAAGCTCCTGGTAACGGCTTCGTGCCGGCCCATCACATCAGCAGCGCGAGCAGGCCGAGCGAGGACCCGGCGGCGATCGCGGTGGAGAGCGTCGCCAGCGCCAGGGCACGTCCGGGGACCGGCCAGAGCTCGCGCAACCGGATCCCGAGGCCGAGCCCGAACATGCCGGCCGCCAGCAGGACGTTGGTCACCACGCCGGCCACGGTCAGCGCGGACTCCGGCAGCAGGCCGGTGCTCCGCAGTGCCGCGGTCGCGACGAACCCCACGACGAACCAGGGCAGCAGCGGAGCCGTCGTCGATCCTTCGCCCGCGCTGCGGCGGGCCACCAAGATCGACATCGGCGCCAGCATGGCCACCCGGCCGAGCTTGACGGTGGTGGCCAACGCCACCGCCCCGCCGCCGAGCACGGACCCCGCGGCGACCACCTGCGCCACCTCATGGATGCTGGCGCCGGCCCAGACGGCCGCCTGCCTGTCGTCGAGTCCGATCAGGTGCGCACTCCAAGGGACGAGGACGATCATGACCGATCCGAAGACGGTGACCAGGGCCACGGCCAGCGCGACGTCCCGCTGGCGCGCCCGGACCGTGTCGGCGACCGCGGCGATGGCGGCCGCCCCACAGATCGAGAAGCCCGCCGCGAGGAGGGTCACGAAGCGCGGTTCGAGTCCCAGCCGAGTGCCCACGGCGAGCGTGCCGTAGTAGGTGATCAGGACGGTGCCCACCACCAGGGCGATGCCTCCCACCCCGATCCCGAGCACCGCGTCGACCGGCAGCTTCAGACCCAGCACGACGATGCCCCAACGCAGTAGCAGGCGGGTGAGGCCCGCTTGGTCCTGCAGGATCCGGCGGTCCGCGAGCGGCGTGTTGGCGACCACGAGCCCGAGCACCAGCGCGACCAGGAGCGGGCTCGCGAGCGGGATGACCACGTTGAGCCCGGCCGCCGCCACGGCGGCCATGAGGGCCGGCGTGAGTCGGTACAGCGACGACGCTCGAGCGTCCTGGGTGAGGGGCATGTCTCGACCATCCCCCGGGACCGCTTCCAGCAGTAGACCCCAGGATCCACGTGGGATATAAACAGAGGTGATGACTCCTGACATCGACATGGAGACCCTGCGCCTGCTCGTCGATCTCGCCGAGCTGAACAGCCTCAGCGCGGCGGCCCAGGCCAGGGGCGTCAGCCAGCCCGCGGCGAGCGCCCGGCTCCGCTCGTTCGAGGCACGGTGGCGCGTGACCGTGGCCGAACGGTCCCCCCGCGGGACCGTCCTGACGACCGACGGGCTCGCGATCGTGTCCTGGGCCCGCACCGTGCTGCACGAGGTCGACCTCATGCGTGCCGCGCTCGGCGCCCTGAGCGACGAACGGCACGCCGAGCTGGAGATGGCGGCGAGCCTGACGATCGCCGAGTTCATCCTCCCGCGCTGGCTGGGCGAGCTCCGCAACCGGTCGGTGGCCGTCCGCCCCCGCCTCCACGTCGTGAACAGCGAGAAGGTCGCCGAGCTGGTCCGGTCACGCACGGTGGACGTCGGCTTCATCGAGACCGCGGCGATCCCCCGCGACCTGGCCCACGGCATCGTCGGCGCCGACGAGCTGGCCGTCGTCGTCGAACCGGGCCATCCGTGGGCTCGGCGCAGCACCCCGCTTCCGCACGACGTCCTGCGCAACGAGGCCTGGGTGCTGCGCGAGACCGGCAGCGGGACGCGCAGCACCTTCGAGCGCGCCCTGCGCTTCGAGCCCCGTCTCGCGATGGAGGCCGACTCGACCACGGCGCTGATCGGAGCGGCCCGGGCCGGGGTCGGTCCCGCCGTCGTCTCACGGCGCGCGGTCGTGTCCGACCTCGAGACCGGACGCCTGGTCGAGGTCCTCACGGACCTCGACCTGTGGCGGCCGTTGACAGCCGTCTGGCTGATGGACCGGCGGTTGCCCGATTCCGTCGACGCCCTGCTGCGCATCGCCCGATCCGGCACGACGCGACAACCGCCGGCTTAGAAGTCGGTCGACGCCTCCAGCGGAACCCGACTGACGAGCGGACATGCGGGAGGGAGCGGTCCCGGGTGGGACGGGACCGCTCCCCACCGTCGTGCAGGTACAGCTCAGAACCGCGAGAACGGCTTCGGCGTCGCGTAGCCGAAGGTCGCGTTCTCCGCGAAGGCATCCACCCCGAAGGTGGCGTTGAGCGCATCGGCGGCCGTCTTCGTCAGCGTCAGCCTCACGACGCCGTAGCCGAGGCGGTTCGAGGCGCGGACCTTGAACAGGTCCACGCGACCGACGTTTCCGACGGTGCCGTTGACCTTGCCGCTGACGCGCAGGCGACCGAGGTCGATGTTGAAGTCCGACACCGTGATCGTGGCCGCGGAGCCGGCACTGAGGTTCAGGCCGCCCGTGTGCTTGATGCGCAGCTTGCCCAGGCGGTAACCCGAGATCGGGAACCTGGCCGCGATCGTGTCCTTGAACGCACCGGCCTTCGCGCCGGCCGTCGGGGCGGGGGTGATGCCGGCGCCGGTGATCAGGTCGTAGACGGCCGGATCGACGACGACCTGCGTGTAGCCGACCTTGGTGCTGGACTTCGCCTTCGCCTGGGCCGGCGAGGCGAGCGCCGTGGACATGCCCGCGGCCAGGACGACCGTGAGCAATGCGAGAAGTACCTTCTTCATGATGTCCCCATTTCAGCGGCCGGAGCTTCCGACCTCATGCGGGGGCTTCGGTGCCCTGTCGGGAACGGATGACGCCCGTCTCACACTGCGAGCGGAATGCGCGAATCTGTGACTGGCGCACACTCGTGTGAAGGATGAGGCACTTTTCCTCCGTCATCGGGACGAAGCGAGAGCCGTCCGGACGATCCGATCCGTCACCGCGTTGATGACCCACCGCGGGAGGAGCCTCGTCAGCAGCAGCGTCCGCCGCGCGGCCGTCCCAGGGACGATCACGGGCCTGCGCCGGTCGATCCCACGCATGATCTCGCGGACCGCAGGCTCCAGCTCGAGCGTGCCCGCCATCTCCTTGAGTGCCTTGGTGGCCGGCAGCATCGTGCGACGCTCGTCGTCCACCATCGGCGTCTCGACCTCGGGCGGGCACACGACCGAGACGTCGATCCGACGCGGCCGCTGCTCGATGCGCAGCACCTGACCCAGGCCGACGACGCCGTACTTCGAGGCGCCGTACGCCGCGTACCCGTAGTTCGCGACGAGCCCGGCCATCGACGCGATCAGGACGAGGTGCCCGTGCGGCGCGAGTCGCGGCAGGACGGCCGCGGCCACGTTGCGGCTGCCGACCAGGTTGATGTCGATGACCCGCCGGAACGCGTCCTCGGACAGGTCCTCGAACAGCGCGGCGTCCTGCACGCCGGCGCAGTTGATCGCCAGCCCCGGCGCACCGAGCGCCTCGACTCCGCGGACCACCGCGGACTCCACCGCCGAGCCGTCCCTGACGTCGATCTCCTCCGTGTGGAGGCGGCCGGCGGTGGCGGCCTCCAGCCGCACACGTGCGTCGTCGTCGAACCGCAGGTCCAGCGCGATGACCGCATGGCCCCGCTGCGCGTAGAGCTCGGCCAGGCGCAGGCCGAGACCGGACCCGGCGCCGGTGATCAGGAGAGTCATGGCGACATTCTCCCGTGATTCACACGGCCGGCGTGCGAGGAACGACTAACGATGATGCATTCGACCCCGCCGGGCGACCCGAATGCCTCATCGTGCCGGTGGTCAGCGCAGGGCGGCCTCGGTGAGCTGCTCGGCCGTCTTCTCGAAGAGGTCCTGCATCTCGCCGGCGGGATAGCTCGCCGCCAGCTCGGCCGCGGCCAGCGCCCCACCGAGCAGCACCGACGGGTCGAGCTCCTCCTGCCGCGGGTCGGGGAACGGTCCCGGCCTCGGCCGGGGCCAGCGGCGGGGCCACCCGGTGCCGCACCAGTCCTCGATGTCGTCCAGGAACGCCTGGTGGGCGTCGGCGTCGCGGCCGCTGACGATGATGATGCCGCGTGCCATCACCGAGAGCAGGAGACGGCCGGCCTCCGCGGGAGGCAGGGGCTGGGGATTGAGCGCGGCCCAGCCGACGCGTCCCACGAGCAGGCCCTGGGGCCCGCCGCCGACGAGCTCCACGACGCGCTCGTCGAGTGCCGCGAGCACATCGAGGCGGCCGAGGCCGGACAGGGTGACGCGACCGCGGGCGAGTGCCCTGATGAGGTCTGAAGCAGTGGCCATGGTGTTCCTCCTGGTGCGAGGCGGTCCGGATGGGCCGTCGACTCCGAGGAGGCATCGCGGTGCTGACGGATACACACGCCACCTGGCTGGCGGGATCCGGCCAAATGGGCCGGCACCACGCACCAGGCCCGGAATCCGATGGATTCCGGGCCTGGCGGGAGCTACGAGCCGGTCGTCACCGGCGCACGGTCACCGGGATCCGGTGCAGGGTGCGGCCGACCTTCACACCGAGGTCCCAACGACCGTGGCGGCTCATGCCCCGGTCCATGCGCACGGGCAGCACGTGGCGGTGCAGGCCGGACTGCTTGCCGGACCGGCGCAGGTAGCTGCCCGACGCCGTCGGGGTCGAGTCGCGCAGGGACGCGTTGTAGTACTGCGGCCGTGAGGAGCCCGAGGTCAACGCGACGACGAGGTAGGTCTTGCCCTCGCTGACGCGGTAGGAGCCCTGGCGGAACGTGGCGCCCGAGACGTAGAACCGCGCGACCCGGTACCTGACCGTGCTGATCCGCTTGTTGCCCGCGCGATCGGTCGCGGTCGCCCTGATCGTCACCGACTCGCCGCGAACGCGCTTGCTGACCTTGCAGCGCGCGATTCCGGAGAGCTTGTCCTTGCTCACGCACCGCGCCTTCGGGGCCTGACCGGGGTAGGTCGCGCCCTTGCGCACGCCCTTGATCGCGACCTTGGGCGCGCGGCGATCGATGTTGATGGCGCCGACCGTCACGGTCGCCGCGCCGCCGTCCGCAGCGAGGATCGTGCGCGTGACCGACTGGCCCGCGCGGTTGGCCTTCAGCGTGACCGGCTTCGGGCACGCCGCGGTGAGGCCGGAGCCACCGGAAGCGCAGCGGAACGTCACCGTGACCGGAGTCCGGTACCAACCGGCCGCCGACCTGGCCTTCGCGCTCGTGACGCGCGCCGTGATCACCGGATCGCGACGTGCCGTCGAACCCGACGACGCGGTGTAGTCGCCGTCGCCGGAGTAGACGGCGGCGACGGCCCGGCTCCTGCCGGACTCGAGGCGGTGCGCCAGCGTCGCGGTGCCGTCGACGAGGGGAGCGGAGCCGACCTCGACGCCGTCCACCGAGAACGTCACGGTGCCGGTCGGGGTGCCGGCGCCCGGAGCGCTCGCCGTGACCTTGGCCGCGAGTCGGTCGGACTTCACGGTCAGCTCGGTGGTCGTGGCGGCAGCCGTCACGGCCACGGTCTGGCTCGTCGAGGCCGCGGCGTAGCGACCGTTGCCGGCCTGGTCGGCGTTGATCACGCACGAGCCCGGGTGGTCGAAGGTCACGGTCGATCCGTCGACCGCGCACACGGATGCCGAGGCCGGGTCGATCGACACGACGACCGGGTTCGGGGACGCGCCGCCGGTCGCGGTGACCGCGTACGTCTGGCCGACGACGGGAGTCGAGGCCGGCGGGGTGGACGTGATCGTCACCGTCTGGGCCACCAGCGACACCGAGACGGTCAGGGTCTGCGTCGTCGACAGGGCACCGTTGTCCGCCTTCACGGTGACCGGGTAGGTGCCGGCCGAGCCGTCCGCCGGCGTGCCCGAGACGGTGGCCGTGCCATCACCGTTGTCGGTGAACGTCATGCCGGCCGGCAGGTCGCCGGTCGCGGTCAGGGTGGTCGCCGCCGGGTGGCCGGGCGTCGCGGCGACGGAGAACGAGCCCGCGGAGCCCACCGCGAACGCGGCGGTCGGCAGCGTCGTGACGACGGGTGCCTCGTTGACGGTCAGGTCGAGCGTCTGGGTCGCGTCGGGCTCGACGCCGTTCGTGGCGGTCAGCGCGATCGAGTGGACGCCACCGGTGCCGGCGGCCGGCGTGCCGGCGATCGTCGCCGTGCCATTGCCGTTGTCGGTGAGGGTCAGTCCGGTCGGCAGCGCGCTGGTCGTGGTGATCGCGGCCCGCGGGTGGCCCACGGTCTTCACCGTGAAGGCCTCTGCGGTCCCGGCCGTGAGCGTGGCGCTCGCGGCACTCGTGAAGCTGGGCGCCATCTCCAGTCCCCGGGTGAGGGCGTTGACCATCAGCGGGACGCCGTCGGTGCTGGCGTCCCAGAAGTCGGGCCTGATGGTGCTGGACGGCGGGAAGAAGTTCAGGACGACGACATTGCCTCGCGTCGCGACGAGGGGCTCACCGTCGCTCCAGTGGGCAACCAGGGTCGACCCCTCGGTGAGCTGCAGCCCGGTGCCGTGATAGCTCGAGCTGCCTCCATGGAAGCTCGTCACGCCGTCGAGCAGCGGGTGACCGGGAAGGTCGGCGACGAGCGTCTCGGGCGTCTGCGAGCTGTGGTTCTGCAGGGCCACGGGAAGGTAGCCGTCGGAGATGAGGCGGCCAGAGGGCGCGTACCCGGCGGAGGTCGCGAAGACGCCGAGCACCAGTCGCCCACCGCCATCGACGTAGTCCGCCAGCACGTTGCCCAGACCTGACGGGTCGGGGATCGAGCAGTCGGTCCACAGGAACACCGCGTCGTACTCCTCGAGCTCAGCCAGTGCCGGAGTGCCGAAGGTGCACGAGTTGCTGCCCGGCATGACGGAGACCTCCGCGAACGAACCCGACGCCTCGAGCTTGTCCACCACGTCGGCGACGTACGGCTCGTTGTCGTAGCCGAGCAGCAGCACCCGCGGGCGGGAGTCCGGCTCGGCCTGCGCCGGCGCGGCGAGCGCGAGCGTGGACGCCACCACGGCGACCAGCGCGATCAGCGCCGCCACGGGGCGGGTGGACATGAGGACGTGACGGTTCATCCAGACTCCTGCGGGAGTGGCCATGTGCTCTCGTCACGACGTGACGGATCAGACGCGTGGCCTCGCTGGAAATCTAGTGTCCGAACGACTCTCCAGTCTCACGAATCGACTGATTTATCGCAGGTCCACACCACTCACTCGATGCGACGACGCACCCACGACGGGTGGACATCGGATGCGCCCTCCCGTGCACGGGGCGACGATGGGGTCGTGCCTGTCCGCCGAGGATCGACAGACGTCGACATCGTGGCCGCGACCGCTGCGTCCATCGTCTTCGTCGCGTCCGCGCTCGCCTTCGGACGGCGAACCGGCCCTCGTGAGGTCCGGTGGTTCGCGATCGTGAACGAATGGCCGGACACGCGCCTGGTCCGCCTCCCCCAGCAGCTCGGGACCCCGTGGATGCTGCCGCTGACCGGCGCCGCGCTGTGGGCTTCAGGCCGACGCCGTGAGGGCGTCGCGACGGCTGCGGCCCTGCCCGTCTCGAAAGACATCGAGGTGGCGGTGAAGAAGCTCCTGCAACGTCCGCGGCCGCTGTACGAGACACCGACGATCCTGCGCGACGACGCGCCCCTGGAGGGCCCGTCGTTCCCCTCGGGTCACGCCGCGATCGCCACCGCGACGGCCTACATGATCGCGCGCGAGGTTCCGGCGGCCGCGGCCCCCTTGGCCGCCCTGACGATCGTCGCCTCCCTCGTGCGCGTCCACCAGGGTGCGCACTGGCTGAGCGACGCGGTCGGAGGTGGTGCGCTCGGGATCGCCGTCGCCGCCGCTGCTCGCACGATCGCCCTGCGCATCCCGATCAAGGCGTAGCGTTGTCGGATGAGTCGGCTGACGAGAGGCTGAGGTCGTGAGGATCGGCGTTCCCCGGGAGATCAAGATCCATGAGTACCGCGTGGCGCTCACGCCGCTGGGGGTGCGCGAGCTGACCAGTCGCGGCCACACGGTGGTGATCGAGACCGCGGCCGGCGTCGGCTCGTCGATCAGCGACGAGGACTACGAGGCCGCCGGGGCGACGATCGTCGACGACGCCGAGTCCGCGTGGGGCACCGACGGGGGCGTCGACCTCGTGCTGAAGGTCAAGGAGCCCGTCGCCGACGAGTACCACCGCATGCGCGAGGGCCAGCTGCTCTTCACGTACCTGCACCTGGCCGCCGACCGGGCCCTGACCGAGGAACTGCTCGAACGGAAGGTCACCGGTGTCGCCTACGAGACGGTCACCGGAGCCTCCGGCGGACTCCCCCTGCTGTACCCGATGAGCGAGGTCGCGGGTTGCCTCGCACCCCAGGTCGGCGCCCATGCGCTGATGAAGGCGTCCGGCGGCCGGGGTGTGCTGCTCGGCGGGGTCGGTGGCGTCGCCAACGCGAAGGTCGTCATCATCGGCGCCGGGGTTTCGGGCCAGAACGCCGCGAACATCGCCCTCGGCATGGGCGCCGACGTGACGTTGCTCGACACCGACCTCGACAAGCTGCGGATGAGCTTCTGGCGGTACGACAACCGCGTGCACGGGCTCGCCTCGTCCCAACTGGCGATCGAGCAGCAGGTGCTCGAGGCGGACCTCGTCATCGGGGCCGTGCTGCTGCCGGGCGCCGCCGCCCCGAAGCTGGTCAGCAACGAGCTCGTGTCGCGCATGAGGCCCGGGTCCGTTCTCGTCGACATCGCGATCGACCAGGGCGGCTGCTTCGAGGACTCGCGCCCGACGACCCACGCCGACCCGACCTTCGCGGTCCACGGCTCGACCTTCTACTGCGTCGCCAACATGCCCGGCGCGGTGCCGAACACGTCCACCTACGCCCTGACCAACGCGACCCTTCCCTACGCGATCGCGCTGGCCGAGCGTGGGTGGACCGGCGCGATGCGAGCCGATCCCGGCCTGGCGCAGGGCCTCAACACGCACGACGGCGAGCTGACGAATGCCGCGGTGGGATCCGCCCTCGCGCTGAGCTCGGTCACGGTCGACGAGGTGCTGGCCTCGGCGTGACGGTCAGCCCGCGCTGACGTCGCGCCGCTGGAAGCCCCACAGGCCGACCGCGACCAGCACCCCGGCCACGGCGAGCTCGGCGAGCGCCGGCCATGGCTCGAACGACTCGACCGGGACGCCCGCGAGGTGCCAGAACGGCGAGAGCGACTCGAGCCGGTCCGGCAGTCGCAGGGTCTCGCCCAGCAGCACCTGCACGGACACGAACGCGACCACCGCCCACGCCAAGCCGCCCCACCGCGGAGACACTCCCGTGAGCGCCACGGCGAGAGCGCCGACCATCAGGACGCCCGGCAGGTAGCTCAGCTGGCCGCCGACGTGCTGGCCGATCCTGCTCCACTCCCCCATGCCGAGCGCGTAGCCCAGGGCGAGGGCGAGGGTCATCGCCACGGACACCACCAGGGCACCCACCGCAGCGAAGGCGACCGTGGCACCGAGCCACGAGGACCGGCGGACGCGGGTCGCCAGCACGACCTCGGCCCGGCCGGACTCCTCCTCCGCTCGCAGCCGCAGCACGGACGACACCGCGAAGCCGGTCGAGACGACCGCCATGAACAGGAAGATGTAGCGCAGGAACTCGTCGACGAGCGCCTGTTCGGCGTCCGGGGACGCACCGATCACCGCGGCGATGTCCGGGTTCGAAGCGACCAGGTCGGGGATGGTCGGGATCACCGCACCGTAGAGCAGGCCGAGTGCCGTCAGTCCGATCGTCCATCCGATCAGCAGGCCGCGCTGGAGCCGCACCACCAGTCCGAACGGCGTGCCGAGCCAGGCCGATGCACGCGGACGACCCGCCCGCGCCTGCAGGACCCCGCCGGCGAAGTCCCGATGCACGGTGAGCCATCCGGCGACCCCCAGCAGGGTCGCGCTCAGGACCAGCAACGGGATCACGGGCCACCACTGCTCGTCACCGAAGGCGTCCATGCGTTGGGCCCACCCGAAGGGCGATGCCCAGACCAGGGCGTTGTCCTGCATCGCGCCCACGCCACGAACGAGATAACCCACGGCCACGGCGGCCCCGGCGATCCCGAGCGCGCCGCGTGCCGACGTCGACAGTTGCGCCGCGACCAGCGCGACGGCGGCGTAACACAGGCCCAGCAGCGTCAGCCCGAGGCCGTAGGTGACGCTGCCGAGGACGTCCAGCCCGGCGAGCAGCATCGAGGCCGTGGTGATCGCGCCGATCAACAGGGCCGCGACGACCCCGTACAGCAGGCCCGCGAGCGTGGCCGCGTGCCGGCCGACCACCGTGGAGCGGACCAGCTCCGCCCGTCCGCTCTCCTCCTCGGCTCGGGTGTGCCGGATCACCAGGAACAGCACCATCAGGCAGATGCCGAGCTGGGCGACCTGCGAGATCTCGTTGGCGACGATGCCGCCGAGGGTGTCCACGGCGGCCTGCCGACCGGACATCAGGTGGCTGACCGGGCTGGCGCCGACCGCACTGGCGTAGCCCGCCACCTTCTCGGGGCTGTCGTAGATCGGCGGGACGGCCGCCGCCGTGGCCGCGATGGTCCCGCCGAGGCCGACCAGCCACAACGGCAACCGCAGCCGATCGCGGCGCAGGACGAGTCGCAGCAGATGGCTGGTTCCCGTGAACGGGGCGCTCACGTCGTCACCTCGTCACCGTACTGCCGCAGGAAGAGCTCCTCCAGCGTCGGCGGATGCGCGGTCAGTGACCGCACACCGAGCGGCGCGAGAGCCTGGATCACCGCGTCCAGGCGGTCCGAGTCGACCTCGAAGGCGACCTGGGCGTCGAGGAACCGCGCGTTGTGCACCCCCTCGAGCTGATCGAGGTCCGTCGCCGGCCTGGCCGTCTCGGCGATGACCGTGGTGCGGGTCAGGTGCCGCAGCTCGGCCAGCGTCCCGCTCTGGACCACGCGGCCGGCGCGGATGATGCTGATCCGGTCGGACAGGGCCTCGGCCTCGGCCATGATGTGCGAGCTCAGCAGCACGGTCGCGCCCTCGCGCTTCAGGTCGAGCACGGCCTCCTGGAACGCCGCCTCCATCAGCGGGTCGAGGCCGGAGGTCGGCTCGTCGAAGAGGTAGAGCTCGACCCGGCTGGCCAGAGCCGCGACCAGCGCCACCTTCTGACGGTTGCCCTTCGAGTAGGTCCGCGCCTTCTTGCGGGGGTCGAGCTCGAAGCGCTCGAGCATCTGCGCGCGGCGCTGCTCGTCCAGGCCACCGCGCATCCGCCCCAGCACGTCGATCACCTCGCCGCCGGTGAGGTTCGGCCACAGGGCGACGTCGCCGGGGACGTAGGCGAGCCGGCGGTGCAGGTCGGCGGCCTGGCTCCACGGGTCGCCACCGAGCATGGCCGCGCTCCCGGAGTCGGCCCTCAGCAGTCCGAGCAACACCCGGATCGTGGTCGACTTGCCGGCGCCGTTCGGTCCGAGGAAGCCGTGGACCTCTCCCTGCTCGACCGTCAGGTCGACTCCGTCCAGAGCCCGCACGGAGCCGAAGCTCTTGACGATGTCGCGAAGCTCGATGGCGCTCACGGTTTCATCGTGGCACGTGACCGGCCGGTCATCCGGGCATGAGGACGCCCCGAGTCAGACGAGACGGGACGGGTACGCCCAGAACATGAGCACATCGACACTGACCGCTGCGCTCCTCGCCACCGCACTGGCCACCGGGTGGCTGCTGCCGATGGGCGTGATCAGGATGCTCGCCTACCGCTCCGAGGAGGTCGACCACACGCCGGGGATGCGCAACGTGGCCATCTTGGCGCTCACACTCGGGTGCCTGTCCGCCGTGGCCTGCCTGACCATCGCTGCGGTGCTCGTCCTCGGCTAGCCGACTACCGTGGGCGAATGCCGGTTGCCTCACGTCCCCGCGGCCTCACCGGGTCTCGCGCCGCTCGCTGGGGAGCCTTGGCACTGGTGGTGCGACCGCTCTACATCGCCACCGAGCTGTTCGTCGCGGCCGCGACGACCGGCGGCTACAGCTTCCTCGCCGACTCCGTCAGCAGGCTCGGCGAGACCGGCTGCTCACCTGACCACTGCTCCGCGCGCCACGGGCTGATGAACGGGTCGTTCGTGATCTTCGGCCTCCTGCTGGCCGGCAGTGCGGTGGCGCTGGCACGTCGGCTCGGCCCGTGGGCGACGGGACTGCTCGTGGTCTCCGGACTGAGCTCGATGGCGACCGGCCTGACGCCTCAGGACCAGGACGCCACCGCCCACGTGATCGCCGCGACACCGCTGTTCATCGCCCAGCCCGCGGCGCTCGTGGCGCTGGCCGTCCTCGTCCGCGGTGAACAACCGATCCTGTCGCGGCTCATGCTGGGCGGCGGCGTGGTCACCGGCGCGGGCGCGGCGGCCTTCATCCTGGCCGGGGACGAGTACACCGGCCTGCTCGAGCGTCTCGCGCTGTGGCCGGTGCTGATCGCCCTGTCCGCATTCGGCGCCGCGGAGCTTCGTCGTCAGTCTCGGGCACGAGCACACGCAGCCTGACATTCGAAGGCTCTTCGGACAGATCCAAGAGCCATCCACCCGGCCCGTCGGGCAGTGAGGCGGTGCTCCCTGCGTGTTCTCGGTGCTGGGCCTGGCGTATCGAGACATTCGAGCCCGCCAATGAATCAGGCCCGGGAATCCGTTGGATTCCCGGGCCTGATCTTGGTAGCGGGGGCAGGATTTGAACCCGCGACCTCTGGAAGAAATCGGGGCCTTGCCCGACACTTCCCAACGGTGCCCGTTCCAACGCATTTCTGCTGGAATGGCTGACGAATCAGCACTCTGACAATTTTCAATGTAGCGCGCTGTTCCTCACTGATGCGCATCTCAATCCGTGCAGTAAACGTGCAGTGCACCGAACGACGCGACGTGATGTAACGAGCACGCACCGAACCGCCCCAAGACCGGCATGAACTACAGGAACTTTCGGAAACTCTGGGTATCGCAGTGGGTCACTCTGACGAGACGTGCTCGACGACCACCACCGAAACTGCCGCCAAGCAGTCCTCGATATCCATAAACGTCGCTTGGTCAGAGTGTGCTGAACCAAGCACCCTTCGGTCCAACGAGCACGTGTTGACTGACGTCCGCGCCGAATGATGCACACCGTTGCGTCGGGGTTGCAGCGAGTGCGGTTGCTGCCCTGACCTGTGCAAACGTCTCGACCACACTCGTACGGTACGACTCATCGACTTGATCCCTCATCTGCCTCGGCCTGCGCGCTTGTGCGGCCGATTGCGTTGATGATGGACACAATTCCGACACTCCGAGGCACAGTAGTACTCGACCACCCGCGCCGGCGAGATCGTCTGGTTCCGGTCGCCCACCGCCGATTTTCGCCGCGCTGTGGAACCGAGAGCGCCAAGCGAGAGGGCTCACTTGGCGCGCTAGATCGACCGATGTCCAGTCAGGACGCCCACATGGAGGTAGGACGCCACTCTCGCGAGGACGACGACTTTCCAGGGCTGGCTGGACGTGTTGGTGTGGCACTTCAGGTAGTGACGGATCAGTGGAATGGTCGGGTTCTGTCGTCGACGCCAGACCCGGCGCGTCGGGCGTCGATTGCGGAGGCCGAGGTTGGCGCCAACTCCCTCCAGCCTCGGCTCCGAAAAGGTCGCTATCGAGATGTGCCCGTCGCTGACGGCATAACGCCCACGGAGCGCCGCCGGACTGTCCCCGGCTGAGACTGGCTGGCTAGAGCCGACTGAAGGGCACGAAGCGCCGAAGCTGGGTGACGCGGGCCGGTTCGAGCTCGGCGATGGATGATGCCCCGGGCAACTTCATCGTGCGAACGCTCTCCGTCTCGAGGATGTCGAGCGCGCGGTCCACTCCCTGACGCCCGCCCGGCCATCAGTCCGTACAAGTAGGCCCGGTCGATCATGGTGAAGTCCGCTCCCAGCGTCATGCACGTTACGATGTCGGCGCCGTGCATGATCCCGGTGTCGACCCCGATCTCCAGCTCGGCGCCCACGGTGGAACGGGACCGGGGCTCAGCCAATCGAGCGGCCCACCGAGCCGCTTACCACCAGGAGAATGCCTAGAGCACGCCTCCCTCACGCTCGATCGGGACCACAGCGACCTGCTCGGCCGTGTAGGCCACGACCCCGCTCGGCGAGCGCCGGTCGCTGTTCACGTGCAGCTGGAAGAGGTCCGCGCGCTGGTAATGACCAGCCAGGTCGGCCGTGAAGCGCGACGCCATCAGGTCGTCGAGGTCGACGTCCACCACGATCAGGCCGGCAACGCCGCGGACCGGACCCACGATCCACTCCCCATCAGGTCCGATGACCCCGGATCCGCCGTCGAAGAGATGATCGGTGGAGCCGCAATCCTCCTCCGGGACCGCCAGCCCGTGCAGGAACGCGTCCAGCATCGTCTCCGGAACGTCGTCCCTGTGCAGCAGACTCGCTGCCACGACCACGAAGCACCGGCCCTCGACGGCATAGGTCCGGCTCACCAGCTCATGGCGATCCGAGAGGTCGGGCCACGACGCGACGTGGATCTCCTCGTGGCCCGCGTGCAGGACCTGACGCGCGAGAGGATTCCAGTGCTCCCAGCAGATCAGACCGCCAACCCTGCCGGCAGCCGTCTCGACCACGCGGAGGCCAGCCGCGTCGCCGGCCGCCCAGACGTTCTTCTCGGTCGACGTCGCCGTGATCTTCCGGTGGTGGTTGACGATCTCGCCGTCCGCGCCGATCACGAGTTGGGAGTTGAAGAGCGACCCTGACCCCGGCTCGGCCCTCTCGTTGAGGCCGAGCACCACCACGATCCCCCGGTCCCGGGCCGCACCGCGGATCGGCGCGAGTGGATCGGTGCCATCCCCGAGCACGGCACTGGATCGCACCAGATCGCCGTACAGACGACTGCCGAGCGGGTCGTCCCAGCTCGATGCCCCGAAGCACCAGGCCGGGTAGCCTCCGAGCCACGTCTCCGCGAAAGCCACCAGGTCGGCGCCGGCGTCGGCGGCCTCCTCGACGTGCTCCGCGCATCGGTTGACCGCCCCCTCGAGGTCGTCGAAGATCGCGGGGTACTGGGCGATGGCGATACGCATCAGGTGTTCTCTCCCTGGGTCAGGGTGGCGCACTCCGTCATGGTGCCTCAGCGATCTCGGAGTTGGGCGACGACCGCTCGTGCGGCCCGACGGCCCGACCGAATCGCGCCGTCGATGTAGCCGTTCCACACGTCCGCGACCTCGGTGCCCGCCCAGTGGATCGGGCCGGTGGGTTCGCGCCAGCCGTGCTCACCGTGCTCGATCCAGGCACCCGGAGCGGGCGTCGCGGCGTAGGCACCGCCGATCCAGCGATCGGTCGTCCAGTTCTTCTCGACGTAGTCGACGGGGTGCGCGGCTCGGGGACCGTGCAGGTCGACCAGCGTGGCGACGATCGCCGCCCGGCGGTCCGCGTCGTCCAACTGCGCCCACGTTCGCAGCCGGTCGCCATAGACGAACGCCACGAGAACCCCGACCTCGGCAGCGTCGGGCGAGTTGTCGAACACGACTCCCACCGGACTGTCGGTGAACAGCGAGGCCTGGCCAGAGTCGCCCAGATCCCGCCAGAATGCACGCTCATACGTCACGTGCACCTTGGCTACGTCACCCATGACGCTCCGTTCCAGCCACCGGCGCCGCGCGTACGGCAGGGGCGGTTCGAAGGCGACGGACCGGGCGGCGGGCGGTGGAAGCGCGACGATCACCGCACCTGCGCTGATGGGTCCGTCGGTCGTTTCCACGACCGCTCCGGAATCTGACCACGTGACGCTCCGCACGGGCGCGCTCAACCGAACGCGATCGCCGAGCCAGTCGGCGGCCGCCAACGCAGGGCCCTGCGCACCATCGGTGAACCGTGAGTCCTGGGCATGATCGAGGGTGAGCATCAGCTGGTCCCACCCACCGGCCGAGGCGACGTAGAAGGCGAGGTGCAGCATCGAGAGGTCGCGCGGTTCGACGGCCCAGACGCCCTGCACGGCGAGTCGAACCCGTGCGGCAGCGGCGTCGTCGAGGCCGTCCAACTCGGACTCGACGGTCACCGAGTCCAGTCGGGCAGCGTCGGCGGTGCGCCACGGCGCCTCGGTGTCGACGCTCGCCGCCAGCGCCGTGACGCGCTCGACGAAGGCGGCGTAGCCGATCTGGCCGGGGGCGTCGGACGTCCCACGGGTCGGCGCACGGTGCACCGAGGACTCCCACCGTTCGAGATGGTCGCCCGCGTCGTAGGTCGGGAACGTCGCGCACCCGAAGCGAGCGGCCATCGCGAGCAGCTCGGTCTGCGTGGGTCCCACCCATTGGCCGCCGTGGTCCACCGGCCCCGCCTCCGGTCGATGCTCGGTCAGCGTCCGCCCTCCGGGCCTGCCCGCAGCCTCCAGCACCAGGACGTCCAGTCTCTCGTCGACCAGCTCCAGCGCGGCGCTCAGTCCCGCGTAGCCGGCTCCCACGATGATGACGTCGTGGAGGGGGCCGCCCGAAATATCGCGTTCAGTCATGTTGTTCCCCGAATTCATTCAGTCGACAAAGAGAGTTGGCCGCGGACGAGCTCGATGACCCGCCCCTGGTGCGGCTGGAGCTCCTGACCGGCCCACGCCGCCCAGTCAGCCTCGTACGGGTCGGCGATCCCGGAGTCGATGCCACTCAGCGCCTCGACCACGGCAAGGCCGCAGAACGGCACGTAGACGGGCGAGTACCCACCCTCGTGGCTCATCGCGAGGCGACCGCCGCAAACCGCGCCGGCCAGTTCGACGAGACTCCGCGTCATTTCCCGATACGTCGACGATGTCAGCATCATCGCCGAGAGCGGATCAGCCGCCGACGCGTCGTAGCCGCATGCCACGATGATCATGTCGGGCTTGAACGCCGCGACCGACGGCAGGACCACGCGCTCGAACGCCGCACGGTATGCCCCGTTCCCCGATCCCGGCGGAAGGGCCACGTTGACGATGGAGCCGGCCGCGGCCCCTGCGCCGTGCACCCCGGCGTCCCCGGTGTCGATGGGGTAGTTGCGATCCTGATGGATCGACACCGTCAGCACGTCGGGGTCGTCGGCGTAGATCGCCTCGGTGCCGTTGCCGTGGTGCACGTCCCAGTCGATCACGGCGAACCGTTCGAGGCCGTGACTCGCCCGGACCGCCTCGATCGCGACGGCGACGTTGGCGAACATGCAAAAACCCATGCCGGACTCGCGGACGGCGTGATGACCGGGAGGACGCACCAGTGCGTACGCGTTGTCGACGCTACCGTCGGCCACCGCGCGCACCGCCTCGATGGCTCCACCCGCTGCGAGCGCACCGACCTCGTACCCGTTCCACCCGAAGGGCGACGACCCGTCGCCCATGTCGCCGCCGTGCTGGCGCCGGCTCTCCTCGCGGATCCGGTCGACATGAGCGGCGTCGTGCACGCGCAACAAGTCCTCGACCGAAGCGGCACGAGGGCGGATCTCCGTGAGCTGTTCTCGCAATCCGCTGACCTCGACGAGCGATGCGAACCGGGTCTTCGACTCCGCGGACTCGAAGTGCGCGAACGGCTGGACACCCGGCGCGCCCAGGACGTACCCGGCGGCTCGACCGGTGTCGTGCCAGCCGTACAGCTCGTGCCAGACCCACCCGGTGCGCGAGGCGGTGCCGGCGGTCACGAAACGACCGCCGGCAGGGACTCCCGCAGCAGCTGCTCAGCCTCGATCACAATCGCATCGACCACGTCGGCGACCGGTGCGACGTCGTGGATCAGGCCCTGGGCTTGGCCCGCCCACCACATGCCGTCCTCAAGGTCGCCACGGGCCAGGACCCGGTCGCGTCCCCGCGCGCCGGACGCCAGCTCGGCCACGTCGGCGAAGGTGGCGTCCGGGCGGGCTCCTAGCTCGCGGATCTGCTCGGAGATCGCGTTGCGGGCCACGCGAGCTGTGTTACGGAACTCGCGGAACACGAGCACCGTGTCGCGCTCGTCGTTAGCGACGATCTGGTCCTTGACGGCCTGATGGATCGGCGCCTCAGTCGTGGCCATGAACCGTGTACCCATGTTCACCGCCGAGGCCCCCAAAGCGAGGGCCGCGACGAGGCCCGATCCGGTCGCGATCCCACCCGAGGCGATGACGGCACCGAGAGGACACGGGTTGCCGTCGGGATCAGGATGAGACCCGGGACGTCGTCCTCCCCCGGGTGACCAGCGCACTCGAAGCCGTCGATGCTGATGGCGTCGACGCCCTTGCGCTCGGCCGACAGCGCGTGCCGCACGCTGGTGGCCTTGTGGATCACCTTGATGCCGGCTGCCTTGAAGTCCGGCAGGTGCGGCTCGGGACTGGACCCAGCCGTCTCGACCACTCGAACACCGGACTCGACGATCGCTGCCCGGTACTCGTCGTACGGCACGGGGTCCCGCGTCGGGAGGATGGTGAGATTCACCCCGAACGGCTGATCGGTCAGTTCACGCGTCCGCTCGATCTCGGCGGCGAGCGCCTCCGGGGTCGGTTGCGTCAGCGCCGTGAGGAATCCGAGCGCACCGGCCTCCGCGACCGGCGCGATCAGCTCGGCCGTGCCCAAGCCGGTCATGCCGCCGCACGTGATGGGGTGCCGGACGCCGAACGTCTCGGTAAAGATCGTCGAGATCATGACTGTTCTCCTGCCGTGCTCAGAGGTTCCGCGAGATCACGAGGCGCATGATGTCGGACGTGCCTTCCTCGATCTCCTCCAGCTTCACGTCGCGCATCCACTGCTCGACCGGGTACTCACGCGAGTAGCCCCAGCCGCCGAGCGTCTGGACCGCGGCGTGCGTGACGAACATGGCCGTCTCGGACGCCTGGAGCTTGGCCATTGCGGCGAGACCGTTCACGTTCTCCCCCGCGTCCAGCCGGCGTGCCGCGTGCAGCGTCATGAGCCAGGCCGACTCGATCCGCGTGGCCATGTCGGCGAGGCGGAAGGCGACGGCTTGGTGCTCGATGATCGGCTTGCCGAACTGCGTCCGCTGACGCGCGTAGTCCAGGGCGTACTCGTAGGCGGCGCGGGCGGAGCCCGTGGCAGCGGCGGCCAGCACGACGCGCGAGACGTCGAACGTCTTCATCAGTCCGGAGAAGCCTTGGCCCTCGTCACCGAGGCGGTTCTCCTCCGGCACGAACACCTTGTCGAAGAAGACCTCACGGCACACGATGGCGCGCTGGCCCATCTTCTTCATCGGCTCACCGAAGGTCATCCCCGGCGTGTCCTTCGTCAGCAGGAAGGCGCTGACACCGCGGGACCGCTGCGTCAGATCGGTCTTGGCGAAGACGACGTACTGGTCGGCCAGACCGGCGTTGGAGATCCACGCCTTCTGACCGCTGATCTCGTAGCCGCCGTCGACCTTGTCGGCGCGGGTCACGATCGAGGCGGCGTCCGACCCGGAACCGGGCTCGGTGGTGGCCAGCGCGGTGTACAGCGGCGAGTCGCCCGTCAACGGCCGGAGCCACTTCTCCTTCTGCTCCTCGGTGCCGAGCGCCAGGAGCGGGTCGGCGAAGAAGCCGTTCGAGCACACGAAGTTGCCGATGCCGGGGTCTCCCCAGCACAGCGCCTCCTGCACGAGGCACTGAGTGAAGACGTCGGTGAATCCGCCGCCCCCGTACTCCTCCGGGAGCATGAAGTCGGTGATGCCGACCTTGGCCGCCTTCTGGAAGATGTCCACCGGTGAGACGGTGTCGGCCTCGTCGACCTCACGGCCGCGCGGCCGGATCTCCTCGGCCGCAAAGGCCGTGACCATCTCCACGATGTCGCGCTGATCCTGAGTGAGGGGCCAGTACTCGACATTGGGCTGGGGCATAGAACTCTCCTGTGTGGTGGGGTGTGTGGCGATCCGCGGAGGCAACCGGGACCGTGGTCAGTGGTGGACGGCTGTGAGCTCGGTGAACTCGAGCAGGCCCTCGAGGCCGAACTCACGTCCGAATCCCGAGTGCTTCCAGCCGCCGAACGGCGACTCGACGCTGAACTCGGCCTCGTTGATGAAGACCTGGCCGGTGTCCAAACGGGCGGCGATCCCGGCGGCTCGCGCGGGGTCTGCCGACCAGACGGCTCCCGCCAGGCCGTACTCGGTGTTGTTCGCGATCTCGATGGCGTGCTCATCGTCGCGGTAGCCGTGGACGACCAGGACCGGACCGAAGATCTCCTCGCGGCTCGCGGGGTCGTCGACCGACACGTCGGCCAGGACGACAGGTCGTAGGAAGTGGCCGGTGTTCGGCAGCGGAGTGGTTGCGGATGTCGCCACGCGAGCGCCCCGCTGCACCGCCTGCTCAACCTTGTCGGTGACACGCTGGAGCTGCAACGAGCTCACGAGCGGTCCGAGCTCGGTCGCCGTCTCGGTCGGGTCGCCGACCACCATCTCGTCGGCGCGCTGTGCCGCGATGTCGACGGCCTCCGCCAGTCGCGACTGTGGGACGAGAAGTCTGGTCCACGCACTGCACGTCTGACCGCTGTTGAGCATGCAGGAGTCCACGGTCCATCGCACCGCGTTCGCCAGGTCGGCGTCGTCGCACACGATGCTCGCGGACTTGCCACCGAGCTCGAGACTGACGCGCGCCAGGTGGCTCACGGCCGCCGCAGCGACAGTGCTCCCGACGACGGTGGAGCCCGTGAACGACATGAGGTCAACCCCCTCGTGGGCGGCCAGGGGACCACCCACGTCCGGTCCCGTCCCCGGCACGAGGTTGAAGACGCCGACCGGGAGCCCGGCCTCGACAGTTGCCTCGGCGAACAGATAGGCCGACAGCGGCGTCAGCTCCGAGGGCTTGTGGACCACGGTGCACCCTGCTGCCAGCGCCGAGCCGATCTTCGCTGCGAGTTGGTAGAGCGGGTAGTTCCACGGCGTGATGAGACCTGCGACTCCGACCGGACGGCGCAGCAGCGTGACATCACCGTGCCGCTGCTCGAACTCGAAGGATCGCGCATGCGACGCGGCCGACGAGAGGATGTCCAAGGACACGTCGACGTGCCACGGCCGCGCGACCGATACCGGGGCGCCCACCTCGGCGATCGTGAGGTCGACGAGCTCGTCGCGGTGAGAGCGCAGGGCCTCCACGAGTGCCTCGATCAGGTCCGCGCGCTCGGCGGGTGTCGTCTGCGACCAGCCGGGAAGCGCCGTTCGTGCCGCACGGACCGCCATGTCCACGTGCGTGTGGTCGGCCGCGGCACCGGAGCCCACCGTCAACGTCGTCGCAGGGTTCTCCACCGCGATCGAACGGCCGACCGGGTGCCAGACACCGTTCACCAGAACGTCGTCGCGAGTCGTCTCCATCAGTGCGCCTTCCTCGTCTGGGTGACTGTCTGCGTGGCGGGGTCGACGAAGCTGATCAGACCGTCGACCGCCAACGGTCCGCCGGGCGCCACTCTTACCGGGTTGACCTCCAGGTCCGCGATCGTCTCGTCACTGCAGATTCCCTCGGCCACCGCCACGAGCAGATCCGCGAGTCCACCGATGTCCACCGCCGGTCGGCCTCGCCATCCCGTCAGGAGTCGGTGACTCCGCAGCGACTCAAGCATGGAGAGTGCGACCTCGCGATCGATCGGGGCGATCTCGGTGCGAACGTCCTTCCAGAGCTCGGCCTCGGTGCCTCCGGCTCCGACGCTGATGGTCGGCCCGAAGTCGCGGTCGCGACGAGCGCCGATCAGGACCTCGACGACGTCGTCGCGACGGTCCTGCTCCTCCACCACGTACTCTCCGTCGCCCAGGCGAGCGTGCATCTCGATGAACGCATCGACGAGCTCCCCGGCGTTCCGTAGCCCCAGTCGGACACCACCGTGCTCGCTCTTGTGGGCCAGCCAGCCTGCCTTGAGGACGAGAGGGGCGCTGAGCTCCAGCGCCGCTGCTCGTGCGGACTCCACGTCCGTCACCAGCGCCGCTGTCGGCAGCGCGACGCCGACCCGTCCCAAGGCGCCGCGAGCAGCCCAGTACCCGGGGGCAGCACCGAGGCTTCGCGGGGAGACCGTGTCGAGTTCCCGTCCGGGATGCGATGCGAGATGACGCGCGTTCTGGAGCGCCCGGACGCCCTGCTCGACAGCCTCGACCGTGGCGATCCCGTGCTCGCGCATCCGGCTGACGGCAGTCGAGCCGGCGCTCATCGTGTGGACGACGAGTGGCACGTCGGACGCGGCGACCAGCGCTCCCAGTCGGTCCACCACCGCCAGTTCGTCGGCTGCGATCGCCGAAGTGTCCTCCCCGTAGCAACCGAGGTAGCCCGAGACGAGGATCGAGTCGACCTCACCGGACGCCGCGAGCAGCTCGCAGAGCTCGGCATAGGTCTGCATGTCGCTCTCACCGGCACCGGCCAGGTCGATCGGGTTGGTGATCGCGGCTCCGGCCGGGAGGAGTGCGGCGATCGACTCCTGCAGACCGGCGGAGAACTCCGGGGTGTCGAGCCCAGCCGCTGCCACTGCGTCGGCTGCGACGCCGCCCTGGCCACCGCTGTCGCTGACGACCGCCACCCGGTCGCCGGCGGGGAGGGACGCCATGGACAGGTAGCTCGCCAGCTCCACCAGCTCGGTCGGGGTGTTCACTCGCACCGCACCCGACGCGCGACAGGCTGCGTCCACCAGGTCCAGGGTGGACGTCATGGAGCCGGTGTGGCTTGCCGCGAGCCGCCGGCTCGCCTCGCTCGCACCCGTGGCCAGGACGATCGTGCGCTTGCCTGCCGCACGAAGCCTGCGGAGCGTGCGCACGAGGCTCTCGCCTCCGGCGAAGCTCTCCAGGTACAGCGCCACGAGCCTGGTCTGCTCGTGCTCGACCAGGTCCTCGAGCAACTCCGCGGCGTTGACGTCGATCTGGTTGCCGACCGACACAAAGCGGGAGACGCCGAGACCGGACCGGGCCGCGAGATTCGCGATCTCCGACCCCAGCTGCCCGCTCTGGGACACGATCGCCAGGTTCCCGGCGCTGAAGTGTCCCCAGGCCAGGTCCAGATCCGTCGACGCGTCGACCAGGCCGAGGCTGTTGGGTCCGATGAGACGCGCCCCTGCTCCGCGGATCCGCGCCGCCAAGGCGTCTGCCTCGGGAACTCCTGCGGTGATGATCAGGAAGCCCTTGGCGCCGAGCGTGAGGGACTCGTCCACCACGGCGGCGACATGTGCCGGTGGCACGCAGACCACGACGAGCTCAGGGACGCCCGGGAGGGAGGACACGTTCGGTCTCGTCTCCTGCCCCAGCACGTGGCCGTCGGCTCGGTTCACGAGCCAGACGGAGCGGCGCTCACGCCCTGCGAGCGCCCCGCGAGCTAGCCAGTAGCCCCACTTCGCCGGGTCGTTCGAGGCGCCGACGACGGCCACCGAGTCCGGGTCACCGAAGACGTGCAAGCCGGCCGCGGGTCCCTTCGCGTCGCGGAGAGGCGGGGGCGAAACCAAGAAGGACACCACAACTCATTTCTTAATTGATCAGTCAGTTAATAATGGCAGGTGTGATCCGTCCCGGTCAACACCTTGGCGGGACCGGGACGGATCACGAGGAGTCAGACGCGAGACTCGACCTCGGTCGTGGCGTATCCGCCGCGCCCGGTACGACGCACGACGGCGATCGTGCCGATCCAGTGAACGAGGCCCGCGACGACGACCGACGGCACCGAGGCGCCGAAGTACTCGAACCCGTTCCCGGGCTCGTAGTTCACGGGGTGCAGCAAGAAGTAGTACGCGAGAGCCCCGGCACCCAGCGCCACGAAGGCGACCGGATTCCAGCCTCCCCAGAACCCGTAGGCCGAAGTACCTGCGCTCCGGTACAGGTCGCGCAGGCTCAGCCGCGTACGGCGCAGCACGAAGTAGTCGACGATGTGGATGCCGCACAGGGGCGCGACCACGATGGCGACCCAGGACAGGAAGCGACCGTAGTTGTCGTAGACCGTCTCGGGGAACAGGCAGATCACGGCGACCGGGACGAGGAACAAAGCTGCCATGACTGGCCAACGGACCCGCCGCGCCTTCGCGCTGAAGCCCGTGATGGCGCTGATCCCGGAGTAGGCCTCTGCGACCATGCTCGTGAGGTTCGCGAACGCAATGAAGGCCAGCACGGCGATTCCGAGCACGGCGCCGCCCAGCGGGATCATCCACACGGTCGGATCGTCCGAGCCGAGGGTGAGGGCAGCGAAGACACCGACGATCGCAGCGAAGCTCGACGCACCGAAGAACCCGAAGGCGTTGGGCCAGAAGGAGGCACGGGGCGTGTCGGTCAGTCGGGCGAGGTTGCCGATCATCGGGTACCACGCCAGAGCGCCGGCCACGTTCAACTCGATGGAGAGCATGAACGCCATGTGCTGGTCCTCCATCGGGTACAGCGCGGGGGCAGCAGCCAGCTCACCCCAGGACACCTCGGTGAAGATCAGCACGAGCATCCCGAGGGTGATCACCACGAGCACGGGCGCGGCGAAGTTGCCGACCTTGCCGACGACCTTGGCTCCGCCGATCAACAGCAGCCAGGTTCCGAGCACGGCAAGAAGGGCGACGATGGTGATGGCCGTGCTGGACGTCGCAAAGGTGCTGTCGATGATCTCGTCGAGCACGTTGACCATCGCGTGACCGACCATGATGCCCAGCAGCGCCGTCCATGCCGCCATGACCAGGACGCTCATGACGACCATGACGACCTTCGCTCCTGCGACCCCGAAAACGCTGCGCAGGCCCGTGTACATCTCCACGCCGTACTTGGCAGAAGGCAGGCACGGCGCCAGCGAGACCAGCAGAGCTCCGATGCCGTAGCCGATGAGGATGCTGACGATCGCAGCCTCGGCTCCGACATACAGGGCGACGGCGCCGCCCTGCAGGAAGGCCCATGTCGCGATGGCCAGCGTGACGTTCATGCCGGAGAACTTCCGCATGTTCCAGATGCGGTCGGTCTTGAGAAGAGGCAGCTCGTTCTCGGCCGTTCCGTGGTCCGTCGCGCGACCTCCGTCGACGGCTCCGCGTGCAGGTCCCGTCATCGCGGGTACCCCCAGACCAGCAGCAGCACGCTGATGACGGCCAGGCCGATCACCGCTGCAGCGACATCCTGCCAGGGCAGGTTCTCCAGCGGACCTTCGCCCGATGCTGGATCCTCGAGTAGTCGGAGCCTGCGCTCCAGCTCCTCGTCGAAGTTGTCGTCCGTCATCATCTTCCTCTCGTCGAGAGCGGTCATGGTTGACGCGCTCATTCCCCGAACACCACGACGGCGCGCCCCCCGCGGGCGCGGCGCATGTCCTCGAAAGCTCCTATGGCGTCGGGCAGCGAGATCCGCGGTCCGACCAAGGTGTCCAGCGGCAGCTCGCCCGACAGGTACTGCGAGGCCAGTCGCGGGAAGTCCCGTGCGGCGACGGTGGAGCCGTAGTTGCAGCCGAGGATGCGCTTGCCCTCCGCAGCGACGGCATATGCGTCGAGAGGTACGGCCCGGTCGGCAGCGGTCAATCCCTCCAGCACGACGGCGCCGCCGGGGGCCACGAGCGCGATGGCCTGCGAGATCGTCGCGACGTGTCCCACGGCCTCGAACACGAAGTCGACGCCCTCCGCCGCGATCGCGGCGACCTGCGCTGCGACATCCGACGCTCCGCCGTCCACCACGTGTGTCGCACCGACCCCACGTGCCGCCTCCAATCGCTCGGCGGACAAGTCGATCGCGATGATGGGAGAAGCCCCAACGAGGGCCAGTCCCGCGATCGTGGCCTGCCCGACTCCCCCACAGCCGATGACGACTGCTGCCTGCCCCGCTGAGACGCCGGCCGTGTTGACGACGGCGCCCACGCCCGTCGCGACGCTGCAGCCGATCAAGGCGCCGATCTCGAAGGGCAGCTCATCGGGAACCTTGACGGCGGCAGCCTCGGGAACGACGACGTACTCCGAGAGCGCACCGACGCCGATGAACGGGAAGACATCCCTTCCGTCGGCCGAGTAGGCGGTGCCGCCATCTGGCAGTCGGTGCTCGTTGCACATGTTTCCCGTGCAGAGCCACTGCTGTCCGCGGCCGCACGCCACGCAGTCGCCGCAGGGCGGGAACCAGGACAGGACCACGTGATCGCCGGGCTGGAGACCGAGCACGTCGTCGCCCACCGACTCGACCACACCGGCCGCCTCATGACCTGGCACGAGCTCCTCGTCCGAGGGCCAATCGCCATCGATCAGGTGCAGGTCCGAGTGGCACACGCCGGACGCACGGACGCGAACTCGGACCTCGTCACCGCGAGGGGCGCGCACGTCGAGCTCTCGCACCGTCAGGCCGTCGGGCGTGGAATGAACCAGGGCGCGTGTACGCAAGGAGGTCATGGGAGTCTTCACCAGTTTCGTTGTCGAACAGAACGGGGTCTCGCTGCGAGCGTGACCTGGAGCACAGTATTATTGATTGGCGAGTCAGTCAAGCCAAGAGGAAAGGTGGCGCCGTGGCGCTTTCCACTGTCATCGCCAGGGTCAGGGACGGCGCGCTGCCTGCGGTCGAGGTCGTCCAGGAATCCCTTCGAAGGATCGAACTGCAGAACGCTGCAGTGAACGCCGTGACATCGACGGATGCGACGCGCGCGTTGGCCGAAGCGGCCCGGATCGACTCACTCTCGGCCACCGAACGCGCCCGCCTCCCCCTGGCCGGGATGCCACTGCTGGTCAAGGACATCGAGGATGTCGAAGGCTGGCCCACGACCTTCGGCGCCTTCGCGTTTCGAGATGCTCCCCGAGCTTCCCGCGACTCCCCCGTCGTTGCTCGACTTCGCGCCGCCGGTGCCGTCGTGGTGGGTCGGTCCAACACGTGTGAGTTCGCCTTCGAGGGGTACACCAGCAACCGGCTGTACGGCTCGACGATGAACCCGTGGCGGAGGGACTGGTCCCCGGGCGGGTCCAGCGGAGGTTCCGCGGCAGCCCTCGCTGCCGGGATGGTCCCTCTCGCCACAGCGAGCGATGGCGGCGGCTCGGTCAGGATCCCCGCCTCCTTGTGTGGGCTTCTGGGACTCAAGCCCAGCCGCGGCGTGGTCGATGGGGCACGCTGGCCGGCCTGGATCGACTGCCACTCGGATGCCATCCTGGCCCGGGGCGCGTCCGACCTGGCGCTCCTGACGACGCTGCTCACCGGTCCGCCTCGACTCGGCAGGCACCAGCTCGAGTCGCCTTCGACGATTCGTCGTGTGGTGCTCGTGCCACGGTTCACCGGGACACCGTCGCCCTTGGACGCTCGCCGCGCTGCGCACCACCGCGAACTCCTCGAGCAGGCGCTCGGACTGGTCGTCGAGGAGATGACGGTGGATCAGCTCTTCGCGGACGAACCAGAGCTGCCCACCTACTGGGAGGACGACTGGTACTCCGCGACCTCTGCAGAACAAGCGCACCTCCTTGGCTCCGAGACGGTGGAACAGTGGTCTGAGGCGTGGGACCCGCAGTTCTTGGATGCTCTCCGGCGCGGGTTCGACGTGACGACGCAGGAATATCTGGGCATCCGGCGGCGGAGCACCGCGTCGCAGCGTCGCTTGGACGAGATTCTCGTTCCCGGGACCGTCTTGGCCGCGCCGGTGCTCACCGGCCCCGGTTACACCCCCGATGGCTGCGCACCCGGGTTCGCGACTCCCGGGAGCCCACCGGGACTCACGCAGACCGTCCTGGCCAACCTCACCGGCCACCCTGCCATCTCGCTACCTGCAGGACTCGACGAGCTCGGCCTTCCGCACGGTCTGCAGATCCTGAGCGGCCGTCAGCAGGACCTCACGTTGGTCGAGGTCGCGCGGCTCTGGGAGGAAGTTCATCCGTGGCCCCGCGCCGCGCCGGGATTCACGCCATTCGAGGGAGCGTGGGGTACGCCGACCTGACGATCGAGCGTCACACGGCGAACTCGTCGACGAATGCGCGGCAGGTCGCACGCATGCGTTCGACGTCCATGCTCTGCGCTCCGACGAGGACCTGAATCGCCAATCCGTCCATCATCGAGACGTAGGTGTTGGCGAACAGGAGCGAGTCGCTCACCGAGAGCATGCCCATGGAATGACCCTCGTTCGCCGCGTCGAGGACGGCCTCGCGCCACTCGTTGTAATACTCGTCGTTGATGCGACTCATGCTCGGATCTCGCACGGCCGAGACCCACAACTCGAGCCATACGCGCCACGAGCGCACCGACTCGGGAGTCGACGGCAGGTAACCCGCGGCCAGCTTGCGCAGTCGGGTGACGGGGTCGTCCTCATCATTGAGTGCCTCCGCCCGACGCTCGCGGGACTTCTCGTACTCGAACCTGAAGGCCTCGCGAAGCAGCTCGTCCTTGGAGTCGAAATAGTAGTGAATCGTCCCCGAGCTGCACTGCGCGATCTTGGCAACGTCCGCAACCCGGAGATCTCGGAATCCGCGGTCGGCCACGACGTCACATGTCGCCTCGAGAATCTCGCGGCGACGATCCTCCACCACGCTGGGACGAGCCATCGACACGCAACCTCTCAAGACCGGACCGGAGTCCGCCCACCCTATCGACACCGCAACATGGCCAAGCCCATTGAACGCTACCGAAGGAATCAGGCCCGGGATCCGGTGGATTCCGGACCTGATCTTCGTGGTGGATGGGGGCGAGACTTGAGCCGGCGCTCTGGAAGAAGCCGGGGCTTTTCCCGACTCTTCCCATCGTTGCCCGTTCCAACGCACTTCTGCTGGAATGGCTGAGAAATCAGCACCCTGACAGTGCTCATTCTAGCGCGTTGATGACCGCTGACGCGCATCCCAATCCGTGCAGTCAACGTGCAGTGAACTGAGCGAGAGGCGGTTTCTGCATGGCTTGGTGCCCGTCTCGGTCACGCTCTGAGTGGCCGGGTGCTCGTCCGCGCAGGAACATCTTCCACGCGTGAGCGGGATCACCCCTGCTACGACAGCCCGACACGTCTCCATCTCCCCGGAGGGACCTGATTTCCCGGGGAAGCGCGTCGCGACGCCGTCCTCACGAGGGTTGATCGTTGGTTCGTCTTCGCGCGGCGCGCGTCCACGCATCGTTCCGCAGCGCTCACCACCGACTCGCGGTCACTCCTCCTCGAACACGGCACCAGCGCGACGGTCCGGAGCTCCACTTCGACTTACCGCCGCGAGGTGGATCTCGATATCGCGGTCGAGACTGGCGTCGTCCCCGCGAGCGCGCCACGAATTGCCGCGACCCTGGGCGCGGGCGCCTGGCTCAGGGCGCGTGCGTGAGTCGATCGTGTCGCTCACATCCGGGTGCCGAGCGAGCTCGCCCAGCACCGAACGGACACCAACTCGAGCAAGGTCGATATCCCGGGGGGGTCCTCCCTATGAGGACATCGTCCGGCATCAACGCTGAGACCACGGCTACATCACGCCTGGACGGCGGTCGGGTCGAGGCCCGCCCACCGGCGTCCGCGACGGCATCATGTCGCGTCCAGGCGAGCAACTCTCCGTCCGGCGCGGCCGGGGCCGAGGATCGCCGAGTCCTGCTCTGCGATCCTCGACCCCGCCGTGGACTGACTCGAGACTAGGTCCTCGCGGGGCCGACCAGACGGCGTGCCAGTACAGCGACGAGCGCCGATCCGATCGCAACGCCCGCGAGCACCAACAGGCCGCCGATCAGGGCAAGTCCCTGCTCGTCTTGGCTGAATGCAGTGATCATCCACCCGGCGGTGTATCCAACGGTGGTGGCCACGGTCGCGACGAGCGGACCCCACTGAACGGTCGCGACGGCCACGAGTGCCACCACGCACAGCGCCGAGCCGATGACCTGCCACGCCTCGTACGGACCCGTCTCATTGCCCGTGGCGAGATCGAGATCCTTCGCGGTGTCCCAACCCATCCAGGCCCACCAGCAAATCCAGGAGACGGCAACGGTGATGACCGAGCCAATCATGATGTTCTTGTGCATTGACCTGAACCTATCTGTCTCGCGAGGCTTGTTTCACGAGCCCAGCAAGGTGCTGTGCTGGCGCCATGGTGTACTCGCGCGATGTGGAGCAGTGACGGTCACGCGGGCTCGCTCGCTGGCCGCCCCGTTGCCGCATGAACTCCCATCCAGCCCGAAGCGCAGACCGGCGCGCCGGCGACTACCGTCCGTCCGCGCAGCAGATCCACCCCGCGCCGTGATGCTGGGCGAAACGGGCCGGTCATGACTCATCCGGCCGGGAAGCGCTCGTTCAGCCAGCGGATGACCTGTTCCCCAGCCAGATCGGCGCCCGAGCGAGCACCCTCGCGAAGAGCCTGGCCGAAGTGCCGACCGGCCACCTTGACGTGCCTCTTGTCCTGGCTGCTCAGGGCGTCGTACATGGCTCGCGCATCGGACGGGAAGCAAGCTTGGTCCCCCGTGAACTCCACCAACAGCGACGGCGCCACGACGGACGTCGCGTTGCGCAGGAAGTTCGCGCGCGACGTGGTCACCGACCACGTCGACATCCACGCGTCGGGCGTCGTGATCCGCGCGAAGCCGATCAGACCGTAGTTCGTCAGGTCCGGCCGATTGCCGAAGAGGGACCCGTATGGCCGCTCGCTGCGATCGAGGGAGAGGTCCACGCAGCGCGGATCCGCGTCGGTGCGATGGATCGTCATGATCCGAGGAGCGATCACGCGCCGTCGGTCGGCTGACGCTCCGGTCGCTGCGAAGTCACGACGCGCACGCTGGGCGTCGGCGAGCAGCTCCTGAGCTCGGGCGTCGATGCGCTCGATCCTGGCCATCTGAGCGGCGCGGTACTCCGAGACGAAGTCCGACTCGTAGCGCGACGTGGCCGGAGGCTCGGCGAACCCGTTGCCCGGGTCGTAGAGGTTGAGGGTCGCGTCGACGGAGAGTGGATCGGACTCGTCGACGACGGAGGGATCGATGAGCCTCGCGAGCAGGACGCCCTGGCCGGGATGGGGGGCCACGAACACCGCGCCGTCGGCCAACGGCATCAGGGCCTCCGGAAGGGGGACGGGCTTTCCCGACGGTGAGCTCTCGTGGCGCTGGGACGGCGTGCGTGCGGACTGCTCGTGGTAGAACGCGGCCAACGTGCCTCCTCCCGAGTGACCGAGCGTGACCACATTGACGAACCCGCGGTCCCGCAGGAAGGTGTGCCCGGCGGCCACGTCGAGCAACGCCTGCTCGTGCAGCAGGCTCAGGTCGTTGTTCACCGCGCGCGACCCCTGCGTCCAGACCGCGAAGCCCGCGCGCAGGAGGGGACCGACGAGCGGGTGGTGCGTCGAGTCCTCCCGCGGATGCATGATCGTCACCACTGTCCCGGTCCGTCCCGGCGGACGGCGCAGGACGCCGCCGACTCGGGCGCCGTCATGCGTCACGAGCTGGTGCACGGAGGCCTCGAAGTCCTCGTACGAGGTGTCGTCGTCGAGATAGCGCCCGGCCCCCACGCCCGACTGGGTCAGCACGGACCGGCTCATCGCGGCACCGCCCGGAACGCGTCCTTGTCCCACTGTTCGATCCGCAGCCCGTCCAGTCCCGCGATGGCGCTGTACCAGACGGCGTGGCGGCAGCCCGTGGCACGCCGGTCGACCTCGACCTCATCGGCGGTCTCGATCCGCAGGTAGGGTCCGAGCCGTCCGAGGGTGACCCGGGCGTCCTGGCCGGCGACGGCGACGAACGGGCGGTTCTCGGGGGTGTCCAGCACGAAGACCGATGCCATGTCAGAGCCTCCCCGCACTGTCGTGGGTGGCGCCTTCGACGCCCCGCGGAGCGAACTCCGGCTCCGGCGCTTCGAGGGTCCAGTCGTCTGCCCGCTCGATGATGAGCTCGGCCTTGCGCTGCAAGAGGGCGTCGAAGCTGTCCGCTCCGGAGTCGATCATGTCGACCAGGGCGTCGATCGTCAGGTTGGCGTCGACGTCCTCCTCCGGGGTCACCGGCCGCAACGCCCGGGTGAACTCGACGATGTAGCCGTTCGGGTCCGTGGTGTAGATCGACTCGATGGTCTCGTGCTGCACCCGCATGTCCGTCGGCCACGAGCTCTCGTCGAGGCGGCGCTGCATCTCGTCCAGCGCCTCCTTGGAGTCGACGTGGATGGCGAGGTGGCGAGACCCGACGAAGAAGCTGGGAACAGCGGGGTCGAAGTTCGCGTACGCGTCGCCGTGGGCCACGCCCGCGGCCTGCTGCGCGGCGTGCGGAGACTCGAATCCGAAGTAGTAGAAGAACGCCAGCCGGTCATCGTTGCCGATGTCGAAGAAGAAGTGGATGAAGTCCGGGTGCTTCTCCGGACCCCAGCCGGCAGCGCAGATCGAGTGCACGACCGGGAATCGCAGGACGTCGCGGTAGAAGCGAACCGTCCCGGCGGGGTCGAACGTGGGAAACGCCGCGTGGTCCACACCGCGAGCCAGATGGGTGTCGTGAAGTGTCATGCGATTCTCCTCAGGTGGTTTCGTTGGTCAGGCAGTGACGGGCCGCTGGGCTGCGAGCAGGGAGCCGGCGTCGGGAAGCACGGTGGTGAGGCCCAGGGCCTCGAGGGCCGTGAATGCGCCGGCGGTCGCTGCCGAGAGCACGGGGAGGCCGAATTGATCCTCGGCCTTCGCGACCAGGTCCAGCGACGGCATCTGGACGCAGGCGGAGATGATGAGGGCGTCGACGCCGGTCAGGTCGAGCCGGGATGCCGCTTCCATGACACGCTCGCCCGGAATGCGCCCGACCGCCTCGTTGTCCTCGACCTCGAGCGCTGCCCAGTCGTGCACCTCGACGGACTCGGTCTCGAGGTATTGGACGACTCGCTCCGCGAGCGGCCTCATGTACGGCGTGACCAGGGCGACCCGGCGAGCACCCAGTGCGTCGAGGCCGTTCAGGAGGGCCCCGGCGCTGGAGCGGACTCTCGCGAGGGACTCCCCCGTCGCCAGCTGCTCGGCCACGAGCGACTCGACCCGGCGGTGCTCTCCCGGTTCGCCCGCCATGAGCGCGACGAGGCATGCGTAGAGGATGACGTCGGGCGACGCGTCGGCCACCTCCATGACGCACCGCTCGCGCTGGACGTTCATGGCGCGCAGGCCCGCCGGAGTCACCGCGCTCATGCGCATCCGCGACGAGTGGAAGCTGAACGACTCGTCGGCATGCCGCGCCAACAGCCGGGGCAGCTCCGTCTCCACGGTGACGTTCGAGCTGGGGACGATCAGCCCGATGCGGTGATGAGTCATGCGATCCCTCTTCCATTCCGACGTCGATTGACGATAACGTAAAAGATCTTACGTCAGTGACAATCATCTGCCAAGCCCTCCGGAGGACTCATGACCCACTCGACCCGCCAAGTCCGACTCGCTCGCCGACCTGACGGCCTTCCGGAAGACTCCACCTGGTCCTTCACGACAACTCCCGTTCCCGCGCTGGAGGACGGCGAGGTCCTGGTCCGGGTGGGCTGCCTGTCCTTGGCGCCGGCGATGCGCGGCTGGCTCGACGACCGGCCGTCCTACCTGCCTCCGGTCGCCATCGGCGACGTCATGCGGGCTTCCGGCACCGCCACCGTCCTGGAGTCCCGGTGCCCGGACCTACCGGCCGGAACCACGGTCATGGGACTCGTGGGCGTGACCGAGTTGGCGGTCGTGCGCGGAGCAGACCTGACGCCGATCGATCTCTCGGTCGCGGACGAGGCTACGTGGCTCGGAGCGCTCGGACTTCCGGGGATGACGGCGTGGTTCGGCCTGCACGACGTCGCCGCCGTCAAGCCGGGTCAGACCGTGTTGGTGTCCGGCGCAGCGGGAGCCGTGGGGAGCATGGTGGTCCAGCTCGCCAAGGCGCAGGGATGCCGGGTCATCGGCATCGCCGGTGGCAAGGACAAGACCACGTGGCTCACCGAATCGCTCGGGGCCGACGAGGCCATCGACTACCGCGCGGGACCCGTCCTCGATGCCCTGCGTGGCGCAGCAGGGGACGGCGTGGACATCTTCTTCGACAACGTCGGCGGCGAGACGCTCGATGCGGGGCTCCAGATGCTCCGCCGTTCGGCCCGCGTCGTGATCTGCGGTGCGATCGCGACCTACAACGACTCGTCCCCCACACCGGGCCCGTCACACTATCTTTCACTCCTGGTCAACCGCGCATCGATGAGTGGGTTCATCGTCACCGACTACGCCCACCGCTTCGCCGAGGCCCGCCGTGAGATCGCGTCGCGCCTGCAGGACGGGGGCATCATCACCCGCTCGCACGTCGTTGACGGCGGAGTCGACGACTTCCCCGCAACGCTGTCGATGCTGTTCTCCGGCGCCAACACGGGCAAGCTGGTGCTTCGCCTCAGGTCGTGAGCGTGCGCTCGAGCCGATCCAAGGTGGCGCGCAGTGTCGCGATCGCGGCCAGCGGACCTCCACCTGCGGCCGCATCGCGCGTAGGGTCAAGCAGGCCGGCGACCGCCTGATCCGCGAGCTGGTCGGCCAACGCGGTCAGATCCTCGCTGCCGAGCGGGTCGTACCACCAAGCCACCCAGTTCATCGTCCCGATGATCCCCAACGCGGCGACGCGTGCATCGACAGGCCGGAACAGTCCATCGGCGATCCCTCGCTCGATCATGTTGACCAGGAGGCGCAGCACCGTCCGGCGGCCCTCCCGGTGTCTCGCTGCGATGGCCTCCGGGAGATCGGACTCGGACCTGATGAGAAGGCGGAGCCGCTCGGGCTGCCGCGCATTGCGCCGCACCGTGAGCGCGACGACGCGATGCAGCTTCTCGGCGGCGTCCAGATCCGTTCGCTCGAGAACCGCCTCCATCTCACGTGCGGAGTCGTCGGTGCTGCCGACGACGATCCGCGCGAGCAAGTCGTCCTTGCTCGGGAAGTAGTGGTAGAGCGCCGGGCGCGTCAGTCCCACGGCGTCGGCGATGTCCTGGAAGCCCGTGCCCGCGAATCCGCGCTCCGCGAACAGACGGGTCGCCTCGTCGAAGATCCGCTGCTCGACCAGCTCGCGACGCACGGACGGACGACCGCGGGAGGATGATCCTCCCGCGGCCGCCGGGGTCTCGGGTGTGCTCACTCGCACCACCCTAGCGAGCCTCGCTCACCGCGTGGTCCCCTTCGTCCATCGGGGTCGCCCGGCTGTCGGCGGAACGCGTGAGCGGGACGAGCGCGATGAGCCCTGCGCCGATGATCCCGGGAATGGCCCAGCCGTAGAACTGCTCGGTCGGCGTGTGGTCGCTGATCAGCATCGCACCGTACATCGGACCGACGATGCCGCCCACTCGTCCCACGCCGAGAGCGAGTCCCAGCGCGGACCCCCGCAGGCTGCCGGGGAAGTAGCTGCCGACGAAGGCGTTCATCAGGACCTGGGTGCCGGTGCTGCCGGCGCCGACCAGTGCGATCAATGCGATCACGACGAGACCTTCGGAGGTGTGCGGCAGCAGGACGAGGGACACGGCCGCCGCAAGGAAGCCCGACACCACCACCGGCTTGAAGCCCGCCCTGTCGGCGACCGGCGAGGCCAGGAGTCCGCCGATCGTCGCTCCGACGTTCAGGACGAGCAGGAAGGCCAACGAGGACTTCACGCCGTAACCGGCCGAGATCATCAGGGTCGGCAGCCAGGCAGCCGCGCCGTACATCAGCATCAGGCACAGGAACGTCGCGGCACTGAACAGGACCATCGCCGGCGCATGGCGCGCGTCGAGCAGCGTCCTGATGTCGTTCAACGAGGTGCGCGGGCGCTCATCGCGGGAGGCGCCGTCGGGGGCACTGGCACCGAAGCGGGCGGCGAGCGCCGACGCTTCCTCGAACCGCCCCTGCTCCGCGAGCTGTCCGATCGACGGCGGCATGAATCGCACGAGGAGCGGGACGACGACGAGGGCCGGTGCGGCGCCGATGACGAACATCGGCCGGAACCCGTGCTCGGGGACGATCTGCGAGCCGAGCAGGCCGGCGAGGCAGCCGCCGACGCCGACGCCGGCGAACCCGATTGCCGTGTGGAGCGCCCGTTTGCCCACGGGGGCGAACTCGACCAGCGTCGCTGCCACCGTGGGCATCAGCACGCCAACACCGAGGCCCACGACGAAGCGCAGGGCACCGAGCTGTTGCGCGGACCCTGCGATCGAACACAGGGCCATGCCGACGGAGAAGGTGGTCACCCCCGCGACGAGCAGGTTCCGTCGCGCGATCCGATGCGTCAGCACGGCGGCGAGGAAGGCGCCGATCAGCATGCCCACCACGGCCATCGAAGCGATGTGTCCGGCGGTGTCGGGGGTGACGTTCCATCCCGGCTGAGCCAGCAGGTCGGGAACGACCGTGCCGTACATCGTCAGGTCATAGCCCTCGAGAACGAGAGCCAGGAACGACAGGACGAGGACTGATCGAGGCACGCGTCCGGGACGGACGTGGAAGGGACGTGTCATCTAGCGCTCCAGCGAACTCGGGAATGTGACGCCACTCACATTATTGAACTTCTACAGATTTGTCCATAACTTTACGTCTGTGACAATTTGTCCTGGCGCATCGGTTCACCGACGTGGCGACGCCGCACGTACAGGTCGACGCGAGCGATCAGGACGTCCGTGCCGTCTTGCAGGAGGCGCCCGTCCACCGTCACGAGGGACCGATCGGGGTGCGTCTCGACGACCTCCCGGACGGCCAGCTCCCCGCGCACGGGGACGGCTGGACGCAAGGGGGCGGGCATGCTCAGCTGGACCTGCCGGCCGGCCACGACCGCCCAGTGCCGATACGCCCCGATGACCGCCAGGCGCTGGAAGATCGCGACCGCGTGCACCCCTGCGGCGATGACCTCACCGAAGTAGCCGTCGGAAGCTGCTGCGACGTCCACGTGGAAGGGCTGCGGGTCCCACTGCAGCGCGAAGTCGACGATCTCGTCGACGCTGACGACGTAGGTGCCGAGGTCCACGACCTCGGCGACCGGCAGGTCCTCGGCGAACAGCGGCTGTGAAGCGCCTACCGGCGCCGGACTGCTCACGTGCACCACGCGACCAGGTCCACACGCTCGCTCGCGAGCGCCCCGGCGGCCAGGTCCTTGAACTCCTCGGGCAGCACCGCCGCCACGACCACCTCGTGATCCCTGCGCAGTCGCTCGGCCACGTCGAACATCGTCAGCACCGCGCCGCCGTCGCGCGCACACCCGAGAACGGTCGGAGCGCCGGCGAGCGTCGGTGCCGTGGCCAAGGCGGTCACGACTCGGTCCGCGTCCAGGGACCATGCGTCATCCACGTCGACGCGGAACGGCGCAGGCAGATCCCGGGGATCGACCAACCGCTGCGTCCATCCCGCCCCGTCCCGGACCAGCGGTCGCGACAGGACCCAGTCCTCCAGCCCGCTCGCCGGCACCTGAACCCGGTCGACGCCCGCGTACGCGGCGAGGGCCTGGCCGACGACCTCGGGAGCCATGCTGTTGAAGCGCTCGATCGACACCTTGCCGGCCCGCGTCATGTAGGACATCAGGAGCTGCTCGACACTCAGGTCGAGACGCCACGGGAACGAGTCCCACCACAGCATGCTCCGGCGCGCGGTGTCCTGGAGGTGCTCGACCGCCGGGCGGCGCGCGTCCTGGTAGGCCACGAGCGCCGACTCGAGGTCCTCACCGCGCACCAGCTCACGGACGAGCGCGATCGCGTCCTCCATGGCGAGTTTCGTGCCCGACCCGATGGAATAGTGCGCGGTATGCACGGCATCGCCGAGGAGTACGACATTCCCGCGATGCCATCGTGCGCACGAGACCGTCCTGAACTGCGACCAGCGAGTCCGGTTCCCGATGAGCGGATGTCCGTGGAGCTCCTCGTCGAAGGCCTTGGCCAGGTACGCCAGCGAGTGCTGGTCACTCTCGTCCCACGGCGTCTCGTCGGTGCTCCGATCGAAGCCTGCTCGCGACCAGGTCTCGCGGTCCGTCTCGATCAGGAACGTGCTGCGGTCACCTTGGTACGGATAGGCGTGCGCGACGAACGTCCCGTACTCGGTCTCGACCGGACGGAACACCGCGCTCGGCAGCGCGAAGTCCGTGCCGCACCACAGGTAGAGGCTGTCGTGGGTCGCCACCTCCGCACCGAAGTCCTCGGCCCACCGCTGTCTCGTCGCACTGCTCACGCCGTCCGCGGCGATCACGAGATCGGCTTCCAGGTCCTCGACGTCCACGCGGGATCCGGAACGCACGATCACGCCAATGTCCTCGGCGTGGCCCCTGAGCACCTCCAGCAGCACCGCACGATTGATGGCGATCAGGTTGTCCCCCGGCAGCACGACCCGCCGCTCGCCCACTGCCATGCCGGAGTCATGAGGCCAGGCGGCATCGACGATCGACTCCAGGGACGACGGATCTGCTTCGCGCAGATTGCGCTGCGTGCGGCCGGCGAGGCCGACTCCGAACCCGAACGTCGCCTGCGGCGCGGTCTGCTCATGGACCACGACCTCACACTCCGGATACTGCAGCTTGAGCAGCCGGGCTGCGTACAGCCCGCCCGGGCCACCGCCCAGAACGGCCACGGATCGCAACTTCATGATCTAGTCCTCTCGTCGCATTGGTCCCTTGAATTTAACATGTACGTCAATACTTTGACTCCCGCAGATGAACGTTCGCAGATTGCCCTTTAAGACAAGACCTGCTTGACATTGAAACTTGTGTCGATAAAGTGACGCTCACGTTCAACTACGAAGGGACCTCGCATGTCGAATCCGAGCCCGCGCTCCACCGGGTCCGAGGACGTGGCGTCCGCCGTTACGCCGTACCCTCCCGAGCTCGTCGAGAGCTACCGCGCGCGCGGGCTGTGGTCCGAACGCACCGTGGCCGATGAGCTCCGGGCCACCGCCGACGCCTTCCCCGACCGAGACGCTGTCGTCACACCGGATGGCCGGCTGACGTACCGCCAGCTCGACGAGCAGGCCGACCGTCTCGCGTGCGCGTTGATGGACCTGGGGCTCGAGGCCGGCGGGTCCGTCCTGCTGCAGGTCGGCAACTCCGTCGGCACGGTCGTCACCTGGTACGGGCTCCTCAAGGCGGGCCTCGTCCCGGTCTGCACGCTTCCCGCGCACCGCGAGCACGAGATCGGTCCGATCAGCCGCAAGGTGCGCGCGGTGGCGCACGTCGTCGACGTCCGCGCGGGCGGCAGCTTCGACCTCGTCGCCTTCGCCCACCGCGCCCGGGACGAGCACGAGACGCTGCGGCATGTCCTCACGATCGGATCCCCCACGGGAGCGTCCACGTCTCCCGGCGAGTGGCGGATCGAGGACCTGACCGAAGGCGCCTCCCCCTCACAGGCACGCTCGGCCGTGGACGCGAGGCAGGCACACATCGATCCCGACGACGTCGCCGTGTTCCAGCTCTCCGGCGGGACGACGGGCGTCCCGAAGATCATTCCTCGGCTTCACGCCGAGTACTGGTACAACGCACGCGCCTACGCCGAGTATCTCGGGTGGGACGAGACCACGCGGATGTACTGTCCCACCCCCGTCGTCCACAACGCCGGGACCGTGTGCACCCTGCACGCGTCCCACGCCGTCGGCGGGTGCGCCGTGCTCGGCAGCGCGAACACCGACGACATCCTGCGCCTCGTCGAGGCCGAGCAGGCGACGGACATCATGATCGCGCCCTTCATGTTCGCGGCCGTCGGGCGACCGGAGTTCGCCCGGGCCACCCGCAGCCTGCGGCGAGTGATCCTGTCCGGAGGCAAGATCCCCGAGGAGATCTTCGACGCCATCGAGGGCAACGGCGCGTGGGCCGGACAGCTGTTCGGCATGGGCGAGGGATTCTTCACGGTGACGGCGCTGAACTCGCCCCGACTCGCTCGGCTGCACACCATCGGGACGCCCCTGTCGCCGCTGGACGAGTACAAGGTCCTCGAGCCGACCTCGGAGGAGGAGGTCGCACCAGGATCAATCGGGGAGCTCGTCTGTCGAGGCCCGTACACCCTCCACGGCTACTACGGCGCCCCTGACGTCAACGCCACCGCCTTCACATCGGACGGCTTCTTCCGCACCGGCGACCTGGTGGTAGTCCAGATGCACGACGGCCGGCCGTATCTCGCGATCGAAGGACGGATCAAGGACCTCATCAACCGCGGCGGGGAGAAGGTGAGCGCCGCCGAGGTCGAGGCCCTGCTGATCGAGCATCCGGGGATCGAGGAGGCGGCCGTCGTCCCGATGCCCGATGCCCGGCTCGGCGAACGGGCCTGCGCGTTCGTCGTGGCCGTGGACACGCCGCTGACCATGTCGATGGTGCAGGACCACCTCCAGTCGCACGGCCTGGCCAAGTTCAAGTGGCCGGAGCGCCTCGAGTGGGTCGAGCGGCTCCCCCGCACTGGGGTCGGCAAGTTCGACAAGAAGCAGATGAGCGCGGACATCGCGGCTCAGGTTCGCCAGGAGAGCGCGTCCTCGGACGCGGGACCCGAGAAGGTCGCCTCGGCGTGAGCACCGACACCGCGTCCGACGAGAGCGACCTTGCGGTCCGTCCACGACCGCGACTCTCCTCATTGACCCCGCGCGCGCCCTTCCGCGCACCTCGGTTCCTTCCCCTCTCTTCCCAGGATGATCAGTCATGAACTTCGAACCCGACACCACCACCCAAGAGCTCAGCGCTGCTCTCGAAGCGTTCATGCAGGAGCATGTCCTGCCGGCCGAGCACGTCTTCGAGGACCAGTTGGCCGAGCTCGACGATCCGTGGGCGTGGGACGCGGTCCCGATCCTGCACGACCTCCGCGCGCGAGCCCGGTCCCAAGGGCTGTGGAACCTCTTCCTGCCCGGAGTGAACGGTGCCGAACTGACCAACCTGCAATACGCTCCCCTAGCCGAGATCATGGGACGCAGTCCGCACCTCGGGCCGCCGACGTTCAACTGCGCCGCCCCGGACACGGGGAACATGGAGGTCCTGAACCTGTTCGGCACGCCCGAGCAGAAGGCCACGTGGCTCACGCCGTTGCTCGACGGACGCATCCGCTCGTCCTTTGCGATGACGGAGCCCGCGGTGGCCTCCTCCGATGCGACCAACATCGCCACCAGCATCGAACGCGACGGAGACGACTACGTCATCAACGGGCGCAAGTGGTGGATCACCGGCGCGATGAACCCGAACGCCCGGATCTTCATCGTCATGGGCAAGACGGACACGAACGCCAGTCGCCATCGGCAACAGTCCATGGTCCTGGTGGAGCGGGACACACCGGGCGTCGAGGTGCACCGAGGCATGCAGGTCCTGGGCTATCGCGACAACGACCACGGCGGTCACGCCGAGCTGTCGTTCACCGACGTGCGCGTACCCGCCACGAACCTGATCGCCGAGGAGGGGGCTGGATTCGCGATCGCGCAGGCACGCCTGGGCCCGGGACGCATCCATCACTGCATGCGCGCCATCGGTGTCGCCGAGAGGGCGATCGAGCTGATGTGCGACCGTGCGGACGGCCGGGTTGCCTTCGGCAAGCCGCTCTCGGAGCAGGGCGTGGTGCGCGAGTGGATCGCCGAGTCGCGCGTGCGGGTCGAGCAGCTGCGCCTCCTCGTGCTGAAGACCGCGTGGCTGATGGACACGGTGGGAAACCGCGGGGCCCACACCGAGATCCAGGCCATCAAGATCGCCACCCCGACGACCGTCCAGTGGATCCTGGACAAGGCCATGCAAGTGCACGGCGCCGCAGGGCTCTCGCAAGACTTCCCGCTTGCCAATGCGTACGCCTACATCCGGACGCTACGGTTCGCGGACGGACCTGACGAGGTGCACAAGAACGCGCTCGCGAAGGCAGAGCTGGCACGTCGGCGAACGGTCGACGCCTGAGACGCCGTTCGGTCAGACGAGACCTTTCCCGTCCGGTGTGGCCAAAACCGGCCACAGGGTGGCCACGAGTCGGTCGGCGAAGTCGGTCGGCACGGCACGTCCGTACCGGTTGAAGTCGGCGAAGTAGCTGCCGAACGCCAGACTCACGATCATGTCAAGGTCCACGTCCTCACGTACTGCGCCCCGGCGCTGCAGGTCGCGCAGCACCTCGGCGAGCTCCTCGCACCGCGGCTGGTTCCCGTGCTCCCGCATCTGCTGGAGGAGGCCCGGCTCACGCTCCGCCTCGGCCATAAAGTTGCCGTGCAAGGTCATGGCGCGCGGATTGTGATAGCGCGGATCCAGCCGGCGCACCGCCTCCACCATCGCTTCCCGCGGCGCCAACTTCTGAAGGTCCAGAGGCGGGTAGGCCTCGCGTTGTTTGCGCAAGCCGTGCTGCAGCGCGTCCACCACCAACTCGTACTTGTTCGCCCATCGTCGGTACAACGTCGGGCGGGTCACCCCGGCGTCCGCGACGATGTCGCCAATGGTCATCGACGAGTAACCCTTGGTTGCGAGCAGTATGCGGGTCGATTCGATGATCGCCTCTTCGATGGCCGGATCGCGTGGCCGTCCCCCGGCGCCGCTGGGCGCCCCTTCTCCGGTACTTGCCCCAGACATTCGACCCCTCCGTTGCTCGACTCCACGGGTTAGTTTACACGTCTTGACTGTAACGAAACGGGGGTGCTACTTTCGGGCTAGTTGCGTTACAGCGACTGCTTGTAACTTATCTGCGGGGACCGACGGTCCGCACAGAGGAGCCCCGACGATTTCGAGGATGGACCACATGACAACAACTCTCATCACCGGCGCGAACCGCGGGATCGGCCGCGAGATCGCGCGCCGTCTCATCGACGTCGGCCAGAACGTCTGGATCGGCGGTCGCGATGCGGTCAGCGGGCAGGACGCGGCCGACCGGCTCGGCGCCCGCTTCGTGCAGTTGGACGTGACGGACGACGGGTCCGTCGACGCTGCCGTGGCCACGCTGCACGAACGCGTCGGGCACCTCGATGTCCTCATCAACAACGCCGGAATCCTCGGCGAGGTCACGGCACCGGAGCACATGACAGCGGACCACCTGCGCGATGTCTACGAGACCAACGTGTTCGGACTCGTCCGGGTCACGCACGCATTCCTCCCGCTGCTTCGAGCAGGTAGCAATCCCTCGGTGGTCAACGTCACCAGCGGCATGGGCTCATTCGCGTTGACGCAGGATCCTGCCCGGGTGGAGTCTCGGTACCCACTCGCCGCCTACGGCTCGTCCAAGAGCGCGGTGACGATGCTCACCACGCAGTACGCGAAGACGATCCCGGACGTCCGCTTCAACGCGGTCGACCCCGGGCAGACCGCAACGGACTTCACGGGTCATGTCGGGCACAGCGTCGCAGAAGGGGCCGAGGCGGCCGTACGAGTCGCCACGCTCGGTCCGGCGACGCCCACCGGAACCGTGACCGATCGAGAAGGAACCGTGCCGTGGTGAGCGGGCGGCTCGGGCTCCGAGGAATCCTCATTCCCAGTTCGCGGCGGGCGCCCTCGCCTCGAACAGGATCGCACCCGTCCAAGGAGGGATGCTTCCTCGCCCTCGACGGCATGAAGTTGTTCTGGGACCAGTACACGACGAGCGAGGAGGACCGTGCGCAGATCACCGCTTCCCACTCCGCGCAATGGAGGCACAGTTGGCGTTCTTCCCGCCGCCGTCGCTCACCTGAAGGCAGTTCTCTCAAGTCACCGCACCCGATGGACGCGGTCCGCGACCCGAAGCGCGGGCCGCGCCCACGCCTTCCACACGTCACCGAATGGAGATCCCGTGACTCAGCTCAACCGTGAGGAACCGCTCGAGCTGCCACGAGCAGTCGCCGCCACTCGGTCCCGAGGAGCCTGTTGGAACCGTGATCGATCGGGCTGGGACTCCGGTGTAGTGAGCAGACGGCTCCGGCGTCGTGGTGGTGCTGAGACTCAACGCGCCGCGACCTTGGAGCTCTTCTACGACTTGGTGTTCGTCTTCTCGATCACTCAGGTATCGCATCTCCTTCTGGGACACCTCACCTGGGCAGGAGCAGGCCAGGCGACGATCGTCCTGCTGGCAGTGTGGTGGTCCTGGAACTACACGACGTGGGCCACGAATGAGCTCAACCCGGAGACCAATCCCGTCCGCCTCCTGCTGTTCGCGCTGATGTTCGGCAGTCTGCTGATGGCCATCGCGATCCCGCACGCTTTCGACGACCGCGGACTGCTCTTCGCCGTGGCCTATCTCGCCATCCAGGTGGGTCGCCATGCTTTCCTCGCGTTCGTGGCGGCCGGCCGTGGGAGCATCGAACGAGGGCAAGCAGGACGCATTCTCGTGTGGTTCCTCATGGCCGGCGTGTTCTGGATCGGTGGCGGGCTGGTCGAGGGGGCACCCAGGGCCTGGTTCTGGCTCATGGCGCTCGCCCTCGATTACACAGCCCCCCTCGTTCTGTTCCCGCTCCCCGGGCGGCCGAGGCTGGCTGCAGGCTCCTGGCGCCTCGCCACCGGCCATTTCGCCGAGCGATTCGGGCTCTTCGTGATCGCTGCACTCGGCGAGACGATCATCCTGACGGGGTCCGCCGCCGCCAAGCTTGAATTGAACACCGGAACCGTCGCCGCGTTCGTCAGCTCCTTTGCCGGAACCGCGGCCCTGTGGTGGCTGTACTTCATCTCTACCCGCGAGCTCAGCGAGCGTTCCCTCGCCGGTGAAGCGAGTCGCACGAGTCGGGCGAGGGACATCTACACGTACGGTCACGTCCTGATCGTGGCCGCGATTCTCCTGACGGCCGTGGGTGACGAGCTCGTGATCGCCCACCCATGGGACCGGCTGGACCGCGCCGAACTGACGACCGTCGTCGCGGGACCAGCTCTGTTCCTTCTCGCGCAATTCGCTCTACAACTGCGTGCGTCCCGTCGTGTCGGCCACACCCGACTGATCGCAGGTCTCATCTGCGTGGCGGTCGGGCTCCTCTCCGGCAGCCTCCCTGTCCCTGCCCTACTGGTCAGCGGAATGCTCGTCATGGTGCTCATCGGCGTGGCCCTTCTTGATCAGGGAGAGCGAAACGCAGAGCACGTGACTGGGGCGACGCCGCGATAGTTCGCACTGTCGTGCATCGGGCTGGAATTCGAAACGTGCAGTCGATCGAGTCCCGAGAACGACCAGGCCCGGAAATCTGTTGGATGCCGGGCCTGATCGTGTCGATAGCGAGGGCAGGATTTGAACCTGCGACCCGTGGAAGAAATCGGGACCTTTCCCGACGCTTCCCATCGTTGCCCATTCCAACGCATCCTGCTGGACGCGGTATCCAAGCCAGCGGCCACGAGAATGAGATGTCGGTCTGGCCTGGCGGAGCGCGATCCGCTCGGCCTCCGCCGAGGTGGTGCCGGGTCGAGCGCCGGCGTCGATCTCGGCCTGCCGGACCCAGTCAATGTGATGGGTAAACGATGGGATCGCATGTTTGCCCCCAAAGCAAAAGTCCAGGTCAACCTGTGGTTGACCTGGACTTTCTTCGTAGCGGGGGCAGGATTTGAACCTGCGACCTCTGGGTTATGAGCCCAGCGAGCTACCGAACTGCTCCACCCCGCGTTGCAAGAGCAACATTACCGGACGGTTTCGGTCGACCCAAATCCGGGGTCCTGTGCAGCCGCCGGATCGGGCGCCGATGACCGGTACTGGTCCGAGAGCAGCCGGTACGAGCGGGTCCCGAACACCGCCAGCGCAGCGAAGACCATGATCATCCCCGCGAAGAAGAACACGAGCGCGATGCCGCGCGCGTCCCCGCGACCGACGAGCCACGCCCACTGGTCGGCACCGGCGTCCGAGTCCAGGTACGGAATCACCCAGAACTCGGCGATCGGCGCGATCAGGAACGCCGTCACCGGGGCTGCGGCCGACTCGAAGGCCTGCGCGAAGCCGAACACCCGCCCCTGGCTGGCGAACGGCACGACCCGCTGGATGACGGTCTGCTCGGCGGCCTCGACCGCGGGGATCATCAGCAGGAACAGCCAGATGCCGAGCACGCACAGCCACTCCCACTCGCGGATCGTGAACGTCGCGTTCAGGATGCCCATCGCGACGACGACCCACAGCATCGTCCGCACCGGATTCGAGCCCAGGCCCCACCGCGCGATGATGAGGCCGCCGAGGATGAACCCGGTCGAGCCGATGCCGAAGACGATCCCCCACCACTCCACGCTGAACAGCGTCAGGCCGTACGGATCCATCAGCGCCATGAAGACGCCCGAGATCAGGTTGTTGAACGTCGTGAAGATGATGAGCGCGAACAGGCCGGGCACCAGCCCGATGGCCGTCAGCGCGCCGCGGACGTCGACCCTCGGAGCAGACTCCCCCACGGCCTCCGGACGCTCCTCGGGCACGTGCACGAAGAACAGGTGCAGCATCGTGCAGACCGTGAGGACGTTCGCGATGACGAGCGTCCAGCCCATCCCCAGCTGGCCGATCGCCAAGCCACTGAACACGCTCGTGACGATGAACGCCAACCCCTGGACCGTCCCCACCAGGCCGTTCGCGCGGTCGCGCCTGCCGTCGGGGATCAACAGCGTCACGAGTGTCGAGAGCGCGATGTTGCGCATGCTCTCGACGACGGAGCCGAACAGGACGATGCCGGCGAACAGCCAGAACCACGGCCCCGACATGTGGACGATCGCACCGGGCCCGACCACGACGTACAGCAGGCCCGCGAGCGCGAACGACGCCATCGTCACGACGCTCGAGCCGACCAGCACGTCGCGCTTGCGATGACGGTCGACGATCGTGCCGAAGAGCATCGCGAAGAACGCCAACATCAGCATGTAGGCGCCGCCGACCACTCCGGTCGCGAGCACCGAGCGCGTCTCGAGGTAGACCCAGAAGGTCAGCGCGAACCACAGGAAGCTCGTGGTGACGTTCGCGACGAGGGTGTTGACCAGGACGTGGCCGAACACCCGCACTCCGTCGGCGGGCGCGGTGGGTGTGGACATCGGGCGAGGCTCAGTCGGGGAGCTTGACGTCGGAGTCCTGCAGCTCCTCGACGTTGACGTCCTTGAACGTCAGCACCTTGACGTTCTTCGCGAAGCGCGCCGGGCGGTAGATGTCCCACACCCACGCATCCGCCATCGTGACTTCGAAGTACGCGTCACCGGACTCGGAGCGCACCTTCACGTCGACCGCGTTGCACAGGTACAGCCGCCGATCGGTCTCGACGACGTACTTGAAGATCGAGACGACGTCGCGGTACTCACGGTAGAGCGCGAGCTCCATCTCGTTCTCGTACCGCTCCAGGTCCTCGGCGCTCACCCGGCCACCACCTCACGCGTCGTCGTGTCGGCCATCGTAACCGCCGCGTCGCCCCGCGGTTCGCAGCCCGGCAGCGACCACGAGCGACGGTGATGGTCGCACGGACCGTGCTCGGCCAGCGCCGCGATGTGCTCAGGCGCCGAGTAGCCCTTGTTGAGCTCCCAGCCGTACTGGGGATGCTCCTTCGCCAGGTCGACCATCATCGCGTCGCGCGTCGTCTTGGCCAGGATGCTGGCCGCCGCGACGGCGGCGCAGCGCATGTCGGCCTTGATCATCGTCGTGACCGCCGGGACGTCGTCCGACAGGCCCGGTGGGCCGAACAGCGCGGACTGCTCGGGCACGCTCAGGTAGTCGTGGTTGCCGTCCAGCAGGACCGCGTCGGGTCGCACGGACAGTTGGGCCAGTGCCCGGTGGCCGGCCAGCCGCATGGCGGCGATGATCCCGTACTGGTCGATCTCGGCCGGGCTCGCGTGGCCCACGCCGTGGACCGGCGCCCAGCGACGGATCTTCGGCACGAGCGCCTCACGCGCGGCCGGCGTCAGCAGCTTGCTGTCGCGCACCCCCTGCGGTGCGGTGCGGGTCTGCTCGGTCACCAGGACCATGCCGATCGTGACCGGTCCGCACAGCGCGCCGCGTCCGACCTCGTCGGCGCAGGCGAGGGCCGTGCGCCCCTCCCGCAGGAGCCGGCGCTCGATCCGCAGCGACGGCGCGGTGCTCATGGCACCTCGTCGAACGCGTCGGTGCCCGGGATCAAGCCGAATCGACCGACCGGCCAGACCCGCAGCCACGCCTTGCCCACGACATCGTCCTCGGCGATGAACCCGCCGCCGGGCTGTCCCAGGTGGGCGCGCGAGTCGGCCGAGTTGCCGCGGTTGTCGCCCTGCACCCACAGGTAGCCCTTCGGGACCTCGACCTCGAAGGTCTGGTCGGAGTTCACGTCCTGGTCGTTGAGGTAGGGCTCGTCCACGGACGCGCCGTTGACGGTCGTGCGGCCCTGGTCGTCGCAGCACTTGACGGTGTCGCCGCCGGTGCCGATCACGCGCTTGATGAGGTGGTCACCGGACGGGAAGAGCCCCACGAGCTCGAGTGCGCCCTGCACCGGGTTGCCACCGTCGTCGGACTCGTCGGCTCCCAGCCAGTTCCCGGGGTCGCGGAACACGACGATGTCGCCCCGCTCGGGCCCGCCGCCCCAGTACGACCACTTCTGCACGAGGAGCTTGTCGTCCTTGACCATCGTCGGGACCATCGAGTCCGACGGGATGTAGAAGGCCTGGAAGAAGAACGTCTTGACGATGAGGGCCAGGACGAGGGCCGTCGCCACGAGAAGAATGGACTCCTGCCACAACGGCAACTGGCGCTTCTCCTCGGACACCCGAAGAGCCTAGCCCCTCGCCCCCGTCCATCGACGCAGGACTCAGTCGCGACCGGGGGCCGGCACGTCCTCGAACGCCACGGTCGACTCCGGGGCTCCGAAACGGTCGAGCGGCCAGATCCGGGCCCACACCCGACCGACCACGAGGTCGACCGGGACGAAGCCGCCGCTGGGGCTGTCCATCTGCAGTCGCGAGTCCTCGGAGTCGCCCCGATTGTCGCCCTGCACCCACACGCGCCCCCGCGGGACCGTCGCCTGGAACGTCGGCACGCCGTTGGCCGCCGGGTCGGCCAGGTACGGCTCGTCGAGCGCGGTGCCGTTGACCAGGGTGCGCCCCCGGGCGTCGCAGCAGCGCACCTCGTCGCCCGCGACGCCGATCACCCGCTTGACCAGGTGCCCGCCCTCGGGCGACAGGCCGACGACCTGCAGGGCACGGACCACCGGCGTGGGATCGGTGGGTTGGTCGAGCCACCCGCCCGGGTCCCGGAACACCACGATGTCCCCGCGCTCGGGCGAACCGGACCATTTCTGCACGACGATCCGGTCGCCCTTCACGAGCGTGGGCGTCATCGACCCCGACGGGATGACGAAGGCCTGCGCGACGAACGTGGTCACCACGAGGGCGATGGCGAGGGCCACCGCGAGCCCCACCGGGACGTCGAGCCACCACGGCAGGCGACGCCTTCGCGTGCGGCGCTCGTCGGTCACGCGCAGAGCCTAGCGGTGGACGACGACGCCCCCGCTCCGGATCCGGAGCGGGGGCGTCGAGGAGGGGCGATCAGATGTCGCGCTTCTCCTTGATCTTGGCGGCCTTGCCGCGCAGGCTGCGCAGGTAGTACAGCTTCGCGCGACGGACGTCGCCACGGGTGGCGACCTCGATCTTGTCGATCACGGGCGAGTGGACCGGGAACGTACGCTCGACGCCGACGCCGAAGCTCACCTTGCGGACGGTGAAGGTGCGGCCGATGCCCGAGCCCTGCACCTTGATGCAGACGCCCTGGAACATCTGGACACGCGAGCGGTTGCCCTCGACGATGTTGACGTGCACCTTGAGGGTGTCGCCCGCACGGAACTCGGGGATGTCGTCGCGCTTGCTCTGGGCGGCGATCTGGTCGATGACGTTCGTCATGATGGTCTCCTCGCCGGTGCCACGAGTCACCTGCGGATGTCGGTGTTGCTGGAAGTTTCGGGTGGCGCTGTTCGGGACTCCCTCATGGCAGAGTCGTCCGGCACCAACAGCCAATGATGACACAACGCCCCGCCCCCGAGGAAATCGGGGACGGGGCGGTGCTTGGCGCTCGGTCAGTCGAACTTGTAGGCGGCGCCGCCGTGCAGGACGTTGTCCAGTCCGGCGACCTCCTCCTCCTCGGTCACGCGGAAGCCCACCGTGGCGTCGATCGCCTTGCCGAGGCCGAAGGCCACCGCGAAGGAGAACACCGCGACGGCGACCGTCGGGATGATCTGGGCGATCAGCTGGTCCAGGTCACCGCCGGTGAACAGGCCCGTGTCCGTGGCGAAGAAGCCCAGGTACAGGCAGCCGAGCAGGCCGGCGACCAGGTGCAGGCCGACCACGTCGAGCGAGTCGTCGTAGCCCAGCTTGTACTTGAGGTCGATCGCGAAGCAGCAGACCGCACCGGCCACGAGGCCCAGGACGATCGCCCAGAACGGCGTCAGGTTGGCGCAGGCCGGCGTGATGGCCACGAGGCCCGCGACGATGCCCGAGGCGGCACCGACGGCGGTAGGCTTCCCGTCCTTGAAGTGCTCGACGACGATGTATCCGATGACTCCGGCAGCGGGGGCGGCGATCGTGTTGAGGAAGATCAGCGCGCCCGTGTTGCCGTCGGTGGCCGCGCCGGTGTTGAAGCCGAACCAGCCGAACCACAGGATCGCGGCGCCGATCAGGACGAGCGGCACGTTGTGCGGCTCGGCGGACTCCTTGCTGAAGCCCGCGGCACGCTTGCCCAGGACGAGCGCCAGGGCGAGGGCCGCGGCACCGGCACTGATGTGCACGACCGTGCCACCCGCCCAGTCGATCGGGGCGGCGTCACCGATCGTCAGCTTGCCGATCCAGCCGGAGAGCTCGCCCTCGGCGTCGAGGCCCCAGACCCAGCCCTGCGATGGGAAGTAGACGATCGTCGCCCACAGGCCGGCGAAGAGCATCCAGGGGAAGAAGCGGGCACGGTCGGCCACCGCGCCTGAGATCAGGGCCGTCGTGATGACGGCGAAGGTGCCCGCGAAGGCGACACCGGCCAGCGAGGACGCGCCGTCACCCGTGGCCATGTCCTGCATCGCGAAGTCGGCGAACGGGTTGCCGAGCCAGCCCGAGATCCAGTCGCCGTCGCCGATGGCCGTCATGTTGGACCCGTAGAGGATCCACAGCACGAAGACCAGGCCCATGGCGCCGAAGCTCAGCATCATCATCGAGATGACGCTCTGGGCCTTGACGAGGCCGCCGTAGAAGAACGCCAGGCCCGGCGTCATGAAGAGAACAAGGGCTGCGCAGATCAGCAGCCAGATCGTCCCGGGTTCCATATCAACCTCTTCGCATAGGTAACGGTGGGAAGCGCCCGGGCTCCCTTGCCGCGGCGCGTCACCGATACTGCTCAGCCGCGATTACGCGGCGGCACCCCAGCCGTTACGAGCGTGTTACCTGAGGTCGTCGCCCGTTAAATCGGGGCGACGCTGCTGCGTTCGCAGCTGCGACTGCTCGCGACGCCACGTGGCGATCCGCCCGTGGTCGCCCGAGAGCAGCACGTCCGGGACGTCGAGCCCGCGCCACTGCGCCGGCTTGGTGTAGACGGGGTACTCGAGCAGCCCGTCGGCGTGGGACTCCTCGGTGAGCGACTCGGGGTTGCCCATGAAGCCCGGGAGCAGCCGCACGACGGCCTCGATGATCGCGAGTGCGGCGACCTCTCCCCCGTTGACCACGAAGTCGCCCAGCGAGATCTCCCGGACCTGCCACCGGTCGGCGGCGTGGTCGAGGACGCGCTGGTCGATGCCCTCGTACCGACCGCACGCGAACACGAGGTGCTCGGCACGCGACAGGCGCACGGCGTCCTCGTGCACGAAGGGCTTGCCCGAGGGCGTCGGCACGATCACGACGGCGGTGTCGGAGCAGACGGCGTCGAGCGCCTCACCCCACGGCTCGGGGCGCATGACCATGCCCGCGCCGCCGCCGTAGGGAGTGTCGTCGACCGTGCGGTGACGGTCGTGGGTCCAGTCGCGCAGGTCGTGCGCGCGGAAGTCGATGAGGCCGGAGCGTCGCGCCTTGCCCGGCAGCGACAGGTCCAGCGGAGCGAAGTAGTCGGGGAAGATCGACAGCGCGTCGATGCGCACTAGCGGACCTCGTCGGCTTCTTCGGGGTTCAGCAGGCCCGGCCGGTCGGCCACCGTCACGGTGCCGGACTCGAGGTCGACCTCGGGCACGAGCGCCTCGACGAACGGGACCTGGACGCGGCGGCCGTCGACGGCGAGCAGCAGCGAGTCGTGGGCGGGCAGGTGCAGCACCTCGAGCACGGTGCCGCGCTCGGTGCCGTCGACCATGACCTTCAGCCCTTCGAGCTGGTGGTCGTAGAAGGCGTCGTCCTCGTCGGGGACCTCGTCGGGATCGATCTCGATCTCGAGCAGCGCGCCGTGCAACTGCTCGGCGGCGGTGCGGTCCGGGACCTCGGCGAACGTCACGAGCAGCTTGCCCGAGTGCTCGCGGGCGGCCGCGATCGTCAGCACCCCGTCACGACACAGGACCGACGAGCCCGGCGCGAAGCGCCGTTCGGGCTCGTCGGTCCTGGGATCGACGGAGAGGTCGCCACGGATGCCATGGGCACGGCCGATACGGCCGACGACGACACGCATCAGATCAGCGGCGACGGTCGACGTCCACGAAGTCGATCCGCGCGCCGCCGCGTCCGGCGATGGCCGACGCGACGGTGCGGATCGCCGTGGCCGTACGACCCTGGCGGCCGATGACCTTGCCGAGGTCGTTCGGGTTCACGCGAACCTCGAACAGCTCGCCCTGGCGGGTCTGCTTGGTGCGGACCGTGACCTCGTCGGGATGTTCGACGATGCCGGCGACGAGGTGCTCGACGACCTCCTGCATGGGAGCGGCCACGATCAGGCCTCGTCAGCCTTCGCGTCGTCAGCCTTGGCGTCGTCAGCCTTGGGCTCCTCGGCCGGGGTCTCCTCGGCCTTGGGCTCCTCGGCGGGCGTCTCGTCAGCCTTGTCCTGGGCCTTGTCCTTCTTGGACTTGGTGGTGGCGGACTTCTTGGGCTCGGCGTGCAGCTCCTTCAGGGCGGCCTGGAACGCCTCGGCCTTGTCGGCCTTGGGCTCGGGCTGCTTGAGGGTGCTCTGGCCACCGATGTCACCGGTGAGCTTGAGGATCGCCGCGACGGACTCGGTCGGCTGGGCGCCGACGCCGAGCCAGTACTGCGCGCGCTCGCTGTCGACGTGGATCGTCGACGGCTCCGTCTTGGGGTTGTACGTGCCGATCTCCTCGATCACGCGGCCGTCACGCTTGGTGCGGCTGTCGGCGACGACGATGCGGTAGAAAGGCGTGCGGATCTTGCCCATCCGCTTGAGGCGAATCTTGACTGCCACGAGTGTGGTGTCTCCTTGATGTATCGATCTGTGGGTGAGTCCGACCCGGCGTGTGGGGCATGCCGGTCATCGTCGAGGGCCGGGCGCGGCGGGAGAGAGGGCCCACCGATTCCGGACGCAATCACCCATTCTGCCAGACGTGGCGCCCGCACTCCAACCCGTGTCAGCGCTGCGCGAGGGCGACGATGCGGTCGATGACCTCGTCGAGCGTCATGTCCGTGCCGTCGACGACGATCGCGTCCTCGGCCTGGGCCAGCGGAGCGGTCTTGCGGTTCGAGTCGATCGCGTCGCGGCGGGCCAGCGCCTCGCGCATCGCCTCGGCGTCCTCGACGCCCAACTCGAGCGCCCGGCGGCGTGCACGGGCGACGGGATCGGCGACGAGGTAGACCTTCAGGGAGGCGTCGGGAGCGACGACCGTTCCGATGTCGCGGCCCTCCACGACGATGCCGCCCACGGCCTCGGCGATCAGCTTGCGCTGCAGGTCGACCAGCTGCCGGCGCACCTCCGGGACGGTCGCGACGGGACTGACCGCACCCGTGACCTCGTCGCCGCGGATCGGCTCGGAGACGTCGACTCCGTCGGCCTCGATGGTCGGATGCTGCGGGTCGGTGCCCGAGGCCAGCACGACCTCGGCCGAGGCGGAGGCGACCGCCTCCGCGTCGTGCACGTCGACGCCGCGCTGCAGCATCGCCCACGTCATCGCGCGGTACATCGCGCCCGTGTCGAGGTAGGCGTACCCCAGCGTGGAGGCCACCCCGCGCGAGGTGCTGGACTTGCCCGAGCCCGAGGGCCCGTCGATGGCGATGACGTGGGTCACGAAGGTCTCCTCAGCGGAACGCGGCCCAGCCGCGTTCGGTCAGTGCGGTGTGCAGGTCGTCGGCGACGCCGACGCGGACGACGACCTCGACCACGCCGACCATTCGGCCGAGCTCGTGGTCGATGCGCATGTCCTCGATGTTGACCCCCGCGTCGCCGATGTCGGCGAACAGGCGGGAGAGCTCGCCGGGGGTGTCATCGATCGAGACGAAGACGCCCTCGACGGCGGTCGGGTGGGCGCCGTGCTTGCCGGGCACGCGCTGGACGCCGGCCCGGCCCCGGTCGAGATGGTCGGCGACCGAGCCGTCGGCCGATCGC
>NZ_DAMDLR010000005.1:0-8731 GCF_032084975.1 Aeromicrobium sp.
GGCCACCCAACCGCCCCACACGGCACGGGGTGCCGGGCCGCGGGTGCCGCTGCCCTGGGGCCTGCTCGGCCCCCTGGTCGTGGCCGCGGGCGGGCTGGGCGTCCTGTTCGGGGCGAACGAGGTCCTCATCGTGGCCTTCACCGAGCGCGAGGGCCAGCCGGGCGCGGCCGGAGTCGTGCTGGCGATCTTCTCGGCCGGCAGCCTCGCGGCCGGTCTCGCCATCGGTGCCATGCCGCCGCCGGCCGACCCGATCCGACGGCTCCGGATCGGTGCCGTGGGACTGGCCGTGTTCCTCGCTCCCCTGCCGTTCGCGCCGAACACGGTGTGGCTCGCGGTGTTCTTCCTGCTGGCGGGGCTGACGCTGTCACCCACGCTGATCACCGCGGTCCACCTCGTGGAGCTGACCGTCCCGGGCACCCGCCTGACAGAGGCCCTGACCTGGACCACGACCGGGATGTCCGCCGGGACGGCGCTGGGCGCCGCGGTGGCCGGCTATCTGGTCGACCACCTGTCCGTGGAGGCCGGCTTCGTCCTGCCCGTCGCGGCGGCGCTGATGGTCACCGCCGTCGCCCTGCTGTACCGCGAGCCCGCTCCCGCCGATGCCTGAGGCGCGACCCGCGGGCACGGCCGCAGCGGTACGGATCACACCCGAGTTTCGCGACCCGCCGGACCGACACCGGCGCGTCTACCGCGATTCGACCGGGCCTTCACTAGCATCGAAGTCGGTGGCAGCAGAGACACGGGGAGGCTCGAACATGCGGGAACTCGCAACCGTGGGACTCAGTGACGACGGACGCTTCCTCGTCGCTCGCGACGCAACCACCGGAGAACGGTTCCGGCTCAGCATCGATCGCCGGCTCACGTCCTTGGTCGACCGCACTCCCGTGGCGTCGAGCCGTTCCGGACAGATGGAGATTCCGATGGAGAGTTCGCTCACCCCCCGAGACATCCAGATCCGCATTCGTCGCGGCGAATCGGTCGAGGAGGTCGCCGAGGCGGCCGGCATCACGGTCGAGCGCGTGCACGGCTTCGCGGTGCCCGTCATCGCCGAGCGCGAATGGATGGCCCAGTCGGCCCGCGCCACCTCCGTGCGCCGCAAGCACGTCGGCGGCGCCGCCGTCGCGCTCTCGGACCTGGCCGACGCGGCCCTGGCCGAGCGTGGCATCAAGCCCGAGGACGCCACGTGGGACGCATGGCGCCGCGAGGACGGTCGCTGGACCGTCCAGGTCGACCTCGAGGACGGCACCGCCGGCTTCCTGTACGACCCCAAGAGCCGCTACGTCATCGCCGACGACGACGCTGCCCGCAGCCTCGTCGGTGACCTCGCGACGCAGGACCAGCACGACATGGCGCTGGCCGACCTCGTGACCGACGCCCCCGAGGCCTTCGGCGGCACGGTCGCCGACGAGGACCCGATCGACACCGCTCCCCTGGTCCGCTCGATCAAGGAGGCGCGCGATCGTCGCGCCATGGAGCAGGCCGTCTTCGAGGAGCCCGCCGCCGAGGTCGTCGACGACCACGAGGACCAGGCCCTCGAGGAGCGGGTCGCGGTCCCCGACACCCCGAAGCCGCGCAAGAAGCACTCGCGCCGCTCGGTGCCCAGCTGGGACGAGATCATGTTCGGCGGCTCGTCGGACTGAGCCGCGCGGCGCGCTCTCAGTCGAACGGCAGGACGTCCGGCGACAGCGCGCCGGCCTGGGCCCGCGCTGCGGTCATCCGCTTGCGGTGGTGCCGACGGCACAGGACCTCGTACCCGACCTGCGGGGTCGGGCGATCCGGGTCCTCGACGTCACCCACGACGATGACCTCGCCCTCGGTGACCATCTCGCCGTCCTCGGTCCGGGCGTTGTGGGTCGCCCGCGCCCCGCACCAGCACAGCGCCTCGACCTGCAGGGTCAGGACGCGGTCCGCCAGCTCGACCAGGCGCAGCGAGCCACTGAACAGGCGGGTGCGGAAGTCGGTCAGGATGCCGAAGCAGAAGACGTCGATCGCGAGCTCGTCGGCCACCTTCGCCAACTGGTCGATCTGGTCGGGCGTGTAGAACTGCGCCTCGTCGCACACGAGGTAGTCGACCCGGCCGCCCGAGGTCAGCTCGCCGACGACGTCGTCCCAGAAGTTGAGGTCGTTCGAGACCTCGACGGCAGGCGTCGCCAGCCCCAGGCGGCTGGACAGGACGGCCTCGCCGGCGCGGTCGTGGGACGAGTAGATCCGACCGACCCGGCCGCGCGCGCGGTGGTTGTGGTCGAGCTGCAGCGCGAGCGTGCTCTTGCCCGAGTCCATGGTGCCGGAGTAGAAGACGAGCTCTGCCACCGCGGCCTGCCTCAGCGCGCGGCGACGAGGACGGGAATCCGTCGCTCGCGCCCCGTGATCGACCCGTGGAAACCGCGCAACGCCAGCTCGATCGCGAACACGTCGGACGCGAAGACCGCGAAGTCGTCGAGGGCCGCGACGACGACGTCGCCGAAGCGCCCGCGGACTCGCGGGTCGAGCGGTCCGAACCACTCCTCGGCATCCTCGCGCAGGCGCACCTCGGCGCGCTCGCCCAGGGCCTTGCGCCAGCGCTTGGCCACGGCGCGCTCGGACCCCGAGCTGGTGTGCACGTGGCGGAAGCGTGCCTCACCGGCGACCAGCACGACGTCGTCGCGCAGCCGCGGATGGTCGACGAGGTCGAACCGGTTCTCGACCGGCACGTCGACCATCCCGTGGTCGGCGGTGACGACCAGCACGACGTCGGCGGGCAGCGCCGCGCGCAGGTCCGCGACGTCGCGGTCGATCTGGGTCAGCGTCGTACGCCACTCGTCGGAGTCGACGCCCTTGCCGTGTCCCATGTGGTCGAGCGCGGGCTCGTAGGCGTAGACGAGGGCACGGTCGCTGCGCTCGACCGCCTCGACGACGGCCGCGAGACGGTCCCACGCCCGCTTGGCGCCGACGAACGGCACCCCGCGCTGACCGCAGAGAGTCAGCCCGCTGTTCTCGAAGTCCGGGTCGTTGACGACCGTGACCTCGATGTCGTCGTCGGCCAGCTGCTGCAGGACGTTGCGGTGCGGCTGCCACTCCCGCGGATCGATCCGCTTGTCCCAGGCGAGGGTGTTGAGGAAGCGCGAGGTGCCCGGGATGCGGCACGTGTAGCCCGCCATCCCGTGCTGACCGGCGCGCAGGCCCGTGCCCAGCGACGTGAGGCTGACCGACGTGGTGGACGGGACGCCCGCCAGGACGCCCTCGACATTCGGCAGGGACGACAGGTGCGGGGCCAGCTCGGCGTGCTCGCGCACGAGGTCGAGCCCCATCCCGTCGACGACGAGCACGACGTAGCGGTCCGCGCGCGGCAGACCCAGGACGTCGGTGAACCCCGTGGCGCCCAGCGCGGCACCCGTCGAGGTCAGGATCTCGTGGATCCCTGCGCGTGACGTCGTCATCGAGTCGCGGTGACCGTGGTCGCGGCGGTGAGGGCTCGGGCGAACTCGAGCAGTCCCTCGACGGCCGCGCCGCCCTCGGCCGCGGCGCTCAGGCGCAGCGAGAAGTCGTCGCCGCTGATCGAGCCCGTGTACCCGTGGTCGGCCTCGCACTCGGGGTCGTCGCAGCGGGCGGGCTCGAGCTCGACGCGCGAGACGGCGCCCCACGAGATCGTGAGCAGCGCCTCCTCGAGCTGCTGCGTCTGGGCCGACACCATCCGGGTCACGACGACGCCGGCGACGCGCGACAGCGGCACGGCCTCGACGGACGTGGACGTGTACGGCTTCGGCAGCAACGTGTCGCCGGGGTGCTCGTCGGTGTGCGTGAGCAACAGCCGCGACGGAGTCAGCACCAGCACCGACATGTGGCGGCGGATCTCGTCGCGGTCGAACGTGGGCTCGTGGTGGACGACGAACGCCTCGGTCGGCTCCCCCGCCAGCGCGTCCTGCAACGCACCCGAGACGATCTCGGGGTAGTAGCCACTGCGTGAGATCGAGGCGAACAGCGCCTTCGACCTGTCCTGGGTCTTCGTCACCGGCCCAGCGTATCCGCCGCGGCATCGGGCTGGCTCAGCCGCCGGACGAACCAGTCGCCCCGGCTGTCCGACGACGGGATCACCTTGGCGCGGGCGCTCAGGGCGGTGTAGCCGTCGGGGTTGACCAGCACGGGCTCGAGGTCGAGCGAGACCACCTCGGGCAGGTCGTCCTTGAGCGCGGCGAGGCGCAGCACGATGTCCTCGAGTGCCTCGACGTCGACCGCCTCGCTGCCGCGGTAGCCGTACAGCAGCGGCGCCGCGCGGATCCCGCTGATCATGGCGCGCGCATCGACGTCGGTCAGCGGCGGGATGCCGTAGCTGCGGTCCTCGAGCAGCTCGCTCGGCGCACCGGCGATGCCGAACGACACGAGCGGGCCGAACAGGCGGTCCTCGGTCGCGCGGAAGGCGACCCCCACGCCACGCGGTGCCGATCGCTGGACGAAGAACGTGGTGTCGGGCCGGATGCCGCTCCACGTCATCATCGCGTCCCAGGCCTCGCCCATGTCCTCGGCGTCGTGGATCTCGCGCCAGATGTGGTCGAGGTCGGGGCGGGCGCGCAGGTGCTCGCTGCCGGCCTTGAGGACGACGTCCCAGCCGAGGCTCTCGCCGGCCGCGATCGCCTCCTCCTTGCTGTGCACGTTGATCCAGGTCCACAGGTCGATGCCGTAGCAGGACAGCAGGTAGTGGACCTGCTCGGTGGACAGCACGGCGCCGCGGGGCGCGATCGTGAGGATGTCGCGGATCAGCGCCTTGGCGTCGCCCGAGCGGTGCTCCGCGGCGACGTGGTACTCGCCGTGGTCACGGGCGGCCCACTCGGCATAGTTGACGGCGCGGGCCAGTGCCTTGACCGCGGACTCGGGCGCGGCGTACGACGGCACCGAGCCGTGGCCCGCCGAGCCGCCCTGCAGGTCGGGGACGCGCAGCAGCACGGGGATGCCCTTGCTGGCCAGGAACGTGGAGACGATCGGCTTGTCGGACTGCTCGCCGATGGCCGCCAGCACGTTGGCGACCGCGTCGCTGTCGGTCGAGATCGGCGGCGTGTACACGCACACGAGTGCGTCGACGTCGGGGCGCGCGACGGCGGCCTCGATGGCGACCTCGAACTCCTCGGCCCCGGCATTGGCACCCAGCGAGATGGGCGGCGCGACCTGCAGGCCCTGGGACTTCGCCGCGTCGGTGACGATCAGGGCCACGGCGTCGGAGTTGCCCACGACCGCGATCCGGTTGCCGCGCGGCAGCGGCTGGTGCGCGAGCAGCTGGGCGACGTCGAACATCTCCTCGAGGTTGTCGACCTGGATGACGCCCGCCTGGCGGAACATCGCGTCGACCGCCTGCTGGGGCGCCGAGGTGCGTCGCACGGTGTGGCCGACGGGCACGCCCTGCGTCGAGCGACCCGACTTGACCGCCACGACCGGCTTGACCTCGGAGACCCGACGGGCCAGCCGCGAGAACTTGCGCGGGTTGCCGATCGACTCCAGGTACAGCAGCACGACCTCGGTGCTGTCGTCCTGCTGCCAGTACTGCAGGAGGTCGTTGCCCGAGACGTCGGCGCGGTTGCCGGCCGAGACGAACGTGGACAGGCCCAGGCCCCGCGCCGCGACGGTCTCGAGGATCGCCGAGCCGAGCGCACCGGACTGGCAGAAGAACCCGACGCGTCCCGGGGGCGGCATCGTGGACGACAGGGAGGCGTTGAGCTGGACGTCGGCGGCCGTGTTGATGATGCCCAGGCAGTTCGGCCCGATCAGGCGCAGGCCGTGGGTGCGGCACAGGTGCAGCAGCTCCTGCTGGCGCGCGCGGCCCTCGGCTCCCTCCTCGGCGAAGCCCGCCGAGATGACGACGAGCCCGTGCACGCCCTTGGCGGCGCAGTCGAGGACGACGTCGTTGACGTGCTCGGCCGGGACGGCGACGATCGCGATCTCGACCTCGCCGGGGATGTCGCGCACCGTCGGGTAGGCCGTGAGGCCCGAGACGGCCTCGGCCCCGGAGTTCACCGCGTAGACGGTGCCGCCGTAGTCGCCCAGGACGAGGTTGCGCACCATCGCCTGGCCGATCGAGTCCTGGCGGCGACTGGCACCGACGACCGCGACGCTGCGGGCCTCGAAGATGCGCGAGATCGAGGCCGCCTCGGCGCGCTGCTCGCGCGAGCGCATGACGCCCAGCGCCGAGTCCGTCGGGTTGATCTCGAAGGTCAGGCGCTGCACGCCGTCCTCGAGCGTGCCGCTGATGGTGTAGCCCATCTCGCGGAAGACCTGCAGCATGCGGACGTTCTCGGGCAGGACCTCGGCGGCGAACTCCGTGAACCCGCGCTCGCGGCCCGCCTGCGCGAGGTGCTCGAGCAGCAACTGCCCGATACCGCGTCCCTGCGCCGCGTCCTCGACCAGGAAGGCGACCTCGGCCTCGTCCTCGGAGATCGCGTCGTAGCGGCCCACGGCGATGATCTCGTCGTGCTGGGTGACGACGAAGGCGACCCGGCGGTCGTGGTCGACGGTGGTGAAGCGCTTGATGTCGCGATCGGACAGGCGCGGGTACGGGGCGAAGAAGCGGAAGTACTTGGACTCGGCCGACACGCGGTCGTAGAACGCGACGAACTTGGGAGCGTCCTCGGGCACGATGGGTCGGATCTGGGCCACACGCCCGTCCTTGAGCAGGACATCGGCCTCCCACGCGGGGACCGGGTGGGGCGACGCGGTCGCCATGCCGACTGGTTCGCTGCCACTCACACGCACAAACCTACCCCGGCCGCGGCGGGTCGGACGCCAGCCTCGCGAGGGGTCGCGGGAGAATGAGCCGTGTGACTGGATCTGGTACCGAGACCGTGGACTTCGAGGAGCACATCCTCGACACCGACGTCGGCGACGAGATGCGCTCCAGCTTCCTCGAGTACGCCTACTCCGTGATCTACGCCCGGGCGCTGCCCGACGCGCGTGACGGGCTCAAGCCCGTGCAGCGGCGCATCCTCTACACGATGGACGACATGGGGCTGCGGCACGACCGCCCGCACGTCAAGAGCGCCCGTCCCGTCGGCGAGGTCATGGGCAAGCTGCACCCGCACGGCGACAGCGCCATCTACGACGCGCTCGTGCGGCTCGTCCAGCCGTGGGCGCTGCGGCTGCCGCTGCTGAACGGCCACGGCAACTTCGGCTCGTCCGACGACCCGCCCGCGGCGATGCGCTACACCGAGATCCGGATGGACGAGGCCGCCGAGGCCATGACCGCCTCCCTCGACGAGGACACCGTCGACTTCAAGGCGAACTACGACGGCCGGCTCCAGGAGCCGACGGTGCTGCCCTCGGCGCTGCCCAACCTGCTGGTCAACGGGGCGTCGGGCATCGCGGTCGGCATGGCCACCAACATCGCGCCGCACAACCTCGTCGAGGTCGTGCAGGCGCTGCGGCACCTGATCAAGCACCCGAGTGCCGACCTCGACTCGATCATGCGGTTCATCCCCGGCCCGGACCTGCCCACCGGCGGCAAGATCGTCGGGCTCGACGGCATCCGCGACGCCTACGCCGCCGGCAACGGCTCGTTCAAGATGCGTGCGACCGCGCGGATCGAGAACGTCACGCCGCGCAAGAAGGGCATCATCGTCACCGAGCTGCCGTACAACGTCGGCCCCGAGAAGGTCATCGAGTCGATCAAGAAGCTCGTCCAGGCCAAGAAGGTCCAGGGCATCTCGGACCTGAAGAACCTGACGGACCGCAACCACGGCCTGCGCCTCGTGATCGAGGTCAAGAACGGCATCGTGCCCGAGGCGCTGCTCGAGCAGCTGTACCGGCAGACCCCCCTCGAGACCTCGTTCGGCATCAACGCCGTCGCGCTCGTCGACGGCCAGCCCCGCACCCTCGGCCTGCTCGAGATGCTGCAGGTCTACCTCGACCACCGCATCGACGTCGTGCGCCGCCGCACCACCCACCGCCGCACGAAGGCGGCCGATCGCCTGCACCTGGTCGACGGCCTGCTGATCGCGATCCTCGACATCGACGAGGTCATCCAGCTGATCCGCGCATCGGAGAACCGCGGCGAGGCGCGCCAGCGACTGATCTCGGTCTTCGACCTGTCGGACCTGCAGGCCGACTACATCCTCGACCTGCAGCTCGGCCGGCTCACGCGGTTCTCGCGTCTCGAGCTCGAGCGCGAGGCCGACGAGCTGCGCCGCACGATCGAGGAGCTCGACGCGATCCTGGCCGACGAGGGGGTGCTGCGCGGGCTGGTCGGCGACGAGCTGTCCCAGATGGCGCAGAAGTTCGGCACCCCGCGTCGCACCGTCCTGCTCGAGTCCGCGGGCGTCCCGGCGCCCGCCGCCAAGGGCGCCTCGATCGAGGTGCCGGACGATCCGTGCTGGGTCCTGATGTCCTCGACGGGGCTGATCGCGCGCACCTCCGACGACGCACCGCTCGGTGCCGTGGGAAGGCGTGGCAAGCACGACACGGTCGTGTCGGTCGTGAAGGCGACCGCGCGCGGCCAGGTCGGCGTCGTCACGTCCGCGGGCACGGTGCACCGCCTCGAGGTCCTCGACCTGCCCGCGCTGCCGCCCACCGCCGACTCCCCGCGCCTGCAGGGCGGCGTCCCGCTGAGCGAGCTGCTCAGCCTCGACGGCGATGCCCTGGGCCTCATGACCTTCGACGAGGACGTCCCGGGCCTGGCGCTGGGCACCCGCGCCGGCGTGGTCAAGCGGGTCCGGCCCGACCACCTCGGCCGCGACTCGTGGGACAAGAACGCCACGTTCTCCGGCACTCGCACCGT
>NZ_DAMDLR010000005.1:8788-91896 GCF_032084975.1 Aeromicrobium sp.
CGGCCCGACCACCTCGGCCGCGACTCGTGGGAGCTGATCCGCCTCGAGGACGGCGACAAGGTCGTCGGGGCCGTGCCGCTGCGCACCGGCGAGGAGGAGCTGGCGTTCGTCACGTCCGAGGCCCAGCTGCTGCACTTCTCCGCGTCGCTCGTCCGTCCGCAGGGCCGCTCCGGCGGTGGTGTGGCCGGCATCAAGCTCGGCGCGGGCGCCCACGTCGTCGCCTTCGGCGCGGTCTCGGACCTCGAGTCCGCCCACGTCGTCACCGTGGCCGGCAGCTCGGACGCCCTGCCCGGGACCCAGGCCGGCTCGGTCAAGGTCAGCCCCCTGGCCGCCTACCCGGCGAAGGGCCGAGGGACCGGAGGCGTGCGCTGCCAGCGCCTGCTGCGCGACGAGGACGCGCTCGTGTTCGCGTGGGTCGGCGACGGTGCGCCCATCGCGTCCGCCGCGTCCGGATCGCCCGTCGACCTGCCCGAGCCCGTCGAGAAGCGTGACGCGTCGGGCACGCCGGTCGCCCAGCCGATCGCAGGCGTGTCCGCGTCCGCTCATGACCTCACCGTCGGGGCGGACGTGCCAGACTGACGCCGTGTTTTCACGACGACTGCCTGCCCTGCTCCTTGGTGGCGCCCTCCTGCTCGGCGGGTGCACGGGTGACGACGACGGCGGCTCGGCCCCGGCCGACGAGCGGCTGGACGCCGCCGCTGAGGTGCTGGCCGACGCCGAGTCGTTCGACATCTCGCTGACCACCCCCGAGCTGCCCAGTGGCACGAAGGGCCTGCTCTCGGCCACGGGGATCGGCGACCACTCCCCCGCCTTCCAGGGCGACGTGAAGGTGGTCGCGGGCGGCGCCTCGATCGGCGCCGAGGTCATCGCCGTCGACGGCAGGGTCTGGGCCAAGACGGGCTTCTCGCCCCTGTGGGCGCCGCTCGACCCCGCCTCGCTCGGCGCGCCCGACCCGGCCGACCTGGTCGGCCAGGACTCCGACTCGGGCGTCGGATCGCTGCTCGGCGTCACCGAGGACGTCGAGGCCGGCGACCGCTCGCGCGACGGCGACGAGGTGCTGACCAAGATCACCGGCACGATCGCCGGGGACCGCATCAAGGCCCTGATCCCGACGGCCGACGAGGCCGCGACGTTCGCCGTCACGTACCGCCTCACCGACGACGACGAGCTGCACGACGCGCAGATCAAGGGCCCGTTCTACGGCGACGAGGACGTCACCTACACGCTGACCCTGGACCCGCGGGACGAAGCCGCCGCCATCGAAGCGCCCTGATCCGGTGGTGACGAAGGAGCTGGCATCGCGCGGGCTGCTCACGCTCGCCGCCGTCGCGATCGGCTTCGCCGCCGCCGACACCTACGTCGTCGTCCTGGCCCTGCCGGACATGATGACGGCGGCGGGCCTGACCGTCGACGACCTGCAGCGAGCGGCTCCGATCATCTCGGGATTCCTGCTCGGCTACGTCGCCGTGCTGCCGCTGATCGGGCGCGTGTCCGACCTGCGTGGCCGCGTGCCCGTCCTGATGGGCTGCCTGATCATCTTCGCCATCGGCTCGGTCGTCACCGCCGCCGGCTACGACCTCACGACGATCGTCCTGGGTCGGCTCATCCAGGGCATCGGGGGCGGCGGCCTCATCCCGCCGACCCTCGCGCTGATCGCCGACACGTGGCCGGCGGAGCGCCGGGGCCTCCCGCTCGGCGTCGTCGGTGCCGTGCAGGAGCTGGGCAGCGTCGTCGGCCCGCTGTGGGGCGCGGCGATCCTGGCCTTCGGCACATGGCACGACATCTTCTGGCTCAACGCGGCCGTCGGCCTGGTCATCGCCGCCGCCCTCCTGCGGCACCGCGCCCCCGACCGCGAGCGACCTCCGTTCGACCTCATCGGGCTGTTGCTCGCGGGGCTGGCCGGGGCCTGCCTCCTGCTCGTCATGCTCGAGCCCGACCGGCTCACGACGGGCGTCACGAGCGGACTCGCGTTCCTGCCCGTCGCCGGCGAGTCCCGTTGGCTCACACCCGTCGCGTTGGCGGGCTATGCCCTCCTGCTGGCCTTCGTGCTGCGCCAGGCCACAGCGGCGTCGCCGCTGCTGGACTGGCGCGGGTGGGGCGAGATCGCGCGCGAGACCGACCTGTGGGGCGCCGCCGCGCTCACGGTCGCGCTCGGTGCCGTCATCGTCACGTTCGCCAGCGCCGAGCCCGAGACGGCCGCGCTGTCCGAGGACGCGATCGTCCTGCTGCCTCTCGCCGCCGTCGCCCTCGCGCTGTTCGTGTGGCGGGGCCGCCGGGCGGCGAACCCGCTGATCCCGCGGGGCTCGCTCGCGTCGAGGCCCGCCTGGGGCTCGATCACCGTGTCCTTCTTCGTCGGCGCCGCGCTCATCGCCGCACTCGTGGACATCCCGTTCTTCGCGCGCCTCACGATCGCGCCCGACGACCAGCTCGAGGCGGCGCTCGTGCTCGTGCGGTTCCTGGTCGCGCTCCCCGTCGGGGCGGTGCTGGGCGGCTGGCTCCTGCGGCGCTGGTCGGCCGCACCGCTGACCGCCGGCGCCCTCGCGCTCTCCGGCGCCTGCTTCCTCGTCATGGCGCGGTGGGACGCGTCGTCCCTGGAGTCGTTCACCTCCACGGTCGTGCTCGCGGCCTGCGGCCTGGGCTTCGGCCTGGCGATCGCGCCCGTGAACGCGGCACTGCTCGAGCACACGGCCGACGACGTCCACGGGCTCGCGAGCGCGTTGCTGGTGGTCGCGCGCATGATCGGCATGCTGATCGGGATCTCGGCCCTCACCACGGTCGGCCTGCGCGCGTTCCATGCCGCTGTCTCCGACCTGCCCCCGATCGAGCAGCTGTGCGGCGACACCAGCTCGTGCAAGGCGTACACCAGCGCGATGCGCGAAGCCGGGATCGCGCAGTTGCAAGCCGTCTTCGCCGGTGCCGCGATCGCCGCGTTCATCGGCGCCGCCCTCGCGCTGCTGCTCCTGCGGCGCCGCGCTACGTTTTCTTCGTGAACACGACCTTCGACGACCTACTGGAAGCGAACCGGCTCTACGCCCAGGACCACGAGGGAGGCTTCGACGGCATCGCGCGCGCCGGCGTCCTGATGGTGACGTGCATGGACTCGCGCATCGACCCGCTCGCGATGATCGGCCTCAAGGAGGGCGACGCGAAGATCCTGCGCAATCCCGGTGGTCGCGTCACCGACCAGGTCCTCGTCGCCATCGTGCTGGGCGTCAGCCTGCTCAAGGTCAACCGCGTCCTGGTCATCGAGCACACGCGCTGCGCCATGGCGTCGTCCACCGAGGAGCAGGTCAAGGAGGGAATCGCCAGCTTCACCGGCACGGACGCGTCCTGGATGACGATCGGCGTCATCGAGGACCAGGAGTCCACGGTGCGCCACGACGTGCACCGGGTGAAGAGCCACCCCCTCGTGCCCGACTCCGTCGAGGTCGGCGGCTTCCTCTACGACGTCGACTCGGGCCTGCTCAAGCCCGTCGAGTAGGACCCGCCGACCGGGTCTCGGTACGCCCCGACGAACGAGTGGGGCGTACCGGGATCAGGCGTCGATCATCTCGGCGTCGATCTCGTACGCGCCCTGGATGATGAACTCCTTGCGCGGCGGGACCTCGTTGCCCATCAGCAGCTCGAAGACCTCGGCGGACACCTCGGCGTCGTCGACCGTGAGTCGGCGCAGCGTGCGGTGGCGCGGATCCATCGTCGTCTCGGCCAGCTGGTCGGCGTCCATCTCGCCCAGGCCCTTGTAGCGCTGGGGGGCGTCCTTCCACCGGATGTTGCGCTTCTTCAGCTCGGCCAGCTTGCGCTGCAGCTCGGCGTCGGAGTACGTGTAGATGTACTTGTCCTGGCCCTTCTTCGGCGAGACCAGCTCGATGCGGTGCAGCGGCGGGACCGCCGTGTACACCCGTCCGGCCTCGACCAGCGGCCGCATGTAGCGGAAGAACAGCGTCGCCAGCAGGCAGCGGATGTGCGCACCGTCGGAGTCGGCGTCGGCCATGAAGATGATCCGGCCGTAGCGGGCGGCGTCGATGTCGAACGTGCGGCCCGAGCCGGCGCCGACGACCTGGATGATCGACGAGCACTCGGCGTTCTTGAGCATGTCACCGATGCTGGCCTTCTGGACGTTGAGGATCTTGCCGCGGATCGGCAGCAGGGCCTGGAACTCGGCGTCGCGCGCGGACTTGGCCGTGCCGAGCGCGGAGTCGCCCTCCACGATGAACAGCTCGGAGCGCTCGACGTCGTTGCTGCGGCAGTCGGCCAGCTTCGCCGGCAGCGCGCTGGACTCGAGGGCGTTCTTGCGCCGCTGGGTGTCGCGCTGCTGGCGCGCCGCCAACCGGGTGCGGGACGCGGCGACGACCTTCTCCATGACGAGGCGCGCCTTGGCCTTCTGGGCCGTCTTGTTCGTCGTCAGGAACTCCTTGAGTTCACGCGTGACGATCTTGTTGACGATGCGGGTGACGGCCGGCGTGCCCAGCACCTCCTTGGTCTGGCCCTCGAACTGCGGCTCCGCGAGGTTGACCGTCACGACGGCCGTGATCCCCTCGAGCACGTCGTCCTTGATGACGTCCGGATCGCCGTTCTTGAGCAGTCGCGTCGTGCGCAGCACCTCGTTGAAGGTCTTCGTCATGCCGCGCTCGAACCCCGACACGTGGGTGCCGCCCTTCGGCGTCGCGATGATGTTGACGTAGGACCGCAGCACCGTGTCGTAGTCGGTGCCCCAGCGCAGCGCGATGTCGACGCCCAGCGTCCGCTCGACGTCCTGGGGCGTCATGTGGCCCTTGCTGTCGAGCACGGGCACGGTCTCGACGAACGTGTCCTCGCCCTGGATCCGCACGACGTCGCTGACGGGAGCGTCGGGCGCGAGGAACTCGCAGAACTCGGAGATGCCGCCCTCGTGGAGGAACTCCTCCTCCTGGGGCTCGTCGCCGCGCTCGTCGCGGATGACGATGCGCAGTCCCGGCACGAGGAACGACGTCTGGCGCGCACGGGCGACGAGGTCCTCGTACGAGAACTTGGCGCCCTTGATGAAGATCTGCGGATCGGCCCAGTAGCGCACGCGGGTGCCGGTGCGGGCCTTGGCGACCTTGCCGACCTTGTGCAGCGTGTTGTCCTCGGTGAAGTCGGCGTCGATGGCGTCGCCCTTGAACGTGCCGGGCACGCCGCGACGGAACGACATCGCCCAGGTGGCGCCGCCCTTGTCGACCTCGACGTCCAGGCGGGCGGAGAGGGCGTTCACGACCGATGCGCCGACACCGTGCAGGCCGCCCGTCGCGTTGTACGAGCCGCCGCCGAACTTCCCGCCCGCGTGCAGCTTCGTGTAGACGACCTCGACGCCGGTCAACCCGGTCTTGGGCTCCACGTCGACCGGCACACCGCGCCCGTTGTCGCGGACCTCGACGGAGCTGTCGGCGTGCAGCAGGACCTCGATGTTGGTGCAGTGCCCACCGAGGGCCTCGTCGACGGAGTTGTCGATGATCTCCCAGAGGCAGTGCATGAGACCGCGCGTGTCGGTCGAGCCGATGTACATGCCCGGGCGCTTGCGCACCGCCTCGAGTCCCTCGAGGACGAGCAGATTGCGCGCGTCGTAGGTCGAAATGTCCTTCTCCTCCTCGTCAGTCCCCCGACCTCCCACGGTATCGAGCGCGACCGAGCGAACCGACACGCGGCACCGCGTGTCCGCGGGCTTTTGGGTCGATGAGAGAGTATTCATGGAGATGTTCGACCCCCGACGAAACGAGGACACCGTGACGGCCACCGCCGAGTTCCCCGCCCTCACCACAGCCGACCGTTGTGACCGCTGTGGCGCCCAGGCCTTCGTCCGCGTCGAGCTCTCGTCCGGCGCGGACCTGGTCTTCTGCGGGCACCATGCCCGCCAGCACGAGACGCGCCTGCGCGAGATCGCTGTCGACTACCGCGACGAGAGCGACCGCCTGACCGTCTGAGCGACCACGACGAAGGCCCGGTTCCGACAGTGTCGGGACCGGGCCTTCGTCGTCGGCGGCTGAGGCCTCAGTACTTGAAGATGCCGTAGGCCTTCGTCTGGGTGACCGAGCGCCAGTGCTCGACGTACGAGTCATAGACGTCCGGGTCGGTGGTGATGGTCGTCATCTCGTCGCTGGCGACGAGGTTCGAGCCGGTGAGGTTGGCCGAGCCGGCCAGCACGAGCTTGACCCGCGCGCCGTCGCGCGGCCAGGCGCGACCGCTGGGGAGGCGCTCCTCGGGGTTCATCGCGTTCCGCTTGAGCTTCGCGTCGACCAGGATCGTCTTGTCGTGGATCTGGGCGTACGCGGCGTCAACCTCGGTCCGCGACGTCTTGAGGACGTCCAGGATCGGCTTGCACACGCGCAGCAGGTGGCGGCAGTGCTCGAGGTAGTTCTTCTTCCAGTCGTCCTTGAACGCGACGAGCGAGACGCGGCAGCCGCCGTTGTTGAGCGCCGCCAACTTGTACGCCAGCGCGATGCGGCGGTACTTGAAGCGGTTCTCCATGACGCGGATGCGGCACTGCTGGTCCGGCACGATGCGGTTCAGCATGTTGAGGATAGGGTCACGGCCGTTGGTCGGCGTGGCCCTGATCGGCGTCACGTGGACCGTGTAGTTCGCCAGGTTCGAGTAGAGCATCCCGCGGCTGGCGTAGGCGCTGGTGTAGCCGTCACGCTTGGCGGTGCGGTAGCCGTAGCGCGTCTTGCGCTTGGCGATGTAGCGCATGTAGTCGCGACCGACGTTGCGCTCGGCCCACATGTCGTTCCAGACGCCGCGCATCTGGAACCACAGCTTCTTGTCGTTGTAGACGGTGCTGCCGTTGTTGTACGTGCGCTCGCCGCTGCGGCCGCCGAAGTTGGTCGAGCCGGTCCACACGACGCCACGCGCCCGCTTGTTGCTGCGCGTGTAGGTGTCGCTGACCATGACGATCTTGGAGTGCATGATCGCGCCGCTGATGCTGGACAGGCAGGCCATCGACTTGCGCTTCCCGCAGATCTTGTAGGCCCCGTACCTGGTGCCGTTGAGCTGGCTGCGCAGCTTGCGCGAGGCGCCCGAGTGGTGCGCGTCGGGGTGGATGAACCGGACGTTGACGCCAGCCTTCGCGGCGCGGACGAGCTCGCGGCCCACGCGCACCGACTCCTCCATGCGCGAGTTGGCGGCGTAGACCCACGTCGCGCGGCGCTGCTTCTTGGACTTGAGCTTGCCGGCCGGCGTCTTGTACGAGCCGCGGATGAGGCGCTCGAGGTCGTTCAACAGCGAGAAGTCGCGGTTCGACCAGCCCTTGTCGAAGTACGGGCGCGAGAAGTTGGCCTCGACGTCGACCGGGTAGCCGGCACCGTACGGACGCCGGGACGTGGCAGCGGCGGCGACCGCCTGCGGCTCGGCGGACCGAGGCTCGGCCTCGGCGGCCGGGGCCTGGGTCTCGGTCGCGGCCGGGGCGGCGTCGGACGTGCTCTCGGGGGTCACCTCGTCGGCACCGAAGGTCGACGTGGCAGCGACGAGTGGCAGCACGAGGGCTCCGATCGCGGCGACGGACGCGAGCCGAAGACGTTGGCTGACGATCACAGATGAACTCCCCGAGACGATAAGAACGGTCGCATCAGACTAACCCATCGGTCGCGGCCGCCACGTCAACGCGGCGGCGGTGGGGCGCCGGTAGAGTGACGGGCGTGGCGCGCATTCTCCTGAAGGTCCACCACCCCGCGCTCGATCCGGCGGACGCCCCGACGGTCCTGGACCGCAACCTGATCGGCAACAACGTCGGCAACCTGGCCTTCAGCTACGCCGCGGAGCGACTGCTCAGCCACCCCGGCGACCAGGTGACCGCCGCGCCCACGGGACCGTGGTTCGCCGATCCGGCGCGGGTCAACCGTGAGTTCGACCACGTCGTCTTCCCGCTGGCCAATCACTTCCGCGCGTCGAACCTCAAGGCGCTCGAACGACAGTCGGCCGCGATCGAGCAGCTCACGACGCGGTTCACGGTGCTGGGGGTCGGCGCGCAGGCCGACCTCGACGGCAATGCGCCGCGCGAGGAGCGTGAGGCCGTCGACCGTGCCACCACCCGGTTCGTGCGCGCCGTCCTGCGGCTCGGTCCCTCGATCGGCGTGCGCGGCGACTTCACGAAGGAGTACCTGCTCGGGCTGGGCTTCGACGACTCCGAGGTCGACGTCATCGGCTGCCCGTCGCTGTTCCTGCACGGCCCCGAGCTCCCGCTGCGCCTGCCCGGCCGGATCGCCGACGACGATCCCATCGCCGTCACGATCTCGCCCTACGTGACCGAGATGGGGCCGATCCTGCGCCGGAGCCTGCGCCGGCACCCCCACCTGACCTACATCGGCCAGGACCATCGCACGCTGAGGCTCCTGCTGCACGGCAAGCCGCTGCCGGGCGACGATCCGCTGCTCCCCCTGCACCCCGACCACCCGGTGTTCGCTCCCGGCCGGACGGTCTTCCCCGTGAACATCCCCGCGTGGCAGGAGTTCCTGCAGACCCAGCGCTTCACCTTCGGCACCCGCATCCACGGGACGATCGTGTCGCTCATCTCGGGCACGCCGGCGGTGCTGCTGGCCCACGACTCCCGGACGCTCGAGCTCGCCAAGTACCACGCCATCCCCTTCGTGCGCCTCGACGAGCACGATCCGGACGAGATCTCGGCGCCGGACCTGTACGCGCAGGCCGACTGGTCCTCGCTGGTCGACGGGCACGCGCGCCGCTTCGACACGTACGCGGCATTCCTCGAGCGCCACGAGCTCCGGCACGGGTTCGGCCCGGACGGTGGCGCCGAGCGGTTCGATGCCGCCGTGTCCGCCGTGGCGGTCGACCCCGGATATCCGCCGGTGGTCCGCTCGGATGCCGGCCCTCCCCCGCTGCTGCGACGCGTGGCGCGAGCCGCGCGACGCCGGCTCGGCTGAGGGATGGGTCTGCCCCGCCCGCGCCACCCACTTGTGGAACGGGTTTACCTCGCTGAGGGCGCAGAGCGGTAAACGCGCACCAAATGTTGGAGTGAGGCGGTCGGCAGGTCGTCCGCCACCAGCAGAACGCCCGCCCGGCAATGCCGGGCGGGCGTTCTGGAGACGGAGTGAGCTCAGTCGAGGTAGTCGCGCAGGACCTGCGAACGCGACGGGTGACGCAGCTTGCTCATTGTCTTGGACTCGATCTGACGGATGCGCTCGCGCGTGACGCCGTAGACCTTGCCGATCTCGTCGAGCGTCTTGGGCTGGCCGTCGGTGAGGCCGAACCGCATCGAGACGACGCCGGACTCACGCTCGCTGAGCGTGTCGAGCACGGCGTGCAGCTGCTCCTGGAGCAGCGTGAACGACACGGCGTCGGCCGGGACGATCGCCTCGGAGTCCTCGATGAGGTCGCCGAACTCGCTGTCGCCGTCCTCGCCCAAGGGCGTGTGGAGGCTGATCGGCTCGCGGCCGTACTTCTGGACCTCGACGACCTTCTCGGGCGTCATGTCCAGCTCGACCGCCAGCTCCTCGGGCGTGGGCTCGCGGCCCAGGTCCTGCAGCATCTGGCGCTGGACGCGGGCCAGCTTGTTGATGACCTCGACCATGTGCACGGGGATGCGGATCGTGCGGGCCTGGTCGGCCATCGCGCGGGTGATCGCCTGGCGGATCCACCACGTCGCGTAGGTCGAGAACTTGAAGCCCTTGGTGTAGTCGAACTTCTCGACCGCACGGATCAGGCCCAGGTTGCCCTCCTGGATGAGGTCGAGGAAGAGCATTCCTCGGCCGGTGTAGCGCTTGGCCAGCGAGACGACGAGTCGCAGGTTGGCCTCGAGCAGGTGGTTCTTCGCGCGGCGGCCGTCGACGATGATCCAGTCCAGCTCCTCGCGCAGCTTGTCGGCCACGCGCTTGGACTTGGCGATCTTCTCCTCGGCGAACAGGCCGGCCTCGATGCGCTTGGCCAGCTCGACCTCCTCGGCGGCGGTCAGCAGCGCGACCTTGCCGATCTGCTTGAGGTAGTCCTTGACCGGGTCGGCCGTCGCGCCGGCGACGGTCACCTGGACCGCGGGCTCGTCGGTCTCGTCGGCGCTGGAGAGCGTGAAGCTGGCGGACGCCTCGTCCTCCTTGAGCGTGGGATCTTCCTTCAGATCCTTCTCGAAGACCTCGTCGGCGATGTCCGGCAGAACCTTCTTGCCATCGGGACCGACGACCGGCACGGGCGTCTCGAGGACGTCGGCCAGGTCGACCTGGTCGGTCAGCACGACTTCCTTGGCAGCTGCCTTCTTCGCCGGAGCCTTCTTCGCGGCGGCCTTCTTGGCGGGTGCCTTCTTGGCGGCCGCCTTCTTCGCCGGAGCCTTCTTCGTTGCCGTGGCGGGCGCCTGCTTCGTGTTCGCAGCCTCTTCGGTCTGGGCGGCACGAGTCACCGGGACATCAACCTCACAACGTCGTTCTGGGCATGACAATGAGGCCTGCGGTCAACCTCTGGCACCAGTGTGCCACGGCCCACCACACTACCGGCGCAGCGGCTCAGTCGACCGGCCAGGTGTGCACCGGTTCCCCCTCGTGCATGTGCTCCGCGTAGCGACGGGTGACGCCGCGCATCGTGTCGAAGACGTCCTTGCCACGGTCGTGGAGATGGTCGAACTGCTCGATCATCCACGTCGAGCCGTTGCGGCCGGTCACGCAGCGCCGCTCGATGATCTGGAGGAACTCGTCGATCACCGCGCCGTCCACGCCGCGGCGCTCGAGCCCGACGTGCGCCAGCGGCAGCAGGTGGCGCAGCACGAGCTCGCGCACGGGGACGGCCCCGACACCCGGCCAGAAGGCCTCGGCCTCGATCCCGGCCACGGCCGCCTCGTGGAAGCCCTCCTCTGCCGCCCGGAACGACAGCTGGCTCCAGACGGGGCGCTCCTGCTCTGTCAGCGCGGTCACCAAGCCGTAGAACAGCGCGGCGTTCGCCACGGTGTCGCGCACGGTGGGGCCGGCCGGAAGCAGCCGGTTCTCGACCCGCAGGTGCGGCTTGCCGTCGACGACGTCGTAGATCGGGCGGTTCCAGCGCCAGATCGTGCCGTTGTGCAGGCGCAGCTCGCCCAGCTTCGGGATCCGGCCCGCCTCGATCTCGGCGACCGGGTCCTCGTCGTCGACGATGGGCAGCAACGCCGGGAAGTACCGGGAGTTCTCCTCGAACAGGTCGAAGACCGAGGTGATCCACCGGTCGCCGAACCACACCCGGGGCCGCACGCCCTGGGCCTTGAGCTCGGCCGTGCGGGTGTCGGTCGCCTGCTCGAACAGCGCGATCCGCGTCTCGTGCCAGAGCCGCTTGCCCAGCAGGAACGGCGAGTTGGCACCCACCGCGATCTGGACGCCGGCGATCGCCTGCGCCGCGTTCCACGTGGGCGCGAAGTCGTCGGGCTCGACCTGCAGGTGCAGCTGCGTGCTGGTGCAGGCGGCCTCGCCGATGATCGTGTCGATCGTCGTGCGCAGCCGCTCGACCCCGTTGATGACGATGTGGATGTCCTCGCCGCGCGCGGTCAGGATCTGCTCGGACAGCAGGTGGTACCGGGGGTTGGCCGAGATCGTCTCGCGCGTGAAGTGGGCGTGGTCGAGGGTCGGCAGGATGCCGATCATCATCAGCCCGGTGTCGACCGTCTGGGCCTTCGCCTGCGCCGCGTTCAGGTCGTCGCGCATCTCCTCGGCCATCGTCGCCAGGCCCCGTCCCGCGACGGGGGCGGGCGGCACGTTGATCTCGATGTTGAACCGGCCGAGCTCGGTCTGGAAGTCCTCGTCGGCGATCGCGTCGAGGGTCTCGGAGTTGCGCAGCGCCGGATCGCCCTCGTCGTCGACGAGGTTGAACTCGATCTCGATGCCGACGTGGGGGTCGGGCACCGAGAAGTCCTGCTGTCCGAGCATCGCCGCGAGGACGTCGAGGTTGCGACGCACCTTGGCGCGATAGCGCGCCCGGTCCTCACCGGTGAACTCGCGGGCTTCGACGTCTTGTCCCATGCCGTCCAGCCTAGGACCAGAACGGCCCACTCCGCCGGGTGAGCGTGACGGGTGGGTCGCCTCATGCGGTGAGTGACGGGGCGTCCCACAGGCCCGGGTGCACGCCGGCCTGCACGACCTCGGCCAGCAGCCGCGCCATCGAGTACTCGGGGTCGATCCTCAAGGCCTCCTCGAACGCCACCACCGCCCGGGCCCCGTCGCCCGCCTGCCACGCCGCGAACCCCGCCAGGCTGAGCACTGCCGGAGCGAAGTCGGGCACGGCGACCCGGCAGGCCGCGGCCCACACGGCGTGCATCGCGAGCGCGTTCTCACCGTCGATCCGCACCCACGCGGCGTCGCGCACGCTGATCGACGCCACCAGCACGGCCACCTCCACGAGGTCGCCGTCGGTGAGCCTCTCCCCCGCCAGGGCGCGATCGACGAGCGACGCGACCCGCGTGCGCTCCTGCTCGACCAGGTCGTCCACGTCCGGCCGCAGCGCCCGGGCGACGAAGGCCTCGACGACGTGGTCGTGGGCGGCGTCGAGCCAGCGCAGCCGCTCCCCCGTCGGCCCGGCGACCTCGGCATACAACTCGGCACGGTCGCCGAGGACGACGATGCCCTCGGTGATGGCGTGCAGGCGCGCCTCGTGGTGGTCACTGAGCGCGTACGGCTCTCCTTCGACGGGGCCACCCGGCAGGTCGGTCCAGAAGCGGTCGTCGTCCGCCCACAGGGCCACGCGGCACGTCCCGCGCGGCAGCTCTTCCCGCAAGGAGAACAGCATCGTGCGAGCGCGCTCCGCGTCGGCCGAGAGCGCGAACAGCAGGAAGCCGTCGCCCCCGTTGCGCACCAGGTGCGGCGCCAGCTCGGCCGCCAGCGCGCCCTCGCGACCCGCCTCAGGAAGGTCGTGACGCAGCCGGAAACCGAACGCGTTGCGGTCGGAGTGGACGCACACGCCGATCACGCTCTCGCGCGGGACGAACCCGAAGATCGTGGGAAGGGTGTTGAGCAGGTCCTCGAAGGAATGGGCGCGGTACGGCGCTCGGTGCTGGGTCATGACCCGAGCCTCGTGATCGCGGCGTCGCGCGAACAGGGGTGCGCACAGGCCTGTGCACAGCCATCGCGCCATCCACAGTCCGGCGGTCGACGCCGGCCGTCACAATGGGCGCATGCGTCCGACCGCGTCGATCCTGCACCTGGATCTCGATGCGTTCTTCGCCTCCGTCGAGCAGCGCGACAAGCCCTCGTTGCGCGGCAAGGCGGTCATCGTCGGCGGGATCGGCCAGCGCGGCGTCGTCTCGACCGCCTCCTACGAGGCCCGCCGCTTCGGCGTGAGGTCGGCCATGAGCATGGCCGAGGCGCGATCGCGCTGTCCCCACGCCGCCTTCCTCTCGGGTCGGTTCGACGCCTACCGCGAGGCATCGTCGCTCGTCATGGGCCGCCTGCGCCAGCTCTCCCCCGCCGTCGAGCCGCTCTCGCTCGACGAGGCCTTCGTCGACCTCGCCGCCGGTGAGGACTTCGATCCGCAGGCCGTCCCCGATCTCGTCGACGAGCTCCGCCGGGACGTCACCCGCCTCACCGACGGGCTGACCGCATCGGTGGGCGTCGCGACATCGAAGCTGATGGCCAAGATCGCGAGCGAGATCGAGAAGCCGGACGGATCGTTCATCGTCGCGCCGGGCACCGAGCGGGACCTGCTCGGCCCGATGCCCGTCACGGCGATCGCCGGCGTCGGCCCGGCGACGGCCGCGCGCCTGCACCATGTGGGCATCAATCGCGTCGCCGACGTCTGGCGCCACTCGCAGGCCGAGCTCGTCGACCTGCTCGGCCAGGCGTCCGGCACCTCCCTGCACCGCCTGTCGCGCGGGATCGACGACCGTGACGTGAGCTCCCATCGCGAGAACAAGTCCGTCAGCACGGAGGACACGTTCGAGACCGACATCGTCGACCGCGGCGAGCTGGGCCTGATCTGCGATGCGCTCGCGCGGCGGACGGCAGGCCGGCTGCGCAAGGCGGGACTCTCGGGGCGCACCGTGACGCTCAAGGTCCGCTACCACGACTTCAGCACCCACACCCGCTCCATCACGCTCGCGGCACCGACGGACCAGCCGCGCCTGATCATGGAGACCTCGCGGCGACTGCTGGACGCCACCGACACCCTCGGCGGCCTGCGCCTTCTCGGCGTGGGCGTGAGCGGGCTGGCGGACTGGGTCCAGGACGACCTGTTCACGCAGGACGCGCCGGAGCTCGCCGAACCCGAGCCCGACGCCCCGCGCACACCGGCCGATCCGCCTCGCGCCCAGGAGTGGTCGCCCGGGATGGACGTGCACCACGCCGAGCACGGTGACGGCTGGGTCTGGGGGCGCGGACTCGGGCTGGTGACCGTCCGGTTCGAGACGCGGCACACCCCCGTCGGGCCCGTCCGCACGCTCCGGGCGGACGACCCCGACCTCGTTCCCGGCCATCGAGAGTCCGTGTCGGCCCCGGCCGGTACGGTCGAGGAATGACCGATCCCGGGCCTGCCGTCCCCCGCGCGCCGCGCCGTCCCCTCGAGCGCACCCACCACGGCGACACCGTCGTCGACGCCTACGACTGGCTGCGCGACAAGGACGATCCCGAGACGATCGCGTACCTCGAGGCCGAGAACGCATGGGCCGAGGACACCACCGCGCACCTGGCCGACCTGCGCGAGCAGATCTTCACCGAGATCAAGGAACGCACACTCGAGACCGACATGTCGGTGCCCGTCCGGCACGACCGCTGGTGGTACTACTCGCGCACCGTCGAGGGCAGCCAGTACGCCATCCGCTGCCGCGCACCGATCGCCGGTCCGGACGACTGGGACCCGCCCACGGTCGAGGTCGGCTCCACGATCGCCGGCGAGGAGGTCCTGCTCGACTCCAACGTCGAGGCCGAGGGCCACGAGTTCTTCTCGCTGGGCGCGTTCAGCATCTCCGACGACGGCGACCTCCTGGCGTGGTCCGTCGACACCGCCGGCGACGAGCGCTACACGATCCGGGTGAAGCGCATCTCCACGGGCGAGGTCCTGCCCGACGCCGTCGAGGGCGCCGCTCCGGGCGCCACCTGGTCGCGGGACGGGCGCCACCTCTTCTACGTCACCGTCGACGACGCCTGGCGGCCGCACCGCGTGTGGCGCCACGAGCTCGGCAGCACGGCCGAGGACACACTGGTCTTCGAGGAGCCCGACGAGCGATTCTTCGTCGGCGTCGGCCGCAGCAGCTCCGAGCGCTTCCTGATGATCGCGGTCGGCTCGAAGATCACCTCCGAGGTGCGCCTGCTGGACGCCGACGACCCCACGGGCGAGTTCACGATCGTGTGGCCCCGGCGCGAGGGCATCGACTACTCCGTCGAGCACCTCGTCGTCGGCGGGCGCGACCGGCTCGCGATCCTGCACAACGACGGCGCGGTGAACTTCGAGCTGGTGTTGGCCCCGCTGGAGGACCCGACCGACACGACGGTCCTGGTGCCCGGATCCGACGAGCTGCGCCTCGAGGGTGCCGACGCCTTCGCTCGCCACCTCGTGCTGTCCTACCGCCGCGACGCCACGACCCGTCTGGCGCTGATGCCGATCCACGACGACGGCATCGGCGACATGCAGGAGCTGGAGTTCGACGCCGAGCTGTTCACGTGCGGCTTGGGCGGCAACGCCGAGTGGGACCCGCGGTACCTGCGGATCGGCTACGCGTCCTACGTCGAGCCGGCCACGATCTGGGACCTCGACCCCGCCACCGGCGAGCGCCTGCTGCGCCGTCGCGCCACCGTCCTGGGCGACTTCGACCCGGCCGACTACGAGCAGCACCGGTCCTGGGTGCGGGCCGAGGACGGCGCCCTCGTCCCGCTCTCGATCGTGTGCCGCCGTGGCACGCCGCGTGATGGCACGGCGCCCGCGATGATCTACGGCTACGGCTCGTACGAGATCAGCCTCGACCCCGACTTCTCGATCTCGCGCCTGAGCCTGCTCGACCGCGGGTTCGTGTACGCCGTCGCCCACGTGCGTGGTGGTGGCGAGCTGGGCCGCCGCTGGTACGACGACGGCAAGCAGCTGGCCAAGCGCAACACGTTCACGGACTTCGTCTCCTGCGCGCGCCACCTCGCCGACGAGGGCTGGACGTCGCCGGATCGGCTCGTCGCCGAGGGCGGCAGCGCCGGCGGCCTGCTGATGGGTGCCGTCGCCAACCTGGCTCCGGACGCGTTCGCCGGCATCTTCGCCGACGTGCCGTTCGTGGACCCGCTCACGACGATCCTGGACCCGTCCCTGCCCCTGACGGTGATCGAGTGGGACGAGTGGGGCGATCCGCTCCACGACGCCGAGGTCTACGCGTACATGAAGGGCTACACGCCCTACGAGAACGTCGCCGACCTGCCCTATCCCAAGATCCTGGCCGGGACGTCCCTCAACGACACGCGGGTGCTGTACGTGGAGCCCGCCAAGTGGGTCGCCCGGCTGCGCGAGGTGACCGGCGCCGAGCGCGAGGTCCTGCTGCGTACCGAGATGTCCGCGGGTCACGGCGGCGTCAGCGGGCGGTACGCCGCGTGGCGTCAACGAGCCTGGGAGCTGGCCTGGATCATCGACACCGCGACCGCTGCGACGGGTGCGAAACCAAGAATGTCCTGAGAGCGGAATCCTCAGCGGCCAGACGTCGTTGTACCCGGTGAAGCCACCGTCAGGAGGATCACCGTGGAAGACCGTGAATTCGAGGGCAAGGACAGCGTCGGCATGTACCTGTCCGAGATCGCGCGCACCCCTTTGCTCGATGCCGAGCGCGAGGTCGAGCTGAGCCGCACGATCGAGGCAGGGCTGTTCGCACGCCAACTGCTCGAGACCGGGCGGGTCGGCCGTGCCAAGGGAGGCGCTCCCAAGCGCGCCTCGCGCGAGGAGCTCGAATGGATCGCCGAGGAGGGTGACCGGGCCGTGCAGGAGTTCGTCCAGGCGAACCTGCGCCTCGTCGTCTCGATCGCGCGCAAGTACGGGCGCGCCCAGATGCCGATGCTCGACCTCATCCAGGAGGGCAACACCGGCCTGATCCGCGCCGTCGAGAAGTTCGACTACGCGAAGGGCTTCAAGTTCTCGACGTACGCCACGTGGTGGGTCCGCCAGGCGATCACCCGCGGCGTGGCCCAGCAGGCTCGCGTCGTGCGGCTGCCCGTCCACGTCGTCGAGGAGCTCAACCAGGTCTCCGGCGCCCGCCGCAACCTCGAGCGCCAGCTGGGCTACGACCCGGACCCCAGCGAGATCGCGACCGAGCTGGGCATGGACGTCGAGCGCGTCATCGACCTGCTCGCCTGGGGCCGCGACCACGTCAGCCTCGACTCCCCCGTGGACGAGGACGGCGACACCAGCCTCGGCGACCTGATCGCCCGCGACAGCGCGCCGGGTCCCGACCTGGCGATGCTCGACCACGACGCCCGCGACCAGCTGCTGGCGCTCGTGGACCGTCTCGACGACCGCGAGGCCGACATCGTGAAGGCGCGGTACGGCCTGCTCGACGGACGCCAGCAGAAGCTCGCCGACATCGGCAAGCGCCACGGCATCTCGGCCGAGCGCGTGCGCCAGGTCGAGCGCCAGGCGATCACCAAGCTGCGCGAGATCGCCGACCCCGAGCTGGCCGCGTAGTCAGCGACAGCGCACCGGCGACACCAGGCGCCCGTGAGTCCGGACCCGGTCCTCCACCGGATCGAGTCCCGGCTCGCGGGCGCCTTCGTCGTCCCACCACCGTCGCGTGCCCCGCTGCCGCCGGACGACCGACCTGAAGGTTCGCGTTCGTGCCCCTAGGGTTGGGACAGCCCATGCGTCGAGGGAAGGACGAGTCGTGGGGATCGAGTTCCGGAACGTCAGCAAGACCTATCCCGACGGCACGGTGGCCGTCTCGGGGTTCAGCTTCGATGTGCCGTCGCACCGCACCGTCGCCCTCGTGGGTTCATCGGGCTCCGGCAAGACGACCCTGCTCCGGATGGTCAACCGCATGGTCGAGCCGACCGAGGGAAGTGTGCTGATCGACGACCGGGACGTCCACGAACTCGACCGGGTGAGCCTGCGACGCCGCATCGGCTACGTCCCCCAGGCCGGCGGCCTGCTCCCGCATCGCACCGTCCGGGACAACATCGCCACGGTGCCCGTCCTGAACGGCGTGCCGCGCAAGGCCGCACGAGTCGCCGCGGACGACCTCCTCGACCTCGTCGGGCTCGAGCGCTCCCTGAGCGTGCGGTATCCAGCACAGCTCTCCGGCGGACAGCAGCAGCGCGTCGCGGTGGCGCGTGCGCTCGCCGCCGACCCGAACATCCTGCTGATGGACGAGCCGTTCGGCGCCGTCGACCCGATCGTGCGGCGCGAACTGCAGGACCAGCTGCTCGGCCTGCAGGGCGAGCTCCGCAAGACCATCATCATCGTCACCCACGACATCGACGAGGCGTTCCGCGTGGCCGATGACGTCGTGGTGCTGCGCAAGGGCGGGGTGATCGCCCAGTCCGGGTCGCCGCAGGAGATCCTCGCCACGCCGGCCGACGCGTTCGTCGGCCAGTTCGTGGGCGCCGACCGGTCCGACCGTACGTTGCGCAGGGTCACGGTCGACGGCACGGAGCTCATCGTCGACGCGGACGACCGGCCGCTCGGGGTCCTGCGGTGACGTGGTTCCGCAACAACTGGTCCTGGGTCGTCGAGCTGAGCCTCCAGCACGTCGCACTCGCCGTTCCCTCGATCCTGATCAGCCTGGTCGCGGCGGTCGCCCTCGGACGGGCGGCCCACCGGGTCCCGCGTCTTCGCCAGTCCGTGCTGGGCTCCGCGAGCGTCGTGTACGCCATCCCCGCGCTGCCGCTCCTGATCATGATCCCCGCCCTCGCGGGGATCTCACTGCGGTCGCCGCTCAATATCGTGATCGCGCTGTCCCTGTACGGAACCGCGCTGCTGGTCGGGACGGCGGCCGATGCGTTCGACTCGGTGGACCCCCACGTCCGCGAGGCTGCCGAGGCGATGGGCCACGGCCGTCGTGCCATGTTCTGGCGTGTCGACCTGCCGCTGGCGACACCGGTGCTGCTGTCCGGACTGCGCGTCGTGACGGTCAGCACCGTCGGCCTGGTGACCATCGGCGCGTTGGTGGGGATCTCGAGCCTGGGCACGCTGCTCACGGACGGGTTCCAGCGCGGCATCATGAGTGAGGTCGTCATCGGCGTCGGGGTGACGATGATCCTGGCGCTGGCACTCGATGGACTCCTGGTGCTGCTCGGCCGGGCGCTCTCGCCGTGGGAGCCGCGACGCGTGCGACGGCAATCGCAGCCCATGCGGCCGCAGGACGTCGCGGTATGAGTCTCTTCCTCGAGGCGATCGCCTGGATCCTCGATCCGACCCACTGGAGCGGCCCAAACGGCATCGCCATCCGGCTCCTGCAGCACCTCGCCGTGACGGTCCTGGTCGTCGTCGTCGCTGCGCTCCCGGCGATCCCGCTGGGAGTCCTGATCGGCCACACGGGGCGAGGACGAGGCGCGGTCGTGGCCCTGGTGGGCGCCGTCCGCGCCATCCCCACCCTGGGCCTGCTCACCCTGCTCGCGCTCATGCTCGGCATCGGCCTGCTGGCTCCCGTGCTGGCACTCGTCGCGCTCGCCCTCCCCTCGATCCTCGCCGGGGCCTATGCCGGCATCGAGTCGGCCGATCCCTCCGCCGTGGACGCGGCGCGTGCGATGGGCATGAGCGAGCTGCAGATCGTGCGTCAGGTCGAGCTGCCGCTCGGCGCCGGTGTGCTCGTCGGCGGCGTGCGGGCCGCGACCATCCAGGTCGTCGCCACCGCGACCCTGGCCGCCTACACCGCCGACACCGGTCTGGGCCGCTACCTGTTCGCCGGTCTCAAGTCCCGCGACTACCCCCAGATGCTCGCCGGCGCACTGCTCGTCGCCGCACTGGCGCTGCTGCTCGACCGGCTCCTGGCCGTCGCGCAGGATCGCGCCACACGTCTCGCCCACCGCACCCACGACGTCGCCCTCGACGCCTGACCGAAGGACCCACCATGACAAGCACCCGACTCCTCACGATCGCCATCGGCGCGAGCGCAGCCCTGACCCTCGGCGCGTGTGGCAGCTCCGACCCGCTCTCGAGCGACGGCGGATCCGGCGACACGATCGTCATCGGATCCCAGGACTACTACTCCAACGAGATCATCGCCGAGATCTACGCCCAAGCCCTGGAGGCGGACGGGCACGAGGTGGACCGCCAGTTCCGGATCGGCCAGCGAGAGGCGTACATCCCCGAGATCGAGTCCGGGTCGATCGACCTGTTCCCCGAGTACTCCGGCCCGCTCCTGCAGTTCTGGGAGGCGGACACCGAGGCGCGCCTGAGCGACGACGTGTACAGCGCCCTGCAGGAGGCGGTCCCTGACGGGTTGCGTGTGCTGGACCAGTCCGACGCCACCGACCAGGACTCCTACGTCGTGACGCGGGAGTTCGCGCAGAAGTGGGGCCTCGAGACGATCGAGGACCTGTCGAAGGTCGAGGGGCCGATCACGCTCGGCGCCAACTCCGAGGCGGAGAGCCGGCCCAACGGGCCGAAGGGACTCAAGTCGGCCTATGGGATCACGGCGGGGTTCACCCCGATCGAGGACGGCGGGGGCCCGCTCACCATCAAGGCGTTGAAGGACGGGGACATCCAGCTCGCGATCATCTACACCGCCGATCCGTCCATCCGCACCAACGACCTGGTCAGCCTCGAGGACACGAAGGGCCTCTTCCTCGCCTCGCACGTGGTGCCGGTCGCGGCCGATGCGGTCGACGACGACGCCGAGAGCACGATCAACGAGGTCAGCGCCGCCATGACCGAGGACGACCTGGTCGAGCTGAACCAGCGCAGCGTCGACGAGGAGCTCCCGGCCGAGAAGATCGCCTCGGACTGGCTCGCCGACCAGGATCTCGACTGACGGCCTAGGCGGCGCCGGAGCCGAGGTCGTCGAGCGCGGACTCGATCGCCCGGTGGAACGTCGGGTACGTGTAGATCATCGTGCGCAGGCGATCCACCGGGACCTCGGCGTGGACCGCGAGGGTGATCATCGAGAGCACCTCGCCTCCCGCCGGACCGACGACCGTGCCGCCGACGAGCACGCCGCGGTCGGCGTCGGCCACGAGCTTGACCAGTCCGGTGGCCCCGGGGCCATGGGTGAAGCCTCGTGAGGCCGAGCTCATGTCGGCCTGCCCGGTCTGGACCTGGAGGCCACGTTCGCGGGCGGCCTTCTCGGTCAGGCCGACGCCCGCCACCTCGGGGTCGGTGAACGTCGTGTGGGGAACCGCGTCGTAGGACGCAGGCTCCCCGTCCTGGCCGAGGACGTCTCGCAGCGCGATCGCGGACTGGTACATCGAAACGTGCGTGTAGGCGCCCCTGGCCGTGACGTCGCCGATGATCCACAGCCGGTCCTGGGCACGCATCCGGTCGTCGACCGCGAGGTCGTCCGCCGAGAGGCCGACGGTGTCCAGGCCGATGTCGTCGAGGTTCGGGGTGCGTCCGGCCGCCATCAGGAGCCGGTCGGCGCCGAGCTGCTGCCCGTCGTCGAGCGTGACCGTGAACCGGCCCTCGGCGTAGGCGACCCGGGTCGTCTCCGCGCCGGTGAGGACGCGGATCCCGTCGGCCACCAGCACGTCCTGCAGAGCGGTGGACGCCTCCGGCTCGTCGTGCGGCAGGAGGCGCTCCCCGCGCTGCACGATGGTGACCGCGACCCCGAACCGCGCGAAGACCTGGGCCAGCTCGCAGCCCACGGGGCCGCCTCCCACGACGATGAGCTCTTCGGGGACCGACTCGGCCTGCACCGCCTCACGGTTCGTCCAATACGGCGTGCCCTCCAGGCCCGGGATCGCCGGCGACGCCGGTCGCGTTCCCGGGTTCAGCACGACACCACGGTCCGCGACGAAGGTGCGGCTCCCCGCGGAGCCGGCGAGCTCGACGACCACCCGTCCGGCGCCGTCGAGCCGGCCCGTTCCGTGGAGCACCGTGACCCCAGCGTCCTCGAGCCGCTCCACGGCGGCTCGGTCGTCCCATACGGAAGTCGCCTCGTGGACTCGTCCGACGACGGGCTGCCACGAGCGCACCACCGACACGTCGCCGGCCAGGGAGCCCGCGCGGCCGGCTTCGGCGAGCGCGTCGGCTGCGCGCAGCATGATCTTGGTCGGGATGCACGCGTAGTACGGGCACTCCCCTCCGACGAGATGCTTGTCGATCGCGACGACCTTCAACCCGTCGGAGGCGGCCCCGGTGGCGAGCGCCTCTCCCCCGGGTCCCAGCCCCACCACGACGAGATCGACCTTCTCCACGTCATCCATGTGTCAGTTCTCCTCCGGTCCCCGCGGCAGGGCCTGGACCAGGCAGGTCACGGTGCCAGCCCTCGCCACCACTCCACCATGGTCGCGATCGGCGAGCGCCGCACGCCGCGGGGTCCCCTCACCCGCTGGTCGAGCCTTCACGTTCGGCGAGGGCCGAACGGACCGCGTCGTCATAGCCCACGCAGTCCCCGGGGACGACCTCCAGGATCGTCTCGTCGGTGACCACGGTCTCGTTGGCCATCGAGTCCACCAGATGTGCCGCGGTGGTGACCTCCACATCGGTGAGCAGGGCCAGGACACCGGTCGACAGCGCCGGCGGGACGAAGGGGGACGTCACCCCGGGCAACCCGATCGCCGGCAGCTGCTTGCCCTGGACGTTCGCGGCGCGCTGCAGCATCTCGAGGTACGTCAGGACGTCCGGTCCGCCGATCTCGAAGACCTGATCACGCGCCTCGGGGCGAGCGATGACCCCCACGAGGTAGCGCACCGCGTCCTCGAGAGCGACCGGTTGGGTTCGGGTGCGCATCCAGGGCGGGGCCACCAGGCCGGGCAGCAGGTCGACCAGTTGGCGGATGATCTCCCACGACGTCCCGCCGTGCCCCACGACGATCCCGGCTCGTACCACCGTGACCGGCACCCCGGCCTGGCCCAGGATCGCCTCGACCTCGCGACGCGAGCGCAGGTGTGCCGACAGGTCGTCGTCGTCACGGCCCAGGCCGCCGAGATAGACGATCTGCTCCACCCCCGCTTCGCCGGCGGCCTGTCCGAAGCTCTCGGCGGCCCGTGCGTCCTGCTCCTCGAAGTCGGTGGAGCCCAACAGGTGGACCAGGTAGTAGGCCACCTCGACGCCCTCCATCGCCCGCACGAGGCTGGCGCGGTCATGGGCATCGGCCTCCACGGCCGTGCCCGATCCTCGGTACTCCCCCGCACGTCGGGTCATGGCGCGGACGTCGTGGCCCGCCGCCTCCAACGATCGGGTGAGCCGGGAGCCGATGAACCCGGACGCACCGGCCACCAGGATCGTTCGAGTCATGACAGGAGTCTGCTCGGGCAGCAGCCCGTTGTCGCGGCGACGGGTCAGGACCGGCCCGGCACGAGGTCCGGTTGCCTCATCTCGCGCCGGCCCCCCACTTTTGGTGCGCCGTTACGGCCGATCGGTCCGATCGGACGGAATCCCGCACCAAAAGTGGGACGGGCAGCGCGGGACGGGCCGCGCGAAACGGGTCGCGCGGGACGGGCCGGGAGACGGACGCCGAAAGCCGTCGCACGCGCCGGGGGGAGGCTTCGGACCGCCGCCGGGTGAAGGCCGCCCGAGCGGGTACCCCTGAGGTAACCACGGAAGCACGGAACGGAGACCTCATGACCGACATCCCCCTGACAGCCGTCGCCCTCAGCTGCACGCTCAAGCCGAGCCCAGCGCCCTCCAGCAGCGACCTGATGGCTCAGCAGTTCCTCGATGCACTGGCGTCCCACGACGTGACGAGCTCACTCGTCCGGGTTGTCGACCATGACGTCCGGCCCGGGGTCGAGGCCGACATGGGCGGCGGGGACGAGTGGCCATCGATCCGCCGGCAGGTCACGGAGGCCGACATCCTCGTCATCGTCGCTCCGACGTGGGTCGGGCACATGTCCAGCGTCGCCCAGCGCGTGCTCGAGCGACTCGACGCCGAGCTCTCCGAGACCCGCGACGACGGCAACCCGGCACTGTTCGGCAAGGTCGCCGTGGTCGGCGTGGTCGGCAATGAGGACGGTGCGCACAAGATCACCGCCGACCTCTACCAGGGACTGAACGACGTGGGCTTCACGATCCCCGCGCAGGGTGGCACGTACTGGAACGGTGAGGCCATGCAGGGCACCGACTACAACGACCTGGACGAGACCCCGGAGGCCACGGCCGGTGCGATGCGCACGGCTGCGGCCAACGCTGCGCACGTCGCACGCCTGCTGCGCGCCTCTGCCTACCCCAGCGGCTCCTGACGAGCGCCGCGGCAGCCACCGACTCGTCGCGACGGCGCCCGTGGTTCGCTCAGGAGGCGGGCACGACGAGCGTCGACCAGACCTCGTCGACCCGGGCGCTCAGATCGTCGAGGGTGCCCGTGTTGTCGATGACGACGTCGGCGGCCGCCAGGCGTGCCTCGCGCGACGCCTGCGCCGCGATCCGCGCCCGGGCGTCCGCCTCGGTCATGCCACGATCGGTGACCATGCGGGCGACCTGGACGTCCTCGGGCACGTCGACGACGATGACGACGTCGCACGCCTGGGCCGCGCCCATCTCGACCAGGAGCGGGTTGTCGTGCACCACGATCCCGTCCTGCGCCGCCGCCTCCTCGCGGCGTGCCGCCAGGTCACGGATCGCCGGATGGGTGATCGCCTCGAGGTCCTTGAGGGCCGTCGGGTCAGTGAAGACGACCGCGCCCAGCCCGGGGCGGTCCAGCGTGCCGTCAGCGGCGATGACGGAGGGGCCGAAGCGCTGCGCGATGAGCTCGAGCGCGGGACTGCCGGGCTCGACGACCTCGCGGGCGAGCCGGTCGTAGTCGATCACGACGGCGCCGAGCTCGGCCAGCCGGCGACTGACGGTGCTCTTGCCCGAAGCGATACCGCCGGTCAGCCCGACACGGCGCGCCATCAGCGCGTCCTCACAGAGTGCCGGACGAGCCGAAGGTGGTGACGTGGACGTGGTCGAAGTGATTGGCCGTGTCGCCGCCGCGGCTGCTCATGCTGCGCCAGCCCTCGCCGCCGCGCTGGACCGTCCAGATGCGCTGTTCGTAGATCAGGTAGCTGACGCCCAGCTCGATGCGGTTCGCCTGCAGGAACTCGGAGATCTCCCAGCCCAGCTGGCCGCGGACCATGATGTCGAGCGAGTGGCCGGTGGCGTGCTCACCGCGTCCGGCGAGACCGCCGTAGCTGGCGATCTGCGGGAAGCGGGCGCACACGGCGCGGTAGACGCGAACGGTGTCGGGCTGCAGGCCGGACTCGACCGAGGAGCCACGTGCGCACGCGGCGGTGGAGATCGTTCCCTCGGTCGGACCGAGCTTGGGCTCGGAGTCGCCGATCAGCTCGGTGGAGACCCACCGCGGCAGGTCGTTGTGCATGACCTGCGTCCAGGCGCCCCTGGTCACCCCGGTGACCTGGAGCGTCTTGCCCTTGGCGATGGTGGCCAGGACCGGCGAGTCCTTCGCGGAGTCGGCGCGGACCGGGACGGTCTTCTGCGCGTACTTGGAGCCCTCGATGCGCGCCTCGGCCCGGACGGTCGAGGGCAGCGGGGCGCGCTCGGCGCTGCTGCGGCTGGCGCGAACAGGAGCCGACCCGTCGAGGGCCTCGGTCACGATGTCGCCCTGCGAGGCCGCGACCTGCGTCTCTGCGGACGCCGTGGCGACGGTCCCTGACGTCGAGCCGAGAGTCGCCACTGCGGCGACACTGAGGGAGGCCGCCCCGGCCATCACCGCGGCGTGGCGGCGGGCACGGACGTACCAAGGGTCACGGACCACGGGCTTGCGCCGGGATCCGGGCTTGGAAGCTTGGGTCATCGATACCAATGGGGTTGGGGGAACGGCCGCCTGCCAGTCAACCATACTGACGGGCGAGAACCCAGTGGGTTGAGCGAACTCAGGCGGAAGGTCGTGAGCGATGTCATACGAGACGCGGCAGGACGGCGCGATGACGGCACCGAATCTGCGCCGACTGGCCTCGCGCGTCGCCGCGGGACTCGCGCGGGCCGGGGTCCGTGAATCGGACCGCGTCGTCGTCTCCCTGCCGAACAGCATCGAGCTGTTGGCGGCGGTCTGGGGGTGCCTGGGCACCGGACGGATCCCCGTGCCCCTCGACCCACGCCTCACGCCGCACGAGCGCGGGCCGATCCTCGACGAGGTCTCCCCCGCCCTCGTGCTGGACTCCCTCGCCCGGTTCCACGACCTGCTGGGCGACGACGAGGCGGAGCTCGACGTCGCGCCGCGCTGCCGACCGATGCACTTCACGTCGGGGACGACCGGACGTCCGAAGGGCGTCTGGTCCGGCCTCTGGGACGCGGACGACGCCGCGGCCGCCGTCCTCGAGGAGCGCGAGCTGTGGGGGTTCGCGGAGACCGACGTGAACCTGGTCGTCTCACCGCTCTACCACTCGGCACCGCTGCGGTTCGCGCTCGGAACGGTCCTCGCCGGCGGATCCGTGTCGGTGCTGCCCACCTTCACACCCGAGGGCTTCTGCGAGGCCGTCGGACGCGTCCGTCCCACCACGATGTTCTGCGTCCCCGCGCACCTGCAGCGACTGCTGACCCACCTCGAGCAGCACGACTCCCCGGACCTCTCGTGCTTCCGCCTGGTCGCCCATGCCGGTGCACCGTGCCCCGAACCGGTCCGGCGCGGTGCCCACGCCCTGTTCGGCTCCGACGTCGTGTGGGAGTTCTACGGCTCGACCGAGGGCCAGTTCACGGCGTGCTCCGCCTCCGACTGGTCGGCGCACCCGGGCACGGTCGGTCGCGCGCGGCCGGGACGGGTGATCGTCGTGGACGACGAGGACGAGCTGTGGTGCGTCGTGCCCCCGTGGGGACGGTTCTCCTACTGGAACGACCCCGACCGCACGATCCGGGCCTGGCGCGAGACGGCGCATGGTCCGGCCTTCACGGTGGGCGACCTCGGCCGGGTGGACGAGGACGGCTGGGTGTACCTCGACTCCCGTCGCACGGACCTCATCATCAGCGGCGGCGTGAACGTCTATCCCGCCGAGGTCGAGGCGGCCCTGGTCGAGGTCCCGGGCGTCACCGAGATCGCGGTGTTCGGCCGAGCCGACGACGAGTGGGGCCAGCGCGTGTGCGCCGCCTGGGTCGGCGACGCCTCCGAGGACGACCTGCGCTCGGCGGCTGCGGAGCGCCTCGCGCCGCCCAAGCGACCCAAGCAGTACGAGCGCGTCACCGCCCTGCCGCGTACCGCGACGGGCAAGGTGCGCCGGACCGAGCTGTGAGGCTCAGGCGGACTCGACGCAGCTGAAGGAGCGCCGGTACGCCTGCGGGCTCGTGCCGCGCACGGCGCCGAAGTGGTGGCGCAGCGTCGCGGCGTTGCCGAAGCCCACGCGCTGGGCCACGTGCTCGATCGGGAGCTCTGTCGTCTCGAGGAGCTCCTCGGCCAGCGCGACACGGCGACCGAGCAGCCACTGCCACGGTGTCGTCCCGGTCTCGTCGCGGAAGCGCCGCGCGAACGTCCGCTCGGACATGTGGGCGCGGCGCGCCAGCACGGCGACGGTCAGCGGCTCGGCCAGGTGCTCCTCGGCCCAGTCGAGCACCGGTGCGAGCGTCTCGGCCTCGATGACCGGCATGGGGGCGCGGACGAACTGGGCCTGGCCGCCGTCACGGTGCGGCGGCACCACGATGCGGCGTGCGGCGGTGGCGGCCACGCGTGCGCCGTACCACTGGCGCATGAGGTGCAGGTTGGCGTCGATGCCGGCGGCCGAGCCCGCGCCCGTGACGACGGGCCCGTCCTCGACGTAGAGGACGTCGGTGTCGACGTGCGCCCCGGGAAAGCGCTCGGCCAGCTCGGCGCCGTAGCGCCAGTGCGTCGTGCAGCGGCGCCCGTCCAGGAGACCGGCGTAGCCGATCTGGAAAGACGCCGTGCAGGACGCCATGATCGTGGCTCCACGGGCGTGCGCGGCACGCAGCAGCTCGCTCACCCGCGGGTCCTCTTCGCGGTAGTTCCGGCGCGCCGCGAGCGTGATCAGGTCGGCATCGGCGGCTGCCTCGAGGCCGTTCGCGATCACGAAGTCGAACCCGGAGGAGCCGCGGACGACGCCGGGCTCGGCCGTGCACGCGACGAAGTCGAACACGGGATTGTCGTCGAGGGGGTGGTACTGCTCGCCCCACACCTCGGCGAGCACGCCGATGCCGAACGGCTCGGCCTGATCGGACACGATCATCGCGACCTTCGTCATGGGGACTCCTCTTGGCAGGATATCGACGGGCACTGTCTTTCCCGCCACTGGTGGCAGGATACCACCGATAGCAGGATTAGTGCCATGATCGTTCTGCTCATCCTGCTGGCCGCGATCGCCGTTGCCTCGACGGCGGGACTGTGGTCGACCATCACCCATGACGGACTCGGCCTCCGCCCCATCCCCCGCAGCCACCGGAGCGACGCGTTCGGCGCGCCAGTGGACTCCTGAAACGACACCCCGACACAGAACGAGGCCCCGACCGATTGGTCGGGGCCTCGTTCGTGCGTTCTAGCGGATCACTCGCCGCCGGTCAGCTTCTCACGCAGGGCCTGCAGCGCCTCGTCGGACGCCAGCGAGCCACCGGTGCTCTGCTCATCGGCCGCGGGGGCGGAGGTGTACTCGCCCATGTCGCCCGACTCGAGGTTCGCCTTCTCAGCCTCGGCGACCTGCTTCTTGTGGGCCTCCCAGCGCTCGTGCGCCTCGGCGTACTGACGCTCCCACGTGGCGCGGGCCTCTTCGAAGCCCTCCTGCCATTCACCCGTCTCGGGATCGAACCCGTCGGGGTAGATGTAGTTGCCCTGCTCGTCGTACGACGACGCCATGCCGTAGAGGGTCGGGTCGAAGCCGTCGGCCTCGCTCGCGACCTCGGTCTCGTTGGCCTGCTTGAGCGACAGCGAGATGCGGCGACGCTCGAGGTCGATGTCGATGATCTTGACCATGACCTGGTCGCCGATCTGGACGACCTGCTCGGGGATCTCGACGTGACGCTCGGCGAGCTCGGAGATGTGCACGAGGCCCTCGATGCCCTCCTCGACACGCACGAACGCGCCGAACGGGACGAGCTTGGTGACCTTGCCGGGCACGATCTGGCCGATCTGGTGGGTCCGGGCGAAGTGCTGCCACGGATCCTCCTGGGTCGCCTTGAGCGACAGCGAGACGCGCTCGCGCTCCAGATCGACCTCGAGCACCTCGACCGTGACCTCGTCGCCCACCTGGACGACCTCGTTCGGGTGGTCGATGTGCTTCCAGGACAGCTCCGAGACGTGCACCAGTCCGTCGACGCCGCCGAGATCGACGAAGGCGCCGAAGTTGACGATCGAGCTGATGACGCCCTTGCGGACCTGGCCCTTCTTGAGCTCGTTGAGGAAGTTCTGGCGAACGGCGGACTGCGTCTGCTCGAGCCAGGCACGGCGCGACAGGACCACGTTGTTGCGGTTCTTGTCGAGCTCGATGATCTTCGCCTCGAGCTTCTGGCCGATGTACGGATCCAGGTCGCGGACGCGACGCATCTCGACGAGCGACGCGGGCAGGAAGCCGCGCAGGCCAATGTCCATGATCAGGCCGCCCTTGACGACCTCGATGACGGTGCCCTCGACGACGCCGTCCTCGTCCTTGATCTTCTCGATGTCGCCCCAGGCGCGCTCGTACTGCGCACGCTTCTTGGACAGGATCAGACGGCCTTCCTTGTCCTCCTTCTGGAGGACGAGGGCCTCGACCGAGTCGCCCACCTGGACGACCTCGTTCGGGTCGACGTCGTGCTTGATGGACAGCTCACGCGAGGGGATGACGCCCTCGGTCTTGTAGCCGATGTCCAGCAGGACCTCGTCGCGGTCCACCTTGACGATGGTGCCGTCGACGATGTCGCCGTCGTTGAAGTACTTGATGGTCTTGTCGATCGCGGCGAGGAAGTCTTCTTCGCTGCCGATGTCGTTGACCGCAACCTGCGGGGCCGCAGAAGGAGTTGCGAGGCCAGAAGTCATGTAGAGGGGCTCCGATGGATGGATGGGATTGAGTGTGGACAGGATTCACGCGATCGGGTCCGGGCATGCCGAACCGCAGCGCATCTCTCAGTCTACGACACGGCGGCTCTCGCGTAAAACCGCGTCACGAGACCGAGCAGATGCCCGCCTCGTTGCCCTCCAGGCAGACGTAGACCGGCGCGCTGAGCCGTGAGGCGCCCGAGGCGTCCTCGACCCTGGCGCGGATGCGGAAGACGGAATTGCCCGGGGCGTGGTCGTCCGCGAGGCGGAACGACCCGGCGTAGGTTCCGCCGCGCTCGGCTCCATGAGCGGACTCGAACGCGACGGGCGTCGACCACGGGTGGGCGTGCTGGTCGTGACCTGTGACGTGCAACAGGTCGGCGGTGACGACGACACGCGTCAGGTCCGGCGCGCCATCCGCGGCACGGACGTCGACGCTGAAGGGCACCGCTCCTCGCCGCACACCGTTGTCGGCGATGCCCCGGACCACGGCTCCGTTGGCCGGCGCGGTCAGGTGGACCGACGGAAGGGCCGAGACCTTGGACCAGGTCAGCCCGGCGGACGCCGGTCCCGCGTCGTGGACCAGCTCGACCCTGACCGTATGAATGCCCGGTGCCAGTCTCAACGGCTTGTCCTTGCCGACCTCGATGCCGATGAAGTCGAAGGCATGGCCGAACCACTCCCCCAACAGCTGGTCGTCGACCCACAGCCGGACCCAGTCCTTGCCGGTCGCGGCGAACTGATATGTCCCTCCCTCGAGTCGCAGGCGCCCCTGCCAGCGGATCCCGTATCGGTCCGAGGGCAGGTCCGCGTGGGGGCGGTCGGTCGTGTTGGCCAGGTCCACTCTGTCGACGCATTCCCGCGCGGCGACGGACTGCAGGGGGAGCGTCGCGTCGACGAAACGCAGCCAGCTCCATCCCTCCGGGTAGCTGGCGGGGTCGTTCGCCAGACTCGAGTCACTCAGATCGTGGAAGGTCCGCGCGAAGGTTCCCACCGGACAACTGGCCAGCGACGTCGGAGCGGCGTAGTCGATCACCCGAATCGACCCGTCGTAGATCGAGGCGTACCAGATCCTGTCATCGGGACCTTGCGCGAACTTGACGGGACCGCCCGCGACCCCGGCCGGTGCGAAGAGCTCGATGTCCGACACCGCGCCCTCGTCGTCGACGCGAGCGGTCCGCACGAAGTCCTGCGCGTAGTCACCGAAGAAGTAGCTGTCCTGGTAGTCCGCCGGGTACACATCGCCCGTGTAGAACACCCCGGCGGTGAGGGATGCCCCGCCTCGGTGCGCGTAGGTGTGCACGGGCTCGACGACCTGAGCCTCACCGCGCTCCCACAGGAGCTTGCACTGATCCCACGGGTTCTCAGAGGGATCCGGATCTCCGGCCGAGACCGGCACGTCGGTCCGATCAGCACCCTCGAAGCACGGCCAGCCGAAGTTGGCGGGCGCCGACCGTCCATGGTCGTGCGGCAACACGTTGAGCTCCTCCCAGGCCGCCTCGCCGACGTCCCCGATCATCACCAGTCCGTCGTCGCGCACGGACAGTCGGAAGGGATTCCGCAGGCCCAGCGCCACCACGCGGCTGGCATTCGAGGCACCGCGATCAGCCGCGTCCACCGAGTCGAGCTCGGGATCGCCGAAGTACGGGTTCCCCGGAACACCACGTCCGGTCTCCGGGTCGATGCGCAACACCTTGCCAGCGAGAATCGTCGGGTCGAGTGCGCGCAACGATTGACTTCGCCCGCCCAGCCCGGCGAAGAACATCGAGCCGTCGCCGACACCGACGAGAAGCTTGCCGTGGTGGTCGAAGACAAGATCGTTGATCGTGTGGCTGTTGCCGATGATCGGAACACAGTCCTGCGGGTACGGTCCGTTCTGGGTGACGCACTCCGGGCCTGCGGAGCGCCCGAGAATGACCGCGTCGGAATCGTAGCCGAGCGGCTCGTCACCATCGCTCCAGTCCGCCAGGTCGAGGACTTGTACCTGCTGCCCCCGGTACCGGTCTCCAGCTCCGGGTTCCTTCAGGACGAACGAGACGTAGACGCGGTCGTGTTCGCCGGACGCGTCTCCGAACTCGGGGTCGATCGCCAGGCCGGTCATCCCCTGGTCGCCCTCCTGGGATACGCGCTCGCTGAGATCGGCGACGAGTTGCGGCGTCGAACCGCCGCCTTCACCAGCACGCATGAAGGTCAGGACGCGTCCTGACTTCTCGGCCACGAAGACGCGGCCTTCCTCGGTCGCGGCGAAGGCTGTCGGCAGCTGGAAGCCGGACTGGAGCGTGTCGATCGTGAAGCCCGCTGGGAGACCAGTGGAATTGTCGCTGGCAAAGCCCGGCTGATCGAACTCGGTGACCGCGCTCAACACCGAGCCGCCGGGCCCGATGGCCCGTGCGGTGACGTCGTGCCGGCCACGCACGGGCGCCCATTCGGCGCGCCACGGCGCGGCGGTGTCGCGAGAGATCTCCTGGCCATCGACGTAGAAGCGCACGGAGTTGACGGGACCGGTGGTGGACGCCTCGAAGACCGTCGGCGCACCGTCGACGCCCATGGTGGGCTGGGGGACGTCGATCGAGAGCGGCCAGTCGACCTTGGCGGCCGCCGAGAAGATCGCCGGGGCGCCACCCCGCGCCCACAGCTGGACCCGGTACTGGCGCTCGTCGGACTCGAGGTCCGTCGCGAAGCGCGCGAACGTGACGCGCCCGCGAGCGTCCGTGGCACGTCCTGCGACGATCGTGCGCCACGTGCCGTTCGGCTCACGCCGCTGCAGGGAGGCCTTGCGGCCCTGACGCGCCGGGGTGCTCGTGACCGACGCCGAGACGGTACGGGTCCCCGCGTCCTTGGTCACCTGGACGGCGACTGCCTGGCGCACCGTGCGGAGCACGACGACACGACTCTTGCGGGCCGGACGCGTCGTGCCCTTGACCTTCGCCTTCGGGAAGCGCGCACGGATCGCGATGGAGGAACGGGCGGTCGCCACGCGGAACTTCTTGACGCCGGCGGCGTTGGTCCTGCCCGTGCGCCACTTCTTCCACGTCCTGCCGTTCTTGTACTCCAGGCGGACGGGTCGCTTGAGCCGCTGACCGGCCCGGACGGTGACGGTGACGGTCTCCTTCGCGATCGCGGTGGAGCGAGACAGGGAGACGGACGCGGGAGCCGCCTCGGCCGGGGCCGAGACCACGGTCAGGCCCGCGAGGACCATGACCAGTGCAAGACATGCCTTGAGCCCCGAGAGAAGTGCAGGCATGAGGCGAAGTTTAGGTCACCGACGGCCCTCCACCGACAAGAACGCCGAGAGGGCCCGGTGGTAGAGGCCGACGTCGGCGGACGCCATCGTCTCGCGGGCGGAGTGCATCGCCAGCTGGGGCGCGCCCACGTCGACCGTCAGCATCCCGGTCCGGGCGGCGCTCAGGGGGCCGATCGTCGAGCCACAGGGCAGGTCGGCGCGGTGCACGTAGCGCTGCAGCGGGACGCCTGCGCGGTCGCACGCCTCGGCGAAGGCCGCGGTGCCGCGACCGTCCGTCGCGTAGCGCAGGTTCTGGTTCACCTTCAGGACCGGTCCGCCGCCGAGCGTGATGCGGTGCAGCGGCTCGTGCCGCTCGACGTGGTTGGGGTGCGTGCCGTGGGCCATGTCGCCCGAGGCGCACACCGACGCCGCGATCATACGGTGGTAGTCCTCACGCCCTCCCCCGGCGGCCAGCACGATCCGCTCGAGCACGGTCGCCAGCAGATCGGACTGCGCGCCGCGCTCGGAGGTGCTGCCGACCTCCTCGTGGTCGAACAGCGCCAGCATCTGGCCGTTCGCCGACGGCTCGGCGTCCAGGAGTGCGCGCAGTCCCGCGAAGCATGTGGCCTGGTTGTCCAGGCGGGGCGCCGCGACGAACTCGCCGTCGGCGCCGACCAGCGCGGACGCGAGGGTGTCCGCGGTCATCAGGTCGAAGCCGACCACGGTCGCCGGGTCCAGGCCGGCATCCGACGCGAGCCACGGCAGGAACTCGGCCGGCTCGAGCGCCCACAGGCCGTCGAGGTGGCGCTGGCGGTCGGGCGCGGAGTCCTGGTCGCGGTCGAGGTGGATCGCCAGGTTCGGCACCCGCACCACCGGGCGGCCGGCGTCGACGAGGTGCTCGACCCCGTCCCGGGTGACGAGGCGGCCGGCGATCGTCAGGTCACGGTCGAGCCAGGTCGACAGGATCGGGCCGCCGTACGGCTCCAGCGCCAGGACACCCAAGTCCTGACGCTTCGCGTCGTGGTGCTGCTTGAGTCGCAGGTTGGGACTGTCGGTGTGCCCGCCGACCACGCGGAAACCCGCGCTGGGGCCGCCCTCGGACGGGGAGCGCCACGCCACGAGCGACCCGCCCCGCACGACGAAGTGGTCGCCGCCGTCCGTCGGCCAGGCCTGGGTCTCGGTCAGCCGAGTGAAGCCGCCCCGCTCGAGCGCGGTCGCGACCGTGGCGACGACGTGGAAGGGCGTCGGGGAGACATCGACGAAACGGCACAGGTCGGCGGCAGCTGGCGACATGGCGCCACTGTAACGACTGACGCCGCCCCCGAAGGGGCGGCGTCAGGCGGAAGGGTTGCGTCGATCAGACGGTGGCGTACTCCGACTTCGCCTCGTCGTCCTGGCGCGAGCCACGAGCGATCAGCAGCGCGCCGAGAGCAGCCAGGATCAGGCCGAGGATGATGCCCACGAGCGGGATCGTCGTCTTCACGAGCGACAGCAGCGAGGCCGTGCCCTTGTACTCCTCGACGTTGTCCGCGACGTAGTCCTCGGTGTACTCGAGGGTCGCCTTCGTCGTGGTCGCGCCACGCTCGCCGTCGACCTCGAGGTACGAGTCCTGCGCCTCGCCGCCCTTGATGATCGCGCCGGTGGTCGGCTCGACGTAGAGGGTACGGACGTTGGAGTAGATCCGGTCGGCGGTGACCGTCTCACCCTTGTCACGGTTCACGAGGTTGCCCGGGACGTCGATCTCGCCGGACTTGATCGGGTCGATGGTCTGCGTGAACTTGTAGACCTTGAGGCCGTCGATGTCGGTCTCTTCCTCGAACTCGGCCGGCGTGGCCTTCTTCAGCGTGCCGTCCCAGAAGGGGTACGACTTCTTCTGCACGTCGAACGGGAACTTGAAGTAGAGGCCCTGGAACGGGTCCTCGGTGGTCTCGCCTCCGGACTCGCTGACGTTGCCGCTCCAGCTGACGACCTCAGCCGAGTGACGGTCGAACGCCAGGGTGTCGTTCGTTCCCGAGAGCGGAGTCACACCCTCCTTGCAGTCGAAGGACGTCGTGTCGGTACAGACGTAGCTGTTCCAGACGGCGACGTCCTGGTCGAGCTCGTCCGACGCTTCCTTGGACAGATCGACGTCACCGGTGACGACACGAACCGAGCGCAGCGGTCCGGTCGTGATCTTGAGGCCGTTGGCGACGTCGAGGTACTCGGCATCGGCGCCGGGCAGCGTCTCGGACGTGCTCGTGGTGTTCTGGTTGAGAGGCACCACGGCCAGCCGGTCGTACATGTAGAACTTCGACAACAGGCCGAGCACGAGCACGAATGCGCCCAGGCCCACCAAGAAAACTCCGAACTTTTTACCCACCAGGGGCTCCCTTCCCAGTCTGTGATCGGCCACACGCTACCACCGAGTAGGCTTTCGATGTGACAGACACCACCATCGGGGCACGGCGGGCCCCTGGGACCCCTCAGGCATCACCTGCCTTTCCAGTCACTTCGGTGTCCATGGTGCTCATCGCGGTGAGCGTCCTGGTCAAGGCCTGGGCTGTCGCGGGGTCGTGGTTTTACGAGGACGACTTCTACTTCCTGTCCACCGTGGCTCGCGGCGAGAACGACCTCGAGTGGTACTTCACCCGGCACAACGTGCACTTCATGCCGCTGAGCCTGCTCATGGTCACGCCCGTCGCCCTGCTCGGCGGGTTCGCTTGGTGGGCGGCCGCTCTCGAGATCACCATCCTCTATGCGCTCGGCGCCGTCGCCTGCTGGTGGATGCTCACCCGAGTGTTCGGGGCGAACCCCCGCATCATCGCCCCGCTGACGTTCTATCTGTTCAGTCCCCTCCTGCTACCGGCGATCACGTGGTGGGCGGCGGCGATCAATCTCGTCGCAGTGCAAGCCCCTTTGTTCGTCGTGATCGGCAGCCACGTGCAGTACCTGCGCACACGAGAGCGTCGTTGGCTGGTCCTGATCGCGCTGATGCTGCTGGTCGTCTCGGGCGTCTACGCCAAGGGTCTCGTCGTTGCCGCGGTGTTGGGTTTGTTCACCGCCTGCTACGCACTCGATGCGGGGGGCCCTGCGCGCCGCATCTGGGTTGCCGTCAGGCGATGGTGGCCGGTCTGGTGTGTCTACACGGTCATCGGCGCTGCCACCGGTGCGGCCTACCTCATGCAGACCCGAACTGGCAGCGGCCCCCAGGACCAGGCCAGTGCCAGCGATCTGTTCGAGAATCTGGTCCTGCGCAACCTCGTTCCAGCGCTGGTCGGAGGACCATGGACGTGGATCGACGTGGGTGGATTCCCGCGCCAGTTGGCCGACGCCTCGGACCTGGGAGTGGCCCTGGCACTCACCGCGGTCGTCGGCGCCTTCGCCTTCGCCGTTCAGCGCTGGCACAACGCGTGGCTACCCCTGCTCTTCCTGGCCCCTGCGTTCATCGCGACCTTCCTGGCCATGTCGAGCCTGCGGACGGCCAGCTTCCCGTTCCTGGCTCTTGAGCCCCGTTATTGGGCGGACACGCTGCCCTATCTGGTACTCGCATTCGGGGTGACGATCATGGCGATTCCCGGCTTTCCTGAGGTCCGCCGGCGGCGGTCCCCCGAAGCCACGTCCGTCCGGCCGCCCTTGGTGCTCGCGATCGGTGCCGCGTACATCGTCGGGTCTTTCACCACGACCGTCTCGTACGTGGAGCCGTGGCACACGGACTACCCTGCGCGGCTGTTCGTCACGACGGCCTTGGCCGAGGCCGCGGACGCCCGAGCTGAGCTCGTGGTCGCCAATGACCCAGCGCCCGGGGCGGTCATGTCGTCCTTCCTGTTTCCCAGCAACACGCCCAACTACTTGTTCGCTCCTTCTCCCGGGCAGGTGCGAGGAGTCGACGGCGGCGTGGACCTGGACGTTCTTGATCCGTTCGGTCGACCAGTGCCAGCACTGGCCAGCGCCGACATGGAACTCGACGTCTCCGGCGAGAAGTGCTTCGTGGGTTCTGGTCGACTGATGCTCGAGTCGGCGACACTCGACTATCCGTTCTGGGCGACGGTCAGCGCATCGTTCGACGCCAGCACCACTGTGCACGTCACTGCCGGCACAGCACGACACGAGTTCGAGGTACCCTCCGGTCGGCATCGGCTGACCTTCCGGACCGTCGGAGCATTCGACCGTGTCTGGCTGGTGAGCGAGGACGAGTCGACGACCATCTGCCCCGAATCCGTCCGTGTCGGCGCGCAACTGGAGGTACCGTGACCACGCCATTGATCTCGCCGGCCCACCGGTTCGCCCAGCTCGACTCGATTCGCGCGGTCGCGGCCATCATGGTCGTGGCGACCCACACCGCTTTCTGGGCCGGCGTCTACACCAAGGGCACGTGGGGCGCCGCCACCCAGCGGCTCGAGGTGGGCGTGGCGATCTTCTTCGTACTGTCCGGATTCCTGCTGTCGCGGCCCTACCTGATGCGTGCCCGACGGGGAACGAGGACGGACTCGGTCCAGATCTACGCGCTAAAGCGCGTCGGCCGCATCATGCCCGTCTACCTCGTGACCGTGGTGGCGGCGTTCATCCTGCTGTCACGCAATGACGATCTCGGCTGGGACCGGTTCTTCCTGAACATCACGCTCACCGACTTCTTCGTGCACAGCCAGCTGCCGTTCGGGCTCACCCAGATGTGGAGCCTGTCGGTCGAGGCATCGTTCTACATCGTCCTGCCGTTCATCGGCATCACCGTGCTCGCGCGCTCCTGGAGACCAACCGCGCTGCTCGTCGGACTCCTGTGCGTCGGCCTGCTGGGAATCGTCTGGCTGGGCCTCACGGCCCAGGACCACGCCCTGGTGGCGCGTTGGCTGCCCTCCTACGCGCTGTGGTTTGCGATGGGCATCGCACTCGCCGTCATCGAGATCGACCGCGACTCGGTCCGTCTCGTGCGTGCCCTGCGTCGCTGGGCATCAGACCGCGTCGCCTGCTGGGTGCTGGCCTTCGGACTCTTCGTGATCATCTCGACTCCGCTGGGAGGCTCGCCGCTTCTGGTGGCGCTGACCCCATCGGAGTCGGTGATGCGCCACCTCTTCTACGCTGCAATCGCGGTGCTCATCGTCGCGCCCTGCGTCTTCGTCACCGACGACGGCACCGCGCGCATACTCTCGCATCCGTGGTTCCGGCACCTCGGATACACCTCGTACGCACTGTTCTGCTGCCACATGATCGTGCTCGAGCTCGTGGTGGACGGCGTCGGCTACGAACTGTTCCGGGCACCGGCCGTCCCTTTGTTCGTCCTGGTGCTGGCGGTCAGCCTCGGGGTGGCCGAGATCCTCTACCGCGTCATCGAGAAGCCGGTGATAGACGCGGTTCATCGTCGGGCGAAAGCCGCCCGGGCCACCGCGCCCAGGGCCACCGCCGCCAGCAACTGAGACGCGCCCGCCGACACGATCTCGCCATCGGCGATCGTCACCGCGAGCGACCCGCTCATGGCCGCCGCCACGACGGCAGCCGGGGCCCAGGCTCGCGGCAGCGAAGCGATCGTGAAACCGGCGAGCGCCGCAACGGTGCCTCCGATCCCGGCGAACGTGACGGCAGCCGTCGCCAGGGCGACTGCGACGAACCAGCGCGGCGCCCAGCTGCGCCCTGCCACGAGCCGGCGCCGGCTGCCCACGACGACCATGATCAGGAGCAACAGCCCCGCCGCTCCCGCTCCGATCCGCAGTGCGAGGGTGTAGGTTCCGGATGCCGCGTACTGGGGCTGTGCATGATTCGGTGTCCAGAATCCCTGCTGCCACCCGTTGACGACGGCAGGCGGCGCCCCCCCGGCATCCGTCCAAGCCGCATTGAAGTTCGAGCGGCGAACGTCGAGGCTGAACCCGGCCTCGGCCCTCGTGCTGGCCCGGCTCAAGCGAACGGACTCCGGGACGACCGAAGCCATCGGGGAGAAGTCGACCCGTTGGCGACCCGCCAGCGTCTGGACCGGATCACACGACGAGATGGTGAACGCCTCGCCTCGCAAGAGGGCGGCGAGCGTCGTGGCCCCCCGCATCGGGATCCGCGCGTCGTTGACGACGAGCGGAGAGTCAGTCTCGCACGTCATCTCAACCGGCTCGTCAGTGTCCAGCCGCGGTAGGGCTTCCCCGATCGTCAACTCGGCCACACCAACAGGGAGCGTTCCGAACGTTCCGTCGCTGCGATAGTCACGCGCATCCTCGGCCGAGACGAGTGAGATCAACAGTTCGCTGGACGTGATCGGCCGGGGAAACACGACCCGGCCGTTCTCCACCGCGGCACTGAACCGCACGTCTCCCGCCCGGACGATGACGCGCTCGACCTTGGACGCCGGCTGGCTGATGGGGGTAGTCAATTCGAGCTCGGCCACCTCCACGGGCCTGCGCCAGCGGACCCGAATCGTGGGTTCAGTGTCCTGCGGGTCCGCGGTCCACCCCGTGCCACTGGACCCGTCGAGCATCTGGACTGACGATGCTCCCGGGTCGGTCGTCGCGTTGGACGACGTTGAGACCTGGACGGCACGGCCACGCTGGGCCAAGCGCTCGAACCCCTCGGACGCCACCGCGCGCATGGTGGCGGTCAACTGCCACGACTGTCGGTCCTGCAGGGCGAAGCCACGCGAGATGCCACCGGCGTCCTCGGAGAGGTCCTCCTGGCCGGCGCGGCAGCGCAGCGCGTCGTCGAACTCGACGCAGCCGGGGCGGCGGACGGCACCGAGTCCCAGCACGACCTCGTCGGGGTCCGACCATTCCTCGGGCGTCATCGGCAACTCGAGGCGTCGCTCAATCCCCGCTCCGGACAGCTGCACGTCGGAGAGTTGCGCGTCGCCGCTGGCGCGACTGACCTCGATGCGCACCGACTTGACCAGGCCGAGCGGGACGACGACGGGGTCGTTGCCCGCCAGCGTCACCTCCTGGCGCTCACCGTCGATCACCACGAGCGCCTGCTGCACCCGGCCCGGCGGCAGCCCTCCTCGCAAGGTGACGTCCGCGACCGCGCGAGCCCGATCGAGATCGAATTCGATCCAGCCACGCTTGCCGTCGGCACGCCACGCTGTCAGCAGGGAATCGTCGAAAGCCGCCCATGGCGACGAATCCGTGCGACGCAGCTGCAGCGATGACGCGTCCGCGCGCGAGGAGGACGCGCGCACGCCACTCACACCCGTCAGGGTTGCCGTCGTCAGCCAATCGGACTGCCCCTCGCCGAGGTAGTCGTGCACGGGTCGGTCGAGACTCCAGTCCTGGCCTGGCAGCCGCGTAGCAGAACGGACGCGGTCGACGGCGCCGAAAGCGGCTTCCTGTTTGCGCAGTCCGTCCGTCAGCACGAGATCGCGAACCGGTTGGTCGCCCTGGTCGGACGCGAGCACCGCGTCACCGCTGAGCACGCCCCATGTGCGCAGGCCCAGCACGTCGGCCGCCGAGCCGACGACCGTGGTCGGCCTGACCCGATTGATGGCGCGCGTGTTGACCCGGAATATCTCCACGGCGGGCGCCTTGGACGCCCAGCCTCCGCGCGCATACGAACGCTGACCGTCGATGACGGCGACGCCGGAACCGCCGACCTTCGGGCCGAACGACGCGACGAGCTGGACGCCCGGCGACCGCATGAGCGTCTCGCGGGCGACGGCGTTGCGCCCCTCGGACACCTGCACCTGCAGATCGTTGCGGATCACGACATAGCCGACGCCGCTGCGCGCCAGGTTGTTGGCCAGCGAGGGGTCCGCACGTCCGGACGACACACTGTCGGAGATCGCGTCGAGGGCGCGGATCGTGCCCGCCGGCGTGAGCGGGATGGAGTTGCGCAGGATCCAGCTGCCCGTCGACAATGGCTGGATCGGCTCGTCCCCAGTGCTGCCCCAGAGGTAGTCCGGAAACGCGGAGGACGGCAGCAGCAGGGCACCGCGGCCGGGAGTCGCGTTGTCCGAGACCCATGCGGTCGTGTCCTGCCAGTACTGGGGAATGTCGTCGAAGGTGCCCCTCGTGGCCAGCCTGTCGGCCCACGCTGGGAACGTCGCGCCGACGAGGACGGAGCCCAGAGCGAGACCCAGGCCGAGACGCTGCGGGCGATCCGCCATCCGACGTGCCGCGACGTGCAGGGCATGGACGAACCCGAGTGTGACGGGAATCCGGATGAGGAGGTCGAACTTGTGGGTGTTGCGCAGCGGCGCGAGCACCCCGTCGAGCAGCTCCTGCAGGTCGCGGCCCCACAGGCCACTGACGGGCCCGGTGTGACCTAGCGTGACCATCACCAGTCCGAGGAAGAGTCCCACCACGAGGAAGCGCCGTGCCGGGAGCCCCCGCAACGTCAGTCCGATCAGCCCGGCAACGACGATCAGTCCCGCGTTCGCGATCACGACGGGCTCGGTGAAGTAGACGACGCCGGCACGCGCCTGTCCCGAGACGATCGGCACCCAGTTCGTGACGCCACGCAACGCTCCGTCGATCGACGCGAGTCGAGTCGTCACGGACGCGCTCTCGATGAAGTCGAGGAAAGGCGGGCTGTAGCGCCCGAGCAGGAACAGCGGACCGATCCACCACAGGGTGCCCAGGAGGACCAGCGGAGGCCACCATACGAGCATCGTCGTGCGGCGCGGACCCTTGTTCATCAGGATCCAGAGCCCGGCGAGGGGGATGACCGCGAAGGTGGCGGCCGCGTTGACACCGCCGACGCACGCCACGGCGAGCGCACTGAGGACGGCCGCGCGTCGCGCGCTGCCCTCGCGCATGCCCAGCACGAGCGGCACCAGCACCCACGGCGCCAGTGCCATCGGCCAGACCTCGATCGAGCTGGGCCCGATCACGGTGAGGATGCGCGGCGACAGGGCGTAGACGAAGCCGCCGATCAGCGCCGTCGTCAGGCCGCCGATCCGCAGGGCGCGGGCGAGCGCGACGAATCCGGTGAAGGCCAGGCACAGCAGCAGCGCCCACCACAGGCGCTGGATGACCCACGGCGGCAGGGACACTGCCTCGCCGAGCCAGAAGAACGGTCCCATCGGGAACAGGTAGCCGTACGCCTGGTTCTGGACCTGCCCGAGGTAGCCGACGGGATCCCACATCTCCAGGGCGCGGGACAGGAACCGACCGGGGTCGACCACGAGGTCGAGCTTGGTGTCCGTGACCGTCCAACCCGGTGACTGCAGGAACGCCAGTGCCGTCAGCAGACCGCATCCCGCGAGGAGCCTCAGTCCGAAGCTCTGCGAAGCACGATCGCCAGGTTCCACGTGAGCACCTCCCTCACGCCGGGCACCTTGAGGATCCACCAGCTCCACCGGGGGAGGTAGCGAGGCATGACGGCGAGGACCTCGACGCCCTCGCGCTGCCGGCTCCACGCGATGCCGGCGGCCGCCGTCACCGGGAAGAGCGACGCGCCGAACACGTTCTTGGGCGGGTGACCGTGCTTGCGCTCGTAGCGGCGCGCGGCGCGGTGGCCCCCGAGATAGTGCCACGGCGCGGTCTCGTGGCCGCCCCACGGACCCCACCACAGCGTGTAGGAGAGGAAGACGAGGCCGCCCGGACGCGTGACCCGCACCATCTCGTCGGCCATCCGCCACGGATCGGGAACGTGCTCGAGCACGTTGGACGAGTAGGTGATGTCGAAGCTGCCGTCGGCGAAGGGCAGGTCCATCCCGCTGCCCAGGACGCTGCCGGGCTCGGGATCGCCGAGACCGGAGAGCTCCCCCGCGTCGGCATCGAGTGCCGTGTAGCGCGCGCCGGAGCCGCGGAAGCCCTGCGCGAAGTAGCCGGGTCCACCGCCGACGTCGAGCACCCAGGCCCCTGACACGTCCGCGAAGCGGCTCACCTGCGAGACCGAGTCGGCGGCCAGGGTTCCGTAGAAACGGTCCGGATCGGTCTGCTCGACCTGAAATGCCCGGAAGAGTCGCCAGGCGCGGCGCAGCGTCGGTGCACTCAGGTCCGTGGTCACTCGCAGAACATATCCAACGCGTAGTGACTCGCGGGTAGGCTGTCCCGATGCAGGTCCGAAAAAGTTGGGGAGGAGGTGACGCACGGTGCATGTGCTGATGTGCAACTGGCGCGACACCCGCAACCCCGAGGGTGGCGGATCCGAGCGCTACGTCGAGGCGATGGCCCGTGGGCTCGTGGCTCGCGGCCACCAGGTCACGATCGCGTGCGCCGAGCACGAGCAGGCGCCGCGCGACGAGATCGTCGACGGAGTCCGCTTCGTGCGCCGAGGGTCCAAGCTGGGCGTCTACCTCCAGGTCCTGCTGCGCCTGCTGTTCCGCCGGTACGGCGCGGTCGACCTCGTCGTCGACGTGCAGAACGGGCTCCCCTTCTTCACGCGCCTGGTCACCCGGCGCCCGGTCGTCCTGCTTGTCCACCACGTCCACCGCGAGCAGTGGCCCGTCGTCTACCCCGGACTCATCGGCAAGGTCGGCTGGTGGATCGAGAGCCGCCTCTCCCCCGTGCTCTACCGGCACTCGCAGTACGTCACCGTGTCCACCGCCAGCCGCGACGAGCTCGTCGCGCTCGGCGTCGACCGTGAGCGCATCGCGATCGTGCACAACGGCAGCGACCCCGCCCCCTACATCCCGGCGGGTCGCTCCACGACGCCGCGCCTCGTGGTCGTGGGGCGCCTCGTCCCGCACAAGCAGGTCGAGCACGCGATCGACGCACTGCGCGAGTTGCTCCCCCAGCATCCCGACCTGCACCTCGACCTCGTCGGCGACGGCTGGTGGCACGACGACCTGGTCGGCTACGCCGCCGAGCGCGCGGTGAGCGATCACGTCACGTTCCACGGCTTCGTCTCCGAGGAGGTCAAGCACGAGGTGCTGGCCGCGTCCTGGGTGATGGCGCTGCCGTCCCTCAAGGAGGGCTGGGGCATCGTGATCGGCGAGGCCGGCGCGCACTCCACCCCCACGGTGGCCTACCGGTCGGCGGGCGGGCCCCGCGAGTCGATCGAGGACGGCGTGTCAGGAGTCCTGGTCGACTCGCCCGCTGAGTTCACCGCAGCGCTGCGCCGCCTCATCGAGGACGACGACGAGCGCAAGCGCCTCGGCGCCGGCGCCCTGGCCATGTCGCACCAGTTCAGCTGGGACAACGCCATGGGGCACTTCGCGACCCTCATCGAGGTGTGCGGGCTCGTCGTTCCCGAGCACGCCTGACGGTCGCACGTCCGCCCGCTGGCGTCAGGACATGACGAAAGGGGCGCCGACCATGGTCGGCGCCCCTTCTTCGTACGTCTGGATCAGTTGTTGCCGTAGCTGACGTTCGCAGCCTCGACGGGCTCGTTCCCGGCGTTCGCCTGCGTCTGAACGACACCGAACGCGGTCGCGCCAGCCAGCAGCACTCCAACGGCAAGGGCGGCGATGCCACCAGTCATGGTTCCCACAAGGGCGTCCTCTCTCGACTTCAACTTACTCAGGAGTATAGCGGACATCACACACCTCGTGCACGCTTGATCGAATCACGCGTCGTGCATGTTCTGGGGCCGATAGTCTGGGCGGCACCATGTCCTCTGCCACGACGGCCTCCGCCGTGCTCCGCACCGCGCGCCCTCGCCAGTGGATCAAGAACCTCCTGGTCCTCGCCGCCCCGTTGGCCGCGGGAGTCCTGCTCGACGCCGACGTGCTGCCCCGCGTGCTGGCCGCGGTGGGGCTCATGATCCTCGCGTCCTCGTCCATCTACCTGATCAACGACGTCGCCGACGCCGAGGCCGACCGCAACCACCCGACGAAGCAGAGCCGCCCGGTGGCCTCGGGCCAGCTGTCGCCGACCGTCGCCGTCGCGGCCGCCGTGGTCCTGTCCGCGTCGTCCCTGGCTGGCTCCTTCGCACTGTCGAGCGACCTGGGGATCGTCGTCACGGTCTACCTCGCGCTGCAGGTCGGCTACGTCCTGGGACTGAAGCACGAGCCGGTGCTCGACCTCGCGGTCGTCTCGAGCGGCTTCCTCCTGCGGGCGATCGCGGGCGGCGTCGCCGCCGACGTGCCACTGTCCCAGTGGTTCCTGATCGTCGCCGCGTTCGGCTCGCTCTACATGGTCGCCGGCAAGCGCTACTCCGAGCTGCAGATGCTCGGCGCCGGGGCCCACACGCGGCGCTCCCTGCTGCTGTACTCCGACTCGTTCCTGCGGTTCGTCTGGGGCACGGCGGCGGGCATCACCATCACGGCCTACTGCCTCTGGGCCTTCGAGATGGCCCCGCCCGAGGGCGTGGCCTGGCAGACCATCAGCATCGCTCCGTTCGTGATCGCCATGCTGCGCTACGGGGCCGACATCGATCGTGGCGCCGCCGGCGAGCCGGAGGAGGTCGTGCTGCACGACCGGGTCCTGCTCGGCCTCGCCGCCCTGTGGCTGGGCACCTTCGCGCTGGGGCTGTCATGACGTCCCGCACCCCCCTGACGGGCTGGGGCCGCGCTCCGCGATCGCTCCCGGCGACGCGTGCCGAGGCCACCGACCTCGACGTGGTGCGCCGCGAGGTCGCGGCCGCCGGTCGACGCGGGATCACGGCACGTGGCCTCGGCCGCAGCTACGGCGACGCGTCCCTGAACGCCGGGGGCGCCGTCCTGGACATGACCGCGCTCACCGGGACGTTCGACCTGCGCGAGGACGGTCGGCTCACCGTCTCGGCCGGGCACAGCCTGGACACGATCCTGCGACGGATCGTGCCGCACGGCTGGTGGCTGCCCGTCGTCCCCGGGACGCGCCAGGTCACCGTCGGCGGGGCGATCGCCGCCGACGTCCATGGCAAGAACCACCATGTCGACGGCACCTTCGGCGCGCACGTCGAGTCGCTGCGGCTCGTCGTCGCCGGGGGTGACCTCGTCCAGGTCTCCCCCACCGTCGATCCCGACCTGTTCTGGGCCACGGTGGGCGGCATGGGCCTCACGGGCGTCATCGTCGAGGCGACATTGACCCTGCATCGCGTCGAGACCTCGTACTTCCTGGTCGACACCGATCGCACCACCGACGTGCACGGGCTGCTCGACCTGATGGACGCGCACGACGACGACCACCGCTACTCCGTGGCGTGGTTCGACACGGCCACGACCGGCGACCGGCTTGGCCGTGCGGTCCTCACCGCGGGCGACTCCGCTCCGCTGGCGTCGCTCGACTCGGCTCGGGTCCAGGACCCGCTGGCGTTCGACGCGCCGCGGCTTGGCACGGTCCCGTTCGCTCCGCCCTTCTCCTTCGTCAACCGCTGGACCGCGCGCGCCTTCAACGAGCTCTGGTACCGCAAGGCGCCCGCTCGCCGTCGCGGTGAGGTGCAGGACATCACCGCGTTCTTCCACCCGCTCGACATCGTCGGCGACTGGAACCGCGTCTACGGGCCGGGCGGGTTCGTCCAGTACCAGTGCGTCGTCCCCGACCGTGGCTCCCTCGTCCCGATCGTCGAGCAGATCGCCGAGTCCGGCCACGTCTCGAGCCTCAACGTGCTGAAGCGCTTCGGTGAGGCCAACGCGTCGCCGCTCTCGTTCCCCACGGCGGGGCTGACGCTCGCCGCCGACTTCCCGGTCCGTCGCGGGCTCGACCGGTTGTTGACCGACCTCGACTCCCTCGTCACCGCGGCCGGCGGCCGCCTGTACCTGGCGAAGGACTCCCGCACCGACCCGGCGACGCTCGCCGCCGGCTACCCGCGACTCGACGAGTTCCGCTCCGTCCGTGCTCGCGTCGGCGCCACCGGCGTCTTCACCTCCGATCTCGCCCGACGACTCGACCTGTGAGGCTCCCATGATGAACGCACTCGGCACCCCGTCCTGCCTGCTCCTGGTGGGCGGCACCTCGGACATCGCGCTGGCGATCGCGCGCCGGTACCGGCAGGAGGCCACCGCGCTCACGGTCGTCGTGGCAGCGCGACCCGGCGCTCGGCGCGACGCCGCCGCCGCGGAGCTGGCCGGGCTCGGATGCACCGTCGAGACCCGCGACTTCGACGCGCTCGACACCGGTGCGCACGCGGCGCTGGTCGAGTCCGTCGAGCAGGACATCGACGTGGCGGTCGTGGCGTTCGGCCTGCTCGGCGACCCCGAGCGCGCCTGGACCGACCTCGACCACGCGCGCGAGCTGGCCGCGGTCAACTACCTCGGCGCCGTGACCGTGGGCGTCGCGCTGGCCGCCCGCGTCAAGGAGCAGCGTCACGGGGTGATCGTCGCCCTGTCGAGTGTGGCCGGCGAGCGCCCGCGGCGGTCGAACTTCGTCTACGGCTCGACCAAGGCGGGGATGGACTCCTTCTACACGGGCCTGGGCGAGGCACTGCGCGAGGTCGGTGGCCGCGTCCTGGTCGTCCGTCCCGGCTTCGTCCGCTCCAAGATGACCGAGGGACTGGACGAGGCGCCCCTGGCCACCACGCCCGAGGCCGTCGCCGACGCGGTCGTCGAGGCCGTGAGGTCCGGGCGCGAGCAGATCTGGGTGCCGGGCACGATGCGGGTCGTCATGTCCGGCCTGCGTCACGTCCCGCGCGTGATCTTCCGCCGCCTGCCGATCTGAGCCACCGCGGCCCCGAGGACCGTCGCCCCGGCGATGCTCCACCCCACGACGACCGCCGACGTGCGGCCGTCGCCCGACGGGTCGCGGACGTCTCCGGGCACCTCGTACAGCCACAGGTCACCCTCGTGCGCGAGCAACGGCAGCGCCGACACGCGCCGCACGACGGACTCCGGCCCGGGCGCCGACGAGTCGAGGACCAGGAAGCCGATGCCCTCGGCCGCGAGGTAGGGCCAGTCCCCCGCCTCGACGGCCAGGCCGACGCGTGCGGCACGCGGGTCCTCGCCCGCAATGGCGATGGCGCCCACCCGCAGCGTGTCGTCGGTGACGGTGACCCGGTCGAAGTAGCGGCCGGCCGGATCCAGGACCGGACGGCCGTCGTTCCACTCCGGCGCGCGGAACGCCGAGAACGGCAGTGAGACCACGTCGCCCGGACCTTCCTGGTCCGCGAGCGCCGAGGCCACGTGGTCCCATTCCGCGGGGTAGTCGACCGCCTGCAGCCGGCCCGCGAGACCCCAGCCGAGGTCGGGGACCATCGCGATCGGGACGAGCAGCGCGACCATCCATCCCACGACGGTCGAGGCCGGGCGCTCGGTCAGCCACGCCACCGCGGCCCCCAGGCCCATCGCCGTCGCGGGAGCCATCAGCACGACCCATCGCGACCCGTCGCGCACCAGTCCCGCGCCGGGGATCGTCCCGACCAGCTCGGCGAGCAGCGACGGCGCGACCACGCCGGCCAGCGCGGCCACGAAGCCGATCCCCCACAGGGCGACGAGCGGCCGCAGCCCGGCTCCGCCCGTCCGCCACAGGCGCACCAGACCGAAGACGACCAGCGCCAGGACGAGACCGGCGACCACGGTGGCGACGACGGACTCACGCGACGGTGGCCGGACGTCGCTGTTCCAGACCCCACCGAGCGTGGCGACCTCGAGCCAGACCGGCGTCGTGCCCGCGCCGCGCGCCGCGAACACGGCCACGCCGAACGGGTCACTGGTCAGGGACGCGGGCGAGACGAGCGACGCCACGATCCACGGTGCGTTCACCGCGACGGCCAGCAGGATCCAGCGCCACGCGTCGTGGAGGCGACCCATCACGAGCGCGACGACGAGTCCCATGACGCCCGATGCCGGTGTCAGTGCCGTGACCGCGAGCAGCAGGGCACCGGCGGCGAACCGGCGCTCACGCACCGCCACCACCAGCCAGGGCACGGCGGCGTACGCCAGGAGCAGCGGCCAGTGCCCGATCCCGAGGCGCTCGGCGACGAACGGGTTCCACACCAGCACGGTGGCGGCCGCCCACTGCGCCGGCGTCCCGAGTCCCCGCGTCAGCCGTGCACCGCCACAGCCCGCCGCGACCAGGGAACCGAGCAGGATCGCCTTCTGCAGCAGCTGCTGGGGCACGATCACACCGAGCAGGGCGACGAGCGCGTCCGACGGCACGGCGCGGGGCAGACCGCTGCCCAGCCCCCACAGGTCGGGTCGCGTGACGGACAGGTCGGGCACCCAGACCATGTCGTAGCTGAGCACGTATCCGGGGGCGAGGGTGGGGCCCAGGATGAGTGCCGAGAGCGCCACGATCCACACCAGCAACAGCAGTCGCAGGGCGCGGCCGGGCTCGGCGGATGGCCGCGATGGACACATGAGCGGCCCCTCCGTCACAAAGTCGAATTCTTGACTATTGTGCCGTGGGTGCGTACTCACCAGAAGGCAATGACCAGCATGTCGGTGGTCGCCGTCGCGATGATGGTGATGAACGTCGTCACCTACGGCTTCAACCTCGTGGCGGCCCGCATGCTGGTGCCGGCGGAGTTCGGTGCGCTGACGGCGCTGCTCAGCCTGATCCTGATGGCCAATGTCGTGGCGCTGGCCCTGCAGGCCGCGATCGCGCGCCGCATCTCGGTCGCGCCGCAGCACACGCTGTCGATCATCCACACAGCCTCGCGCGTCTCCCTGGCCCTCGCCCTGGCCGTGGGTGCCGCCGGCGCCGCGACCACGGTCGTGCTGACGCCCGCCTTCGACTTCAGCTCGATGTGGTCCGTCATCTTCTGCGGCGCGATGATCGTTCCGCTCACCCTGACCGGTGCGCTCATGGGCGTCGCCCAGGGAACCGCTCGCTGGAAGCGCCTCTCGGTGCTCTTCGTCGGCAACGGCTTCGGCCGCCTGCTCGGCGGCGTCGGAGGGCTGCTCGTGGACGCGTCCGCCACCAGCGCGATGGCCGGGCTCGCGATCGGGGCGTGGCTCCCCGTCCTGCTCGGTGCCGGCCTGCTCAAGTCGGACGCCGACGAGGACCCGCACAGCCGCCGGCCCCTCGTGTTCGAGACCGTCACCTCGGCCGCGACCCTGCTGGCGTACTTCGCCTTCAGCAACGTCGACGCGCTGGTCGCCCGTGGTGGCTTCGAGCCGCACGACAGCGGCCTGTACGCCTCGGGCCTGATCCTGACGAAGTCGACGCTGTTCCTGCCGCAGTTCGTGAGCGTCGTGTTCTTCCCCAGCCTCGCCCGGGACTCGAGCCACCGGACTCGTCTGCGGGCCGCCGGCCTCGTGGCCGTGCTCGGCCTCGCCGTCGTCGCGGGCACCGCCCTGCTGCCCGACCTGGCGTTGATCCTGGTGGGCGGCGAGCAGTACGAGGAGATCGCGGGCGACCTGTGGCTGTTCGCCGTGTCGGGCACGTTCCTCGCGATCGTGTACCTGCTGGTGTTCGACGCGCTGGCCCGGCGCGAGGGCGGCGTCGCGATCCTCGTGTGGGTGGCGGCCGCGATCGTCTTCGCCGTGGCCTACTTCAATCGCATCGACATCGTCGGACTGGTGACGACGATGGCCGTCACCTCGGCGGTGCTGGCGGCCGTCCTGCTGGTGTGGCCGCTGCTGAAGGCCTCGCCCGCCCAGGCTGACCTCGGGGTCAGCGAGCCCGCATCCGACTGACCCGGCTCAGTGGCCGGCCTCGTGCCACGTCCGGCCCATGCCGACCGAGACGTCCAGCGGCACCGAGAGGTCGGCGGCCGCGGCCATCTCGCGACGGACGAGCGCCGTCAGGCCGTCCAACTCGGCATGCGTGGCCTCGAGCACGAGCTCGTCGTGGACCTGCAGCAGCATCCGTGAGGTCAGTCCGGCCTCGTCGATCGCACGCTCGACGTTGAGCATCGCCACCTTGATGATGTCGGCGGCCGAGCCCTGGATCGGGGCGTTGAGCGCCATCCGCTCTGCCATCTCGCGGCGCTGGCGGTTGTCGCTCTGCAGGTCGGGCAGGTAGCGGCGGCGGCCCATGATCGTCTCGGTGAAGCCGGTCTGGCGGGCTTCGGCCACGAGCCCGCGCAGGTAGTCGCGCACCCCACCGAACCGCTGGAAGTAGTCGTCCATGAGGCCCTGGGCCTCGCTGGTCGTGATGGAGAGCTGCTGACTGAGCCCGTAGGCGGACAGCCCGTACGCCAAGCCGTAGTTCATCGCCTTGATCTTGGCGCGCAGCTCGGTCCCGATGTCCTCGGGATCGCGCTCGAACACCTTGGCCGCCATGACCGTGTGGAAGTCCTCGCCCGAGTTGAAGGCCTCGATCAGGTCGGCGTCCTCGGACAGGTGCGCCATGATGCGCATCTCGATCTGGCTGTAGTCGGCCGTGAGCAGGACGTCGAACCCCTCGCCCACCGTGAACGCTTCGCGGATCCGGCGTCCCGAGGCGGTGCGGATCGGGATGTTCTGCAGGTTCGGGTCGTTCGAGCTGAGCCGACCCGTCGCCGCGATCGTCTGCGCGTAGGTCGTGTGAATGCGACCGTCGTCGGAGATCGAGCGGCGCAGCGTCTCGACCGTCTGGCGCAGCTTGGTGACGTCGCGGTGCGCCAGGAGGTGCTCCAGGAACGGGTGCCCGGTCTTGACGTACAGCTGCTGCAGTGAGTCGGCATCGGTCGTGTAGCCGGTCTTGGTGCGCTTGGTCTTGGGCATGCCGAGCTCATCGAACAAGATGACCTGCAGCTGCTTGGGCGAGCCGAGGTTGATCTCCTTGCCACCGATCGAGGCGTACGCACCGTCGGCCGCCTCGGTCGCGCGCGCGGCGAACTCGGACTCGAGCTCGAGCAGGGCGTCGTCGTTGATCGCGATGCCCGCCTGCTCCATCCGCGCCAGGGTCGACACGAGGGGCAGCTCGACCTCGGCCAGCAGGGCCGTGCCACCGGACTGCTCGACCTCGGTGGCCAGCGCGGCCGCCAGGTCGAGCGTCGCGCGCGCACGGAGCATCGCGATCTCGGCGTCGTCGTCGGTGTCCAGCGACAGCTGGCCCGCGGCCGCGCTGTCGTCGCGCAGCTCGCGCTTGAGGTACCGCACGGACAGGTCCGCCAGGTCGTAGGAGCGCTGGTCGGGCCGGACGAGGTAGGCCGAGAGCGCCGTGTCGGCTGCCAGGCCTCGCAACGTCCAGCCACGCTCGGCCAGCGCCAGGATCGGGCCCTTCGCGTCGTGCAGCACCTTGGCGCGCTGCGGGTCGGTCATCCAGCCCGCGATCGCCGCGTCGTCCTCGGGGGTCAGCTGGGCGGTGTCGATCCAGGCCGCAGCCTCGTCGGTGGCCAGCGCCAGGGCGATGACGTCGCCGCCGCCGCGGCCCCACGAACCCTGGACGTGCAGTCCGACGGTGCCCGCGCCGTGCTGGTCGAGCCACGGGCCGACCTCGCCCGCCGACAGCACGCGGCCGTCGAGGTCGAAGCCGGCCTCGGTCGACTCGACCTCGTCGGACGCGGCCGGGAAGGTCGTGAACAGCCGCTCGCGCAGGGCGGTGAACTCGAGGGAGTCGAAGACGGTGTGCACCTTCTCGCGGTCGAACGCCGTGTCGAGCTGGAGGTCGGCCGGGCCGAGCGGAAGGTCGAGGTCGCGCACGAGCGCGTTGAGACGGCGGTTGCGCAGCACGTCGTCGAGGTGGTCGCGCAGCGACTGGCCCGCCTTGCCCGAGACCTCGTCGACGCGTCCGATCAGGGCCTCGAGCGTGCCGTAGGAGTTGATCCACTTGGCCGCCGTCTTGGGTCCCACCCCGGGCACGCCGGGCAGGTTGTCGCTGGTCTCGCCGACCAGCGCGGCGATGTCGGGATAGAACTCGGGCAGCACACCGTACTTCTCCTGCACCGCCGTGGGCGTCATCCGCGCGAGGTCGGAGACCCCCTTGCGCGGGTAGAGCAAGGTGACCTTCTCGGTGACGAGCTGGATCGCGTCGCGGTCGCCGGAGCAGACCAACACCTCCATGCCCGACGCCTCGGCGCGGGTCGCGAGGGTGGCGATGATGTCGTCCGCCTCGTACCCCGCCTTGTCGACGTGCCTGATGTCCATCGCGTCGAGCACCTCCTTGACCAGGGCGACCTGGCCGGAGAACTCCTCGGGCGACTTGGAGCGGTTCGCCTTGTACTCGGCGTACTCCTCGGTGCGGAACGACTGGCGCGACAGGTCGAAGGCCACGCACACGTGCGTGGGCTGCTCGTCACGCAGGACGTTGATGAGCATCGACGTGAACCCGAACACCGCGTTCGTGCTCTGGCCCGTCGTGGTCGCGAAGTTCTCGACCGGCAGGGCGAAGAAGGCGCGGTACGCCACCGAATGACCGTCGATCAGCAGGAGTCGGTTCACACCGAAGACCCTAGTGGGCCGGTCCGACAGGTCAGCCGCCGACGGAGGCGCGGCGACGCAGCGAGCGACGCACCGCGAGCAGTCGCCCGGTCTCACGCGAGCCGGACGCCTTCGCGGCGAGGCGCGCGTTCAGCTTGCCGACCGGGATGGCCCGCAGGACCGCGATCTGGTTGAAGCCCAGCTTCGTCAGGTAGCGCGCCGGATCCTTGGCGTAGGCGGCGGCGGACGCCAGCACGAGCTCGCACTCCTGCTCGGCGGCGTACGCCGAGATCACGGCCAGCAGGTTCGAGGCGATCGACCGCCTGCGGTGCCTCGGGTCGACCTGGAGGTCGGACACGATGACGACCTTCGACATGCAGATCGGGTTGAGCGTCGTCAGGTCCACGGCGGCGGCACCGACGAGCTGGCCCCCGACGAACGCGACCAGGAGCCTGCGGTGGTGCGACGTGGCGTTGAACGCGATCGCATCGCGCGCCTCGGACTCGGTGGGCCGGCGCCACAGCGTGGGCTGCGTGAACGTCTCGGAGCCCTCGTCGCCGGCCGCTTGCGCGCACGCCTCCCACAGATCGATCAGCTGTGCGGCGTCATCGGCCACGGCATCGCGAATCTCGACTGGCTGACGCAAGGCCATCGGCCTGGCACCTCCGGGGGGAACGGGTGGGACGGGCGACAGCCTACGCCCCGATCGATTCCCAGGGGAACGGACCGGGCGACCCAGAATCGAAACCGAACTGTTACCAACTGCTGGTTCATCAGGCCGTCACCACAGCGTTTCCATGACTATGCTCAACGGGATCGACTCTGGCGTGCCCAACCCCGGTGCGCAGACACGACAGGAGAATGTGTGCGACTGCGAACAGCGGCGCTGCTCTCGGTGATCCTCGCCGGGTTCGTTTTCATCGCGAATCCTGCCTTCGCCGAGACCACGTCCCCCACCCCCGGACCCAGTGCCACCGCACCGGCCCCCGACGCCCCCGTGACCGGACCGGCAATCCGGGTACGCCTGCTGGACCAGCAGGGCGGCAAGGCCGGAGACAACCCTCCCCCCGTCCCCGGCGTCACGGTCTCGGTGACCGACGACTCGGGCACCGAGGTCGGCACGGCCGTCACCAACGACATGGGCGTCGCCGCCGTCGCCATCCCCGGCAAGGGCACGTACGAGGTCAACATCGACGAAAAGACGCTGCCCGCCGGCGTGAAGCTGACGGGCAAGAAGAGCCTCGACGTCACGGTCAACCTGACCTCGGGCCTTAACGTCGCGTTCCCGCTCAACGGCAAGGTCGTCGAGGTCACGCCGTTCGCCGAGCGCTTCGTCGACAGCCTCGTGTCCGGCCTCAAGTACGGCCTGATCATCGCGCTGGCGGCCCTGGGCCTCTCGCTGATCTTCGGCACGACGGGCCTCACGAACTTCTCCCACGGTGAGCTGATCACCTTCGGCGGCGTGATGGCCTACCTGTTCAACGTGACCTTGGGGATGCCACTGATCCTGGCCGGCGTGCTGGCCGTCCTCGCGGGCGGCGTGTTCGGCTGGGCCCAGGACCGCGGGTTGTGGCGCCCGCTGCGAAGTCGCGGCACCGGCATCATCGCGATGATGATCGTGTCGATCGGCCTGGGCCTGCTGCTGCGCAACCTCTTCCAGTACTTCTTCGGCGCCAGCACCCGCTCCTACACCGAGTACACCTCGCAGCGCGCCAAGGACTTCGGCCTGTTCGACCTGTCGAACAAGGAGATCGCCATCATGGTGATCGCCGCGGTGGCGATCGGCATCGTCGTGACGATCATGTCGCGCACCCGCCTGGGCAAGGCGATGCGGGCGGTGTCGGACAACCCGGCCCTGTCGGCGTCCTCGGGCATGCGGGTGGACGGCGTGATCTCGAACGTCTGGATCCTCGGCACCGCGCTCACCGCGCTGGCCGGCGTCCTGCTCGGCGTGAACAGCCAGGTCAACTTCATGATGGGCTACCAGCTGCTGCTCATGGTGTTCGCCGCGACCGTCCTGGGCGGTCTGGGCACCGTCTGGGGCGCCGTGCTGGGCTCTCTAATCATCGGCATCATCACCGAGGTCGGCCCCCTCTTCGGCGTGCCGAGCTCCATCAAGGAGGTGGGCGCGCTCGTCGTGCTCATCCTCATCCTGCTCATCAGGCCGCAAGGCATCCTGGGCCGCGCGGAGAGGATCGGCTGACCCATGGACTTCGGAAGCATCATCGACGCGGCGTTCTCCAACGCCCTCGGCCCCCAGGCGATCGTGTTCGCGCTCGCCGCCATCGGCCTCAACGTCCACTTCGGCTACACCGGCCTGCTGAACTTCGGCCAGGCCGGGTTCATGGCGGTCGGCGCCTACGGCCTGGCCGTCGCGATGGTCCAGCTGGACCTCCCGCTCGTCGTCGGCATCGCGTTCGGCATCATCGCCTCGCTGCTGCTGGCGCTCGTGCTGGGTGTCCCCACCCTGCGCCTGCGGGCCGACTACCTGGCGATCGTCACGATCGCCGCGGCCGAGATCCTTCGCCTCGTGTTCGGCGCCGTGGAGACCAAGGAGGTCTTCGGCGGGTCCAACGGCCTCAACGGCTTCACCGAGTCGTGGAACAACCTCAACCCGTACACGGGCGGCCTCGACATCGGCATCGCGTCCTGGGGTCGCAACGACCTGTGGGCCATGACCGTCGGCTGGGCCACCGTCGCGCTGTGCTGCCTGCTGGTGTGGGCGCTCATGCGCAGCCCGTGGGGCCGTGTGCTGCGGTCCATCCGCGAGGACGAGGACGCGGTCCGCTCGCTGGGCAAGAACGTGTTCCTGTACAAGATGCAGGCGCTCATGCTCGGTGGCGCGATCGGCGGCCTGGGCGGCATCTTCTACGCCCTCAAGCAGGCGTCGGTCGTCCCGTCGGACTACAGCACCAACCTGACGTTCTTCGCCTACACGGCACTGCTCATCGGCGGCGCGGCCCGGGTGCTCGGCCCCGTCGTCGGCTCCATGATCTTCTGGTTCCTCATCAGTGGCCTCGGCTCGTTCTTCAGCCAGGCCACCAGCGGTGTCGATCCGATGATCCCCGCGTCGATCATGACCGACACGCAGGCCAGCCTCATCCGCTACATCCTCATGGGCCTCGGCCTCATGCTGCTGATGATCTTCCGACCCCAGGGGATCTTCGGCGACCGAAGGGAGATCGCGATCGATGCCCGTTGACATCACCAGTGCCAGAGAGGCACTCCGCAACCTGCCGAACGATCCGGGCGTGTCCAAGCCCGACCCGATCGTCGTCGGCGGCGACATCACCCGCACGTTCGGCGGCCTCAAGGCCGTCGACGTGCAGCACATCGAGATCCAGCGCGGCGTCATCACCGCCCTGATCGGTCCGAACGGCGCCGGCAAGACGACGCTGTTCAACCTGCTGACGGGCTTCGACGTACCCGACTCCGGATCATGGGCGTTCAACGACAACTCCCTGGCCAAGGTGCCGGCCTACAAGGTCGCGCGCCTGGGCATGGTGCGCACGTTCCAGCTGACCAAGGTGCTCTCGAAGCTCACCGTCATCGAGAACATGCGGCTGGGTGCCACGCAGCAGCGTGGGGAGAAGTTCTTCCCCGCGATCGTCAAGTCGCTGTGGAGCGGCCAGGAGGACGAGATCACCGAGCGCGCCGACGAGCTGCTCGCGCGGTTCAAGCTCGACGCCAAGCGTGAGGACTTCGCCGGATCGCTGTCCGGCGGCCAGCGCAAGCTGCTCGAGATGGCGCGCGCCCTCATGGTCGATCCCGAGCTGATCATGCTCGACGAGCCGATGGCCGGCGTGAACCCCGCGCTCAAGCAGTCCCTGCTCGGGCACGTGAAGTCGCTGCGCGACGAGGGCCGCACCGTCCTGTTCGTCGAGCACGACATGGACATGGTCCGCGACATCTCGGACTGGGTCATCGTCATGGCCCAGGGCCAGATCGTCGCCGAAGGCACGCCCGAGGCCGTCATGGCCGACCAGCGCGTCATCGACGCCTACCTGGGCGCCCACCACGACACCGACCTCAGCGCCGTGGACGAAGCCGCGCTCGAAGCCGCGGTCGAGGCCGAGATCAAGGCCGAGGAGGCCGATTCATGAGCGACGCCGTCCCCACTCCCACGACGCCCGAGTCCGAGCGGCAGAAGCACCGCGAGGGCGCCGACGGCGCCGTCGTGCGTGCCGACAACCTCATCGCGGGCTACCTGCCGGGGGTCAACATCCTCAACGGCGCCGACCTGTACTGCCAGCCCGGCGAGCTGGTCGGCATCATCGGCCCGAACGGTGCCGGCAAGTCGACGCTGCTCAAGGCGCTCTTCGGCCTGGTGAAGATCCACTCGGGCACGGTCACGCTCAAGGGTGAGGAGATCACCAACAAGCGCGCCGACGTGCTCGTCAGCCGGGGCATCGGCTTCGTCCCGCAGACGAACAACGTGTTCCCCAGCCTGACGATCGAGGAGAACCTCGAGATGGGCTGCTACCAGGACCCGTCGAAGTTCAAGGACCGCTTCGCGTTCGTCACCGACCTGTTCCCGACCCTGGGTCAGCGCGCCAAGCAGCGTGCGGGCTCCCTGTCGGGCGGCGAGCGCCAGATGGTCGCGATGGGCCGGGCGCTGATGATGGACCCGTCGGTGCTGCTGCTGGACGAGCCGTCCGCGGGCCTGTCCCCCGTCATGCAGGACGAGGTCTTCGTCCAGACGCGCAAGATCAACCAGGCCGGGGTCTCGATCATCATGGTCGAGCAGAACGCGCGCCGCTGCCTGCAGATCTGCGATCGCGGCTACGTCCTCGACCAGGGCACGACCGCCTACAGCGGCACCGGTCGTGAGCTGTCGGACGACCCCAAGGTCATCGAGCTGTACCTGGGCACGCTCGGCCGCCAGGCCGGCTGAGTCCCGCTGCCGCACCCGAGCGCCCCGAGTCCACCGGACTCGGGGCGCTCTGCTGTGCCAGGGTGCCGCTCCCCTCGGGAGGCCGGATGTCCGCGGTCGGTGGGCGGTGCGTCGTCACTCGCCCCGGGCACGACGAAGGGCCCGGGGCAGGTGCCCCGGGCCCTCCTCTACCTACGTGCTACCGAGTCGTCGACTCAGATCTCGCCCGCGATGTAGTTGACGGCCTTGTAGCCGCCCTTGGTGTCGTACTCGTAGATGCCGATGGACGCCGACGTGGGGCTACCCGTGTCGCTCATCTCGATCGGGCCCGAGATGCCGTCGTAGTCGATGTCCTTGTCGTCGGCCAGCAGGTCGGCGCACTGCTTGAACGTCGTGCACTTCTCGCCGCCCTTGGTGACCTCGACGAGCTCGGCGGCGATGGCCTCACCCGAGTCGTTGTCCGCGGTGATGGCCGCGAGCGCCGAGGTGATGACCGCGTCGTAGGACTCCGCCGCGTAGGAGTAGTCCGTCAGCTTCGGGTCGACTGCCAGCAGGTTCTTGCGGAAGTCGTCCGTCGCCTCGGCGCCGGGGACCGTGCCCTTGACGCCCTTCAGCTGCGGAGCGAACGACTCCTTGGAGTAGTCGGCCACATTGCCGTCGACGAAGTACGTCGCGACGTCCTGCGGGCCGACGCCCTTGCCGACCAGCTGCGGGATGATCTTCTTGGTCTCGTCGAACGCGACCAGCACGATCGCGTCCGGCTTGGCGCCGGCCACGTCGTCGACCTGCGCGTCGTACGAAGGAGCCTTCTCGCCGTAGAACGACGTGATGGCGACCTTCGAGCCGGCAGCCTCGAGGCCCGACTTGACCTGCTCGGCCAGCGTCTCGCCGTACGAGTCCTGGCGGGCCAGGATGGCGACGTTCTGGCGGCCGTCCTCGACCAGCAGGTTCGCCATGACGGCACCCTGCAGGACGTCGGACGGGGCGGTACGGAAGTACAGGTCCGGCTCGCCGTACTTGCCCTCGTCGAAGTCGGTCGAGGTGTTCGCCGGCGAGTACTGCACGACGCCGGCGGCCAGGATCTTGTCGATGACGGTCATCGAGACGCCCGACGAGGCGGCACCGACGATGACGTCGGACTTGGCCTTGATGAGCTTGTCGGTCTCGGTGGGAGCGATGCCCGAGTCGGTGTCGCCCGAGTCGCCCTTGACGTGGCGGGCGTCCTTGCCCAGGACGCCACCGGCCTCGTTGATCTCCTTGACGGCGAGGTCGACACCGGCGAACTCCGGCGGGCCGAGGAAGGCCAGGCTGCCGGTCTGCGGGAGCAGCGAGCCGACGACGAACTCGCCGTCGCCCTTCGCGACTTCCTTGTCCTTGTCGTCACCGCTGTCGTCCCCGCCGCCACAGGCAGCGAGCACGAGTGCGCTGGCGCTGGCCAGTGCGGCCAGACGGAGCGTCGTGGTGGAGCGCTTCATCAATCCTCCATTGCATGGGTCCGCACGGGTCGGTTCGCCCGGCGCGATGTGATGAAGAACCTAGTCGCCGATGGTGTCCACGTCTCGCACCCTGCGTCACTGGGGCGTTTCGTAGCCAACTTGTAACCGTCAGCCCCACGTTTCAGCCCTGCAACGACGGCCCGTTCTCGATGACGGCCTCGGCCACCTGACGCATCGACAGTCGCACGTCCATGGCGGTCTTCTGGATCCACCGGAAGGCCTCCGGCTCGGTCAGGTCGAGGGACTTCTGCAGGACCCCCTTGGCCTGCTCGACGACCTTGCGCGTGGCGAGCTGCTCGTGCAGGTCGCCGACCTCGGCCTCGAGGGCACGCAGCTCGGTGTAACGGCTGCGCGCCATCTCGATCGCCGGTACGAGGTCGGAGGCCGTGAACGGCTTGACGAGGTACGCCATCGCGCCGGCGTCGCGCGCGCGTTCGACCAGCTCACGCTGGCTGAACGCCGTGAGCATGACGACCGGAGCGATCCGCTCGGCGGCGATCTGCGACGCGGCGGTGATGCCGTCGACACCGGGCATCTGGACATCCATCATCACGAGATCGGGATGGTGCTCACGTGCGAGATCGACCGCGGCCTGGCCCTCGGCGGCCTCCCCCACGACCTCGTATCCCTGCTCGGCGAGCATCTCGGCGAGGTCCATCCGGATGAGTGCCTCGTCCTCCGCGATGACAACTCGCGGGGCGGGGGCGGTGGGGGGCGCTTGGTCGGTCACCCCGTAAGGTTATCGGGCACGACGGTGCGCCGGGATGGCGGAATGGTAGACGCGATGGTCTCAAAAACCATTGTCCGAAAGGGCGTGCGGGTTCGAGTCCCGCTCTCGGCACCGTGATCGACGCCCCACGCTCGCGGGGACGGATCTTTCGTCCTTTCGCCCCCGGTTGGGACGGATCTTTCGACGTCCCGGTCGCCAGGGCGACGCTTTGGTCGAAAGATCCGTTTCCACAGGTGACTCGCGGCGACGTCCACCGTCCACACCCCCAGCCTTGCCCCTGGCGACGGGCGGCCCGCAACGCGATCCTCGCCGCATGGACGACGTGCTGACCACCGCCCAGGCCGAACAGATCCACGGCAGGTCCGCCGTCAGACACCGCATCGCCAGCGGCCGATGGCAGCGCCCGACCCGCGGCGTCGTGGTCACCCATGCGGGACCGCTGACCCGCGACCAGCACGAACGTGTCGTCCTGGCCGCCTGTCCCCCGGGCTCCGCGCTCTCAGGCCTCACCGCTGCCGCCCGGTTGGGTCTGCGGGGGTTCGAGACCGACCGCGTCCACGTCGTCCTGCCCTCCGGCGCCCGACGTCCGGCACCGGCGGCGGTCGTCCACTGGAGCACCGAGCTCGGCCCTTCGGACGTCCTGGAGCGCACGCCACGGATGACGACCCTCGAGCGAAGCATCGTCGACGCGGGCAGCTGGGCCGTGTCGAAGGAGCAGGCCCGCACCTTCGTCATCGCCGCATTCCAGCAACGCCTGACGAACGTGCGGCGCATGAGGGACGCGCTGAGCCGCCGGGGTCCGTGCCGATTCCGCGCCGTGATCATCCAGTCGATCCTCGACGCCGCAGGCGGCATCCAGTCGCTGCCCGAGAGGGACTTCGACGAGGCGAGGATCGCGGACGGGCTCCCCCGCCCGACGCGTCAACAACGCGTGACGGGTGCGGACGGGCGCTATTACCTCGACGCGTGGTGGGAACGATTCAACCTCGCCGTGGAGATCCATGGCATCGCGCACCTCGCGATCGAACAGTGGAGCCAGGACCTGCACCGCGCCAACGAGCTCGTGATCGACGGTCGGCGCGTGCTGGCGTTCTCGTCGTTCGCGATCCGGCACCGGCGCGACACCGTGATCGACCAACTGCGCCGTGCGGTCGGCCCGGAGGCCGACTGACTTTCTGCGTCGTGGTCGCCAGAGCGACCGCCATGTCGACGGGTCGGTCCCCGACCGGGGCGAAAGGTCGAAAGATCCGTCCCTGTCAGCGGTCAGCCGATCGTGGGCGGGGCCTCGTCGGGGTCGTAGGCCGGGACGACGCGGTTGATGGCGTCGCCCATCTTGTGGACGCGCAGCGCGTTGGTCGAGCCGGGGATGCCCGGAGGGGCGCCGGCGACGATCACGACGCGGCGGCCCTCCTCGCAGCGGTTCTGGCCGAGCAGCTCGCGGTCGACCTGCAGGGCGATCTGGTCAGTGTGGGTGAGCGCCGGCGTCAGGAACGTCTCGACGCCCCACGTGAGCGCCAGCTGGTTGCGCACGATCGGGTCCGGCGTGAACGCCAGCACCGGGATCGACGAGCGGTAGCGTGCCATCCGCCGGGCCGAGTCGCCCGTGGTCGTGAACGCGATCATCAGGTCGGCCTCGACCGACTCCGCGACCTGCGAGGCCGCACGGCAGATGATGCCGGTCGTGGTCTTGGACTGCCACGTGAAGGCGGCCATGCGCGGCAGGCCGTGGTCCTCGGTCGACGCGACGATGCGCGCCATGATCCGGACCGTCTGGATCGGGAACTGGCCGATGCTGGTCTCGCCCGAGAGCATCACCGCGTCGGCGCCGTCGAGCACCGCGTTCGCGACGTCACTGGCCTCCGCGCGCGTTGGCCGGGGGGCCGAGATCATCGACTCGAGCATCTGCGTGGCCACGATCACCGGCTTGGCGTTGCGCCGCGCCTTCTCGATGATGAGCTTCTGGACGATCGGCACGTCCTCGAGCGGCAGCTCGACGCCCAAGTCACCGCGCGCCACCATGAACCCGTCGAACGCATCGACGATCTCGTCGAGGTTCGTGACCGCCTGCGGCTTCTCGATCTTGGCGATGATCGGGCGGTGCACGCCCTCCTCGTCCATGATCGCGCGGACGTCGGCGGCGTCGGCCGCACTGCGCACGAACGAGAGCGCGACGACGTCGACCTCGTTGCGCAGCGCCCAGCGCAGGTCGGCGATGTCCTTCTCGCTCATCGCCGGAACGCTCACGTCGACGCCGGGCAGGTTGATGCCCTTGTTGTTGCTGACCTCGCCCGGCACCTCGACCGTCGTGACGACGTCGGTGTCGGTGACCTCGACGGCGCGCAGTCGCACCTTGCCGTCGTCGATCAGGATCTCGTCGCCGGGCTGGACGTCGCCCGGCAGGCCCGCGTACGTCGTCGAGCAGACGTCCTGGTCGCCGGCCACGTCACGCGTCGTGATCGTGAACCGGTGACCGAACGGCAGCTGGTGGGGGCCGTCGCTGAAGCGGCCGAGGCGGATCTTGGGACCCTGCAGGTCGGCCAGCACGGCGATCGCCTTGCCGGTCGCCTCCGCTGCCTGGCGGACGCGCGTGAGCCGCTTCAGCTGCTCGTCGACGTCGCCGTGACTCATGTTGAGCCGAGCGACATCCATGCCGGCGATCGCCAGCTCGAGGATGCGTTCAGCGGTGTCCGTGGCGGGTCCGAGGGTGCAGACGATCTTGGCTCTACGCACGTGCTCCACCCTAGTCCCGTCGACTCGTTACCCGCGAGTCAGGCGCGACTCGCGGGTCCACCTCAGACCGACAGCGGACGCGCCGTCGGCGGAATCGGCTTGGGCAGCGTGGTCGACCCCGTCAGCCACGCGTCGACACCGGACGCCGCGGCGCGGCCCTCGGCGATCGCCCACACGATGAGCGACTGGCCTCTACCCGCGTCACCGGCCACGAAGACGCCCTCGACGCTGGACATGTAGTCCAGGTCGCGCACGATGTTGCCGCGCTCGTCGAGGTCGACGCCGAGCTGGTCGACGAGGCCCTCCCGCTCCGGACCCGTGAAGCCCATGGCGAACAGGACCAGCTGCGCCGGGATGACGCGCTCGGTGTCCGGCACCTCCTGGAAGCGACCGTCGACCATCTCGACCTCGCTGATCCGCAGGCCGCTGACGTGCCCGTCCTCGCCCTCGAACTCCTTGGTGGAGACGGCGTAGACGCGCTCGCCGCCCTCCTCGTGGGCCGAGGCGACGCGGTAGATCATCGGGTACGTCGGCCACGGGTGCGCGTCCGCGCGCTCCTCGCTGGGCCGGGGCATGATCTCGAGGCTGGTGACGGACCTCGCGCCCTGACGGACCGCCGTGCCCAGGCAGTCCGCGCCGGTGTCGCCGCCGCCGATGATGACGACGTCCTTGCCGGTCGCGAGGATCTGGTCCTCGACCGTCTCCCCCACCGCGACGCGGTTGGCCTGCGGCAGGTAGTCCATGGCCTGGTGGATGCCGTCCAGCTCGCGCCCGGGGGCCGGGAGGTCACGACGCACGGTGGAGCCGATCGCCAGCACGACCGCGTCGTAGCGGTCGCGCAGCGCCTGCCCGGTGAACGTCTCGCCGACGGCGACACCCGTGCGGAAGACGGTGCCCTCGCGCTGCATCTGCGCGATGCGGCGGTCGACCTGCACCTTCTCCATCTTGAACTCGGGGATGCCGTACCGCAGCAGTCCCCCGGCCTTGTCGTCGCGCTCGTAGACGGCGACGGTGTGCCCGGCCCGCGTCAGCTGCTGGGCGGCGGCCAGGCCCGCGGGGCCCGAGCCGACGACGGCCACGGTCTTGCCGGTCAGCCACTCGGGCGTCTGCGGCTTCACGTTGTGGCGCTCCCACGCCTTGTCGATGATCGAGACCTCGACGTTCTTGATCGTCACCGGGTCGCGGTTGATGCCGACGACGCAGGCCGTCTCGCAGGGCGCCGGGCACAGCCGACCCGTGAACTCCGGGAAGTTGTTGGTCTGGTGGAGGCGATCGATCGCCTCGTCCCAGTCGTCGCGCCACACCAGGTCGTTCCACTCGGGGATGAGGTTGCCCAGCGGGCAGCCCTGGTGGCAGAACGGGATGCCGCAGTCCATGCAGCGCCCGGCCTGCTCGGTGATGATCGGCAGCAGGGCACGGCCCATGCCGCCGGGGTACACCTCGTTCCAGTCGCGGACGCGCTCCTCCACGGGGCGGCGCTCAGCGGTCTGTCGGGGCGTGGTCATGAAACCTCGGGGATCAGCCACGAGCGGCCACCTCCATCATGCGTGCAGTCGTGTCGTCCTCGGAGAGTCCCTCGGACTCCGCCGCGGCCTTGGCCTCGAGCACCAGCCGGTAGTTGACCGGCATGATCTCGCTGAATCGGGTGAGGCTGGCGGACCAGTCCTCGAGCAGCTGTTCGGCGACCGTGGATCCGGTCTCCTCGCGGTGCCGGCGGATGATCGCCTGCAGCTCGTCGGCGGTGGCGTCGGGGACGGGGCGCACCTCGACCATCTCGCGGTTGACGACGTCGTGGTCGAGGTCGAGCACGTACGCCGACCCGCCGCTCATGCCGGCCGCCACGTTGCGGCCGGTCGGGCCGAGGATGACGACCCGGCCGCCGGTCATGTACTCGAGCGCGTGGTCGCCCACGCCCTCGACGACCGCTGTCGCGCCGGAGTTGCGGACGCAGAAGCGCTCGCCCACGCGGCCGCGCAGGTACATCTCGCCGCCCGTGGCACCGAAGCCGATGACGTTGCCCGCGACGATCTGCGCCTCGGCGGCGAACTGCGCCTCGCGCTGGGGCCGCACGATGATGCGGCCGCCGGACAGGCCCTTGCCGACGTAGTCGTTGCCGTCGCCCTCGAGGCGCAGCGTGATGCCGCGCGGCACGAAGGCGCCGAACGACTGGCCGGCCGAGCCGATGAAGGTCAGGTCGATCGTGTCGTCGGGCAGGCCCGCACCGCGGTACCTCGTGGTGACCTCGTGGCCCAGCATCGTGCCCACCGTGCGGTTGACGTTGCGGATCTCGAGCTGGGCCCGCACGGGCTCGCCCCGCTCCAGCGCGTCGGAGGCCAGCTCGATGAGCTCGACGTCGAGGGCCCGGTCGAGGCCGTGGTCCTGCGTCGTGGTGCAGCGCAGCGAGGCGCCCTCGGGCAGCTCCGGGAGGTAGAAGACCGGCGACAGGTCCAGCGAGCTGGCCTTCCAGTGGTCGACCGCGTCGCGGGTGTCGAGGCACTCGACCCGGCCGACGGCCTCGTCGATGCTGCGGAAGCCCAGCTCGGCCAGGATCTCGCGGACCTCCTGCGCGATGAACTCGAAGAAGTTCACGACGTACTCGGCCTTGCCGGAGTACTTCTCGCGCAGCGAGCGGTTCTGGGTGGCGACGCCGACCGGGCACGTGTCGAGGTGGCAGACGCGCATCATGATGCAGCCGGACACCACGAGCGGCGCCGTGGCGAAGCCGAACTCCTCGCCACCGAGCAGCGCGGCGATGACGACGTCGCGACCCGTCTTGAGCTGGCCGTCGACCTGCACCACGATGCGATCGCGCAGGCCGTTGAGCAGCAGCGTCTGCTGGGTCTCGGCCAGGCCGAGCTCCCACGGCCCGCCGGCGTGCTTGAGGCTGGTCAGCGGGGACGCGCCCGTGCCGCCGTCGTGGCCCGAGATCAGCACCACGTCGGCCTTGGCCTTCGAGACACCCGCCGCGACCGTGCCGACGCCGACCTCGGACACGAGCTTCACGTGCACGCGCGCCGACGGGTTGGCGTTCTTGAGGTCGTGGATCAGCTGCTTGAGGTCCTCGATCGAGTAGATGTCATGGTGCGGCGGCGGGCTGATCAGGCCCACGCCCGGCGTGGAGTGACGCGTCTTGGCCACCCACGGGTAGACCTTGGGCCCGGGCAGCTGGCCGCCCTCGCCGGGCTTGGCGCCCTGGGCCATCTTGATCTGGATGTCGTCGGCGTTCGACAGGTACTCGCTGGTGACGCCGAAGCGGCCCGAGGCGACCTGCTTGATCGCCGAGCGGCGCTCGGGGTCGTAGAGGCGCTCGGGGTCCTCGCCGCCCTCACCGGTGTTCGACTTGCCGCCCAGGCGGTTCATCGCGATCGCCAGCGTCTCGTGCGCCTCCTGGCTGATGGAGCCGTAGGACATGGCGCCGGTGGAGAAGCGCTTCACGATCGCCGAGACCGGCTCGACCTCGTCGATCGGGATCGGTCCGCGGTCCGAGCGGAGCTTCATCAGCCCGCGCAGCGTCATCAGCCGGCCGGACTGGTCGTCCACCGCCTGCGTGTACTGCTTGAAGATGTCGTAGCGACCCGTGCGCGTCGAGTGCTGGAGACGGAAGACCGTGTCCGGGTCGAACAGGTGCTCCGGGCCCTGGCGGCGCCACTGGTACTCGCCGCCGACCTCGAGCTGGCGGGTCGGGCCCGCAATGCCCTTCGTCGGGTAGGCCTTGAGGTGGCGGGCATGGACCTCGTCGGCGATGACGTCGAGACCGACGCCGCCGAGCTTGCTGGCGGTGCCGCTGAAGTAGCGGTCGACGACCTCGTGGGAGAGGCCGACGCATTCGAAGATCTGGGCGCCGGTGTACGACGAGACCGTCGAGACGCCGATCTTGCTCATCACCTTCAGGACGCCCTTGCCCAGGCCGTAGGCCACGTTGCGGGCGGCCTTCTGCGGGTCGACGCCCTCGACGAAGATGCCCTCACGGGCCAGGTCCTCGGCCGTCTCGAGCGCGAGGTACGGGTTGACGGCGGTGGCGCCGAAGCCGATCAGCAGCGCCACGTGGTGGACCTCGCGGACGTCGCCGGCCTCGACCAGCAGGCCCGCCTGCGTGCGCAGCTTCTCGCGCACCATGTGGTGGTGCACCGCGCCCGTGAGCAGCAGCGACGGAATGGGCGCGAGGTCGACGTTCGAGTGGCGATCGGACAGCACGATGATGCGCGCACCGCGGTTGATTATCGCGTCCGACACCTCGGCGCAGATCTCGTCGAGACGCGCCTGCAGCGCCGCTCCCCCGCCCAGCACGTCGTACAGGCCGCGGACGACGTGCACGCTGAAGCCCGGCATGTCACCGTCGCGGTTCATGTGACGGATCTTGGCCAGCTCGTCGCTGTCGACCACGGGGAACGGCAGCTGCAGCATGCGGCACGAGGCCGGGCTGGGGTCGAGCAGGTTCTTCTCGGGGCCGATCGTGCCGGCCAGCGACGTGACGACCTCCTCGCGGATGGCGTCCAGCGGCGGGTTGGTGACCTGCGCGAACAGCTGGCTGAAGTAGTCGAACAGCAGGCGCGGACGGTCCGAGAGCGCCGCGATCGGGGTGTCGGTGCCCATCGAGCCGATGGCCTCGGCGCCCGTGCGGGCGATCGGCGCGACGAGCTTGCGCACCTCCTCTTGCGTGTAGCCGAAGACCTGCTGGCGGCGCGTGACCGACGCGTGGTTGTGGACGATGTGCTCGAGGTCGGGCAGGTCCTCGAATCGCACCAGGCCGGAGTAGAGCCACTCCTCGTACGGGTGCTCGTTGGCCAGCTGGGACTTGATCTCGTGGTCCGGGACGACCCGGTTCTCGTCGAGGTCGAGCAGGAACATCCTGCCCGGCTCGACCCGGCCCTTGCGGGTGATCGTCTTGGGGTCGATCTCGAGCACGCCCACCTCGGAGGCCAGCACGACCAGGCCGTCCTCGGTGATGACGTAGCGCCCGGGGCGCAGGCCGTTGCGGTCCAGCACCGCGCCGATCCGGGTGCCGTCGGTGAAGCACACCGCGGCGGGACCGTCCCAGGCCTCCATCACGGTGGAGTGGAACTCGTAGAACGCACGGCGAGCGGGATCCATCTCGGCGTTGTTCTCCCACGCCTCGGGGATCATCATCATCACCGCGTGCGGCAGCGAGCGGCCGCCCAGGTGCAGCAGCTCCATGACCTCGTCGAGCGAGGCCGTGTCCGAGCCGTCGGGGCTGCAGATCGGGTAGAGGCGCGACAGGTCGCCGGGGATCAGCGCGCTCTCGAGCAGCGCCTCGCGTGCACGCATCCAGTTGCGGTTGCCGCGGGCGGTGTTGATCTCGCCGTTGTGCGCGAGGTACCGGAACGGGTGCGCGAGCGGCCAGCTGGGGAACGTGTTGGTGGAGAAGCGGCTGTGCACGATCGCCAGCGCCGACTCCATCCGCTCGTCGCCCAGGTCGGGGAAGAAGACGTCGAGCTGCTCGGTCGTGAGCATGCCCTTGTAGACGAGCGTGCGCGCCGAGAGCGACGGGAAGTACGTGTCCGCCTCGTGGAACGAGCGCTTGCTGACGGCGTACGTCAGGCGGTCGAGCTCGATGCCCGCGGCCGAGCGGTCGGCTGTGGTGAGGAAGAGCAGCTCGAAGTGCGGCATGGCGTTGTACGCCATCGCACCGAGCACGTCGGGTGTCGTGGGGACCTCGCGCCAGCCGAGCACCTCGAGGTTCTCCTCGGCGGCGATGGCCTCGACCCTGGCCTTCGCACCGGCGACGTCCTCGCGCGGGAGGAAGGCCATGCCGGCGGCGTAGTGACCGGCGTCGGGAAGCTCGGTCGGAGCCACGCCCCGCAGGAAGCGGTCCGGGACCTGCATGAGGATGCCGGCGCCGTCACCGGTGTTGACCTCGCTGCCGACGGCGCCACGGTGGTCGAGGTTGCGCAGCGCGGTCAGGCCGTGCTGGACGATCTCGTGGCTGGGCACGCCGGTGAGCGTCGCCACGAACGCGACACCACAGTTGTCGTGCTCGTTGGCCGGGTCGTAGAGGCCTTGCGCCGAGGGCGCGGCCGAGAAGAGGGGACGATCCATGATCTGAACCTGTCGTCGATGCCATGCGGGAAAAGCTGGGCGAGGACGACATTGGCCTCTTCAGCGGATTCAGATTACCTCAACGTTTCGCACGTGCCAGTGAGGCCACCCTCAGGCCGGGCGCGGGCCGTGTTGTCGGTTTCCCCGGTTAAGTGGGTTTCCCCTCACTTCTCGAGGGTTGCAACCCTCGCGAAGTGCCGGGAAACCTCGTGAAGTCGACCAGGAGTGCCCCACGTGGGTCCGGTCCGCGATCGAACGCCGGTGGGCGGTGCCTCAGCGCACGGGTGCGTACTTCACGAGGTTCTCTGGCACTTCTCGAGGATCGCAACCCTCGCGAAGTGCCAGAGAACCTACTTAACCGGGGAAACCGACAGCACCGAGCTCAGGCGGGGGCGCAGGCTGGGGCCGGGGGCAGCGGCGGCGGGACGCCGATCGCGGGCATGCCGAGGCCGACGGACCCGGGGCGGACGTCGGTGCGGCCCTGGCGGGCCTCCCAGGCGTCGCCCGCACGGGTGCGCCGGACCTCGAGTGGCTCGCCATCGGCGACGAGGTGGTGCGGCGATGCCTTCGTCACCGTGGTCACGACCATGTCGCCGGGACGGACCTCGTGGTCGCCGGGCACGAAGTGCACGAGGCGGTTGTCGCGGGCACGGCCGCTCATCCGCTGGGTCTCGGCGTCCTTGCGGCCACCCGCGTGGGCCTGGTCGGCGACGAGGAGCTCGACGACCTGGCCCTCCAGCTTCTGGTTCTCCGACCACGAGATCTCCGAGACCAGCGCGGCGAGGCGCTCGTACCGCTCCTGCACGACGGCCTTCGGCAGCTGGTCGGGCAGGTCGGCCGCGGGCGTGCCGGGCCGCTGGGAGTACTGGAACGTGAACGCGCTGGAGAACCGCGACCGGCGCACGACGTCGAGCGTGGCCTGAAAGTCCTCCTCGGTCTCGCCCGGGAAGCCCACGATGATGTCGGTGGTGATCGACGCCTCGGGCATCGCGGCGCGGACCCGGTCGATGATGCCCAGGAAGCGCTCGCTGCGGTACGACCGACGCATCGCCTTGAGGATCCGGTCGGAGCCGGACTGCAGCGGCATGTGCAGCTGGGGCATGACGTTGGGCGTCTCGGCCATGGCGGCGATGACGTCGTCGGAGAACGCGGCCGGGTGCGGCGACGTGAAGCGCACTCGCTCGAGGCCCTCGATCTGCCCGCACGCGCGCAGCAGCTTGGAGAACGCCTCGCGGTCGCCGAACTCGACGCCGTAGCTGTTGACGTTCTGGCCCAGCAGCGTGACCTCGACGACGCCGTCGGCGACGAGTGCCTCGATCTCGGCGAGGATGTCACCGGGGCGGCGGTCGCGCTCCTTGCCGCGCAACGCGGGGACGATGCAGAACGTGCACGTGTTGTTGCAGCCGACACTGATGGAGACCCACGCCGCGAAGACGGAGTCGCGCTTGGTCGGCAGCGTCGACGGGAACACCTCGAGCGACTCGAGGATCTCGACCTGCGACTCCTCGGCGATCCGCGCACGCTCCAGCAGCACGGGCAGCGAGCCGATGTTGTGGGTGCCGAAGACGACGTCGACCCACGGCGCCTTCGCCGTGATCGTCTCCTTGTCCTTCTGCGCCAGGCAGCCGCCGACGGCGACCTGCATGCCGGGCTTCTTGGCCTTGAGGCTCGCGACGTGGCCGAGGTTGCCGTACAGCTTGTTGTCGGCGTTCTCGCGGACCGCGCACGTGTTGAAGACGACGAGGTCGGGCGTGTCCCCACTCGGCGCGGCCTCGTAGCCGGCGGTCTCGAGCAGGCCCGACAGGCGCTCGCTGTCGTGCACGTTCATCTGGCACCCGTAGGTGCGCACCTCATAGGTCTTCGTCATGACCTGACAAGGATACGAGGCCGCGGAACCCATGGGGCCGCGCACCCGGACCGCGCGAGGAGCGATGGCCCGCCAGCCACAATGGCGCCATGAAGCACTTCTGCGACCCGGTCCTGGAGTCGATGGCGACCCGCCGCTCCGTCGCCAAGGTGGGACCGGAGACGCCGACGGACGACGAGCTCGTCCGCCTGCTGGACGCGGTCACCCCCGTCGCCGACCACAAGGCCCTGCGGCCGTGGCGCCTGATCCTGCTGCGCGGTGACGACCGGATGCGGCTGGCCGAGGCTCTCGACGCCGCGGCCGGCGAGGTGCGTGCCCCGGGGAAGCACAACTCGAAGCCCTTCCGCGCCGAGCTGCTGATCGCCGTCGTCGCGAGCCCGACGCCGCATCCGAAGGTGCCGCAGTGGGAGCAGCACGCGACCGCGGCCGGTGCGGCGCACCTGCTCGAGCTGGCGCTGTGGCAGGCGGGGTGGGGCGTCATGTGGCGCACGGGGATGCTCGCGAACAGCCCCGAGGTCCGCGCGGTCCACGGCCTGACGGACGACGAGCTGCTGATGGGCTGGCTCTACGTCGGCAGCATCGACGAGTCGTTCCGCACCCGGATGCTCGAGTCCAAGCGGCCGCCCCTGGACCCGCACCAGTTCCTCGGCCACCTCCCCGACTGACGGTCAGCGACGCGAGACCTCGGGCAGCCGCGAGCCGGCGAACACGCCCACGAGTCCCATCGCCGCCAGGAACAGCAGGGCCCACGCAACGTCGACGGCCGCGAGCAGCGAGCTGATCGCGCCGACCACCAGCAGGAGCACGCCGATCGCCGAGTTCGAGACCGCCACGTAGACCGTGCGACGGTCCCCCTCGGCCATGTCGACGACGTACGTCTTGCGAGCGACCCGGACACCGGTGTGCGTGAGGGTCAGGGCGAAGTAGACGGCCGTGAAGAACAGGTTCCCGGCCCAGCCCCGTGCCTCGAAGCCGGGCAGGGACACGACGGCGACGGTGGCGATGACGATGACGGCCGCCACCGCCGCGCCGACGCTCATGAGCCGCCGGCTGGACCGGTCGGCCCATCGGCCGAAGAGGCGACCGCCCAGGAGCGCGGCCAGGCCCGAGGCGATCACGAAGCCACCGAGGCCGCTGAGTGCGCCGGCCCCGGACTCGATCGACGCGGCCACGACGAACGGCGGGCTCAGCGCCGAGACGAGCAGGAGCCCCCGCACGGCGACGAAGTCGCGAAACGGCTTGTCGTCCCGCAGCAGGTCGGACATCCGGCGGAGCCATCCGTCCTCGCGATCGTCGGACCGCGATCCCTCGACCTCCTCCGGCAGCGGCTCGCGCACGCCGGCGTAGACGATCGCGACGGCGACCCACAGCGCGGCCGCGCCGCCCAGCAGGCCCGCGAACTGCGCGGATCCCAGGTCGTCTCCCCCGGTCACCCGGATCGTGACGCCGAGGGTGATCGCGACGAGTCCCGCGGCCGTCGTGGCGAGGCCGTTGATCTGGCCCCGCTCCCCCTTGGGGATCGTGCGTCCCTGGACGTCCTTGGACGCGATCGAGCACAGGCACCGCCCCAGGGCGAAGCCGGCGAGCGCGGCGATGATCGCCACACCGGCGGCGAGCCCGTGGCCGACTGCGGCGACGAGGGCCATCGCGCCCACGGCCGAGGCCTGGACGACGGCACCGGCCACGAAGATCCACTTCCGCCGACGCATCCGCAGGACCAACGGCGTGAGCACCGCCTGCGGCAGCATCGAGCCGGCCTCGCGGATCGGCACGAGCAGACCGGTCAGCGCCGACGGGACACCGAGGACCGCGAACAGCCATGGCAGCACGGTCGAGGCGTTGACGGCCTGGTCGCCGGAGGACTGCAGCGTGTTGGCCACCACCTGGCGGACGCCGTTCGGCGCGATGTCGGCCCGCACGGCAGGCGGCATCTCGCGCTCGGACTCGGGGTTCCTCCGCATCAGGGCGGAGTACAGTCGCTCGATCTGTCTCATCATCGGGCTCACGACGCGGCGGGCAGGGCAGCGCCATCGTGGCACGCGGCCCGGTGACCCGCTCCTCGGCCAGGTTGCGATCCGGTTGCGGCGGTCGCACCACGGGGCCCAACGCTTGCGTCAGGGGGCTGCCTACGGTTGGGTGAGTCGGCATGGGAGCAAGCACGACGCCGATGGTCCGCATGAGCGGCGTCCAGAAATGGTTCGGCGACCTTCACGTCCTGCAGGACATCGACTTCGAGGTCGCCCGCGGTGAGGTCGTGGTCGTCATCGGGCCCTCGGGCTCGGGCAAGTCCACGCTGTGCCGCGCGATCAACCGGCTCGAGCCGATCAACGAGGGCACGATCGAGATCGACGGCGTCCCGCTGCCCGAGGAGGGCAAGGAGCTCGCGAAGCTGCGTGCCGAGGTCGGCATGGTCTTCCAGTCGTTCAACCTGTTCAGCCACAAGACCGTGCTCGAGAACGTCACGCTCGGGCCGATCAAGGTGCTGGGCAAGCCCAAGGCCGACGCCGACAAGAGAGGCCACGAGCTGCTCGAGCGCGTCGGCGTCGAGACGCAGGCCGGCAAGCTGCCCGCCCAGCTCTCCGGCGGTCAGCAGCAGCGCGTCGCGATCGCGCGAGCCCTGGCGATGGACCCCAAGGTCATGCTCTTCGACGAGCCCACCTCCGCCCTGGACCCCGAGATGATCAAGGAGGTCCTGGACACGATGGTCGCCCTGGCCAAGGGCGGCATGACGATGGTCGTGGTCACCCACGAGATGGGCTTCGCCCGCACCGCCGCCGACCGCGTCGTCTTCATGGCCGACGGTCGCATCGTCGAGGAGAACACGCCCGACGAGTTCTTCACGAACCCGCAGAGCGACCGGGCCAAGGACTTCCTGGGCAAGATCCTCAAGCACTGAGCTCATTCACCCACTGTTTTCACCATCATGATCCCGAAGGGGGACTCACCATGAGAACACGAAGGACACGGTTCGCGGCCGTCCTGGCCGCCGGCCTGCTGGCACTGAGCGCCTGCGGCGACGCCGGCAGTGACGCCGAAGGGGATTCGGGCCCGGACGTCGAGGTCGAGGAGCAGGACTTCGAGGCCGGCACCCGCATGGCGGAGCTTCAGGAGTCGGGCACCGTCAAGATCGGCGTCAAGTTCGATCAGCCCGGCATCGGCTTCAAGGCCGCAGGTGCCGACACCCCCACCGGCTTCGATCCGGCCGTCGGCAAGATCCTGGCCGCCAAGCTCGGCATCGACGCCGACGACATCGAGTGGGTCGAGACCGTCTCGGCGAACCGCGAGCCGTTCCTGCAGAACGGCACGGTCGACTTCGTCATCGCCTCGTACTCGATCACCGACGACCGCCGCAAGGTCGTGGGCCAGGCCGGCCCGTACTACGTCACGGGCCAGAGCCTGCTGATCGCCAAGGACGACGACTCGATCAAGAGCGCCGAGGACCTCGAGGGCAAGAAGGTCTGCTCGGTCACCGGCTCGACCTCGATCGAGACCGTGGAGAAGCAGTTCGGCGCCACGCCGGCCGGCTTCGACACCTACTCCGAGTGCGTCGACCAGCTGCTCAACGGCTCGGTCGACGCGGTCACCACGGACGCGGCGATCCTGCTGGGCTACGCCGCCGAGGACCCCGACAAGCTCAAGGTCGTCGGTGAGCCCTTCTCGGAGGAGCGCTACGGCATCGGCTTCGGCAAGGACCGCCCCGAGCTGTGCGAGTTCATCAACGAGTCCCTCACGTCGGCCTTCGAGGACGGCACGTGGGAGGAGGCGTTCGACTCCACGCTCGGCAAGGGTGGCGGCGAGGCGGGCGACCCGCCCACGCTGGACCCCTGCGCCGCCTGAGCCAGCTCGTCGTCATGGGGCGGGCGCACCGCCCGCCCCATGACGCCCCCCAACGACCCGACGAGACCACAGGAGGTGTGACGTGGACTGGTTGCTGACCGAGAACGGCTGGGAGCTCTATCTCAGCGGCTTCTGGATGACGATCCGGCTCACGGCCGCCTCCGGACTGGTGGCGCTCGTCGTGGGGACGATCATCGCCACGGCGCGGGTCTCCCCCGTCCCGATCCTGCGAGGCGTCGGCACGCTGTACGTCACGCTCTTTCGCAACACTCCCCTGCTGATCCTCATCATGATCACGGTCTTCGGCCTGCCCGAGATCGGCGTGGACTTCGGCTTCTTCTGGAACGCCGTCGCCGCGATCGGCCTGTACACGGCGTCCTTCGTCAGTGAGGCGCTGCGCTCCGGGCTCAACGGCGTGCACGTCGGCCAGGCCGAAGCGGCCCGCGCCGTGGGGATGCCGTTCGTGCTGACGATGCACCACGTCGTCCTCCCGCAGGCGTTCCGCCTCGTCATCCCGCCGCTGGCCAGCGTGTTCATCGCCCTCGCGAAGAACACGTCGCTGGTCGCGGTCTTCGGCATCGCCGAGGCCGCGTACCGGATGTACGGCTTCTTCAACAAGTTCGCGAGCGAGAAGATCTCGATCTTCCTGGGCATCGCCCTGGGCTACATCGCCATCGTGGCCGTCATCAGCACCGTGTCGCACCTGCTCGAACGACGTTGGAAGGTGGCCGCGCGATGAGCGTCCTGTACGACATTCCCGGCCCCCGTGCACGGCGACGGAACCGGATCATCGCGATCGCCACGGTGGTCGGCATCGTCGCCGTCGTCGCGCTCGTCCTGCGTCAGCTCCAGGTCGGCGGCCAGCTGACCGGCGAGAAGTGGGAGGTGTTCGTCACCCCGCGCTATCTCGAGATGCTCGCCGTGGCGACACTGGCGACCCTGGGCACCGCCGCCCTCGCGATCGTGTTCGCGCTCGTCGTGGGCGTCGTCTTCGGCGTGGCGAAGCTCTCAGACCACCGCCCGGTGCGGATGTTCGCGTGGACCTTCGTCGAGTTCTTCCGTGCCGTCCCGCTGCTGATCCTGATCTACTTCATCTGGTACTTCGCGTACGAGACGCGCATCGACATCATCGCGCCGCTGGTCATCGGCCTGGTGCTGTACAACGGCTCGGTCCTGGCCGAGGTGTTCCGCGCCGGCATCAACGCGGTGCCCAAGGGCCAGGTCGAGGCCGCGTACGCACTGGGCCTGCGCAAGACCGCGGTCATGCGCATCGTCCAGCTGCCGCAGGCCATCAAGATCATGACGCCGGCACTCATCAGCCAGTGCATCGTGGCCCTGAAGGACACGTCCCTGGGCTACATCATGCTGGCGCCGGGCCTGACCAAGACCGGTCGTGACCTCTGGCGCACGTTCGACAACCGGCTCGCGACCGCGCTCGTGCTGGCAGCGATCTACATCATCTTGAACCTGATCATCGCCCGCATCGGCGTGTACGTGCAGCGTCGCCTGACGGAGTCCAAGACGGTCAAGCCCGTCGACCTCGAGTCGGTCCGCATGGGTGCCCCGGGGCTGGGGCCGAACGCCTGACGCAGAACCCCGGGAGTCACAATGGCGCCGTGAGCTCCCTGTTCCTGCGCAACGTGCGGCTCGTCCCGGTCCGCACTGCGGCCCCGGCCGAGCCCGTGTCCCTGCGCGTCGTCGATGGCGCCATCATCTCGCTCGGTCACATCGAGCCGGAGCCGGGCGATCACGTCATCGACGGCGACGGTCGATGGGCCATCCCGGGGCTGTGGGACCAGCACGTGCACTTCACCCAGTGGGCCCAGACCTTCACCCGGCTCGACGTCTCGGGCACGACCGACCCCAGCGCGGCGGTCGAGATCGTCCGTGCACACCTCGGCTCGGTGCGGGGCGGCGACTGGCTGTTCGGCTTCGGCTTCCTGCTGACCGACTGGTCGCGCCAGCCCACCGTGGCGGAGCTCGACGCCGCGACGGGTGACCGTCCGGTCGTCCTGACCAGCGGCGACGCGCACACCGGCTGGCTGAACTCAGCGGCGTTGCGTGCACTCGATGCGCCACTGGTCGACGGACCGTTGACGGAGGTCCCCTGGTTCGAGCTGATGGCACGCGTCGTCGAGCGCAACGCCCAGCAGGACGGCGAGGTCGCGGTGCGCAACGCCGTCGCCGGCGCAGCCGCCCGCGGCGTCGTCGGCGTGGCGGACTTCGAGTTCGCCACACCCCTGCACGCCTGGCCCGAGCGCATCGCCAGCGGCGCGGATGCCCTGTGGGTCCGCAGCGCCGTCTACCCCGATCACCTCGACGCCGTGATCGACTCCGGACTGCACACGGGCGCGCCACTGACCCCCGACGGGCTGGTCACGCTCGGCCCGCTCAAGATCATCTCGGACGGCTCGCTCAACACGCGCACGGCCTTCTGTCACGCTCCGTACGCGGGCGGGACCGGGCACGGCGTCCAGAACCACGACCGGGCCGAGCTGACCGAGCTGCTCCGACGCGCCACCTCCCACGGCCTGCGCGCCGCCGTGCACGCGATCGGCGACGCCGCGGCCCACGAGGCGCTGGCCGCGTTCGCCGCCTCGGGAGCGGCCGGCAGCATCGAGCACGCCCAGCTGATCACGAGCCAGGACATCGCCACGATGGCGTCCCTGGAGCTGATCGCGAGCGTGCAGCCGGGTCACCTGCTCGACGATCGTGACGTCACGGCGCAGTTGTGGCCCGACCGCACCGACCGTTGCTTCGCGCTCCGTTCGATGCTCGACGCCGGGGTCCGGGTCCGCTTCGGCTCCGACGCCCCCGTCGCCCCGCTCGACCCGTGGCACACGATGGCGGCTGCGGTGCACCGTTCCGCCGACGCACGCGAGCCTTGGAACCCGGCTGAGAGCGTCACGCCGGCCGAGGCGCTGGCCGCCAGCGTCGACGGAGCCAGCACCGTCCGGGTGGGCCAGCGCGCAGACCTCGTACTGCTCGACCGGGACCCACTCGAGGCGACCGACGACAGCGCAGGGGCCGCGGCCCTCCTGCGCGCCGTCCGGGTCGAGGCGACGGTCCGCGGTGGCCGACTCACGCACGTCGCGACCGGGCTCGGCGACTGACGCCTAGCGCGTGGGCGTGACCCACAGGTGGATCGTGCCCTCGACGGTCGCCGTTCCGTCCGCGCGGGTGGCACGGACCGTGACCGGGACGTCGGGGCCGGCGGCCCATGCGGCCTCGTCGGTCTGCGCCGTGCACACGACGTCCGAGTCGGACTTCGCCAGGTACTTCACGTCCATCCCCTTGGGCAGCCAGCGGTGGCCGGGCGGGCAGGTGGCCTCGGCGAGCAGGCCCATCGCGGCCTCGAGGCCGTTGCACGCCGCGATCGCGTGGACCGTGCCGATGTGGTTCTTCGTGGACCGCCGCAGCGGGACGACGACCTCGCCGTGGTGCGGTCGCATGTCCACCACGGACAGGTGGATGCTGCGGAAGTAGGGAGCCTTGAGTCCGTAGAGCAGGCTGAAGGCCGAGCGGCCCAGCGGCAGGGCGTTGAGCGTGCGGTAGATCGCGTGGGTGGACGGCATGCAGCCATGTTACTCATCGGTCACTTGGCGCGTCGAGAAACCGTGCGCCGGGTGGTCCGGGCTCAGGTCGCGGTGGTGACCCGACCGTCCTCGACGTGCCACCGCTGGTCCAGGCTGACGTTGTCGAGCAGTCGGCGGTCGTGGGACACCAGCAGCAACGCGCCTTCGTAGGCGGCCAGGGCCTGCTCCAGCTGCTCGATCGCAGGAAGGTCGAGGTGGTTGGTGGGCTCGTCGAGGACGAGGACGTTGACCGCACGGGCCTGGAGCACCGCCATCGCAGCGCGAGTGCGCTCGCCCGGGGAGAGGTGCCCGACCGGGCTCGCGACCTGATCGGCCTTGAGGCCGAACTTCGCGAGCAGCGTGCGGACGTCGGCCGGGGACAGCTCCGGCACGGCGTCCTCCATGGCGTCGCCGAGGGTGCTCCCCTCGGCCAGCACCGACCTGGCCTGGTCGATCTCGCCGACACTGAGCGAGGCACCCAGGGACGCGCGGCCGGTGTCGGGCTGGAGGCGGCCCAGCAGCAGGCGCAGCAGCGTGGTCTTGCCGGCCCCGTTCGGGCCGGTGATGCCGATCCGGTCGCCGGCGTTGACCTGGAGCGAGACCGGACCGAGGACGAAGCCGCCACGGCGGAGGGTCACGGACTCGAGGGTCGCCACGACCGTGCTGGAGCGAGGCGCGGACCCGATCTCGAAGCGCAGCTCCCACTCCTTGCGGGGCTCCTCGACCTCGTCCAGGCGGGCGATCCGCGACTCCATCTGGCGGACCTTCTGGGCCTGCTTCTCGGAGGACTCGCTCTGGGCCCGTCGGCGGATCTTGTCGTTGTCCGGACTCTTCCTCATCGCGTTGCGCACGCCCTGCGAGCTCCACTCCCGCTGGGTGCGTGCCCGCGCGACGAGGTCGGACTTCGTGCCGGCGAACTGCTCGTAGGCCTCGCGGGCGTGGCGGCGGACGACGTCTCGCTCCTCGAGGAACGCGTCGTACCCACCGTCGTAGACGCGGACCTGCTGCTGCGCCAGGTCGAGCTCCACGACGCGGGTGACGCACCGGGCGAGGAACTCGCGGTCGTGGGACACCAGGACGATCCCGGCGCGCAGGCCGGTGACCAGCGACTCCAGGCGTTCGAGTCCGTCGAGGTCGAGGTCGTTGGTGGGCTCGTCGAGCAGCACGATGTCGAACCTGCTGAGCAGCAGGGCCGCGAGGCCCACGCGCGCGGCCTGGCCCCCGGACAACGAGGTCATCAGCGCGTCCGCACCCACATCGAGGCGCAGTTCGCCGAGCACGCCCGGAATGCGGTCCTCCAGGTCGGGCGCACCGGAGGCGAGCCAGTGCTCGAGCGCATCGGCGTACGCGTCGTCATTACCGGGCGCGTCCGAGCCGAGCGCGGCGGCAGCGGTCTCCATCGCCTCAGTGGCGGCAGCGGCCCCGGTCCGGCGAGCGAGGTGGGCGCCGACCGTCTCGCCGACGCGCCTCTCGTGCTCCTGCGGGAGCCAGCCGATGAAGGCGTCAGAGGGTGCCGTCGACACGGTGCCGGCCAACGCCTCGGCGTGGCCCGCCAGAAGACGCAGGAGGGTGGTCTTGCCTGCACCGTTGGAGCCGACGACGCCGACCACGTCCCCCGGGGCGACGGTCAGGTCCAGATCCGCGAAGAGGGTGCGATGGGCGTGTCCGCCGGACAGGCCCTTGGCGACCAGGGTGGCACTCACGTCGCGATCGTAGAGCGCGACGATCCGGACCGACGACCGCGGGCCCGTCGCGGGACCCCCGCGACGATGGACGTCACATCGACTCGAGGGGCTCGGCCTCGGCGTCCAGCTCGGCCCGCACGACGTCGAACGCGACCTGCGGCGAGTAGCCCTTGCGCGCCAGCATCGCAGTCAGTCGGCGGATCTGCACGGTCTGGTCGAGACCCTGGACCGACCGCAGCTTGCGCTGGACGAGCCGGTGGGCGGCCTGACGCTCGTCCCCCGGGTCGACGTCGGCCAGCACCGTGTCGATGATCTCGTCGGCCACGGCCTTGCGGCGCAGCTCCATGCGCAGCACCGACGCGGCCAGACCCTTCGCACGCCCACGTTGCTCGACCCAGGCGCGAGCGAACCGCTCGTCGTCGACGAGGCCCTCGGACTGCAGCTGGTCGACGACGACCGCCGCGACGTCCTCGGGAAAGCGCCGACGCGCCAGCGCCTCGAGCAGCTCACCGCGGCTGCGGTCGCGCGCGGCCAGACGATCCATGGCGATCGTCCGGCCGGCGACGACCACAGCACGCGGGTCCGCGTCCGGGTCGGCCGGATCGAGCATCAGAAGTCGGCGGCCGAGAGGTCGCCGGACAGGTCGTCGACCACGACGGCCGGATCGTCGGCCGGCTGGTCGACCTGGGCACCGATGCCGAGGTGCTCCTTGATCCGCTTGTCGATCTCGTCGGCCAGGTCGGGGTTGTCACGCAGGAAGTTGCGCGCGTTCTCCTTGCCCTGACCCAGCTGGTCGCCCTCGTACGTGTACCAGGCGCCGGCCTTGCGGACGAAGCCCGCGTCGACGCCCATGTCGATCAGGCTGCCCTCGCGGCTGATGCCCTGGCCGTACATGATGTCGAACTCGGCCTGCTTGAACGGCGGCGCGACCTTGTTCTTGACGACCTTGACGCGGGTGCGGTTGCCGACCATGTCGGTGCCGTCCTTGAGCGTCTCGATGCGACGCACGTCCAGGCGCACGGAGGCGTAGAACTTCAGCGCCTTGCCGCCCGTCGTGGTCTCGGGGCTGCCGAACATGACGCCGATCTTCTCGCGCAGCTGGTTGATGAAGATCGCCGTGGTGCCCGAGCCGTTGATGGCGCCGGTCATCTTGCGCAGCGCCTGGCTCATCAGGCGGGCCTGCAGGCCGACGTGGCTGTCGCCCATCTCGCCGTCGATCTCGGCACGGGGCACCAGGGCGGCCACGGAGTCGATGACGATGATGTCCAGCGCGCCCGAACGGATCAGCATGTCGGCGATCTCGAGCGCCTGCTCGCCGGAGTCGGGCTGGGACACCAGGAGCGCGTCGGTGTCGACACCCAGCTTGCGCGCGTACTCGGGGTCGAGCGCGTGCTCGGCGTCGATGAAGGCCGCGACGCCGCCGGCCTTCTGGGCGTTGGCGACCGCGTGGAGCGCGACCGTCGTCTTGCCCGAGGACTCGGGACCGTAGATCTCGACCACTCGACCGCGCGGCAGGCCGCCGATGCCCAGTGCGACATCGAGCGAGATGGCGCCGGTCGGGATGATCTCGATCGGCGCACGCGCCTGGTCGCCGAGGCGCATCACGGCGCCCTTGCCGTACGAACGGTCGATCTGGGCCAGGGCGTTCTCGATCGCCTTGTCCTTGTTGGCTCGCTCCTTGGCGATGTCACGGTTGGAGGGAGTGGAACTGCTCTTGGAAGCCATCGTGCGTCCTTCGTGTCGTCGACCGTCGCGGTCGGGTGGCGGGCCATCTTCGACGGTAGGCGGACCCACTGACATTTGTGAGCCTCGTCGACTCGCCTGTGGATGCTGCCCGACCTCACCGTCGGCCTGTGGACGAGCCTAGCCGAACATCTGTTCGACGGTCGACGACACGCCGGGACGCACGGGACTCACGCCGTCAGTGCGTCTCCGATCGCGCTGACGAACGCCGGCAGGTCGTCGGGGTTGCGGCTGGTGATCAGGTTCTCGTCGACCACGACGGTCTCGTCGACCCACTCCCCTCCCGCGTTGCGGATGTCGACCGCCAGGCTCGGGAAGCTGGTCAGCCGCCGTCCCTGGACGAGGCCCGCCGAGACGAGCAGCCACGGGGCGTGGCAGATCGCCGCCACCGGCGTGCCGGACGCGAGGACCTGCTGGACGATCTGCTGCGCACGCTCCTCGGTGCGCAGGTGGTCGGAGTTGACCGTGCCGCCCGGGACGACGAGCACGTCGGCCCACGCGGGGTCGAACTCGTCGAGCGTGCCGTCGACGCGCACCGAGATCGTCTTGTCGACGTCGCCGCTCATCGCCTGGAGGTTGCCGGTGTGCGGTGCGTAGATCCGCACGTCCGCGCCAGCCTCCTCGAGGGAGTCGCGAGGGGTGGTCAGCTCGGTCTCTTCGAAGTGGTCCGTCGCGATGATCGCGACGTGCTTGCCGGTCAGGTCGGGGAGATCGCTCATGCTTCCGACGCTAACTCAGCGATCGCGTGCGGGCAGTTCGAGCGAGGCGTGGACCGCCCGCCAGACCTGCTGCGGGTCCACGCCGTCGTCGAGCGCCTCGACGGGCGTGCGGCCGCCCAGGGAGGTGATCGCCTGCTGGCGCGCCCACGACTGCGCGTAGGAGCCGCCCAGCGCGGTCTCCATGCGCTGCCAGAACTCGCTGTGCCTCACGCGGCGGAGGCCTGCGCCTCTGCCCGGGAGATCGACGAGACGGTCGCCAGGTCGGCGGCCTCCTCGACCTGCAGCAGCGAGCTGACGTCGAGCAGGACCTTGCTCAGGGGGACGTCGAGCGCCTGCGCCAGGGCGGCGAGCAGCTCGGAGCTGGCCTCCTTCTGGCCACGCTCGACCTCGGAGATGTAGCCGAGGCTGATCCGGGCGCGCTCGGAGACGTCACGCAGGGTCAGGCCTTCGGCGAGCCGGCGTGCCCGAAGCACGTCGCCGATGAGTTCACGCATCGCTGTCATGGCCACTCCCTTCCCTGCCTGACTCAACGTCCGTCGAGCCGTCGTTCTTCCCCAGCCTATAGTGCAGGTCCGCCAACACGGCCAGGACCGCGCCACGTCGGACGGCCCCGCGGTCGCCCGCCAGGTCGAGCCGGCGCACGGACACGCCGTCCGGACCGGCCACCGCCACGTGGACCGTCCCGGCGCGATGGCCCTCGGCCGGTCC
>NZ_DAMDLR010000006.1:0-88396 GCF_032084975.1 Aeromicrobium sp.
CGACAGCTCGGTCGTGACCCGTGCGGCCCGGCCGCCACCGGTGGTCGGGTCGACCGTCCCGGCAACACCGCCGGGAGCGCCGACGGCCACGACCTCGAGCTCCTGGACGCCGTTGGGAACGACGAAGAGCTGCTCGGCGCCGGTGTAGGGGAACGTCACCGTGCTCGCCATCGCGCGTTCAGCGGGCAGGTACACCGGGGCGGCCTCGGGGGCCGCCGAGACGGGGGTCGCGGTGAGCGCGAGGGCCGGCGCCGCGACCGCCAGGGTCACCCCGGCTCGCAGCAGTCGCGACAGACGCGGGCGGGTGCTGAGGGGCATGCGGGCTCCGGATCGTGAGGAGAGGGAAGTTGGGATCGCCTCGGTCATCGACCGACCCCGCCCGACGTGCGGGACGAGGGAGTCAAGCCTGTCTTGCACACTCCGAGGTGGTGCGACACAACTCCACAGACCCTAGACAGCGCTCGGCGCCCGTGTCCGGCTTTTGGCCTACTTTGGTTGGCCCCGGTAGTTGAGCGCGAAGGGCGATCGGAGATCCCGTCGGCCTATCCCCTGACGCGCTTGGTCTCGTACGCCCACATCGCGACCTCGACGCGGTTGCGAGCGCCGATCTTGTTCATCAGCGCGCCGACATGGGTCTTCACCGTGCTCAGGGTGATGTGCAGCTCGTCGGCGATCTCGGCGTTGGTGCGGCCGCGGGCGACGGTGAGCAGCACCTCCTCCTCGCGCTCGGTGAGCGGCTCGATGGGCTGGGCCGGCCGGGACGTTCGCTCCAGTCCGGCCAGCGTGGTGAGCAGGCGCCGGGTGATGTCGGGTGAGATGAGCGCGTCGCCGTTCGCGGCGGCGTGGATCGCCTGGACCAGCAGCTCGGGCCCGGCGTCCTTGAGCAGGAAGCCTCGAGCGCCGGCCTTGAGGGCGCCATGGATGTACTCGTCGAGATCGAAGGTCGTGATGATGACGATGGCCATCGGGTCCTCGACACCCGGCCCGGCGAGCTGGCGGGTGGCCTCGACGCCGTCGATGCCGGGCATCCGGATGTCGAAGAGGCAGACGTCGGGACGCAGCTCACGTGCCACGGCCACCGCCTCGTGACCGTCCGTCGCCTCGCCGACGACCTCGATCCCGGGCTGGGCGTTGAGGATCATGGTGAGCCCGGTGCGGACCAGGAGCTGGTCATCGGCGACCACCACCCGGATGGTCGCAGAACCGATCACTGGGGTACCTCACGCGGCAGAGTCGCCTCGACGGTCCAGCCGCCGGCCGGGTCCGGCCCTGCCTGACAGGCGCCGCCGAGCAGCTTGGCTCGCTCCGCCATCCCGAGCAGGCCGTAGCCGCCCGTCGTCGCGGGGCGGGCAGCCTCTCCGTCGTCGTGCACACGCAACCGTACGACGCTGACGTCACCGCTGACCTCAACGGTGACCGCCGTGGGGTTCAGCGCGTGGCGGATCGCGTTGGTGACCGACTCCTGACAGATCCGGTAGACCGCCACCTCCACCGGCAGCGGCAGGCCGGCGAGATCGCCACTGCAGTGCACCTGCACCAGTGGGCTCATCCGGGACAGCTCGTCCAGGTCGCCGATGCCCCGCTGTGGGCCAAAATCGACCGGGCCGGCTTCGGCTCCCTCGCCGTCGCGAAGCACCCGGACCATCGTGCGCATCTCGTACAGGGTCCGCGACGCCTCCGCCTCGATCACCGCCAGCGCCTCGACCGCCGAAGCCGGGTCGACCGCTGCCACCGCCCGGCCTGCCTGGGCCTGGATCGCGATGGCCGACACGTGGTGCGCGACGGTGTCGTGCAGCTCGCGAGCGAGCTCTCCGCGCTCGAGCGTCCGGACCTGCTGCACCTCGCGCTGGCGCGCCACCGCGCGGTAGCGCATCGCGGCACCGAGGGCGAACGACGCGACCACCACGGTGGTGCCGCCGATCAGGTCCCCGAGCGTCTGGCTGGTCGCGAGACCGAAGACGACCGGCACGGCGACGAGCGCCGTGCCGATCAGGGCCTCGCGGCCGGACGCCCAGCGGTACAGCGAGTAGGGCAACAGCAGGACGGCGATCATGGAGTACAGCCCGGCGTCGGCGACGCCGTCGAGGATCAACGGCAGGTGCAGCACCATCGCACCGCCGAAGCCGACCGCGGTGGCCAGGAGTGGATGGGTGCGCCGCCAGAGCAGGACCGGGATCACCAGGAACGCGACGACGGTGGCCAGGGGCCGCACCGGCACGTCGGATCGGAAGATCGCCTCGCCCGCGGCCGCGACCAGCAGGGCGCCGACCAGGACCCAGTCCCACCACATCCGCGCAGGCGGGTGTGGGGCACGGGGCTCGACCAGGATCGAGCGTATGAAGGCGGGAAGCACGTCCACAGCCTAGGGATCGGCGACCCTCCTCGTACCGGGCTCAAGCATGAGTCTCGTCTAGTCCCTTCGGCCGAGGACTCCCCCGTTCCTGCGCCCGATGTGCGTCGCTCGCCGCCGGGCCAGCGTGGAGGCATGTCGAATCTCCTCTACCGGCTCGGCCGGTCCGCTGCCACCCGACCCTGGATCGCCATCGGCGCCTGGGTCGTCCTCGCAGTCGTCGTCGTCACCTCCTCGGTCGCCTTCGGGCGCGATCTCGAGGAGAGCTTCGAGGCACCCGGCCTCGACTCCCACCAGGCTGCCGAGCTGCTCACCAAGGCTCAGGCCGACGAGGGTGGCGTCACCGCCCACGTCGTCCTCGAGGCGCAGGACGCTGCGACGCAGCTGCCGCCGGTGGAGGCCGCCCTCGACGCACTCCCCCGCGTGGTCGGGACGAGCAGCAGCGTCTCGCCGGACGGCGGCGTCGCCCTGGTGCGCGTGCAGTACCCGGGAGTCGAGCACCTGGATGCGTCCGACCTGGACCACCTCAAGGACGCCGTCGCCGATCTGCGCTCTGAGTCGTCACTGACGCTCGAGACCGGGGGCGACCTGTTCTTCGCGTTCGAGGAGGCACCCACCGGGCTGGGCGAGGTCGCGGGCATCGTCGTCGCGATGGTCGTCCTGCTGATCGCCTTCGGCTCCTTCGTGGCGATGGGTCTGCCGATCGGGATGGCGCTGTTCGGCTTGGTCGTCGGCGCCACCTCGATGAAGCTGGTGACGTACCTGATCGACATCCCGGCGTGGGCGCCGGAGCTCGCCGCCATGGTGGGGCTCGGCGTCGGCATCGACTACGCGCTGTTCATGGTCACCCGGCACCGCGAGAACCTGGCCATGGGGATGCCGGTCGCCGAGGCCGTCGGCCGAGCCCTGGCCACCGCGGGACAGGCCGTGATCTTCGCCGGCGGCACGGTCGTCGTGGCGATCCTCGGGCTGCTGTTCGCCGGGATTCCCTTCGTGACCGGCGGCGGGATCGCCATCTCCGCGATGGTGCTCGTGATGGTGCTCGCCTCAGTCACCTTGCTGCCGGCACTCCTCGGACTGGTGGGGCACCGGATCAACGGACGCCGGCGACGGGGCACGGATGGGGCACACCGGCCGAGCACCGGTTGGTACCGGTGGGGCGCTCACGTGACCCAGAACGCGACGGAGTACCTCGCCGGCGGAGCAGTCCTGATGGTCGCCCTGGCCACGCCCGTCCTCGCGCTCAACCTTGGGTTCCCCGACGACGGAACCAAGCCCGAGTCGAGAACCGAGCGCCGTGCCTACGACCTGATCGCCGACGGGTTCGGCCCCGGGGCCAACGGACCACTGGTGATCGCGATCGACATCTCCCGGGGCGAGTCCGTCGTGGCGCCCCTGGCCACGGCGATGGCAGCCGACCCGGGCATCGCCTCGGTCGGCGAGCCGATCGTCGACTCCACCGCGGGCGTCGCGACCCTGGTGGCGCAGCCGACCACGTCGCCCCAGGACGAGGCCACCCAGGGAACCGTCGCGAGGCTCCGCAGCGACGTCATCCCGACGGTGCTCGAGGGCACCGCGGCGACCGCCCATGTCGGCGGTCAGACCGCCACCTTCGCCGACCTGGGTGACCGGGTGCAGGAGCGGATGCCGCGATTCGTGGTGGCCGTGCTGGTGCTGTCGTTCCTCTTGCTCATGGTGCTGTTCCGGTCGGTCCTGGTGCCGCTGAAGGCGGTCCTGCTGAACCTGTTGAGCGTCGGAGCGGCGTACGGCGTGCTCGTGATGGTCTTCCAGTGGGGCTGGGGGGCCGGCCTGATCGGGGTGGAGTCGACGGTGCCGATCGTGTCGTTCATCCCGCTGTTCATGTTCGCGATCCTGTTCGGTCTCTCCATGGACTACGAGGTGTTCCTGCTGTCGCGGGTGCGCGAGGAGTATCGCCGTCATGGCGACAACGCCCGCGCGGTCATCGAGGGAATCGCCGGAACCGGACGCACCATCACGGCAGCCGCGCTGATCATGGTGGCCGTGTTCTCGGGCTTCATCCTGGGCAGTGACCCCGTGGTGAAGATGATGGGAGTGGGACTGGCCACGGCGATCTTCCTCGACGCGACCGTCGTACGGCTGGTCCTCGTCCCAGCCACGATGAAGCTCCTGGGTGACGCGAACTGGTGGCTCCCGCGGTGGCTGGACCGGCTGCTGCCGGAGGTGGACTCCGCCGTGGCGCAGGAGCCGGTGAGCGAACCGGCAGGCGCTCCGCCCCTGGTTTCCTAGTACCGGTGTCCAGGCCGAGCCCCTCGCCAGCAGCGCGGGGCTCGGCCTGGACGTGCGATGCGTCGTAGAGTCGGTCGGTGCACACCACCTGGCAGCGCTGCTCGGAGCAGCGATGATCCTGCCGAGTGTCCGTGATCCCCGCACGGTGACCATCCGCCGTGGCGGCACCCTGACCGACGAGCACCATCAGCTGCTCGCGCTCTGGGCCGCCCAGTGCGCCGAGCACGTTCTCGGCCACTTTGAGCGGGAACAGCCAGACGACCCGCGCCCACGGGACGCGATCGCGGCCGCCCGCGCGTGGGCGCAGGGCGACATGCCGATGATGCAGGCTCGTGCGGTCGGGGGTCACGCGATGGGCGCCGCTCGGCAGCTGACCGGGGCAGCCCGTTTCGCCGCCTACTCGGCCGGACAGGCAGCCTGTGTCGGGCACGTCGCCGATCACGATCTCGGAGCCGCTGCCTACGCGATCAAGGCCATTCGCAGCGCGCATCCCCGTGACCCAGGGGCTGGCCGGGCCGAACGGGACTGGCAGCACGCTCAACTCGCTGAGCCGATCCGCCAGCTCGTCCTCGAGGACCAGGCCCGCCGCGACGCGATCTGCTGGTCGGTCTTCTCCGACTGAACCGTCCCGCCCTGCCAGCGCTAACGTGACGCTCATGGATGCGGGCTCACGGACCACCTCGGAACTGACCGTCCTGGTCTTCGTCCAGACCTTCTTCGGCTCAGGATTCCTCATGCCGCTGCGGGAGTCCGGGGCTCCGTGGAACCTCGTCCATGCCTTGGTGGGCGCGGCCATGTGCCTCGTCGGGCTCACCCTGCTGTGGTTCGCCGCCCAGAACGCAGCTCGCCTGTGGCGCGTCTCCCGGGGAGCGGCTTCACGCAGGAACCTGGTCATGCTCAGCGGCCTGGCGCTGCTGGGCGCGCTGTTGTTCGCGGGACCCCTGCTCAGCGGCGTGTGGGTGTGGCGACTCACCCCGCTCGCGATGGTGGCGGCCTTCCTCTTCCTGGTGCTCGGTCTCGAGCTGCGTGCCAGGTTCGCTCGTCGTCAGCACGTCTCGCGCAACGCGGCCTGATCACGCCGTACTGCGCCCCTCGTGACTCGACGTGCGTGAGGATGTGGGTGTGCGTCGGATCATCGGGTTGCTGGCCCTCGTCCTCATGATGTCCGGCTGCGTTGGTGACACCGACGACCCTCCGGAGCCCGCCGCCACGAGCGACGCTGTTGAGGAAGGGTCCCTCGTCGGACTCGACATGCCCGACGAGATGCTGCTCAAGTCCGGCATGACACCCGTTCGTACGATGCCCGAGGCGTGCGCGCTGCTGTTCGACCGGTACGACTTCCCGGCGCTCGCCGTCGAGTGGCCGACCAGCGAACTGGGTGATGAGGTCCTCTTCGAGCTGCAGAACGTCCTGATGACAGTCGCGTACTCCGGACCCGACGTGCTTCGCGACCACGTGGGCGCCCTGATCGACCACACCGATCTCCCGGCCAGCTACGTCGACTCCGAGACGCGTGCGGAAGCGCAGTGGCACGCCGGCTTCCTCGCCGCTGCGTGCGCCGTCTCGACCGGTTGAGCCACGCGACCCGATGTCGCAGCCTCCTGGGCGCGGCGCTCGTAGCGCGCATGATGGTCTGGTGATGCTCCTCGTCCCCAGTCCGCTGCTGGGGCCCGCCACGTGGCGACGGGTCGAGGACTGGCTGCGCGACCGGGGACAGCGCGTGCACGTGGTGGACTTCGGGACCGGCTCGCGCCACCCGGACCACGTGACGGACGCCGTCGTGGCGGCCGCGCGCGCAGCGGACGAGCCGGTCGTGCTGGTCCCCCACAGCAACGCCGGCTACTACGCGCCACACATCACCACGTCGGCCAACGTCCGGATGACCGTGTACGTCGATGCCGCGCTGCCGATGACGGCTGCCGGGGATGTCGCGCTCGCTCCGGCGACCTTCCTCGACTTCCTCGGGACGCTCGCCGACGAGGACGGCCTCCTCCCGCCGTGGACTCAGTGGTGGGACGACCTCTACGGACTGTTCCCCGACGCCGCGGCTCGCAGAGCGGTCGAACGCGAGCAGCCACGGCTGTCGCTGGACTACTTCACCAGCCGAGTCCCGGTTCCGGCCGGCTGGAGCGAGCGTCCTTCTGCGTACCTGGCGTTCGGCGACACCTATGCCGAGGAGCGACGGTTCGCCCAGCGCGCCGGCTGGCCCACGATCACACTCGACGGCGGCCACCTGCATGTCCTGCACGAGCCCGCCCGGGTGGGCGCCGCGCTGCTGGAGCTCAGCCGGGCCGGGGCGGACGAGCGTCCTGCCCAGGACGTCTAGCTCCTGATCACCGCTGGGCGCCGACGCCGGCAGCCGTCCTGCCGACCTGGGCGATGATCGGCATCGAGACCAGCACGGCGACGATCGCCGCCGCGAACAGCGCTCGGTACTCGTCGCCCGTGACCGTCAGGAGGACTCCCCCGAGCGCAGGCGCGAGGGTCTGCGGCAGGATCGTCGCGAGTCCGAGGACGCCCAGGTCCCGGCCGTGGTCATCGCCCGAGGGCAGCACGTCGAGCATGAGGGCCAGGTCGGCGGTCAGGTAGGCGCCACGGCCGAGTCCGGAGACGACTGCGTACGCCGCCAGCCCCTCCACCGTCGGCCAGGCCAGCGGGATGACGAGCCCGCCCACGACCACCGTGGTGGCGCCCAGCACCACCGGCACGCGCCCCAGGCGCGACCACTTGAGCGCGAGGACCGCGCCCACCGCAAGGCAGAGCACGTGGGCTCCCACCAGCAGGGGAACCAGGCGACCGGCACCGGACTCGCTCACGTCCGCGAAGTCCATGACGATGTACAGCAGGTAGCCCATCACCAGCTGACTGCCCAGGACGAGCACCAGCCGGCCGAGGAACACCAGCCGAAAGTCGCGGTCGCTCCACGCCCGCCGCCACGGCAGGCCCTCGCGGCGACGGGCCGTCATCGGGTCGGGATTGAGCATCACGAAGCCCGACATCACGACCACCAGCGCGACCGCGAACAGCGTGGTGACAGCTTCGATCCGATCGACCATCGCACCGGCCACCACGGCGCCGGCCGCGAGGCCAAGGGCCGCGCCGGCTCCGTAGCTGGCCGACGCTCGCGGGCGGATCGACGGCCGGACCCGGTCGGCCAGGACGGCGTCGAGCGGCGCCTCGACCACGTTCAGGAGCGGCTGCACCAGAAGCCAGCCCAGACCCACCGCCACCACGCTCGATGCCTGGCCCAGGGCGATCATGGCCACTGCCGCGCAGCCGGCCCCAGCGACGATCCACGGCGAGCGAGATCCCCATGGCGTGCGGATCCGGTCGGACCAGGCCCCGACGAGCGGGTGGACCACGACCGTCACGAAGGACGACAGCGCCATCACGACGGAGAGGTTCAGCTCCTTGTTCGCCTCATCCGCACGCGAGACGAGCGCCGGCACCACGACTCCGGCAAGGCCGGCGTACATCGCGTTCAGCACGAGGCTGGCGATCAACAGGGACCAGAGCAGTCGTCGCCCGTCGTCGGGCCGTGCTGCTCCGGACACGTCATTCCCCCCAGCTCGTCTCGTTCCAGTCACCCTCCCACGCTCAGTCCGTCAGCAGACCATGCCGGAGCCCTTCGACCAGCGCGTCCTCGCGCGAGTGGACCCCCAGCTTCCGGTAGAGCGAACGGCGCTGGGACTTCACCGTGTTGCTCGACACGTGCAGCGAGGCCGCGATGTCCTCGACGCTCGACGTGCTCGCCAGCTCGCGCAGGACCACGAGCTCGCGCGGGGTGAGCGCCGGAGGGGCCACGGAGTCGTGCGCGAGCCCTTCGACGATCCCCTCCCCCGCCGCTCCGAACAGGTCCAGGTGGCCTGGCGGCAGCAGCATCAACGGCGATCGGAGCCGATGGGTCGCCACCAGAGCCGCGGCCTTCGCCGCCACGTCCTCGGCGTCGCCCGAGCGCCCCAGCAGGCGGAGCAGGACGGCTTCCGAGGCCTGCAGCGTCACGCGGTCGCGGGGCCCTCGCGGCACGATGTGGACGAGCAGCGCGAGCGCCTGGTCGGTGTCGCGCAGGACGAGCGCGACCCGGAGGGCGGCGAGGAGCGAGCCCGGATGCTGTTGTGGATCGCCGATCGCCTCGCGGGCCTCGACCGGAAGCCCGGACGCGAGCAGCAGCAGGCTCTCGGTGACGGAGAGCAGCCGGCGCACCGACGGAATCGCCCCGAACCGGCCCTCACGTGAGCGTCGCAGCGACCGGAAGCGCTCCAGGCCCTCGACGCCACGACCGGTGCCGATGTCGACCAGCGCCCGCACGTGCGCCATCAGGGCCCAGTGCTCGATCGTGTCGACGATGGGCCAGATCGTGTCGAGCGCCTCCGCCGCGCCGTCGAAGTCGCTCGCGTCGACGGCGACGAGCGCCTGGGCGAGCCGCAGCATGCTGCCGGGGTACTCGTCGAGGCGCTCCTTCGGCCACACGCGGCTCGCGGCCAGCGCGAGCCACTGGTCCGCGGCGTCGGTCTCGCCCTCAAGAGCGTCCACCAGTGCCAGGCCGCCGATGGCCGACAGTTCGGCAGCGATCTGGGGACCGGCGGCGAGCGCGAGTTCGAACTGCTCGCGCGCCTCGTCGTGGCACTCCCCGTACAGGAGGCTGATGCCTGCGTGCAGGTGCAGGTGGGGGGTCACCCGTCCCAGTGACTCGAGGTCCTCGGGCTCGGCGGACCGGAGCGCTCGCGTCGCTCGGCGAGCCGCGGCGAGCCCGCCGTCCGCCGCACCCACGACGCGCAGTGCGGCGCTCTCCACCACCTGCATCAGCGCGCGGTCCACGGGTCGTCCCGCGCCCAGTCGCGCGCCGAGCACCGCGACGCCGAACAGCTCGATCGCGCGCAGCCGGTTCTGGCGACGCGCGTTGAGGACCAGGGCCAGCGCGAGCGCGAGGACCGGCTGGCGGCGCAGGCGGTTCAGCGACAGCGGCCTCAGCAGGTCGCCCACGAGGACACCGTGCTCGACGAGCAGGGGCATTCCTCCCGCCTTGAACGCCGCGACGGCGAGATCGAGATCGTCTCCCCTCACGGCCTCGACGAACGCTGCGAACGGCGCATCCTGTGCCAGGAACACGCCCGCGGCCTCGAGCCTCAGTGCCCGTTCCCGGGACGGTGGGACCACCGAGTGCGCCCGCGTCGCCGCACGCACCGTGGGCACCAGGCTGAAGACCCGGCTGCTCGCATCGGTCGACCAGGCCCCCAGTCCCGCGCGGACGGCATCGTCCAGGAAGGTGTCAGGTCCGCCCCACCGTCGCACGAGCTCTTCCGTGAGGTGGTCGGGGACGGCGTACCAACGCTCCGACGGTGGGAGACGGCGACCGGCGCTGGCCTGGGCCAGGACGGCGGGGATCCGGCCGGCGTCACGGATCCCGGGCCGTGCCAGCTCCCTGACGGACCCGGCATGACCCCGTGTCGCGGCGGCCACGAGCCGCGGTTCGAGGGGCGAGCCGGCGCGCTCCAGGTAGGACGCGGTCTCGTCGATCGTGAAGTGGAGGTCGCCCACCACCTCGGCGTCCCAGCTCGGCGGCACGACGTCCGCCGTCGTCGACGAGAGGCGCAGCCGCAGTCCCGGGCACGCGTCCATCCGGCGCCCCAGCTCGGTCCACGTCCGGGCCGAGAGGCGATCGGCATCGTCGACGACGATCACCCCGCGGTCCACGTCGGGGATCGTCTCGTCATCCATCCAGACGACATCGGCGGCGGTCTCGCTCCAGGCCGCCAGCAGCGTGGTCTTCCCGCTGCGCCACGGCCCCACCACGATCGCCACCGCGTGCTCGGAGGAGAGCCTGGCCATGTGGACGGGCCGGTCGACCCACACGGCAGGACGACGGGGACGCATGGCCGTCAGGCTAACAAGTCCCGGACGGGTCAGTAGCCGGTCCCGATCTTCGTCTCCTGACGCTCACGGTGGTGGGTGCCGCCCTTGGCGTCGAGCGTCGTGCACGCCTCCTCGATGTCACGGGTGAGCCGCTCAACCTGTTCGCGGCTCATCGTCTCCTTGACCAGCGCACGCATGATCTTCACTCGCTCGGCGCGCGGAGGAAGCGTGTAGGCGGGCACCATCCAGCCGCGTTCCGCCGACAGCTGCCAGGCGACGTCGGACTCGTCGTACCCCTCGTGGTCCCCCTTCAGGCGGAACGCGACGAGCGGGAGCTGCTCCAGGTCGGCGCCGATCACCTCGAAGCGCCCGCCGGCCTGCAGGTTCGCCGCCAAGGCCTCGGCGTTCTGCTGCATCTGTCTCATGACGTACGTGTAACCGTCACGGCCGAGCCGGACGAAGTTGTAGTACTGCGCCAGCACCATGGCCGCGCCGGTCGAGAAGTTCAGCGTGAACGTCGCGTCGGTCTTGCCGAGGTAGTTCTCGTAGAAGACGAGGTCCTCGGCCAGGTCGGAGGTCTCGCGGAAGACGAGCCACCCGATGCCGGGGTAGACCAGCCCGTACTTGTGTCCCGAGACGTTGATCGACCTGACCTGCTCCAGCCGGAAATCCCATGCGGTGTCCGGGTACAGGAACGGCCAGACGAACGCGCCGCTGGCGCCGTCGACGTGGATCGGGATGTCGAGGCCGCGCTTCTGCTTGACGTCCAGGAGCAGCCTGTTGATGCCGACGATGTCGTCCATGTGCCCGGTGAACGTGGTGCCCAGGACGCCGACGACACCGATCGTGTTCTCGTCGAGGTGCGGCGCCACGTCGTCCGGCCCGATCGTGTACTTGTCCTCCTCCAGCGGCACGATCCGGGGCTCGACGTCGAAGTAGCGGCAGAACTTCTCCCAGACCACGTGCACGTCCGCGCCGAAGACGAGGTTCGGCCGGTCGGTCGACGCGTTCTCCGCCTGGCGGCGTTCCTTCCACTTCCACTTCAGGGACAGGGCACCGAGCATGATCGCCTCTGACGACCCCTGGGTCCGGCAGCCCGTGGTCTCGCCCGGCGCGTTGAAGAGGTCGGCCAGCATGCGCACGCACCGCTGCTCGATCTCGGCCGAGATCGGGTACTCGGCATGGTCGATGAAGTTGCGGTGGAGGTTCTCGGCGATGATCCGCTGTGCCTCGGGCTCCATCCAGGTGGTGACGAACGTCGCGAGGTTGCGCTGGGGATCGCCTTCGAGGTTCAGGTCCTCCGCGAGGAGCCGGAACGCGTCCGTCGGGTGCATCCCGCTGGAGGGGAAGCTGGTCGAGGGCGAGGCCTCCGTCAGGAAGCGATTGCCGTAGAGAGCCTCGGCCTGCGATGGGGTGAGTGTCATGGGTGCGCACCAACCGTTCGTGTGGAAGTGGGTGTGTCGAAGGCCTGGAGGATCGCGCCGACGACGAAGCAGACCGCCCCGGTGAAGGTCCCCCAGTTGACCAGCTCCGCGTTGACCAGCTGATCGGTCGCGGGCCGGGTGAAGGCCGTCAGCCCGGCGAGGAAGAAGAGCGCGGAACCGAGTTGATTGACGGCCGCCACCCACCATGCGAGGACGCCGGTACTGAGGGCGAGCCGCCCGTGTCCGACGTCGAGCAGGGCCAGGTGGCCCGAGGTGAGGAAGCAGAGGCAGCCGATGATGTCGGGCAGCCAGATCCAGCCGTTCGACTGTCGTGGCGTCAGGCCGCTGGCGAACGCCGCCACGAGGCTCACGGCGAAGAAGAGCGTCCCGACGAACAGCACGACCGCGCTGAGCCGCGCTCGCGACCGCGCTCGCCCCGCCAGCAGCACCGACAGCCAGCCGCCGAGACTGAAGAAGAAGCCGCCGACGAGGTAGGTGACCGTCGCGGCGAGCGGGTCCCTGAGGTCCCGCTGCGCCATGGCCGCGCCTGCGGCGAAGAGCGAGCCGCCGCAGACGAAGGCGCCGGCGGCCAGGAGATTGAGCCGGACGGTGCCACGCGTCGACAGCACACCGACCATGGTCTGCTCCCCTCGCTCCGCAGTCCATCGTCCGTGCCGATCCGGGACCGGCCATCACCCCGGACGGATGAGCCTGGGCTCAGACGTCCATGCTGACGGGGAACGTGGCGATCCAGCCCAGCGTCTGGTCCGCCCCAGCCGGCCCCCGCCAGCGTCGTCACCCTCGGAGTGCACGTCCACGCCCGTCGCACGGCGGCGTCACGGTGACCCCGGCCACCGTGAACTCGGTGTCGAGCAGGCGCAGCGTGCGCTCCATCGCGGTGGGCTGGAGCCGGCCGAGCCCGTCACCGTGAGGGTGATCGAAGAACACCAGCAGCAGGACCAGGGCGCCCATGACCACGGTGACGCTCCCGATCAGCGCCACCTGCGTCCCCGCTCCCTCGGCGGGGTCGGCGAACAGCAGCATGAAGCCCAGCAGGACGAGGGAGAGCACCCCGAGAGTCACCCACAGCGGCAGCGGGACGATGCCCTCCATGCCGTGCACCCGTGTCAGGCGCGCCTCCTCGCGCGCGGCCGTCTGGTCCATCCAGCGGTCGTAGGCCGACTGCTCGGTCGCCGTCCCGGGCGTGACGTCGGACATCGTCAGGAAGAGCTCGGCGCCCCAGGGGTTCACCCGCTCGCCGAGCCGGCCATCGTCGAGCGAGTCCCACTCGGTGGTCGCCACCGACCGGGCGTAGCAGACGAGCTGGCCGGACAGGTCCGACGAGACGTCCTGCGCCATGAACTGCGCGGTCTGCGCCTGCTGCAGCACGAGGACCGCCTCGGTCTCGGCTCCCTGGCGCGACGCGTCGTAGGAGCTGAAGCCCAGGAAGATCAGGAAGCCCAGGAGCACCGAGAAACCCGTGGCCACGGCGCCGAACACGCCGGACGCCCGGTCCCCGTCGGAGAAGCGGCTCCCCTCCGGGGCGCGGGTGCGCGCGAACAGCATGAGCCCCGCTGCGACCATCGTGGCCAGGGCCAGCGCTGCGACCGCCACGAGCACGTTCACCGAGGGCCTCCCGCACGTCCGGACGAACCCCGAGGCTAGGTCGCCCGCGTCCGCGGGTCCTCATCCGACGCGGGTGATGTGAGCCGTCCGCGTCCCGACCTACGGTCGCGTGAACGACGTCGCGCGCGCACCGGGAGGACTCATGCCGGACCAGCCCAACATCCTCGTCATCTGGGGAGACGACATCGGGATCAGCAACCTCAGCTGCTACAGCGACGGGCTGATGGGGTACCGCACCCCGAACATCGACCGCATCGCCGCCGAGGGCGCCCGGTTCACCGACTACTACGGCGAACAGAGCTGCACGGCGGGGCGCGCCGCGTTCATCACCGGACAGAACCCCTACCGGACGGGCCTGACCAAGGTGGGCATGCCGGGCGCCGACATCGGCCTGCGTGCGGAGGATCCGACGATCGCCACGGCGCTCAAGGAGCAGGGCTACACCACCGGCCAGTTCGGCAAGAACCACTTCGGCGACCGCGACGAGTTCCTGCCCACCCAGCACGGCTTCGACGAGTTCTTCGGCAACCTCTACCACCTGAACGCCGAGGAGGAGCCCGAGCTGGACGACTACCCCGACGAGGCGGAGTTTCCTGACTTCCGGAAGAACTTCGGCCCGCGCGGCGTGATCCACTCGTGGGCCGACGGCGAGGGCGGTCAGCGCATCGACGACACCGGGCCGCTGACGAAGGAGCGGATGAAGACGATCGACGACGAGGTGCTGCCCGAGGCGCTGCGCTTCATGTCCGACGCCCGCGACGCCACGACCCCGTTCTTCGTCTGGCTCAACACCACGCACATGCACTTCCGCACCCACGTCAAGGACGGCAGCCGAGGCCGGGCGGGACGCTGGCAGTCCGCGTACCACGACACGATGTGCGACCACGACGACCTGGTCGGCGAGGTGCTGGACTTCCTCGACTCCGAGGGGCTCGCCGAGGACACGATCGTCATCTACTCCACCGACAACGGGCCGCACATGAACACGTGGCCCGACGGCGGCATGACGCCCTTCAGGAACGAGAAGAACTCGAACTGGGAAGGCGCCTACCGCGTGCCCGCCATGGTCCGGTGGCCCGGCCGCATCCCTGCCGGGCAGGTGCTGAACGGGATCGTGAGCCACAACGACTGGTTCGTCACCCTGCTGGCCGCGGCCGGCGATGACACCGTCGCCGAGCGGCTGAAGGTGGGGGCGGACCTGGCGGGGACGAGCTTCCGCGTGCACCTGGACGGTCACAACCAGCTCGACTACCTGACCGGCGCCAGCGACACCAGCCCGCGCCAGCACTTCTTCTACGTCTCGGACGACGGCGACCTGACGGCCCTGCGCTTCGACAACTGGAAGTTCGTGTTCCTCGAGCAGCGCTCCCCCGGCACGCTCAACGTGTGGGCCGAGCCGTACACCGTGCTGCGGGTGCCGAAGATCTTCAACCTTCGCACCGATCCCTACGAGCGGGCCGACATCACGTCGAACACGTACTACGACTGGCTCCTCGACCACGCGTGGGCCGTCGTCCCCGCCCAGACCTTCGTCGCGCGGATGCTCCAGACACTCAAGGAGTTCCCGCCACGCCAGGAGCCCGCGGACTTCAGCATCACGTCGATGATGCGCAAGCTGCAGGCCGGCATCGGAAGCCACTGACGCGTGTCGACCACCGTTCCCGTGGCCACGGACACCTGGGTGAGCCTGCCCGGCGGCCTGTTCACGATGGGCTCGGACCGCCACTATCCCGAGGAGGCACCCACCCATCGCGTCCGCGTGAGTCCCTTCGCCATCCAGCGCACTCCCGTCACCAACGCCCAGTTCGCCGCGTTCGTGCGGGCGACGCGGTACGTCACCGAGGCCGAACGGCCTCCGGACCCGGCCGACTTCCCGGATGCCCCGGCGGCGAACCTCCAACCGGGATCGCTGGTGTTCACCCCCACGCCGGGTCCGGTCGACCTGCGGCACATCAGTCAGTGGTGGACCTGGACCCCGGGTGCCTGCTGGCGCGCCCCGGCCGGCCCGGGCAGCTCGGTCAAGCGACGGCAGGACCACCCCGTCGTCCACGTCTCCCACGCCGACGCGCAGGCCTACGCCGACTGGGTCGGTGCCGATCTGCCGACGGAGGCCGAGTGGGAGTTCGCCGCGCGAGGCGGTCTCGAGGGCGCCGCCTTCACGTGGGGCGATGAGAAGCGACCGGGCGGGCAGATCATGGCGAACACGTGGGAGGGGCCGGACTTCCCGTGGCGCCGCTCCGGAGAGACGCCCTGGCAGCGCACGTCACCGGTCGCCAGCTTCCCGGCCAACGGCTACGGACTGTCCGACATGGCGGGGAACGTGTGGGAGTGGACGTCGGACTGGTGGACGGCCGTCCATCCCGACGACGCCGCCAGTGCGTGCTGCGTCCCGCAGGATCCGCGCGCCGGAGCCCTGGAGACGAGCTACGACACCGCCCAACCGCAGTTCCGGATCGGGCGCAAGACCGTCAAGGGCGGGTCGCACCTGTGCGCCGACACCTACTGCCGGCGCTACCGGCCCGCGGCCCGTCGGCCCCAGATGATCGACACCGGTACCAGCCATCTGGGGTTCCGGTGCGTGCGACGGGACGCCTCCGGCGAAGGAGTGGACGGATGACCAGCGACCTCCTGCCCAGCTGGCGCGCCGGACGCGCGCGCGACGAGATCGCGGCGTTCCTCGAGGTGAGCGACCAGATTCCGCCGGAGGACCGGCTCGCCTGCTTCGACAACGACGGCACGCTGTGGTGCGAGCGGCCGCGGTACATCCAGCTGGAGTTCCTCCTGCACCACCTGCGGCAGCGCGTGTCCGCCGATCCCGCGCTGGCCGAGACCCCGGAGTTCGCCGCGGTGCTGTCCGGCGACGGCTCGGCCGTCCAGCAGGTGGGGCTGCCCCGGATCGCGCTGGCCCTCACCGACCTCTTCACGGGCCTGTCCGCCGACCGGTTCAGGGCCCTGGTGCGGGAGTTCATGTCCTCGGCCGAGAACCCGGTGCTGGGCCGGCCCCACCGCGCGTGCGTCTACCTCCCCATGCTGGAGCTCATCGACGAGCTGCGACGACGCGACTTCTCGATCGCGGTGGTGACCGGAGGCGGGACCGAGTTCGTCCGCGCGGTCGGCCGCGAGCTCTACGGCGTGGCTCCGGAGAGCGTCGTGGGCACCCTCCTCGAGTACGACCTCGCCGACGGCGACGACGGTCCCGTCCTGACCCGGAGCGGCCGCGTCTCGGGAACGATCAACGACGGTCCCGACAAGGTCAGCCACATCCAGGCGCAGCTGGGGCGCCGTCCGGTGTTCGCGGCCGGCAACACCACGGGCGACCGCGAGATGCTCACCTGGGCCGAGACTGCGGACGGACCGTCGATGGCGCTCCTGGTCGACCATGACGATGCGACGCGCGAGTTCTCCTACCCAGGCACGGGCGAGAGCGCGTCCCCGGAAGAGCCGATAGACGAGGTCGCGCGCCGCCGGGGCTGGACGCTGGTCAGCATGGCCCGTGACTGGGACGAGGTCTTCCCTTCTCCCCTGCCCTGAGAAGAGATGGCGCGCGCCCCGAGCGGACTCAGGGTCGTCTCAGGGCGAGTTTCGGGGTCGCGCCCGATGCGCTGCACCGCACCGGGCGGCGACGCTGTGCGACATGATCACAGTCGATTCCCTCTCGAAGTCCTACGGCGGCGACACCGCGGTGGACGAGGTGTCCTTCACGGCCCGTCCTGGCCGCGTCACGGGCTTCCTCGGCCCCAACGGCGCCGGCAAGTCCACGACGATGCGGGTGATGGTCGGGCTCACCCCGCCCAGCAGCGGCGACGTCCACGTCCTCGGTCGGCGATTCAGCGACCTGCCCGACCCGGGCCGCGAGGTGGGAGTCCTCCTCGACGCCTCGGCCCAGCACGCCGGCCGGACGGGCCGCGAGATCCTGACCGTCGCCGCGGTCACGATGGGCCTGTCCCGCTCGCGCGTCGACGAGATGCTCGAGCGAGTCAGCCTCACGCCGCACGAGGCGGGCCGCCGGGTGCGCAACTACTCGCTCGGCATGCGCCAGCGCCTCGGCATCGCGACCGCCCTGATGGGCGACCCGGAGGTGCTGATCCTCGACGAGCCCGCCAACGGGCTGGACCCGGCCGGCATCCGCTGGATGCGCGACCTGCTCCGCGGCTTCGCGGACGACGGCGGCACGGTGCTGCTCTCGTCCCACCTGCTGCACGAGATCGAGGTCATCGCCGACGACCTCGTGGTGATCGGCAACGGCCGGATCGTCGCCCAGGGCACCAAGCAGGAGCTCCTGGCCAGCGCGGGCACCCTCGTCCGGGCCGCGGACGGCGTGGCCCTCGCGGCGGCACTGCAGTCGGCCGGGATCACCGCCACCCCGAGCACCGGCGGCGCGGTCCTGGCCGAAGCAGACCTGACCACCGTCGGCACCACCGCGTTCGAGGCGGGCATCGCCCTGCTGGAGCTGCGCGCCGCCGACGGCGCACGGCTCGAGGAGATGTTCCTGTCCCTCACCGCCGACACCCAGCGCGAAAGCGTCGAGCACCGTTCCGAAGGAGCAGCAGCATGAGCACCATCATCACGTCCGAAGCGCGCGACGTGGCCACGAGCCACGATCGCCCGGTTCCGTCACGAACGCCGTTCGCCCGCATCCTGCGTGTCGAGCTGCGCAAGATGTTCGACACCCGCTCGGGCTTCTGGCTGATGGCCAGCGTCGTGCTGCTGTCGGTGGTCGCCACCGTCGCGACGCTCATCTTCGTCGATGCCGACGACCTGACCTACGAGCACTTCGCCAGCGCGGTCGGGGCACCGATGTCCGTCATCCTGCCGATGATCGCGATCCTCGCGGTCTCCAGCGAATGGAGCCAGCGCACCGCGCTGACGACCTTCACCCTGGTCCCCCAGCGGGGGCGCGTGCTGGCGGCGAAGGCCCTGGTCACGGTGGCGATCGGCGCCGTCTCGATGGTGATCGCGGGCGTCGTGGGGGCCGTCGGCAACGTCGTCGGCTCGGCGATCGCGGGTGTCGACCCGTCGTGGAACATCAGCGTGAGCGAGTTCGCCGGGATCATCGTGGCCAACGAGATCGGGATGCTGATGGGCCTCATGCTGGGCATCGTCCTGCGCAGCTCACCGGGGGCGATCGTCGCGTACTTCGTCTACTCCCTCGTGCTGCCCGGCGCCTCGAACGCCCTGGCGAGCACGCAGCAGTGGTGGGCGGACAACGCGCCCTGGTTCGACCTCAACTGGGCCTCGATGCAGCTCTTCGAGAACCAGATGACGGGCGAGATGTGGGCCCAGATCGGCACCTCGGCCCTGCTGTGGCTGGTCGTCCCACTGGCGCTGGGCACCCGGGCGCTGCTGCGTTCCGAAGTGAAGTGACGCCGTGACCCCTGACGTCCGCCGCGAGGCGGGCGTCAGGGGTCCAGCAGCACGCCGGGATTCATGATCCCCGCGGGATCGAGCGCGGCCTTGCCCGCGCGAAACGCCGTGGCGAACAGGTCGGGCCGCTGCTGGTCGTACCAGGGCCGGTGGTCCCGGCCCACGGCGTGGTGATGGGTGATCGTGCCGGCGTTGGCGATGATCGCGTCCGAGACGGCCGCCTTGATGTGGTCCCACTGCCTCACCGAGTCTCCCCAGCGACCGGCCGCGAAGATGCCGAAGTACGGCGCAGGACCGTCGGGGTACACGTGCGTGAACCGGCAGGTGACCACGCCCGGCGCACCGACGTCGCGCATCGCCTCCTGCGCCGCGCTGTCCACGGCCGAGCGGAGGGCGTCGAACCGGTCCCACGTGCAGGCGGTCTCGAACGTCTCGACGATCATCGCGTGCGCGGCCAGCGCGTCGCGCTGGTACGGCATCCGCAGGAACGACGAGCGCCACGTGTCGGCCGCACCCGAGCGTGCGACCTGCTCGGCGCTGTCGGTGTACGCGGCCGGCTCGTCGAGCGTGCCGCCATGGTCGCGGCACAGCTCGAGGGCACGCTCCATCGAGGCGTCCACCGGATGGTCCGCCGACTCGAAGCCCAGCACGAGGACCGCGGAGGACGCGCCGGCGTTGATGAACGCCTCCACGGGGTCCAGCAGGCGGCAGTTCGCGGGGTACAGCCCCGACTGGGACAGCGCGCGCACGGCGGCGACGCCGTCGTCGAACTCGGCGAAGCCCACCGACGCCGCGGCACGCCAGCGAGGCCGGTGCTGCAGGCGCATCCAGGCCTCGGTGATGATGCCGAGCGAGCCCTCCGAGCCCAGCAGCATCCGGTCGGGCGACGGCCCGGCGCCCGACCCCGGCAGTCGCCGTGTCTCCAGGACGCCCGCCGGAGTCACGACCCGCATGGACGAGGTGAGGTCATCGATGTGCGGCAGCAGGGTGGCGTAGTGGCCGCCCGCGCGGGTGGCGAGCCACCCGCCGAGCGTGGAGAACTCGAAGGACTGCGGGAAGAACCGCAGCGTGTGGCCGCTCGGGCGCAGCTGCTCCTCGAGGTCGGGGCCGAGCGCGCCGGCCTGGATCCGGGCGGCGCGGCTGGTGGGGTCGACCTCGAGTACGCGGTCCAGCCGGGTCAGGTCGAGGCTGACCGTGCCGCGGTAGTCGTCGCCCACCCGAGGCTCCACTCCGCCGACGACCGAGGTTCCGCCGCCGAACGGGATCACCGCGACCCGCGCGTCGCTGCACCAGTCCAGGACCCGCACGACGTCGTCCTCGGACTCGGGGCGCACCACGAGATCGGGCACGTGTGGAAGGTCCGCCAGCAGGGTCCGCGCCACGTCGCGGAACGCCTGGCCGTGCCCATGGGCCAGCCGGTCGCGCACGTCGGCAGACGCCAGGGCGCCGAGGCTGTCCGGGGCGGCGATCCGAGGCGCATCGACCCCGAAGGCCTCGATCGGCGGTGGCTCGTGGTCGGCCAGCTCGCTGCCGGGCAGGAAGCCCGCGACGCGATCGCGCAGGGCCGTGCGCTCGGCGCCGACCACGGCGTCCTCGACGTGGCCCCATCCCCACCAGGACCGGTTCTTCGATGACATCGCGCGCTCCTCCAGCGGTGATCTGGGGCCACAACGGGCGCAGCAGCCCCTCGCGTCACCTTGGCGGTCCCCGGGCCGGCGGTCAACCGTCTCTCAACCGGCGTTCATCCGCCAAAGGGCAGACAGGACGCGCCGCGGGGGTCTATCAAGGAAGGAGCACGCCTTCTCGGCACGGCCACGGGCGTCGCTGCCAGGAGGCCTCGATGACGAACTCCGAACCGCCGGACCATGGCGTGGGACAGCAGTTCGCGAGGACGTTCGCGCCCTCCGAGCTGTACGACGAGGAGCGACGCCGCGCGTGGCGCCTCGACGAGGAGCCGGGTGGGCGCGGCCCGTACATCGTCGAGCTGAACCTGCAGCACACCGAGGGTCTGCTCGGGTCGGTCGCGGCCCTCAAGGACCTCCACGCACAGGTCGCGGGCGAGGCGCCCGCGCCGATGCCGATCTCCCGCACGTACTACCTGTGCCGGCTGTCGTGGGACGAGTGCAAGCGATTGCTGCGCCAGGACGAGCTGCAGGCCGTCGCCAAGGCCGGCGATGCCGAGGTCAACTCGATGCGCTTCCGGGCGATCTACAAGCTGTGGCCGGACTTCCCCGTCAGCAGCACGATGTACCGTTCCCTGCCGACCATCAAGGCCAACGCGGCGCGCCGGTCGTACGAGGCCGAGGGACAGGGCATCGTCTGGGCGGTCATCGACTCGGGCATCCACGGCACCCATCCCCACTTCGCGCAGCACCGCACGCTGGACACCGAGGGCGTGCGCAACCTGCACCGCAGCTTCGTCGCGCAGCCCACCGAGCTCGCCGGCATCCCGATGGCGGCGGAGGAACTGGCCGACCCCGACGAGCCGGGGATCGACACGGTCGAGCGGACGCGCCGCATCGACGCGCACCGGACCGCGGCGCTGACCGACGACTTCGGGCACGGCACCCACGTCGCCGGCATCATCGCGGGGTCGGCGCCGCTCAACGAGCAGGCGGGCCGGGTCCGGCTCTTCGAGCGCGTGGACCGTCCCGATGCCCAGGGCGAGCTCGAGCGGACGAGCGCGGTGATGACCCGCTTCCACGACGTCGAGCACCTGCACGGTGTCGCGCTGCGGTGCCGGCTCGTCAGCCTGAAGGTGCTCGACGACCTGGGCGAGGGCCGCTCGAGCGACGTCATCCGGGCGCTGGAGTACGTCCGCGAGAAGCTCAACGACAACCCGAAGCTGCTGCGGGTCCACGGGGTCAATCTGAGCGTCGGCTACGAGTTCGACGCCGAGATGTTCGCGTGTGGGCAGAGCCCGCTGTGCGCCGAGGTCGACCGGCTGGTCCAGTCGGGGGTGGTCGTCGTCGCGGCCGCCGGGAACACCGGGTACGGGTCGGTCGCGTCGAGCGTGCGCCCCACCAAGGCCGGGCTGTCGAACACCATCAACGACCCGGGCAACGCCGAGCTGGCCATCACGGTCGGCGCCACCCATCGCGACGCTCCCTACATGTACGGCGTCTCGTACTTCTCGTCCAAGGGCCCCACCGGGGACGGGCGGCTCAAGCCCGACCTGGTCGCCCCCGGCGAGCGCATCACCTCCTGCGGGGCCGGGGTCCGGCTCAAGGAGGCGCTGAGGTCGGCAGAGGCCGCCGGTGAGGACGACACCGTGTTCGCCGACTACATGGAGGACAGCGGCACGAGCATGGCCGCACCTCACGTCTCGGGAGCGATCGCCGCGTTCCTGTCCATCCGCCGCGAGTTCATCGGCAAGCCCCGCGAGGTGAAGCAGATCTTCACGTCCACGGCCTCGCCGCTGGGTCGTGAGCGGTACTTCGAGGGACACGGTCTCGTGGATCTCGTCCGCGCCATCCAATCCGTCTGACCGGAGACCCGCCATGCGCACGTTCGACCTCGAGTTCACCAAGGACGCGGCCGTCTTCGACCGGGACCAGGTCCGGTCCCTCGTGGACGACCTCGATGCGACGGACCTGATCGTGGTCGCGCACGGCTGGAACAACGACGTCCGCGAGGCCACGGACCTCTACGACGAGCTGCTCGCCAACGTGGACCGGCTGCTGGACCTGCGCATGAACCCCAAGGCGCCCTCGGCCCTGCGGCGGCTCGACGGTCGTACGTTCGCCGTCCTGCGCCTGTTCTGGCCGAGCAAGAGGTTCGCTGACGAGGACCTCATTCCGGGCGGCGGCGCGGCGAGCGCGGAGGCGGCCAACGACGCCGCGCTCGAGCGGATGCTCGACGAGCTCGCTGACGACCCCGAGCGCCTGGGCGGGAGCGGGACGACTCCCGAGCGAGCGGCGGCCGTCGCTGAGGCCAAGGCGCTCCTCCCCCGGCTCGACTCCGATCCGCAGGCCCGGGCGGACTACGTGAGGATCCTGCGCACCCTGACGGAGCAGGACGACGACTCCGACGACGACGGCACGTCCGCCTTCTTCGACGACGACGCCGCGACGCTGTTCGCGGCACTCGAGGGTCCCGTGACCGCTCCGGGGCCGCCGCCGGCCGGCGGTGCGACGTCGCTCGGCGGCGGTGCCGGCGAGGCGGGGTCGGACGAAGGTGGCGCCGCCGGGCTCCGGGAACTGCTCACCGGTGCGTCCGCGGCCGCGCGACGGCTGGCGAACCTCACGACGTACCTGCGGATGAAGGCGCGCGCCGGGAAGGTCGGTCGCGAGGGGCTTGCGCCGGTGCTGCTCGAGGTGCGCCGGAAGCACGAGGGTGTGCGCCTGCACCTCGTCGGCCACAGCTTCGGTGGGCGACTCGTGACGGCGGCCGCGTCCGCACTCGACGACGACACCGAGCACGTGACGCTGAGCCTGCTGCAGGCCGCGTTCTCGCACAACGGCCTCTCGGCCGACTTCGATGCGGGCAGGCCCGGCGGGTTCCGCGCGGTGCTGGGGAATCGCCGGGCGTCCGGGCCGATCGTCATCACCCACACGAAGCGCGATCGTGCCGTCGGCGTCGCCTACCCCCTCGCCTCGCGGATCGGCCGCCAGAACGCCGCAGGGCTGGGCGACAAGGACGACCCGTACGGCGGCATGGGTCGCAACGGCGCCCAGCGGACGCAGGAGGCCGAGGGCAACGCGACCTCGCTCGCCGCCGTCGGCCACGACTACGGGTTCGAGCAGGGTCAGGTCTACAACCTGCTCGCGGACGAGTTCATCTCCAGTCACGGCGACGTGCGCGGCCTGCAGGTGGCCTACGCGATCCTCAGCGCCGCGGGAGCCGACTGAGGGCGAACACGTCTCACAGCCCCAGCACGGCGCGGGCGATCATGAAGTAGATGATCAGGCCCGTGGCGTCACAGAAGGTCGAGATGAAGGGCGTGGAGAAGACGGCGGGATCGACTCTCACGGCCTTGGCCAGCAAGGGCATCGTGCCCCCGACGGTGGCCGACAACGTGCAGATGCCCACCAGCGTGAGGCCGATCACGAGCCCGATGTCGAGGTCATAGATCGCCGTGGCGACCAGCCAACCGACCAGGCCGATGATCGTTCCCAGGACGAACCCGGTTCGCACCTCCTTGAGCGCCACTCGTCCCAGATCCCCGGCGCCGGTCTCACCCATGGCCAGCGCACGGGTGACCGTCGTGGCCGCCTGGGAGCCGGTGTTGCCTCCGATACCGGTCAGCAGCGGGATGAACAGCGCCAACGTCACTCGCTGCTCCAGAGTGGACTCGAACAGCTCCAGCACGTTGACGGTGAGGATCGCCGAGACCCCGAGCACCATCAGCCACACGATCCGCGAGCGGGCCAACATCCTCACCGGTGTCAGCAAGTACGGGCGACGCAGTGGCTCCGCGCCGCCGGCCCGGGCTTCGTCCTCATCTCGGGCGTCCTCGACGATCCGGATGGCGTCGTCGAGCGTCAGCAGACCCACCAGACCGTCCTCGCGGTCGAGAACGGGAAAGGCCAGCACACCGCGCTCGACACACCGTCGAGCAGCGGTCTCGGCGTCCTCGTCGGCATGGGCCACCATGGGAGGGACCATGTGGTCACGGACGAGTTCCGCCTGCGGACGCAGCAGAAGCGTCCGAAGACTGACCACCCCGACGAGCCGCAGGTCCGCATCCACGACGGGGACCGTGTAGATCGTCTCCGAGTCATCACCGCGGCGCCGAACCTTCTCGAGCGCCTCCCCGAGGGAGTCCTGCGGCTCGACGCTGAGGAACTCCGGGCTCATCCGGCGGCCGACCGAGCCCCGTGCGTATCCGAGCACGACGGACATCGCGGGACGGGCGTCGTCGGGCATGGTTCGTTGGAGTCGCGTGGCGACCCGCGCCGGCAGCTCGTCGAGCAACTCCACGCGATCATCGGGGTCCAGTCCCGCGAACACGTCGAGCACCTCCTTCTCACCGAGTTGCTCGATCAACTGGCGCTGGGCGGAACGGCCCGCCCGCTCGAACACCTCTGACGCACGCTCCTTCGCGAGGAGCCTGAAGGCGACTGCCGCCATGTCATCGGGGAGACGCCTGAGCACTGCCGCGACCTCCTGCGGCGCCACGCCGGCCAACAGGTCTGCAGCGGCGGCGAGGTCCTCCTCGGACAGCGAGCTCCGCAGGGACTCAAGGACAGGCTGGCTCATGACCCTCCGGACGACGAATGGTGGACCCACGAGACCGACCGGTCCCTACGTACGCGACCTGACCGTATCGCGCCGGTGTCCGGCGTCGTGGGGACCGTTGGCCACGACCCGAACGTCGCGCCCGACGGCGTCACGTCCCGGTACGGGCCCGCCGTCCGCTGACCGCGCGTCTGGCCGGCTGCAGCCACACGACCCCGCTGGGCGGCAGCTGGAGCACGGCGGACGCCGGCTGGCCGTGCCACGACTCATCGGTGGCCTGCACCGAGCCGAGGTTCCCGACCCCGGAGCCGCCGTAGATCTCGGCGTCGGTGTTCAGCACCTCGTTCCAAGTGCCGGCCTCCGGCAGTCCGACCCGGTAGTCGTGATGCGGGCCGCCCGAGAAGTTGGCGATGCACGCCAGCTGCGATCCGTCCGCCCCGACGCGCAGGAAGCAGACGACGTTCCCGCTCGTGTCGCTGGCGTCGATCCAGCGGAACCCCTCGGGACGGCTGTCCGCGGACCACAGCGCCGGATCCGCGCGGTAGTGCCGGTTGAGGTCGCCGACCAGGCGCAGGATGCCCGCGTGCAACGGCTCCTCGAGCGCGGCCCAGTCCAGCGAGCCCGACTCCGCCCACTCGCTCGCCTGGCCGAACTCGCCGCCCATGAAGAGCATCTGCTTGCCCGGGTGCGCCCACATGAAGGCCAGCAGCCCGCGGACTCCGGCCGCCTTGTTCCAGTCGTCGCCGGGCATCCGCTGCCACAGCGACCCCTTGCCGTGCACGACCTCGTCGTGCGACAGCGGCAGGATGAAGTGCTCGCTCCAGGCGTAGTCGATCGAGAACGTCAGCTCGCCGTGATGGTAGGACCGGTGGATCGGCTCGTGGCCCAGGTAGGAGAGGGTGTCGTGCATCCAGCCCATGTTCCACTTGAAGCCGAAGCCCAGGCCGCCGCTGCTGGTCGGGCTGCTGACGCCGGGCCACGCCGTCGACTCCTCGGCCACCATGACGACGCCCGGGTGGTGCTTGTAGACGGTCGCGTTGAGCTCCTGCAGCAGCTGGACCGCCTCGAGGTTCTCGCGTCCGCCGTGCTTGTTGGCCACCCACTCGCCCTCGTTGCGCGAGTAGTCGAGGTAGAGCATCGACGCCACCGCGTCCACGCGCAGCCCGTCGAGATGGAACTCCTCCAGCCAGAACAGCGCGTTGGCGACCAGGAAGTTCCGCACCTCCGGTCGGCCGAAGTCGAAGACGAAGGTTCCCCAATCGGGCTGCTCGCCGCGGTGGGGGTCCGGGTGCTCGTAGAGGGGCGTGCCGTCGAAGCGGGCCAGCGCCCACTCGTCGCGCGGGAAGTGCGCCGGCACCCAGTCGACGATCACGCCGAAGCCGCGCTGGTGCAGGTGGTCGACGAACCAGCGGAAGTCGTCCGGGGACCCGAAGCGCGACGTGGGCGCGTAGTACGACGTGACCTGGTAGCCCCACGATCCGCCGAAGGGGTGCTCCGCGACCGGCATGAGCTCGACATGCGTGAACCCCGTCTCGGCCAGGTAGCTCGCCAGTGCGTCGGCCAGCTCGCGATAGTCGAGTCCGGGACGCCACGAGCCAAGATGCACCTCGTAGATGCTCATCGGCGCATCGAGCCACACCGTCGCGTCGCGCCGGCTGACCCACGCGTCGTCGGCCCAGACGTGACCCGGCTCGACGACCACCGAGGCGGTGGCCGGCGGGACCTCGGTGCCGAAGGCCAACGGGTCGGCCTTCTCGTGCCAGTGACCGCTGCGGTCCTGGATGAGGAACTTGTAGCGGGTGCCCGCACCGACGCCCGGGACGAACAGGTCCCACACGCCGGGTGCTCCGAGGGACCGCATCGCATGGTCGCCGCCGTTCCAGCCGTTGAAGTCTGCCGTGACCTGCACGGCTTGCGCGTTGGGCGCCCAGACCGCGAAGGACGTGCCCTCGACCGGGCCGTCCGGGCCCTCGACCGTGCGCACGTGCGCGCCGAGCACCTCCCACAGCCGCTCGTGCCGGCCCTCGCCGATCAGGTGCAGGTCCAGCTCGCCCACCGACGGCGGCCAGGGATAGGTGTCACTCACGCGCTCACTCACCTTCGCTCAGGATCCGTTCGATCGATGCCATCGGCACTGTCAGCCAGTCCGGACGGTTGGCGTGCTCGTACGAGACCTCGTAGACCGCCTTGTCCAGCTCGAGGGCACTCAGCAGGTCGGCACTGTCCCGCGGATCCTGGCCGGCGACCTTGCCGTAGCCGTCGCAGAACGCCGCCCGGTTGCGCCGCGCCCAGCTCATCGCGCTCGCGGTCCTCTCCGGGTCGTCCGGATGACCGACGAGCAGCTGCTGCGCGGCGTAGTCGAAGGAGCGCAGCATGCTCGCGACGTCGCGCAACGGAGACGCCAGCGCCGAGCGCTCGGCGACGCTCGCTGCGGGCTCGCCCTCGAAGTCCAGCAACAGCCACCCGTGGACGGTCCGCAGGACCTGGCCCAGGTGGAGGTCGCCGTGGACGGACTGCGTCGGGACGGGGACGGCGACGCCGGTGATCCGCTCGAGCACCGGGCGCAGCGCGTCGGCGTGCTGGGCGAGCGCCGGCACCTGCGCCGACACGCGCTCGAGACGCTCGAGCATGGAGTCCAGCGTGCGCCGGACGTCGTCGGCGCCGGCCTGCTCGGTGCCCAGCGCACGCGCCAGGTCGGCGTGCACGGTGGCGACCGCCTTGCCCAGCCGATAGGCCTCGCCGGCGAAGTCGCCGCCCAGCTCCTCGGGCGGGAGTCCGGTCGGATCGGCCATGAAGTCGCGCACGCTGGTGGTCGCCATGACCCAGCCGTCCGCCGCGTCAGGCATGAAGCGCTGGAGCATGCCGATCGTGACGTCCTCGCCGTCGATCTCGGCGCTGATCGATCCCAACGGCTCGGCGATCTGCTGCGAGCCGAGCTCGTGCAGGGCGCGATGGAGCACCAGGTCCTTGTTCACGCCGGGACCGAGCTTCCGGAAGAGCTTGAGGATGTGGTGGTGACCGTAGACCAACGACGTGTTGCTCTGCTCGGACGTGATGGGATGACCGCGCAGGCCGGTCGTGAGCTCGGCGCCTGGCTCGTGCTCGAACGACATCGAGCCGATGCGCGCTCCCTCGGCGATGAGGTCCAGCAGGCACGCGGTCAGGTCGGCGTCGCCACTGGCCTCGTAGCAGGTACGTCCGTCCTCGAGCCCGATCGAGGCCGATGCGGGCACCTCCGGGAGCTGGGACTGCCGGCTGCCGATCAGGAGCTGGTACAGGTCACGACGGTCACCCTGCTCGACCCGGACGATCAGGTGCAGCAGCAACGGGTCGCCATCGAGCAGGGTGGTCCACGAGACCGGGCTCACCGAGTCGATCTCGCGGTCCTTGCCGCCGAACCACCGCTGCGACGGCAGCCACTGCGGCAGGGCGGCCGCGACCTCGGCCGCCAGTTCGTCGTGTCCGCTCATATCTGGCTCCTCCGCTCGCCCTCGTCGCCGGTCTCGACCAGTTGGAACCAGTAGAACCCGTGACCCGGCAGTGTCAACAGGTACGGCAGCTCGCCGATCCTGGGGAACCGCACGCTCCCGGTCAGCTCGACCGGCGTGTGGTCGAGGTGCTCGGACAGGTCGAGCTCGACCGGCTGCGGGAACCTCGACAGGTTGTTGACACACAGGACCACGTCCAGCTCCCCGTCCGGCCGTGCCCACACCCGCTTGTAGGCCAGCACGCTCGGGTTGGAGCCGCCGAGGTCGACGAACTCGCCCTCGGCGAATGCCAGGTGCTCCTTGCGCACCGCGATCATCTGCCGCGTCCAGTTGAGCAGGGACGCGGCGTTGCCCTGCTGCGCCTCGACGTTGATCGCCTCGTAGCCGTAGGTCGGATCCATGATCGGCGGCAGGTAGACGCGCCCCGGATCGGACCGCGAGAAGCCCGCGTTGCGGTCCGGCGACCATTGCATCGGCGTGCGCACCGCGTCCCGGTCGCCGAGCCAGATGTTGTCGCCCATGCCGATCTCGTCGCCGTAGTACAGGACCGGGGAGCCGGGCAGGCTCAGCAGCAGGGCCGTGAACAGCTCCAGCTGGTTGCGGTCGTTGTCGAGCAGCGGCGCCAGCCGGCGCCGGATCCCGATGTTGGCCTTCATCCGCGGATCCGTGGCGTACTCGCGGTACATGTAGTCGCGCTCGTCGTCGGTGACCATCTCGAGGGTCAGCTCGTCGTGGTTGCGCAGGAAGATGCCCCACTGCGCACCGCTGGGGATCTCCGGCGTCTGCGCCAGGATCTCCGAGATCGGGAACCGCGACTCGCGCCGCACGGCCATGAAGATCCGCGGCATCAGGGGGAAGTGGAACGCCATGTGGCACTCGTCGCCGCCCAGCTCGGGATCGCCGAAGTACTCCACGACGTCCGCAGGCCACTGGTTCGCCTCCGCCAGCAGGATCCGGCCCGGATACTCCGCGTCGACGGCCGCGCGGACCCGGCGCAGGTACTCGTGCGTGCGAGGGAGGTTCTCGCAGTTCGTGCCCTCCTCCTCGAACAGGTACGGCACGGCGTCGAGCCGGAAACCGTCGATCCCGAGGTCCAGCCAGAAGCGCAGGACGTCGAGCATCGCCTCCTGGACCTCCTCGTTCTCGAAGTTCAGGTCCGGCTGGTGGCTGAAGAACCGGTGCCAGAAGAACTGTCCGCGCACCGGGTCGTAGGTCCAGTTCGACGCCTCGGTGTCGACGAAGATCACGCGCGCGTCACTGTAGGCCGAGTCGTCGTCGCGCCACACGTAGTAGTCGCCGTAGGGTCCGTCGGGATCGTTGCGCGACTGCTGGAACCACGGGTGCGCATCGGACGTGTGGTTGAGGACCAGGTCGGTGATGACCCGGATGTCGCGCTTGTGCGCCTCCTCGAGCAGGTAGACGAAGTCCTCGACGGTGCCGAACTCGGGCAGCACGGCGCGGAAGTCACTGATGTCGTACCCACCGTCGCGCAGCGGCGAGGCGTAGAAGGGCGGGAGCCACAGGCAGTCGACGCCGAGCCACTGAAGGTAGTCGAGCCGTTCGGCCAGTCCTCGCAGGTCCCCCGTCCCGTCCCCGTTGGAGTCGGCGAACGCCCGCACCAGGACCTCGTAGAACACGGCTCGCTTGAACCACTCGGGGTTGCTGGGTGCCTGCTCGGCGTGCCCGAACTCGTCGGCCTGCGGCTCCGTCAGGGTCCCGTCGTCGGCGATCGACTCGCCGGTGTGCGGAGTGTCGTCCAGTCCGGTCAGGGCCGCGTCCGGTGCTGTCGTCACGCGGGTCGTCTCGTCCGTCATGTCATCCTTCCGACCTGTGCAGGCTGATGATGTGCGCGCAGGCCCGGGAAGGGTCGAGGCGAACGTAGTTGGCGTCGGTCCAGTCGTACGACTCCCCGGTGACCTCGTCATGGGCGACCAGGTGCTCGCCCGCCGCGAAGCCGAGGCTCGGCAGGTCGAGCCACAATGTGCCCTCGCGCGCCTCGTGCGGATCGAGGGAGACCACGACGACGACCGTGTCACCGGACGCCGGGTCCTGCTTGGAGTAGGCGATCAGCGCCTCGTGGTCGACCTCGTGGAAGCGCAGCGTGCGCATCTGCTGCAGCGCCGGGTGGGCGCGACGGATCTCGTTGAGCCGAGTGAGCCACGGTTCCAGCGAGCGGCCCTCGGCCAGGGCGCCCGCGTAGTCGCGGGGGCGCAGCTGGAACTTCTCCGAGTCGAGGTACTCCTCCTTGCCGGGCCCGAGCGGCTGGTGCTCGTAGAGCTCGAAGCCGGAGTACACACCCCACGTGGGCGCCAGCGTCGCGGCCAACGCCGCCCGGAGCGCGAACATGCCCGGTCCCCCGACCTGCAGGTGCTCGGGAAGGATGTCGGGAGTGTTCACGAAGAGGTTCGGCCGGCCCTCGTCCCACCGGTCGCGGTGGTCCTCGCCGAACTCGATCAGCTCCTGCTTCGTCGTCCGCCACGTGAAGTACGTGTAGCTCTGGGTGAAGCCGAGTCGCGCGAGCCCCCACAGGCGAGCCGGGCGCGTGAACGCCTCGGACAGGAACAGCACGTCGGGATGCTCGCTCTTGACCGCGTCGATCAGCCACGCCCAGAAGTCCGGCGGCTTCGTGTGCGGGTTGTCCACCCGGAAGATCCGGACGCCCCGCTCGACCCAGTGCAGCGTCACCCGCAGCATCTCGGCGTAGATCGTCTCGCGGTCGTTGTCGAAGTTGAGCGGGTAGATGTCCTGGTACTTCTTGGGCGGGTTCTCGGCGTAGGCGATCGTGCCGTCGGGCAGCGTGGTGAAGAACGCGGGATGCGCCTCGACCCACGGATGGTCCGGTGCGACCTGCAGTGCGAGGTCCAGGGCGACCTCCATGCCCAGCGCGCCCGCCTTCGCGACGAGGGCGGCGAAGTCCTCCTCGCCACCGAGCTCGGGGTGGAACGCGTCGTGTCCGCCCTCGCGCGCACCGATCGCCCAGGGCGAGCCCGGGTCGTGCTCACCCGGCGTCAGCGTGTTGTTGGGTCCCTTGCGGTTGACCCGGCCGATCGGGTGGATCGGCGGGAAGTAGACCACGTCGAATCCCATCGCGGCGACCCGGTCGAGCTCGTCGGCCGCCGTGGCGAACGTGCCGTGAACGGGCTCGCCCTTTTCGTCGACGCCACCGGTCGAGCGGGGGAAGAACTCGTACCAGGACCCGAACGCCGCGCGGGTCCGATCGACCCACATCGTGCGGGTCGGGCCACGGGTGAGCGCCTCGCGCACCGGGAAGTCGTGCATGAGCCGGCGGACCTCCGGGGCGAGCGCCGGCCCGGTCCGGGCGCCCAGCGGGAGGTCGGCGGCGCGCAGTGCCGTCGCGGCTCCCTCCAGTGCCGGCTTGTCCTTCTTGCGCTCCTGGCGGGCAGCCACCTCGTCGAGCAGCCGCGCTGCCAGCTCGAGGTCGTTGGCGAGCTCGGCGGCCGTCTGGCCCGCGGCGAGCTTCACCTCGATGGCGTGGACGACGGTCGCCCACGGATCGCCCCACGCGTCGACACGGAACGTCCACGAACCGACGGCGTCCGGGACGATCACGGCACCGAAGGCGTCGGTGCCCTCGTCCACCTCGTGCATCCGGACCCTGCGGTCGCGCCGCTCCCCCGGTCCGCGCCAGATCACGTCGCACCCGACGGCGTCGTGGCCCTCACGCCAGACAGTCGCGGTGACCGGCACGTGCTCGCCCACGACCGCCTTCGACGGGTGGGTGCCGTCCCCGGACAGGGGTCGGACGTCGTCGATGCCAATTCGGCCTGTCATGCCCTGGGACCCCCGTACGTTGATCGTCTCGATGCTCCTACCAACCGTGGTGCACCCCCCGCCGGCCCGCAACACGCAGGCTCGGCGGTGGCCGTTTCGTCAACTGACGGAGGCTGGCTCGATCGTGCTGACGGTCACGCGTTCCAGGCCCAGGACGACCTCGCCGTGCACGGGCGGCTCCTCGTCGCCGAATCGGCAGGCCACGCGGAAGCGGCCTCGGTGCATCACGAGCCAGGAGCCGTCGGCGGCCGACTCGACCTCCAGGTCGGCCAGGGACGGGTCGCGAAGCTCCGGATGCCGTCGCCGCAACGCGATCAGGGAGCGATAGACGTCGAGCATCCGGCGGTGCTCGGGGCCCGCCAACTCGTCCCAGTCGAGCGTCGAGCGCTCGACGGTGGCGGGGTCCATCGGGTCGGGCACCTCGGACTCGCCCCAGCCGTGCCGGCCGAACTCGCGGCGTCGGCCCGTGCGGACGGCCTCGGCCAGCTCAGGATCGGGGAACGACGCGAAGAACTGCCACGGGGTCGCCGCCGCCCACTCCTCGCCCATGAACACCATCGGTGTGTAGGGACCGAGCAGCACGATCGCGGCGGCGCAGGCCTGCAGGTCCGGCGGGACCGAGGCCGAGATGCGGTCGCCCGTGGCCCGGTTGCCGATCTGGTCGTGGTTCTGGACGTAGGCCAGGAAGGCCGTGCCGGGGAGCTCCTCGACGTCGACGGGCCTGCCGTGCGTACGTCCGCGGAACGAGGACCAGGTCCCGTCGTGGAAGAACGCGCCGCGCAGGGTCTTGGTCAGCGCGTCCGGCGCGGCGAAGTCGGCGTAGTAGCCGTCGGTCTCGCCGGTCAGGCGAACGTGCAGCGCGTGGTGCAGGTCGTCGGACCACTGTGCGTCCATGCCCAGACCGTGGCTGGATCGCGGGCGGACCGTACGAGGGTCGTTGAGGTCCGACTCGGCGATCAGGGTGAGCGGCCGGCCCAGGGCCTCCGCCATCCGCGCCGTCTCAACGGACAGCTCCTCGAGGATGGGCAGTGCTCGAGTGTCGGCCAGGGCGTGCACGGCGTCGAGTCGCAGCGCGTCGACGTGGAAGTGCTCGAACCACGCCATCGCGTTGTCGAGCACGTAGCGGCGCACCTCGTCGGACTGCGACCCGTCGAGGTTGAGGCCGGGCCCCCAGTCGTTCTGGCCGGCGAAGTAGGGACCGAAGCGGTCGAGGTAGGCGCCGGACGGCCCGAGGTGGTTGTAGACGACGTCCAGGACGACGCCGAGTCCCCGCGCGTGGCACGCGTCGACGAAGCGCTTGAAGCCGTCCGGTCCCCCGTAGGGCTCATGGACCGCGCCCCACAGCACGCCGTCGTACCCCCAGCCGGCGGTGCCGTCGAACGAGTTCACCGGCATCACCTCGACGAGGTCGATGCCCAGGTCGACGAGGTGGTCGAGGCGCTCGATCGCGGCATCGAACGTCCGGCCCACCGTGAAGGTGCCGATGTGCAGCTCGTAGATCACCGAGCCTGCGAGGGAGCGGCCCGCCCAGTCCTGGTCGCTCCAGGTGAAGGCATCGTGGTCGTAGACGCGGGAGGCGCCGTGCACTCCGTGCGGCTGCCAGGCCGAGCGCGGGTCGGGCAACGGCGTGTCATCGTCGCCCAGCAGGAACGCGTAGTCGGTGCCGGCCGGCACCGTGACGTCGGAGTGCCACCAGCCGTCGGCCGCCTGCCGCATCTCGTGGTCGGCCCCGTCGATCCGCACCTGCACCCGTTCGTGGTCGGGTCCCCACACCGAGAGCGTCATCGGTTCTCACCGCGCACGAGGAGTGCCACCGGGTAGCGACGCAGGACGGACTCGACCTCCGCACGTCCCCCGTCGAAGGCGTCGCCGGTGAGGACATCTGTCCAGCCGCCCTCGGACAGGTCCAGCGTGGTCCCGGACCAGCCGCCCGCACGCTCCAGTCCCACCGGCAGCCGGGTCGCCAGCACGACGAGGTCGTCGCTGCGCGCGTACGCGAGCAGGTGATCGGCCGCCGGACCTTCCGCTGCGAGGGGGCGGTACCCACTGAAGAGCTCTGGCCGGTCACGCCGCAGTCGCAGCGTCCGCTGGACGAGGAGCAGCTTCGCCGCCCCGGACTGGTCGACCTCGGGCACCAGCCCCTCGTCGATCCGGCGCATCAGTTCGCGACGGAGGTCGTGGTCGACCGCACGACGGTTGTCGGGATCGACGAGGGAGAAGTCCCAGAGCTCAGTGCCCTGGTAGACGTCGGGGACGCCCGGCGTCGTGAGCTGGACCAGCTTCTGGCTCAGCGAGTTGCTCCACCCCGGCGCGGCGATGCGGGCCACGAAGTCCTCGATCTGTCGGCCCAGCACCTCGCGCACCGCGCGCGGCCAGTCGGCGATCGCGTTCTCGAACGCCTCATCCGGCTCGGTCCACGTCGTCCGGAGCTTGGACTCCCGGGCGGCCTTGAGCAGGTAGTCCACCAGCCGTTCATCGCTGATCGGCCACGCGCCGACGATCGTCTGCCAGGCGAGCAGGTTGAGGGACGGCTCGTCGAGGCCGCACCGCTCGGTCCACTCGACGACCTTCGCGGCGAAGTCGTCGGCGATCTCGGCCAGCACCGCCATCCGGGCGCGCGTGTCCTCCGAGCGCTTGGTGTCGTGGGTCGTCAGCGCGGTCATCGTCGACGGCTGACCAGCCTCGCGGGCGGCCGCCAGGCGGTGGAACTCATCGACTCCGATGCCCCAGACCTGCGGCGAGCCGCCGACCTCGTTGAGCGCACCGAAGCGCGTGTACCGGTAGAACGTCGTGTCCTCGGTGCCCTTCGCCACGACCATGCCGGACGTCTGCTGGATGCGCGTCGCCAGCTCTCCGTGCGGATCGTCGCGCACCTGCTGGTCGAGCGCACCGAGGGCCTCGCTCAAGTCCGGACGCCGCGACCTGGCCGCCTCGATCGCGTCGGACCACGTCGACCCGACCTCGGGTAGGTACGAGCGGTAGACCCCGAACGCGATCATCGTCTCGGCCACGGCCGCGCGAGCGGCATCGGTCCCGATGCCCTCGACCAGGGCGGCGATCCTGCGGACCTCGGCGACGAGGATCCTGTCGGTCACCATGCGCCGGGCCTCCTCCTCGACCGCGGCGTAGTCCGTCGGAACATCGAGCCGGTCGGCCAGGGACGTGAACGCCTGCTCGCCGGCCGGGTCCAGCAGCACCCCGAAGACCTCGCGCATCGCGTCGTAGCCCGTGGTGCCCTCGACCGGCCAGCTGCCGGGCAGCTGCTCCCCCGGGTGCAGGATCTTCTCGACCACGATCCAGGCGTCGGGTGCGGCCTGCCTCAACCGCTTGACGTACGCGCCGGGGTCGGCGAGCCCGTCGGGGTGGTCGATCCGCAGCCCGGTCACGGCGCCCGCCTCGACCCAGCCGAGGATCTCGCGATGGGCCTGCTCGAACACCCCGGGCTGTTCGACGGTCACCGCGGCGAGACTCGTGATGTCGAAGAACCGGCGGTAGTTGAGCTCGGTGTTGCCGCGGCGCCAGTCGACCAGCTCGTAGTGCTGGCGGTCGTGCACCTCCTGCGGATCGCCGTGACCGGTGCCGTCCGCCAACGGGAAGCGGTGGTCGAAGTAGACGAGCTGGTCGCCCTCGACCGTCAGCTCGGCCACCTCGCTGTCACTACCGAGGACCGGCACCAGGACGCGTCCGCGGGACCAGTCGATGTCGAAGTGGTGGGCGTACGGGGAGGCCTCACCTTCGCGCAGCACGCTGTGCCACCACGGGTTCGCCTCGGGCACCTCGACCGACATGTGGTTCGGCACGATGTCGACGACGACCCCGAGGCCGGCGTCGCGCGCGGTCTCGGCGAGGGCGCGGAAGGCGTCCTGCCCACCAAGCTCCTCACGGAGTCGCGTCGGGTCGGTGACGTCGTAGCCGTGGGTCGAGCCGGGTGTCGCCTCCAGCACCGGTGACAGGTAGAGCGCCCCGACCCCGAGGGTCGCCAGCTGGTCCACCAGCGCGCGTGCCTCGTCGAAGCCGAACCCGGGCCGCAGTTGCAGCCGGTAGGTCGAGGAGGGTGCGGTCATGACCCGACCCGTTGCAGCACGACGAGTGAGCGCGGTGGAGTGGTGAACCGGTCGTGCGGGCCGAACGTCTCGGCGCCCGGCTGCTCGACGGCGCCGGTCGAGCTGTCCACGACGACCTTCCAGCCGGCGCCGTAGTCCTCCGGCGGGAGGGTGAACTCCGCCGGCTCGCTGTGGGCGTTGAACGCCAGCACGAACGAGTCGTCGGTGACCCGCACGCCGCGCACGTCGCGGTCCGCGAGCGCGTCGCCGTTCAGGAACACCGCGATCGACTTGCCGAGCTCGTCCTCCCAGTTCTGCTCCTCCATCTCGTCGCCCGAGGGAGTGAACCACTCGATGTCACGCAGCTCGTCGGCCTTGCGGACCGGCTTGCCCTCGAAGAACCGGCGGCGACGGAAGACCGGGTGACGCTGGCGGAAGGCCGCAAGGGCGGAGGTGAACTCCAACAGGGCGCGCTCCTCTGCGCGCGAGTCCCAGTCGACCCAGCTGACCTCGTTGTCCTGGCAGTAGACGTTGTTGTTGCCGCCCTGCGACCGGCCGAGCTCGTCCCCGTGCAGCACCATCGGCACGCCCTGGGACAGCAGGAGGGTCGCCATCAGGTTCCGGCGCTGGCGACGGCGCAGCTCCAGCACCTCCTCGTCATCGGTCGGCCCCTCGACGCCGCAGTTCCACGACCGGTTGTCGTCCGCGCCGTCACGGCCGTCCTCGCCGTTCGCCTCGTTGTGCTTGTCGTTGTAGCTCACGAGGTCGTTGAGGGTGAACCCGTCGTGCGCCGTGACGAAGTTGATGGAGGCGTACGGCCGACGGCCGTTGTCCTGGTAGAGGTCGGACGATCCGGCGATCCGCGAGGCGAACTCGCCCAACGTCGCGGGCTCACCGCGCCAGAAGTCGCGCACGGTGTCGCGGTAGAGGCCGTTCCACTCCGTCCACTGCGGCGGGAAGTTGCCGACCTGGTAGCCGCCGGGACCGACGTCCCACGGCTCGGCGATGAGCTTGACCTGGCTGACCACCGGGTCCTGCTGGACGAGCTCGAAGAACGTCGCGAGCTTGTCCACGTCGTAGAACTCCCGGGCGAGGGTCGCGGCGAGGTCGAAGCGGAAGCCGTCGACGTGCATCTCGGTGACCCAGTAGCGCAGCGAGTCCATGATGAGCTGCAGCGTGTGCGGGTGCCGCACGTTCAGCGAGTTGCCGGTGCCGGTGTAGTCCATGTAGTGCTGCTCGTCGCCCTCGACGAGCCGGTAGTAGGCGCAGTTGTCGATGCCGCGCATCGACAGGGTCGGGCCGAGGTGGTTCCCCTCCCCCGTGTGGTTGTAGACGACGTCGAGGATGACCTCGATGTCGGCCTGGTGCAGCGCACGCACCATCCCCTTGAACTCCTCGACCTGGCGGCCCGGGTGGGCGGCGTAGTCCGCGTGCGGCGCGAAGAAGCCGATCGTGTTGTAGCCCCAGTAGTTGGTCAGGCCCTTCTCGACCAGGTAGTGGTCGTTCAGGAACTGATGCACGGGCAGCAGCTCGATGGCGGTCACGCCGATCGACTTGAGGTGCTCGACGATGGCCGGGTGGGCGATGCCGGCGTACGTGCCGCGCAGGGATTCGGGGATGTCGGGGTGCGTCATCGTGAGGCCCTTGACGTGAGCCTCGTAGATCAGCGACTCGTTGTACGGCGTCCGCGGCTTCCGGTCGTTCGCCCAGTCGAAGTAGGGGTTGATGACGATCGAGTACGGGACGTGACCCGCCGAGTCGTCGTCGTTCATCTGCTCGGGATCGTCGAGGTCGTAGGCGAACAGGGACTTGTCCCAGTGGACCGATCCCGAGATCGCCTTGGCGTACGGGTCGATCAGCAGCTTCGCGGGATTGCACCGGCACCCGTTCTCCGGGTCGTACGGTCCGTGCACGCGGAAGCCGTAGCGCTGCCCGGGAGCGACGCCGAGGAGGAACCCGTGGTGCACGAACCCGTCGACCTCCTCCAGGCGGACTCGCGTCTCGGTGCCCGCCTCGTCGAACAGGCACAGCTCGACGTACTCGGCCGCCTCGGAGAAGACGGCGAAGTTGGTACCGGTCCCGTCGAAGGTGGCGCCGAGCGGATAGGACGATCCAGGCCAGGGTTGCACGAGCTCTCCTTGTGAGTGGGGGTGTCGGTCACGTGGACGGGCGCGAAGCCTGCAAAGGGGCTGTGCAGGCACGTACCCGTTCATCGGCGAAGAACCCGTCGAGGTCCATCGGCAGGCGGATCCGCCAGTTGGGGTACTCGTCGACCGTACCGGGCAGGTTCGGCTGCTCCAGCTGACCGGACGCGTCGGCGGGAGAGCTGAGGACCAGCCGGGACGAGGCGCGCGCGATCAGCGCGTGCAGCGCGACGACGAGATCGTCGTCCGGCACGCCCTCGGCGCGCACGAGGTCGAGCATGGCCTCGCGGTCGGCCTCGGCGTCGGCGTAGGCCTCCTCGGCCGTCCCCGCGAGGAGGCCGAGGTCCGCCTGGACGCGCACGCGCTCGTCCTGCAGCCAGCCGGCGACCGTCGGCAGGTCGTGGGTGCTGATGCTGGCCATCGTCTCGGGCTCCCACTGCTCGGGCGGCACGTGCGGCTGGCCCGGCGCCTCCCAGTCGCGCTCGAACCACAGGACGGCCGAGCTGAGCATCCCGCGCTCGTGCATCGTCTCGGTCACCTCGTCCTCGACGGTGCCCAGGTCCTCCCCGACGACGACCGCGCCGGCCCGGTACGCCTCGAGGGCCAGGATCCCGAGCATGACGTCCGCGTCGTAGTGGACGTAGGTGCCTCGGTGCGCCGGCTCGCCCGGCGGGATCCACCACAGACGCCAGAGGCCGGCGATGTGGTCGACGCGGATGCCGTCGGCGTGGCGCAGGACGCTGCGGATCACGTCGCGGAAGGGTGCGTAGCCCGACTCGGCCAGCCTGTCGGGGCGCCACGGAGGCAGTCCCCAGTCCTGTCCGAGCGGGTTGAAGGCGTCGGCGGGACAGCCCACGCGGACGTCCGAGGCGAAAGACTCCTGGAGTGCCCAGGCGTCGGCGCCGCCCGGATGCACCCCGACGGGCAGGTCGTGCACGATGCCGACGGCCATCCCGGCGTCCCGCGCCGCCGACCTGGCGGCGTCGAGCTGCTCCCGGCACAGTCGCTGCAGCCACGCGTGGAAGGCGATGCGATCGGTGAGTGAGCGTGCCGCCTCGGCGACGGCCTCGCCGGTCGGGTCCCGCAGGTCCTCGGGCCACTCACGCCAGTCGGCGCCATGCACCTCAGCCAGGGCGGAGAAGGTCGCGAACATCCTCAGGTCAGGATCGATGTCCGACTGGTCCTCGACGCCCGTCGCCCACAACATCTCGCAGGCGGTCAGCTTGGCGGCCCAGATCTGGTCGTAGTCGATCAAGCCGGTGCCGACGCCGGGCGCCAGCGCCAGCACTGCTCCACGTGTCTCGTCGTCCGCTGCCCTGAACTCCGCGGTCTCGGTGACCCGGAGGTAGAGCGGGTTGGCGTACCGGCGGCTCGACGGGGAGTAGGGAGAGCGCTCCAGCGGTCGCGACGGCATGAACGCCTGAACCGGGTTCACGAGCAGGACGCCCGCGCCCTGCTCGGTCCCGGCTCGTCGCGCCATCTCGGCCAGGTCGCCGTAGTCCCCCATGCCCCAGGACCCGTCCGAGTGCAGGGCGTACAGCTGCAGCATCCAGCCCCACGTGCGCGGAACCTCGAGCATCCGGCCCGGAGCGACGATCAGCGTCACCTCCTGGGTGTCGGTGACCAGCCGGTGCCACCCCAGTGGGAGGTCGTCGGCGAGACGCTCGACGTGCGACGACGTTCCGTCCTCGAGCACCAGCGTCGCCGTGACCCCCAGGTCTCGCGCCGTGCCGGCAGTCAGGACCATCGTCGGCGGCAGCGTGGCCTGCGCCTGCTCGCGGCGCACGGCGTCGAGCTCTCGCTGGATCGAGGCAGAACTGCTCGCGTCCACACCGAACTGCGCCAGGACCGCGACGACGACCTCGGTGTCCACCTCGACCATCTGGCGATCGGACCCGCGGTACTCCGTCGCGACGTGATGGGCGGCAGCCAGCTCCGCCAGCTCGCGGGAAGTCGTCACGCGTCCAGCATGGTGGTCTCGACCCGGCCTCGCCAGCCGAGGGCCGGATGGCGCCGGGGGTCGCTGGGGAGCGGTGACCCAGCGTCCGTTCCTGCTCGAGTTCGGACGCTCATTCACCGCCCCACGTCGGCCGTGCCGAGCCGGTGACTCAGCGGCCGTTCCCAGCGCGCAAAGTCGACCCCGGTTTGTCTCGGCGAGCGCGGGGCGACACAGTGGCCCCATGGTGACCAGGGACCGCGACGAAGAGGGCCGACCGCGTCAGGCGAGGCCGCGCGACGAGCTCGGCCGACCGCTGCCGTACGGCGCGCAGGGGGTCGAGCCCGTCTCCGAAGACCCGCTGCCGCCCTTGGAGACGGTGCGGTTCGCCCTCGAGCTCCTGGACGAGGGCCGTCCGTTCTCGGCCCATGAGGTCTTCGAGGCCCGCTGGAAGGACTCCCCCGCCACCGAGCACGACCTCTGGCAAGGGCTGGCCCAGCTGTGCGTCGGGCTGACCCACGCGCTGCGCGGCAACACCATCGGCGCAGAGCGGCTGCTCGAGCGCGGCAACGGCCGCCTCGAGCGCTACGCCGCGACGGGCGGTCCGGTGTACGGGCTGGACCTGACCGAGTTCCGGACGCGGATCCGTCTCGCGGCCGACGCTGACTGACGCCTTCGCCGGTCTTCCTCGGTACCGGGAATTCCGCTGGAATTCCCGGTACCTCACGGTCGGGCTGACAGGATTTGAACCTGCGACCCCCTGTCGAGTCCGAGCGCCATACGAGCCGGGACGATGGGTACCGAGAACTGCGGAAATCCCTCCAATGGTTGGGAGGATCCCTCTAGGTCACTTCCGACGATACCCGACTGCCCACAACGAACGCTGGGCCAATCAGGCCACAAAACGACCACCGGCACGCGCGGCCGGTCCCATCTGGCAACAGCAGACGGGACAGAATCGCAAGGGCGAACGGCGCGTGGCCACCTGGTCGTCCCGGTAAGCCGACGATGAGCCCGAACCCATCAACGGAGCCCACCGTAAACATTCAGCCGACGGGACCGGCCTCGCGGGCGGCGCCATCGCTGTCGGAGGGGCCTCCGGGACGGCGGCAATCGTGGAGCCGCGCGTGCTCACGGTGCGAAGTCAGATGCTCTTGCCCAGAGCGATCAGTTCGGGCTCTTCGGGGGCGGCGCAGCAGCTCCCGCCCTCGGCGCTCTCGTCGTCGAACAGTCGGGCACCACCGCAGACGCCGGTGTCGGGAAGCGTCAGCTCCACGCGTTCCGCGGCTTCGTGGTCGCCGGCGATGGCCGCGACGACCGAGCGCGTCTGCTCGAAGCCCGTCAGCGCGAGGAAGGACGTCGCACGACCGTAGGACTTCATGCCGACCAGGTAGAACCCGCTCTCGGGCTGGGCGAGCTCCTTGGCGCCGTGCGGGTAGACGGTGCCGCAGGAGTGCTCGTTCGGGTCGATCAGCGGCGCCAGCTCGCGAGGTGCCTGCAGCACCGGATCGAGGTCCAGTCGCATCTCCGACAGCATCTGCAGGTCGGGGCGGAACCCGGTCAGGACGACCATTTCGTCCACGTCGGTGACGATCTGTCCGTCGAAGGACTCGATGGTGAGCCTGTCGTCGTCCTGCCGAGAGACGCGCGATGTCCGGAAGCCGTTCATCGTTGTCACGGGCCCGGATTCGACTGCTGCCTGGGCCTGCTGACCGAGCTCACCCCGCGCCGGCAGCTCGTCCTGGCCGCTGCCGGCGAACGCCTCCCCCACGCTCGCGCGCCGGACGAGCCAGGTGATGCGCGTCTCGGGCGCCGTCCTGGCCAGGGCGGTGAGCCCGATCAGCGCACCCTTCGCCGAAGCGCCCGTCCCCGCGACGACGACATGCTTTCCGGCGTAGCGGTCGAGCTCTCCGGCGTTGCCGAGGTTCGGGATCCGGTAGGAGATGCGGTTCGTTGCCTCGTGCTCACCGATGGCCGGGACGCCGTCCCCGCCGAGCGGGTTGGGACCGCTCCAGGTGCCGGAGGCGTCGACCACCGCACGGGCGGTGAGGTGCTCGGCCCCGAGGGGCGTGGTGACGTGGACGGTGAACGGGGCCTCGTCGCGACCCGAGCTCACCAAGCGGTCGCGCGACTGCTTGGCCACGGCCGTCACCGTGCTGTTGAAGCGGACCGAGCCACCGAGCGCATCGGCCAGGGGCTGGAGGTAGCCGGCCACCCAGTCGGCACCCGTGGGGTAGCGCTTCGGGTCAGGCGGGGTCCACCCGGCGTCGGCCAGGACCTTCTCGGCCGCGGGGTCGATCAGCTCGGACCACGCGGAGAAGAGCCGCACGTGGCCCCATTCCCGGACGGCCGCACCTGCGGCGTCGCCCGCTTCCAGGACGATGAAGTCCATTCCACGGCCACGCAGGTGGGCGGCGGCCGCAAGGCCGGCGGGGCCCGCGCCGATCACGACGACTGGTAGGTCGGAAAGCTCAGACATCAGGACGCTCCTCGCGTACATTGACGATTGTCGATGTCTCGACTCTAGCTTCTCATTGAAGAATGTCAATGGACGATCTAGGGTGGTGTCATGGTCACCGAACTCACCGTGCTGGAACCGGTCGCGACGAGTTGCTGCTCCCCCGTCACCGGCGGCGTCCTGAGCGATGCGGAGGCCACGAGCCTCGCCGCCCGGTTCAAGGCGATGGGCGACCCCAGCCGCCTACGGCTGCTGTCCCTCATCGCCGCCACCGAGACGGGTGAAGCGTGTGTCTGCGACCTGAACGAGTCGCTCGACCTGAGCCAGGGGACGGTCAGCCATCACCTGGGTATCCTCGTCAAGGCCGGACTGCTGACCCGGACCAAGCGCGGCCAGTGGTCCTTCTACGCTCTCGTCCCGGGCGCGATGGCGACCCTCTCCCGCGCTCTGGACGCCTGAGCCCTCAGGCGATCACCCGTCCCCGCCTCGACGTCGATGATCGACACGAGAAGTGTGGGTGTCAGGCGCGCTCGGAATTCTCGTGTGACAGCGAGGCGATGAGCTCCTCGATGCGGCTGCGGATCTCGTCACGGATCGGGCGCACCGCGTCGATGCCCTGACCGGCCGGATCCTCCAGGACCCAGTCCTCGTAGCGCTTGCCCGGGAAGTACGGGCACTCGTCGCCGCAGCCCATCGTGATGACGACGTCGGAGGCCTTCACGGCGTCCTCGGTGAGCTTCTTGGGCTGCTCGCCGGCGATGTCGATGCCGACCTCGCGCATCGCCTCGACGGCGACCGGGTTGATCTGGTCTCCGGGCATGGAGCCCGCGGAGCGGACGTCGATGCGATCGCCGGCCAACGCGGTCAGGAAGCCAGCGGCCATCTGCGAGCGGCCGGCGTTGTGGACGCAGACGAACAGGACGGAGGGACGATCAGACATGCGGTGCTCCTTGGTCTGAGGTGGTGGAGGGAGTGAAGAACTTGCGGGCCCAGAGAGCGACATAGACGAGCCCGACGAGAACGGGGACCTCGATCAGCGGCCCGACCACACCGGCGAGCGCCTGGCCGGAGGTGACGCCGAACGTGCCGATCGCGACCGCGATGGCGAGCTCGAAGTTGTTGCCAGAGGCAGTGAACGCCAGGGTGGCCGTCTTGGCGTAGCCGAGGTCGAGCACCTTGCCGAGCACCATCCCCAGACCGAACGTGATCGTGAAGTAGACCAGCAGCGGAAGCGAGATGCGCACGACGTCGAACGGCTGGCTCGTGATCGCGTCGCCCTGCAGGGCGAACAGGACCACGATGGTGAAGAGCAGTCCGTAGAGCGCCCAGGGACCGAGGCGTGGCAGGAACGTGTCCTCGTACCACTCGCGCCCCTTGGCCTTCTCCCCGATCGTTCGGGTCAAGAACCCGGCAACCAGTGGGATGCCGAGGAACACCAGCACACTCACCGTGATGGACCAGAACGAGAACTCCGCCGACGTTGTCTCCAGCCCGAGCCAGCTCGGCAGCGTCTGCAGGTAGAACCAGCCGAGCGCTCCGAAGGCGAACACCTGGAAGACGGAGTTGACGGCGACGAGCACCGCTGCGGCCTCGCGATCTCCGCACGCCAGGTCGTTCCAGATCAGCACCATCGCGATGCAGCGCGCGAGGCCGACGATGATCAGCCCGGTGCGGAACTCCGGCAGGTCCGGCAGCATCAGCCAGGCGAGCGCGAACATCAACGCCGGCCCCAGGATCCAGTTCATGAACAACGAAGCACCGAGCAGCTTGTGGTCGCCCGTGACGCGCTGCGTCTCGTCGTAGCGGACCTTCGCCAACACCGGGTACATCATCACGAGCAGGCCGATCGCGATCGGCAACGACACCGAGCCGATCTTCACCGCGTCCAGCGCCTCGTCCAGTCCATCGACCGTGCGACCGAGAATCAGACCCAGCGCCATCGCCAGGATGATCCACACCGGCAGGAAGCGGTCCAGCCTCGACAGGTGGGCGACGACTTCGGTTTCGGACCTACTGTCTGCGGCGGGTGCGGACGTCACGTGCGGCTCCTCGAGGACCTCGGTCCTGCATCGACGGTTGTCTATCTAGTGCGAGCGTACCCCGCCTTTCCGGTCGACCTTGCCATGCCGAGTGAACGCCCCGTGAACTGTTCGGACCCGCTGGAGACCTCCGCGACCTTTGCCGTTCCGCCTTGCCGAATGGGGACATACTGGGTCCATGGTCACCCCCGCCGGACAGGATGCCAGCTGCTGCATCCCTCTGACCGCCGCTCCGATCACGCCGGACGACGCGACCGAGCTGTCACGCAAGTTCAAGGCTCTCGCCGACCCCACGCGCGTGCGGCTGCTCTCACTCGTGGCGGCGCACGAGGGCGGCGAGGCGTGCGTCTGCGACATCACCGAGCCCGTGGGGCTGAGCCAGCCGACGGTGTCCCACCACCTCAAGATCCTCGTCGAGACCGGCCTGCTCGCGCGTGAACAGCGTGGCACGTGGGCGTTCTACTCCGTCGTCCCCGGGGCGCTGGGCCACCTGTCCGACGTGCTGCGAGACCCGACCGCGCGAGAGACCCAAGGCCTCGTCAAGGGCTGAGCGCCAGGGTGGATCGGGACAGTTCGCAGGGACCGACAGCGGACGTCCGAGGCTCCTCGTTCCCTCGCGACGCAGAGACAGCCTCACCAACGCGATGGCACATCGGCCTCCTGAATTCATGGGAGTGTGAAACGCGGACGGGCGGCCTGAAGCACCCAGTACTATCCACCGTAGTATTTCACCACGTACCCGTTCATGACCCGCCGGCCGCCCGCCGGTGACTGACGCGTCCAAGAGACTGGAAGAAGTGCCAAACCGTGAAGTGGAGACCTGCAATGCGTTGGCTGCCCGGCGTTGTCCTAGTCGTCGCGGGGATGGTGAGCCTGGCGGCTTGCGCGCCCGACGAGGTGCCGTCGCAGAGCTCATCGGGCTATGGAGAGGAGTCCGGCTACGGCGAGATATCCGGCGATCCGCTGGGTCCGTCGACGCAAGTACTGCAGGACACGACCGGAAAGCCCTGGTCCTTCACCGACGTGGAGGAAGGTCGCATCCGGTTGGTGTACTTCGGTTACACCAGTTGTCCCGACGTCTGCCCATTGACGATGGCAGACCTTGCTGTCGCCTTGGAGCGACTCGACGCTGACGTCCGCGCGAGGATCGACGTTGCTCTCGTCAGCACCGACCCCCGTCGTGACACTCCTGAGCAACTCGACACGTGGCTCGGTGCAATCGAACCCGATTTCACGGGAGTGCGTGGTCCCATCAAGAGTGTGATCGACGCGGCATTGTCCTACGGCATCAACGTCGAGGCACCCACCGTGACCGACGACTCCTACGAGGTGACCCACGGTGCCCAGTTGATCGTGCTCAAACCCGGCGGAGGGATGGTCGGCTACTTCCGCGAGACAGTCGGCGTAGATACCTACGTCGAGGAACTGCCCGGGCTCCTCGAGCGGCATGGTTGAGGTGGGACGGTGCTGAAATCCAGCTCGACCGCAGCACTCCGTGCGGCTCTCGTTCTTTTCTGTCTCGTTGCCCTCGTTGGTTGCGGCGGGACCGCCGCTCCGCAACCGCATGATGGCGACGATCTGAGCATCACGTCCGCATGGGCAGCCGCCATCGACCTTTCGACAGCGGTCGACCCCGAGGCGGCGATGAGCGTCGCCTATGCCGACATCAAGAACAGCAGCGACGAGGATGACGCATTAATTCGTGTCTCAAGTGACGCTGTTCGCGCGATCGAAATTCACGAGACGGTCACTTCAGGGAACTCCGGCTCGATGGTGGAAGTCGAACGAGTCGACCTCCCTGCCGGGTCCAGTGTGAGTTTGAAGCCGGGCGGACTTCACCTGATGCTCATCGGCCCTCGAGACGACCTGGTGGCGGGCACGTCGATCGATGTCCGGTTCGTGTTCGAGAGCGGCTCCGAGATGGACATGCGGGTTCCTGTGATTGATCGGGCCGACCGGCCGTGAATGTGGAGAATCCCGGCGCTGCCCACGACAAGTACGAGCCCTCGGCCGGACGGAGGATCTCCCGTAGGTCGCTGGTCGGTCTTGTCGGAGCGGCTGGGGTGGGTGGGGTGGCCGGTTTGGTCGGCGGACGCAGCATCAGTCCCGCCTCTGGTGCAACGTCGGAGGCCCTGGCTGCGCGCCTTGCCCGTTCGGAGTCAGTCGCGTCAACGCGCTCTGCCCTGCCAGCGGGAGTGGCTGCCCCGATTCCCGCATGTGGTCACATCCTGTCGATCGACCTTTCCGACGATCCCGGCCAGACACCGTCCGACCTGGCAGTGGCTGCGCGAGAGCTGCTGATCGAATGGAGCAGACTCGCCCAGCAGTTGGCACCTGGCGCCGCGCCGAGCACGACCGCCGCGGCAGGTGCGGACCTGCGGGCCGCCAGCCTTGAGTTCACGATCGGCATCGGGTCCAGCCTTCTACAGCGCTGCGGACTGGGCGCGCGAATTCCCAAGCCCCTCGTACCACTTCCCGCGTTCGACGTCGATCGACTCGCTCCGGACCAGTGCGACGGGGACTTCTTGATTCAGTTGGGCGCCGAGGACCCGATGCGGCTCGCTGGAGCGGTGCAGGCTGTGCTGTCGACGCTCAAGAATCGCGCGCAGGTGCGTTGGTCTGTTCGAGGATTCAGCCAGAGCGCGGCATCGGCATCAGACGTTCGTCAAACTCCCCGCAACATCATGGGTCAGCGCGACGGAACGAACAATCCGGAACGTGGTTCATCGCTCTGGGAAACCGTGGTCACAGCCCGCGAAGGTGTCGGACCCGCGAGATGGATGGACGGCGGCAGCTATGCCGTGGTTCGACAGATCCACATCGACCTGGACGGCTGGTTTGCGCTCTCCATGCCGGAGCGCGACACGGCGATGGGGCGAAGCACCGTCACGGGTGCTGCGTTGGGTCATTCGCGCGAGCACGATCCGGTGGAACTCGCCCGCCGCGACGCCGCCGGCGAGTTGCTCATCGATCCGCGCGCTCACATCAGACTCAGTAGCGCCCAGAACGTCGCCGGCCAGCGAATCTATCGACGCTCATGGAATTTCGATCATGGGCCCCAGGCCGAAGGTCGTCGAGCTGGCATGCTTTTCGTGGCTTGGCAGGCCGACCCTCGCCGTGGCTTCATCCCCATCCAACAAGCGCTCGATGACGGCGGCGACCTGTTGAGCGCACATGCGAAGCATGTCGGTAGCGCGGTCTACGCGGTACCACCACTTCGGTCCGGTGATCCCTACGTGGGGCATGAGCTCTTCGGTACCTGACGCGCGCCAGTGGTGCTTGACTCTGCGCGAGGCACCCGTACGCCGGGAGGTACGATCGTTCTTAGTACAAATGAAGGAAGGCGGTCTGGCATGGGCCCACTGGAGACAGCAGTCATGCAGCGCCTCTGGGACAAGAACGCGCCACAGACAGTGCGCGACGTCCAGGAGGACATCGCGACCGAGCGAGAGATCGCCTACACCACCGTGATGACTGTCATGGACAACCTTCACAAGAAGGGCCTCCTCACCAGGTCACGCCACGGGCGCGCATACATCTACAGCCCGAAGGAGAGCCACGAGGAGTACACCGCATCCCTCCTTGAGGACGTCCTCGCCGAGAGCGGCGACCGGCACGGAGTGTTGATGCGCTTCGTGGATCGGCTCGATGAAGACGTTTTGGAGTCGCTGAGGCAGATCGTGCAAGACCCCCTGCGCGGAGACGACCGGCAGTCATGAACATTGCCCTGGGATTCCTCCTGCTGGCAGGCGCGTTCATGTTGGCAGGCCAGTTCGGCCTCAAGTCGGCTGAGTGGCCACGGCGTGCACCGCGACTCGGAATCGCCCTGTGGCAGGCGTTGTCTGGAGCCACAGTCGTTTCTCTGTTGCTCGCCTGCGTCGCCTTGACACTGCCGGGGATGTCCGTCGTCGAGACCTTGGGTGAGATCATCCGCGTCTGTGTGGTGGAGCTGTCCCACCAGTACTCCTCGGTGGCCGGCGCCGTCGTCAGTTCGGTGGGCATCGTCCTGCTCTCGATCCTCTTCGGGCGAGTGGCTCGGGCACTGTGGTCGCGTCAAAAGGAAGCGCAAAGAGCGCGGACGCGCCATCTGATAGCGCTGGCGAAGGTTGCGAGGCCCACCGGTGACAACGTCTTCCACCTCGATCACGACGCGGCCGCGGTGTACTGTGTCGCAGACCCTCGACGGGGACCCGCGACTGGAGCCGTCGTCGTGACGCGAGGTGCACGCGAGGCTCTGACCCACGAGCAGCTCAGATTGGTGCTCCGCCATGAACGCGCTCACCTTCGGTCACGACATGACCGACTCGTTCTCAGGTCCCGGGCACTGGCGGACGCACTTCCTTGGCTCCCGTTCTTCCGAACGGTTCACGAGCAGATCAGCAACCTGGTCGAAATGCATGCAGACGACGCCGTCGCACCCAAGGATCGACCCACACTGGCAGTGGCTCTCTTTCGATTGGCTGGGGGCGGGATCGCGGGAGCACCGTCCGGAGCGCTGGGCGCCGGCGGTGCCGGAGCCACGATGCGGGCACGCAGGCTGGTGTTGCCGTACGTACCCCTGAAGCGCACCAGCGCCGCGCTGGTCGTCGCTGCGATCGTCGCCGTGGGTGCTGCACCGGCAGCCCTCGCGCTGGTTCCTTCTGATGACACTCTCTTCCACAATTGCTGCGTCCAGTAGTCGTCGGCGACGCCACAACCGTTCGATCGATGTGGCATAGCAAGTCTGGTGGCTTGAGCCCGGGGATTCGAGACATTTCGGCGTCTTCACCACACGCGCACTGACCCGCCGACGGGCCCCGATCGCCATGTACTACCTTGCTTAGTAGATCGTGTTGGTGATGAAACTCAGCTCGACACTGGGAGAAAGCGAATGAACAAGTCTTCCTGCGATTTCGCCCATCAGTGGAGGGCGAAGCAACAAGACCAATCACTCAGCAGCGATCTCTCTAGCGTGGCGGCGCGCCGTGCCCCATCCAGATCCACAGGAGAAGAATCTTGGTCACACGATCGATCACTCGTTCCGCCCTGCTGACGGCGATGGCAACCGCGGCGGTACTGCTCGCACCGGCCCCACCGGCAAGTGCTCACACCGAACTGACATCCACCGATCCCGCACCCGGAGCGTCGCTCGCAGAACCTCCGAACGAGGTCACACTGGCATTCACCGACAAGATGTCGGCGGATTTCAGCTCCCTGAGTCTCACTGTTGGCGACCGCGAAGCGGTGACTCTCACGCCGGACACCGACGGAAACGAGGTGAGCGCTGTGATTCCTGCCGTACTCCCGGGCACTTCGGCGTCGCCGGCAGTGGTGACGTGGAAGATCGCCTATCGCGTTGTCTCGGCCGACGGACACCCGGTCGCTGGAGAACTGAGCTTCGAGGCACCGGCACCCTCGCCGACCGAGCCGACGGGCACCGCGCAGCCACAGTCATCCTTGGGACAGCCGACCGACTCCTCGACCGAGCAATCACGGCAGCCAAGCGAGATTAACGACGAGAGCAGCGGCGCCGGCCCAGGCCTCACGCTCGCGCTCGTGGGTATCGGCGCGGTCTCGCTCGGCGTGCTGATGGCCGGCATTCTGCGGCGGCGACGCCCCAAGGACCGTTCTCCGGACGCCTGAATGTCCGGTGTCACGTCGAGTGCGGTTGTTGATCGGCCCACTTCACCACCACCCACCGTCGGCGAGTTGCACACCTTCTACTAACCTAGTTAGTATCTGTCTGATGCGAGGAGTCCCCGTGCGGATCCAATCCAAATTGGCTGTACTGGCCGTCGTGGTGTTCATGGCCGTTCTCGGCGCACTACTTCTGACTGCCGGCCGCGACACACCGAGCCGAACGGCCGATGGCGCGGGCGCCGCGGACCTGACGGTTCGTGAGGACAGCCGCATCCTCGGGAAGAAGGGCAGCAGCGACGTCGTCCTCGCGGAGTTTCTGGACTTCGAGTGCGAAGCCTGCGGCGCGGCCTATCCCGTGGTCGAGGATCTTCGCGAGAAGTATGACGGTCGGGTTACCTTCGTCGCACGCTACTTTCCCTTGCCCGGGCACTTCAACGCCGAGCGCGCGGCGCGAGCCGTGGAATCGGCTGCCCGGCAGGGCAAGCTGGAGCAGATGTACAGACTCATGTACGAGACCCAAACCAGTTGGGGTGAGAAGCAAGAGCCCGCCGACGACACCTTCCGCAAGTTCGCAGTGCAGTTGAAACTCGACATGGACCGGTACGACGTCGACTATGCGTCGCCCGAGGTCGCTGCCCGCGTCCAACGCGACGTGGATGATGGTCTCGCCCTCGGCGTCCAAGGCACACCGACCTTCTTTCTGAACGGTGAACGATTCGAGCCGGCCGCCGTGGAGGATTTCAGCACCGCCATCGACGAAGCCCTCGCTGAATAGCCATGGACAACCGCACTCGACATGACAACGGACGCGTCCTGGCTACGTTCCTACTGGGTGCTGGGATCGCGGGTTGCGTCGCGGCTCTCGCGCTGATCATCGAAAGGCTGGCCCTTCTGACCGACCCGAGCCATACGCCTTCCTGCGACTTCAGTCCACTGGTGAGTTGCGGTTCGGTCATGGAGACCTCGCAGGCCTCTGCTTTCGGTTTTCCCAATCCGCTCATCGGCATCGTGGGATTCACCGTGGTCGCCACGACCGGTGCGGCGCTCCTCGCGGGGGCACGATTCGCCAAGTGGTATTGGGTCTGCCTACAGGGCGGCGTCCTCTTCGGGTTGGCCTTCGTCAGCTGGCTCATCTTCCAGAGCATCTTCAGGATCGGGGCCCTGTGCCCCTATTGCATGGTCGTGTGGGCGGTGATGTTGCCCGTCTTCTGGTTCGTCACCCGACGGAACGCGACGTCAGGTGATTTGGGCCGATGGGTTGCCGAGTCGCCATTCTTCAAAACGCTGTGGAGGTGGGAATCGCTCATCCTGACCATCGCTTACCTGTCGATTGTGGGCTTGATCGCCCACCAGTTCTGGTTCTACTGGTCGACCCTGGTCGGATCGTGAAGACCTGATGGACCTCCAAGAACTGATCCTGTCGGGTTCGCTTCTCCCGGCACTGTTGGTCTCGATCGTCGCCGGGGTCGTCTCCTTCTTCTCCCCCTGCTCACTTCCCCTCGTGCCCGCATACTTGTCCTACGTTGCCGGCGTGGACGGCCAAGAGTCGTCGGTCGTGCGCGAACTGCGAGGCGAGGCCACGACCGGTCGCCGACGGTCCCTTCTGGGGGCCGGGCTCTTCGTCCTGGGGTTCGCGGCGGTCTTCACAAGTTATGGGGCACTGTTCGGAGCGCTTGGGTCGCGTCTCGTCCAATACCAGGACGAGATCATCCGCTACTCGGGGATCCTCACGGTCTTTCTAGGGCTGGTCTTCGCGTTCTCAGGTTCTCGTCTCTTGCTGTTCAATCGTTCGTTCCGCCTCTCGTATCGTCCGAAGGTTGGTTTGGTGGGAGCGCCCCTGCTCGGTGTCGTGTTCGGTGTGGGTTGGACCCCCTGCATCGGACCGGCCCTCGCTGCCGTGTTGGCGCTCTCCACGACCTCGGCCACTGCGGGACGAGGAGCCATGTTGGCGTTCGCCTACAGCCTCGGACTGGGAATTCCGTTCCTACTGGCAGGCCTCTCGGTCACCAAGTGGATGCGCCGCTTCGCCTGGGCACGCCAGCATGCGTCCCTCGTCGCACGCACCGGCGGCGGATTCCTCATCCTGCTTGGCATCCTGCAACTCACGGGCGTTTGGTCCGAGTTGATGGCAGCAACGCAAGGCCTGATGAATTCTTGGCAACCTCCCATCTGAAAGCGAATGTGCACGTGATCAAACTCGTCCGTCCCCGCGTCTCGGGCAAACGACTGTTCGTCGGTCTCGTCGTCGTGTTGATCGGCGTGGGCCTGGCTTTGTTCCTGACGAACCCAACGTCCGAGAAGAGCCAGGCTCGAGGAGATGGAAGCGCGGTGATCGAGGAGTTCGACGGCGACCGCCGCATTCAGACGCGGTCCTTCACAGCGAAGATGCTGAGTGGCGAGACGCTCGACACAACTAGCTTGCGAGGCGCGGTCGTGGTCTACAACGTCTGGGGTTCCTGGTGCGTTCCTTGTGCGGAGGAAGCACCAGATCTGGTCGAGGTGGCGAACCAGTTCGAGTCGGACGTGACGTTCGTCGGCCTCAATATCCGCGACAACGAGGCCGCCGCCAGAGCGTTCGAGCGCGAGTACGAGGTCCCTTACGACAGTGCGGTGGCAGACGACTCTGCCCAAGCGACCCTCTCCTTCAACGGCGCTCTGTCTTCAGCCGCTGTGCCGACGACGCTTGTCGTGGACCGGCAGGGGCGCGTTGCCGCTCGTGTCATCGGAAAGGTGACGGCAGCGACGTTGCGGAGTCTGATCGCGCCGGTATTGGCCGAGTCCGATGACAGTGCGAACTCGACGCGGTAGTCGCCGCGCTCCGCTCCCGCCCGGCACCACCGGACGACGCTGGCGACGGGCCGGCGTATCCCTTGGTGCCTTGGCCCTCGCTGCGTGGGTCGGTGTCGACATGAGCAGTTCGGGAACTGATCCGGACGGCCTCTCACCTGGCCCCTCGGCCGGCGGATCGGGCCGGATCGATCTCACGTTGCCGGCCGACAAATCGACTCCTCCGGCGATACCGCCGACGCGGCGCGGCCCGACTTCGCGCCCGCCGAAGGGTGCGAAAGGTCTTGAGGCTCAACGCGTACGAATTCCGGACGCTGGATCCGGCACGTTCCGGGTGGTGAAAGCCCAGAGCCCCACTCCCCCGGACCCTGGATCCAGCCCACTCACCTACACGGTCGAAGTGGAGCGAGAGCTTCCTCTTCCTCCTCGCGAGACCGCGCTCACCATCGACGACATCCTGGCGGACTCCCGAAGCTGGGGGGCGATCGAGAATCGTCCTCTTCATCGAGTATCCAGAGACGGCGCTGCGCGGATCCTCCTCGCAAGTCCGGCGACGACCGACAAGCTGTGCGCTCCCTTGGAGACGAGAGGAAAGGTCTCTTGCCGCAACGGTGACCTTGTGGTCCTGAACGCTCGACGTTGGGCACATGCCACTGACAGCTACCGCGACGACGTCCTGTCCTACCGGATCTACTTGGTGAACCATGAGGTCGGTCATCTGTTGGGACGCGGCCATGAGGAGTGCCCTGGTCAAGGATTGCCAGCCCCGGTCATGCAGCAACAGACGTACGGACTCGACGGATGCCGCCGGAATGTCTGGCCCAGCGGTGGTTGAACGGTTCGCCATGACTCTGAGGACGCTTCGCGGCCGCGTCGGCGCTTCTCGTCTTGCAGCTCTCGCAGGTGGATTGGTCGCAGCAGCCTCCTTCGAGCCGGTGGGCTTCGGCGTCGCCGCTCCGCTGGCCATGGGGCTGCTGTGGTGGAGCATTCAGCGCGAAACCGCCCGGGGGGCAGCTGCGGTGGGCCTCTGCTTCGGTGTTGCGTTCATGCTCCCGCTGATGTGGTGGCTGGGAGCGTCCATCGGTTTCGCCGCGTGGCTCGCGCTCGGCTGTGCCCAGGCGCTGATGCTTGCCGCGGGTGCCGTGGGGCTCCACTCGGTCCGTGCCATCCCGGGCGCACCGCTCTGGGGAGGCCTCGTCTGGGTCACCGTCGAGACGCTCCGAAGCAACTGGCCACTGGGCGGGATGCCGTGGGGCCGACTGGGCATTACTGCCATTGACACACCATGGGCGCCGCTACTCGCGTACGCAGGGATCTCCGGAACCGGTGTGCTGGTCGCCAGCGTGGGTTTTGCGACGGCGCAGATCGTGTCCCAACGGACTGCGCTCACATGGGGCTCCCTGGTGGTCTTGGCCACCGGAGCATTTCTCGCCATCAGCATCCCCGTCCGACTCCCTGTAGTCGGTTCCGCGGCCGTGGCGGCCGTCCAAGGCGGTGTGCCGGGTGACGGCACCGATCTCGCCGCACACCACCGGGAGGTGACGCGCGACCACACGAAGGCTACGCAGAGTCTCGCGGAGTCGCTGACCATGCAGGCCCGAACGGTCGACTTGGTGGTCTGGCCGGAGAATGCGACGGCAGTGGATCCCTTCGACGACTCCATCGCCCGTGGCGAGATTCAACGTGCTGCACGAGCGGTTGGGGCGCCGCTGCTTGCCGGTGCCATCACCGAGGGACCGAACGAACAGACCGCTTTCAATCGCGGCATCCTTTGGCTTCCTGATGGTTCGGCCTCGGACTTCTACACCAAGTCCCACCCCGTGCCATTCGGTGAGTACATCCCGTGGCGACAGGTCATCGGCGACTGGTTCCCACGATTCGATGAGATACCGCGCGACATGCTGGCTGGTAACGACGAAGGACCGCTGGAGGTCGACGGATTGACGATCGCCGATGCGATTTGCTTCGATGTCGCCTACGACGATGTGCTGCCCTCGCAGGTCCAGGACGGGGCGCGTCTGGTCGTGGTCCAGACGAGCAATGCGACGTTCACTGGAACCTCGCAGCCAGCGCAGCAGTTCCAGATCACTCGTGCGAGAGCAGTCGAACTCGGACGCGCCGTCGTGGTGGCGTCTACCAATGGGATCTCGGGGATCATCGACGCCAACGGCGAGGTCCGAGCCCAGACCACCTCCAACAGTGCAAGCGTGCTCGTCGACGATGTGGACCTGCACGATGCGCTCACACCTGCCGTCCGCTACCGGATGCCCCGGGATCTCGTGATCACTGCGGGAACCCTCTTGGGGCTTGGCTGGGCGTGGGTCATCGCGTCGCACGGACGACGTCCACGTCGGCTCTGATACCTCGGCTTCCACCGCCTCAACTACCCAGGGACCTCCTCACACACCTGCATACGAGTGCAGTCCGCCCACCCACATGTTGACGCCCACGAAGTTGAACAGGAACGCCAGATATCCGAGCACACTGAACCACGCTGCCCGACGCCCTCTCCAGCCAGCGGTCGACTGAGCGTGAAGGTAAGCGGCGTAGAACACCCACGTGATGAAGGCCCACGTCTCCTTCGGGTCCCAACCCCAGTACCGGCCCCAGGCCGCCTCAGCCCACACCGCACCTGCGATGACGGCGAATGTCCAAATCGGGAAGGCGAAGACGATCAGTCCATAGGACACTCTCTCCATCAGTGCGTCGCGCTCACCATTTCGGCCTCGGCCGACCAGTTGCACCACCGACATCACCGCCGCCACCGTGAACGCCCCGCCCGCGATGATCGCGGCACCAACATGGATGGCCAACCAGTAGGACTTGAGAACGGGGATCAATGCGTCCACCGGGGTGTACAGGATGGTGACAGCACAGCCGAGTGCCACCAGCACCACACCCACCACCCAGATGCCCAGTCGTTCGATGGGATATCTGCGCAGTCCCGCGAGATAGGCGCCAGTGATCGCTGCGGCTCCCACGATCGCGAACTCGTACATGTTCCCCCATGGCGCGCGGTCGGCAGCAAGCCCGCGTGCCACCACCGCCATCACGTTCAGCAGAAAGCCCATGACGACCAGCACGGAGGCGATGCGTGTGGTCAACCGATACCCGTGCGAAGGCTCGGCTGGCAGATCGTTCACACCCGTCCCTGATCCACCCGAGGACGGCGAGCCGACTCGGGTGGCGGACGATGTCACCGACTTCCCCCGCTTCCCGGCGCTGTGAAGCGCCAGGCTCACGGCGTAGAGGCAGAAAGCGATGGCGAAAATGATGACTGCGGCGATCACAAGATCGTCGGAGAGACGAGCCCAGGTCATGACATGCTCCGTTCTGGCGATTCATTGAGTCCGAGTAGTTCCCGTTCGAGATGGTCCAGATCGCTCGTCGGGAGTTCTCGTCGAGTGACGGACAAACCCGCAAGTTCGGCCGTGAGTCCGTGATCTGATTTCGTGACGCGGAGCCATAGCCGTCGCCGGCGAATGACCAATGACGCCGTCAAACCGATCAGAAGCGCGATCGCCGCCACCAAGGAGATCTCCTTGCCGGGGTCATACGCGATTTGGAAGTTCGCAAACCGCGAGACGCCATCGAACGTGATGCTGCCGGCGCCTTCGGGAAGAGCCATCGTTTCGCCGACGCGCAAGCTCCCCACCGCGACCTCTTCCAGGCCGCTGCGCTCGAGCTTGTAGACAGACTGCGGAACACCTTCGTTCATGCCCAGGTCGCCGGTGTACGCGGTGAGATCCAAGCGTGGGGCGATCAATCCGGGGAACTGTGATCGGTCTCCATCCCCAGTCGGCGCGGTCGGGAGGAACAGGCCCTCGAACCCCAGCTGCGTGGGTTCGGCATTCGGCACCTTGACGACCCCATCACTCGTGAAGTTGTTCTCGAGCGGCAAGAAGATTACAGGACCCGAGAAGACGGTCTCCCCCGTGCCGTCGCGAACCGTGACCGCCGGGGCGTACCCGTGCCCGGTGAGGAAGAGCTTGGTGCCATCAACGTCCATCGGATGGTTCGGCTTGATGCTGGTTGACCCAGTGGTCCCGTCGCCCAGCGTGTAGGTCACCTCCGCGTCGAACTCGCGTGGTTCGCCCGCACGAGGACCGGCCAACTCGAACTCTGCCTGCAGTTTGTCCAACGTGACGGAGAACGGCGTGAACGCGTCCGCTCGCGTGAGTGCGGCTGGGGAGTACTCGTCGTACGACGACCGAAGATTGGTGAAGGTCGCACCGTCGACCAAAGCTGCACGACCTTCGAAGCCGAACAGTTTGCCGCCGGCCACGCCTACGAGGAGCACGAGAAGCGAGAGATGGAACATGAGGTTTCCCGCCTCCCGCAAATAGCCCTTCTCCGCGCGAACCTCCGAGCCTTCTCGTACTACGCGATAGCCACGTCGCCGGAGGAAAGTCACCGTGCGGGCAAGCACTTCCTCAGGATCGGACTCCAGCCGCAGTTCGCGGTGATGCTCCATCCTCGACAGCCGAGTGGGGGTCCGCGCTGGCTCGGCTCGGCACTCGCCCCAGAGGCGTACGCATCGAGGCAGCACACAGCCGATCATGGACACCAGCAGAAGAATGTAGATCGCCGCGAACCACGGGGATGCATACACATCGAACAGAGAAAGACGGTCGAGCCACGGTGAAATTCCCGGATGATCGGCATAGAAGCTCGGCACCGCACCGGGGTTCGTCGCCACGTTTCGCTGAGGCAGGAGTGAGCCAGGGATCGCTGCGCCCGCGAGCAGCGTGAGCAGAATGACCGCGGTCCGCATCGACGTCAGGGTGCGCCAGGCCCACCGAGCCCACCCCGCGCCGTGGGTTGTCCGGGACGGCTCCGGCGCCTCGTCCGTCACGTGCCCAGCCTCCGAGTGACCATGGCATCCATACTACTACGTCGCTTAGTAGATAATTCATCCCTCTCAGCGGCGCCAGCCCCGGTGCACGTCTGGTCACCCGACGCTGCGTAGTGCGGCGAGCGCTGACTATGGCTTCGCGTCTCGGCGTCATGAACCGGCCCCCGGTCGCGCGAAGGACGAACCCACGCGCTCCCGGGTCCGAGGTCCATTGACCCACGCCAGACGCGACGGAGTGGGCGCCCACGACGGGGGGGGGGGAAGTTGAACGCCCACTCCTGAGAACGAGACTACTATGAACAGTAGTAGTTGACGTGCACCCTCTCCCGCGTATCCACCACAATCGTCGTTGCTGAGCCGGAGGCGCCTGATCACGAGGCACCAATCGGTCCCCTGCTGTCGGACCCCGAGGAGTGCAACCTCCCCGAGTGGCGGCGCGCCCCCGCCGACGAACTATCATACTTAGTAGATCATCTCCACGCCAGCGACGTCGATGCCCAAGTGGCCACGACAGCGACAGTTGTGCGTAGCCTCCTGAACTCAAGGAAGAACCGTGACCAACCAAGACCGCGCCCCACACTCCTGCCGATCCGCCAAGACTCCCCTCGGCCATCCGCGGGGTATGTGGCCGGTCCGCACGGTGACCGCAGTCTTCGTCACGCTCCTCATGCTCGCTCCTGCTGTGCCAGCGCAGGCGCACACAGCCCTCACGTCGTCCGATCCGACGGACGACTCCGCCGTGCAAACGACTCCCGAACGCATCAAGTTGCGGTTCACCGACCCGATGTCCAGCGAGTTGTCCGAGGTCAGCATCACCATTGGCACATCGCCCCGGCGGGTGTTGGTCGTGGATCCGGAGACTAGCGGGTCAACCGTTTCGGTGGATCTCTCGGACGTAGAATTACCGCCGTCCCCGCGCGGTTCCGGTGACGTCGCGTGGGGCGTGGCCTACCGGGTGATCTCGGCCGACGGCCACCCCGTTGATGGCACCATCCGGTTCACAGCGCCACTCCCTCGGACCACTGGTTCGGGAGACACCAGCTCTCATGGGAGCACATCCCCGAAGGCAGAACCGTCGACGGCTGCCGCGAACTCGCATGGCGACGACTTTCGAAGCACTGCCATTCTGATCGGGGTGGGGGTCGGCCTGGCGTGCCTGCTCCCACTGTCGATCTTGCTCTGGGTGATCAGGCGCGACCAACGTCGCCGGCGGGCGACCAGCGAATGACGTTCTCCGCACCTCTCACCCTGTTTCTCACGTCATCGGTGTCATCCGCCCGGACTCGGGTTTCCATGTTGATCTAGTCCAGCCTCGCGGTGCCGTCCGCGCGAGCGCCTCGATTGGTGCCAGCCCCCGGACCGAGCGGCTCTGAGCTTCAACTCTTCCATTCTGAAGAGCTGTCGATGTGCAGTGACCCGGTCACCGATCGCGGCGCCTGACGCCGCAACAGAACTGCGTGAACTCGATCGACAGGTCGGCATGACGAAGTACGCTCACCGGCGACCCACACGGGACTTGGTGGTGGCCTCCGCGAACCGGCCGACGGGCGGTCGCTGCGAACTGCGACGGCACGGCTGTCGGGGGCGGGACTCAGCTCTAGTCGGCGGCCGACGGGATCGAAGTCACACCATGGGCCGGGCCCGTTGGCGGAACATCCGGAAAGCTCTGATCGGCCCCACTGCTCTGTTCACGGTCTGTCGCGCTGTCGCCGAGCCACGGCTGTTGGGCTCGCCGCATCGTCCTCACGAACGACCAGAGGAGCAAACCCACCAGTATGAACAGCCCCAGGGTGTAGATACCGGCCAGCCAGCCGATGGGTTCGCTCCCGTCCGCATTGATCCCCTGCTCCATCCTGATCTCGATTGGGATCCTCACCAGCTCACTTCCTCGCACTGCTGAGTGGGGGCCAGCTCCGTCTGCAGCGTGGCGTGCTCGATCCCATAGGTGGTGGCCAGGACTCCCTGGGCCTTGGTCAGGACCAGCTGCCCGTCAGAGCCCTTCTCCACCACGAGATGCGCGGTCGCGACGTTCATGCCGGAAGTGAGGGTCCAGAGGTGAAGGTCATGCACCCCCGCAACGCCTGGTAGTGCTTCGAGCGTCTCGACTACCTCGTCCACGACGATGCCTTCGGGGACATGCTGGCCGAGGACGGCCAGCACCTGTCGGCCGAGCACCACCGCTCGTACGGCGACGAAGATGCCGATCGCCACGGCGACGAGCGTGTCCCAGATGGGCTGTCCACTGACGGCGACCAGGATGCCCGCGGCGATCACACCGACGCTTCCCGCAGCGTCGGCAACCACCTCGTAGTACGCACCCTTGACATTCAGGGACTCGCGCGATCCCTCGCGCAGAAGCAGCATCGAGACGATGTTGACGACCAATCCGAGTGCTCCCACCACGAGCATCGCCCCGGTGGCAACCTCAGGAGCGTCGCCGATTCGACTGATGGCCTCGATGACGACATACGCCGCCACGCCGAGCATGATCAGCACGGTGAAGCCTGAGGCGAAGACCTCGGCCCGGTAGGAGCCGTAGGTCTTGCGGCCCGTCGTGTCCAGCCGCGTCGCGATCCGCGTCGCGACGAGCGCAGCCCCCAAGGCCACCACGTCGGCGGACATGTGCCCGGCATCGGAGATCAGGGCCAACGAGTTCGACATGAGACCGAAGACCAACTCGACGAGGAAGAACGCGAACACCAGCACGAAGGTGACCGCCAAGCGCCACCGGTGGCGACCCCCGGCGTGACCTGCAGCACCGTGGCCGTGCCCCGCGCCCATCACCGATCACTCTCCACGCCAGCATCGCCGCTGACACCGTGGCCGGGATCGACTGCCAGGACGAGCTCGTGCAAGTCGCCCAGGGCGTGACCCAGCCGCTGATCGGCCAATTCGTACCGGCTGCGGCGCCCCTGCGGTACCGCGACCACCAGCCCACAACCCCGCAAGCACGCCAAGTGGTTCGAGATCGACTGTCGACTCACGTCCAACGCGTCGGCCAGGTCAGCTGGGAACGCTGGTGAGTCACGCAGGGACATGAGGATCTTGGCGCGCGTCGGATCGGACAGGGCGTGACCGAATCGGGCGAGCGCATCCAGAGCGGTAGAGGCTGCGACGTTCATGAGCTGATAGTACATCGAGTCCTGAATTCACTCAAGCGTGTAATCTCTGATGGGCGCGCGACATGACGTCTACTATCTTGAATAGTAGCGGCGTCCCCGTATCGCCAGCCCAGAAGGAGTCGCAGTGTCACCAACGTCCCCGCCGGAGTCGCTTCCCGTCGCCATCGTGGGGGCAGGGCAGGCGGGACTCGCGATGTCACATGCGTTGCTCGAGCGGGGCCTCCGACCAGCCGAGGACTTCGTAATCCTGGACGCAGGATCCGCCCAGACGCTTTCCTGGCGTCGCCGCTGGGATTCACTCACCCTGTTCACGCCGACTTGGCACTCTCACCTACCTGGGCTTCGGATGCCAGGAGCTCAGCGGCGCTACCCGTCATCGAAAGATGTCGCCGACTACCTCGACCTCTACCGCGCGAGCTTGGGCGTGGAGCCAAAGTGGGATACGCGCGCCGTTTCCGTGCACCCCCAGCGGGACGACTCCCTGATGCTTCAAACGTCGACGGGATCGTTGCGCGCTCGCGCTGTCGTGGCGGCGACCGGGCCTTTCGCGATCCCCCAGTACCCCGGCTTCGCTAATGACACGGCCGTAGACGGAGCCAACCTCCACAGCGACGCCTACCGCAACCCTGACCAACTCCCCCGCGGTCCGGTCCTCGTCGTCGGCTCGGGAAATACCGGGATCCAGATCGCCAGGGAGCTCTCGGCTCATCGTTGTGTGTCGATCGCCCAAGGCTCTCCACAACCGCGCCTTCCGCACCGGCTGCTCGGAGTCGACCTCTTCAGGTGGCTGCAACTGACGGGGGTGCTCTCGGCGCCGTCCAACGGTCGTATTGGACGCCGCATCTCAAGACGCGAGTTGGTGGTGGGCCCAGGCCTAGTCGACCTGGCCTCCAGAGGCGTCCACCTTCTGCCTCGCGCGGTGGATGGGAACCGCGACAGGATCTCGTTCGCCGACGGCGTCGAGCGCAGATTCGAGTCGGTGATTTGGGCTACCGGCTATCGCAACGGGTTCGGGTGGCTGCCCGAAGCGGTCGTCGGCGCGGACGGCACTCTTGATCAGCAGGACGGACGAACTCCGATCGCGGGCTTGTACGTTCTCGGAGACTCGTGGCTTCGCAACAGGGGCTCAGCGCTTCTCGGAGGCGTGGGCACGGACGCTCGACTGATCGCCCGGCACATCGTCCCGTAATCCGACAGACTCCCCCGAGCGCATGGGGTATGGCCCGTTGCAGAGTCGGCGGTCACGGAGATCCCACTCGGACCTCTCGTTCGAATGGTCAGCGCTCAGTGTATAGTTCAGCGAGTGCTGACCATTGCTACGCGTCTCGACGTCATGAACCGGCTTGGCCGTGCCATGGCCGACCCCACGCGCTCCCGCATCCTGATGACTCTGCTCGAGGGACCGAGCTATCCCGCCGTGCTGTCGCGCGACTTGGAGCTGACTCGCTCCAACGTATCGAACCATCTGACGTGTCTGCGCGACTGCGGCATCGTGGTGGCTGAGGCCGAGGGGCGTCAGACACGCTATGAGATTGCCGATCCCCATCTCGCCGCCGCCCTCGTCGCCCTGGTGGACGTGACGTTGGCTGTGGACGTTCACGCGCCGTGCGTGGACTCGACGTGCACCGTGGTGGGCTGCTGCGAGTCGAGAGCGGGCGCATGAGCGCGGCGTGTGGATGCGAGCACGATTCCGTCCCCACGACGGGCGAGGAGTTCGAGGACACGGAGCGACCGTGGTGGAAGGACAGAGGAGTCATGGTGCCCGTCTTCTCGGGTCTGGCATTCCTCCTCGGTCTGATCGCCGAGCGGTCCGGGGCCGAGACGCCCGCCTTGGCGCTCTTCTGGGTCGGCCTACTGCTGGGCGCCTCAACCTTCACCCCTGCCGCGATCCGAAACCTGTTCAGGGGCAAGCTCGGGATCGGGCTGCTGATGACGATCAGCGCGATCGGCGCTGTCATTCTCGGCTACGTCGAGGAGGCCGCGGCGCTGGCCTTCTTGTACTCGATCGCGGAGGCCTTGGAGGACAAGGCAATGGACCGGGCGCGTGGAGGGCTGCGGGCGTTGCTCAAGCTCGTGCCCGAGACGGCGACGGTGCTCCGTGACGGTGTCGCGGAGCAGGTCCAGGCCAAGGGTCTGGTCGTCGGCGACGTGATGATGGTCCGACCCGGCGAGCGGATCGCCACGGACGGAATCGTCCGATCGGGGCGGTCGAGCCTGGACACCTCGGCCATCACCGGTGAGTCGATCCCGGTCGAGGTCGAGCCGGGTGACCCGGTGTCAGCCGGGGCGATCAACAGTGCTGGCGCGCTGGAGATCGAGACCATTGCGGCCGGCACCGACAACTCGCTCACCACGATCGTGGAGCTGGTCGAGCAGGCGCAGGCCGAGAAGGGCGACCGCGCTCGGCTCGCCGACCGAATCGCGCGCCCCCTCGTCCCGGGGGTCCTGATCCTTGCTGCGCTCGTCGCGCTCCTCGGATCGATCCTGGGCGACCCAGACGTGTGGATCACTCGCGCCCTCGTCGTGTTGGTGGCAGCATCCCCGTGCGCGCTGGCGATCTCCGTCCCGCTGACGGTCGTCGCCGCCATCGGTGCAGCCAGCAAGTTCGGCGTCATCGTCAAGTCCGGCGCGGCCTTCGAACGATTCGGCACCGTCCGCCACGTCGCCGTCGACAAGACCGGCACTCTCACCCGCAATGAGCCTGCTGTCACCGCGGTCCTCGTGGTCGAGGGCATCACCGAAACTCAGGGACTGGGTTGGGCTGCCGCGTTGGAGCAGCACAGCACGCACCCGCTCGCGGCGGCGATCACCGCCGCCACCCAGGACGTTCCCCTGGCTGCGGAGGTGACCGAGCAGGCGGGACACGGCATCGAAGGCACCGTCGACGGTTCGAAGATCACTGTCGGCAGCCCGCGCTGGCTCGACGCCGGAGAACTCGGCGCGCGTGTCGAGGATCTGGAAATGCAGGGCATGACGGTCGTGATCGTTCACCACGACGGCGCCCCGGTCGCCGCGATCGGCGTCCGCGACGAGCTGCGCCCCGAAGTCCCCGACGTTGTGCGCACCCTCACCGATCACCGAGTGGGCGTGACCATGCTCACCGGCGACAACGCTCGAACCGCTCGAGCTCTCGCCGCGCAGGCCGGGATCGACGATGTCCGCGCCGAGCTCCGACCCGAGGACAAGGCCGCTGCGATCACCGAGCTTTCCGAATCGGGGTCGGTCGCCATGATCGGCGACGGCATCAACGACGCCCCGGCTCTCGCCGCCGCGGACATCGGCATCGCCATGGGAGCCACAGGCTCCGATGCGGCGATCGAGTCCGCCGACGTTGCCTTCACGGGCCATGATCTGCGCCTCATCCCGCGGGCATTCGAACACGCGCGGCGTGGACGGCGCATCATCAACCAGAACATCATCCTGTCGCTGCTGATCATCGCCGCACTGCTCCCACTCGCACTGTTCGGTGTCTTGGGGCTCGCCGCCGTGGTCCTCGTCCACGAGATCGCGGAGGTCATCGTGATCCTCAACGGGCTGCGCGCCGCCCGCACCGCCACGCCGCGACTGGAGGGCTGATGCTGACGACTGTCGGTTCGGCCATCGGCCTGTTCGCGGCAACCAACATCGATGACATCGTGGTACTCACCGTGCTGTTCCTCGCCTCCCGCAACGGGAGTCCGCGCCCGTGGCAGATCGTCGGGGGGCAATACCTCGGATTCATCACGCTTGTCGCGATCAGTGTGGTCGCCGCGCTCGGCTTGACGATCGTGCCGGATCAATGGGTCGGACTGCTCGGACTGATCCCTCTCAGCATCGGCATCTGGACGCTCATCCGCGGTTTGCTCCGCAAGCGCAACGGCGAGGACAACGACTTGACCCTCGCAGCCGGGCTGTTCAGCGTCGCCGGGATAACAATCGCCAACGGAGCTGACAACATCTCGCTCTACACGCCGATTTTTCGCACCAGCGCCCCCGCCGACGTCGCGGTCATGATTGCGGTCTTCCTCGTCCTCGTCGCCGTTTGGTGCGCCGCTGGACGACTGATCGGAACCCGCGAGGTCGTCACTGAGGCGCTGGAGCGCATCGAACACTGGCTCGTGCCCACAGTCTTCATCGGCTTGGGCCTGTTCATCCTGATCGAGTCCGGGGTCATCACCCGTTTCTTCGAGGTCATCGGATGACCCGTCGACCGAGGGCGAATCAGGATTCGGCCGCGGGGGTGCACCGTGGGCGTCGCTGGCGGTTCGCGGTGACGGCCCTCCTGCTTGGCGGACTCGTCGTTCTTGTCGATCAGTGGACCAAGAGCTGGGCCGAGAGCACTCTCATCGAGGGTGAGCGGACGCCGTTGGTTGGAAGCCTGTTCGGCCTTCAACTGGCGTACAACCCGGGCGCGGCGTTCTCCTTCGGCGAAGAGTTCACGTGGGTGTTCGCCTTGGTCTCTGTCGCCGCCGTGGTCGTCGCAGTGATTTTCGCATTTCGCGTCCGGCAGCTCGGTTGGACGCTCGTGGTCGGTGCGCTGGGCGGCGCTGCAGCCTCTCACGCCAGCGACCGGCTGTTCCGCGAACCAGGATTCGCCCGCGGACACGTCGTGGACTTCCTTGCCTACGGCAATCTGTTCATCGGAAATTTCGCCGACATCGTGATCGTCACGGGGGCGGCGGCCGGCGCCCTCCTGATGAGGCGCGAGGAGCGTGCCCGCGAACAGGCTTCGACTACGACAAACCACCGCCGGCAAATTCCCGAGAACCTTCCACGCGAGGACGACACGCGCTAAGAGATCCACCGGAGCGAACCCTTGTCTCTGGTTGAGATCGGCCGTCGAGTCGCCGATGAACAAGAACCGAGGTACCTGGTCTTGCACGTCCTGAGCGGCGCTCTCTGCCTGCTTGCGACGGTCTCCAACTAGGCGCCGTGGAGGTCGAGGTGGACGGCGACGCAAGCACGCGATCCCCCGTCGGCCATGGCGCGAGCTCGTCGGATGGCTTGCGTGGCTAGTGCTCGGTCCGACAGCTGCGCCTCCGAGGAGACGTTGCCGAGCCCGGTATCTGAATCGACCCGGTGCAGGTCGCGGTAAGCGGCCACGGTTCGAATCTCGTGAAGCCACGCGTCGTGGTCAGGGCTTGACGTCGGTGTCGCCGGCTACTCGACCGGCGCCCATCTGCACTTCGAAGTCGGACCGGGCAGTGCAACCGCGGCTCCCCTCGATCCGAACCTTGGCTCGCCACCAGTGGCGCGACGGACGACAGCGCGACTCAGTCGGACGCGGCGACGGGACCGGGGTGCTCGACCCAACCCGACGATGCGGCGATCTTTACCGGTACCGACCCGGGGCAGTCGGTCGACGATCCGACGTTGACCGGCCACATCACCGCACGGACCGCTCACGTCCTGAGGCAGCTCGAGAGTCACTTCCCGGGCTCGTCGTGGGCGTCTGGCGGCCGGGCGGCCCGGCGACGAACGACCACGCCGCCGGCCGAGCGTGCGACGGAACCTTCGGCAACGCCATCGGCACGCGAGCCGTCGGCGCTGCCCTCGAGAACGGCTGGAACGCGACGAACTGGCTCAAGGTGAATGCCGAGCGTATCGGGGTCGAGTACCTCATCTGGCAGGGCCGAATCTGGTCCGTCCGCCGGTCATCGGGGGGATGGCGCTTCGCGGGGAGAAGCTGCGTGGCCGTGTGAAGTCGTCTGTTGCACGCCGAACGATCTCATCGAACGCTCGGTCAAGTCGAGTTCGGCGGAGGCACCGAGATGACCGGGACAGCGGGTGCGGCCAGGCCTTCCGCTGCGCGAGCGCAAGAACCGTCCGCATCGGCGGCATCGCCCTTGCCTGTGAGTACCAGTGCCGCCCGTTCACGCGCAGCACGACAGCTGTGAGACGTCGGTGGTGAAGGCTCTTGCGGCGAGCCGGAGTCCTTCGGTCATGGTGAGATAAGGGGCCCACGCGTCAACGACTTCGGCGATGGTCTTGCCGAGCAGGTGGACGCCGGTGGCGGCGAGCTCGCCGGCGTCCTTGGCGACGGCAGTGATGCCGAGAATCTCGCTTGTGTCGGCGTTCACGACGAACTTGATAAACCCACGGGTATCGCGGTTGACCAGTGCTCGGGGCACGTGGCGCAGCGGCAGGACGCGGCAATCGCAGCGGATTCCCGCGCCTATCGCCTCCTTCTCGGTCATCCCGACCGCGCCGATCGCGGGGCCGGTGAACGTCACCCGCGGCAGACGAGAGTAGTCGACGGTCCGGTCGACGTGGAGGAACGCGTTCTCGGCCACAAGGGTGCCGTGGTGGGCGGCCACGTAGACGAACTCGGGGTGCCCGGTCACGTCGCCCGCGGCCCAGATCCGCTGATTCGAGGATTGCATCCTGTCAGACACGACCACCTCGCCGGACTCCCCTGTCTTGACTCCGACAGAGTCGAGGTTGAGTCCGTCGGTGACGGGGCGGCGTCCGAGGGCTACCAGGACTTGGTCGGCGCGGAAGTCCTGCGAGACGCCGGATACGTCCGCGGTCACCACGACCAGCCCGGCCCCTGCGGCCCGGGTCACCCGGGTGGGTACCGCGCTGCGGACGACGCGGATGCCCTCGTCGGCGAAGACGTCCTCAAGCGCCCAGGAGACTTCAGGCTCCTCCTTCGATGCGAGTCGGGAGCGGGCCAGCAGCGTGACCTCGGAACCGAGTCGGGCGAACAGTTGGGCCTGCTCCAAGGCGACGTAGCCTCCGCCGAGGACGAGGAGAGACCTGGGGACCTCGAGCAGCTCCATGGCCGTGGTCGAGGTCAGGTACCCCGCGCTATCCAGGCCGTCGATCGGCGGGACCCACGGTCGAGCGCCGGTTGCGACCAGGTAGTGCTCGGCCTCGACGGTCTCGGCCATCCCGTCGGCGGCGGTGATATTCAGCCCCGGCGCATCCGGCGAGCCAGCGAACGCGGCGACTCCCTGCCGCACTTGCCAGCCGTAGGATTCAGCAACGTCGGCGTACTTCTCGCCCCGCAGCGACTCGACCAGCGCCACTTTTCCGGCGACCAGCGCGGGCATGTCGATTGGGCCTGCCGTCGTTGAGATCCCCGGGAAACAGTCCGGGGCGTCGGCGGCGGAGTACCGCGCGCCAGCCGCGGCAATGAGCGCCTTCGACGGCACGCACCCAGTGTTCACGCAGGTCCCGCCGAGCGTGCCGCGCTCGACCATCACCACCGACTTTCCCAGCGCGGTCGCGCGGATCGCCGCGGCGAACGCACCGCCGCCCGATCCGATGATGGCAAGGTCGTACTTCGTAGGCATCGCTGCTGTCTCCTTCAACCCTTCGGTCTTTCTGATCTGTTCAGCCATACTTGACGTTCCAGTGCAGGGGAAGGTCAAGCGTGCTCCTGCCGAACGAGAGGTGACCGCGATGCGCATCGGGGAACTGGCCGCTGCGGCCGGGACGACTCCGAAGGCTCTCCGCTTCTATGAGCAGTTGGGGCTGTTGCCCCCAGCCGATCGGACGCCGTCGGGTTATCGGGACTACCCGTCCGTCGCTGTCGCCCGGATCGACTTTGTCCACCGCGGCCAGGCGGCGGGACTCACCCTCGCTCAGATCCGCCAGATCCTCGACATTCGCGATGACGGCGCCGCGCCGTGTGAGCACGTGCGCGATCTTCTCGACGAGCGCCTAGCCGAGATCGAGCAGCAGATCGCTCGGCTCACCGCCCTGCATGACACTATTGCCGAACTCAGGCACGACGCCGCGCAGCCGGACCCGGACACGTGCAGTCCCGAGCAGGTCTGCCGGTACCTGTAGTTCTCCGCATCGAGAAGGAGACAGACCGCGGCCGGCCACCCGGTCGCGATGCCAACACGCCCCAACGTCATGGCCCGCCCGATGCACGCGTGAACACCTGCAGGGCGTGACCCATCGACTCCCCGAGATGCCGCCCGCGTCCAGCCCGGACTTCGGCGCCTTGGGTGCGGACGCGAGCCTGCGCCATCTCGTCGGCGCCCTACTCACGTATGGCCTGCTGACCGTGGTCCTGATGGTGGTCGTCTGTGCCGCGATGTGGGCCCTCGCTACGGCGCAGGGCAGCTGGCACGCCGGGACCAAGGCGAAGACGGGCTTGCTGGTCGCCCTTGGTGGTGCAGTGCTCACCGGGGGCCCGCTGGCGTGGGCGAATTGGCTGCTCGATCTCGGCGCCCAGCTCTGAGCGGCCGGCGCCACGAGTGGGCTCCACGGGACGGGGCGCGCACCTGTGCACCAGAACCAAGCCCATCAGGAGGGACCGTGCTCCATCTCGACTCAACCCGTTTCGCGACCAGTCTGGCGACGGAGGTCAACATCAACCCGGACTCCGACGGTCTGCCCAGGATCCGGCAGCTCAGTTCGATCGTTGGTGCCTCGATGACCGTCGGCTTGATCCTCGCGGTGCTCGCCGTGGTCATCTCGGCGATCGCGTGGGCGCTCGGAAGGTCAGCGAGCAGTCGATCGGCCGCTGGAAGGCCGAGTTCCACGAAGCCGGCAAGACCGCGCTTGCGGCGGGCCGTAGCGGGCAGACCTCGCGCGAGGAGCAACTCGAGGCCGAGGTCGTCGAGCTGACCCAGGCGCTCGGCGAGGCCGCGGCCGAGATCCGGGTCTGGAAGAAGAGCGCGGAGGGCCGTTTGGGCCCTTCGAGGACCTCGAGCTGATCAGGCGCGAAGCCGGGATGTCGACCGCGAGGTGGTGCATGATCTTCGACATCCCGGAACGGACCTGGCGGCGTTGGCAGGCCCGAGCTCGGGTTGGCGAGCCGGCCCGCAAGCCGCACCCGCGACCGGCGCCTGACGCTGCTGCGGCGTTGGTCGATAAGCACGCCGCGAAGCATCCGGCGTGGGGGCACCGCAAGATCTGGGCGATGGTCCGACACGACGGTCACGTCGTCTCCGAGGCGACCGTGCTGCGCCGGCTGCGCGACCAAGGGCTCATCCTGCCCGACCAGTACCAACGCGAGCGTCGCAAGGCCGCCTTCGCTGACGAGCCGACCGGCCCGGACCAGGTCTGGCAGCTCGACTTCTCCGAGTTCGAGACCACCAGCGGCGGGACCTGGCGGATCGCGGGATGTCGGGACTACTGATCGTGGACGACTCCACCGGGGACGTACTGAGCGACAAGGACGTCAAGACCCTCGACAACGGATTCGTTGGGTTCTGGCTGCCCTTCGACATCGAAGGGGCGATGACGATCCGTTTGGGCGACAAGACCGGCAGCGTCGAGTTCGACACCGAAGCCGACGCACCGACCTGCCTAACCACCCTTCAAATGGCTTGAGGTCCCGTTATACCCCCTAGGGGTATAATGGCTATATCTTGACGGCCGCGCCAAGACCGGATCGGAAGGCACGTAGATGACCGACGAACATCACGCCCACACCAGTTCGCACTCCCACACCGACCACGGCGAGCACGCTGGACACACCGGTCACGAGGACCACGCCGGCGCCGGCCATGGCGAGCACGACGATCACGCCGGCCATGGCGACCACGGAGGACACGGCGGTCATGGGGATCACGTCGGCATGTTCCGACGGCTGTTCTGGGGATCGCTGGCCTTGGCGGTCCCGACGGTCGTCCTCTCGCCGATGTTCGCTGATCTGGCCGGCTACTCACTGCCAGACATTCGCGGTCTCGAGTGGGTCTCCCCCATCCTGGGCACCGTCCTCTATGCCTGGTTCGGACGCCCCTTCCTCAGCGGCGCCGTTTCTGAGATCCGCTCGCGCAAGCCGGGGATGATGCTGCTGGTCGCGTTGGCGATCAGTGTCGCGTTCATCGCCTCTTGGGGCTCCACGCTCGGCCTGTTGGCACACCACCTGGACTTCTGGTGGGAGCTGGCCCTGCTGGTGTCCATCATGCTGCTGGGGCACTGGATCGAGATGCGGTCCCTCGTTCGCACCACGTCGGCGCTCGATTCGCTCGCGACCCTCCTTCCGGACGAGGCCGAGCGGGTCGAGGGCGACGACGTCGTCGTCGTCTCCCCTTCCGACTTGGGTGTTGGCGATGTCGTGGTCGTCAGACCCGGCGGGAGCGTCCCGGCTGACGGCAAGGTCGTCAGCGGTTCGGCGTCGATGGACGAGGCGATGATCACCGGCGAGTCCCGTCCCGTGCGCCGTGACGTCGGGGACCAGGTCGTCGCCGGGACGGTAGCCACCGATTCCGGGCTGCGTGTCGAGGTGACCGCGATCGGCGACGAGACCGCCATCGCCGGCATCCAACGGCTGGTCGCCGACGCCCAAGCTTCGGCGTCACGAACCCAGCGACTGGCCGACACCGCCGCCGGGTGGCTGTTCTGGTTCGCCCTCGGGTCAGCCGTGGTCACGTTCATCGTCTGGTCACTGATCGGCCTGCCGGAAGATGGTGTCACCCGGACGATCACCGTCCTTGTCATCGCATGCCCCCACGCCCTGGGCTTGGCGATCCCCCTGGTCATCTCGATCTCGACCGAACGCGCGGCCCGAGCCGGTGTCCTGGTGAAGGACCGCCTGGAGATGGAGGCGATGCGTCACGTGGACACCGTTCTCTTCGACAAGACCGGCACCCTGACGAAGGGCCAGCCGACCGTCACCGCCGTGGAACCCGCAACCGATGGCTCATTGGACGCCGACGACCTGCTCAGGCTGGCAGCAGCCGCCGAATCCGATTCCGAACACCCGCTGGCGAAGGCCATCGTCCGCGCCGCCAGCGACCGCGGGCTGTCGGTACCCCCAGCCGAAGAGTTCGCCTCGCACCCGGCCGAAGGTGTCTCCGCCCTCGTTGAGGGATCCACCGTCAGAGTCGGGGGTCCCGCCATGCTCGAACGCACCGCACAGCAGGAGCTTCCCGCCGTCGACCCCTGGCGGAACGAAGGCGCGATCATTCTGCACGTCACCGTCGACGACGCGGTCGTGGGCGCTCTACGTCTGGCCGACGAGATCCGCGAAGAGTCCCGCGCCGCCGTACAAGCACTGCACGACCGAGACGTCCAGGTCGTCATGATCACCGGCGACGCCCAAGCCGTAGCCGACTCGGTCGCTGCGGAGCTGGGCATCGATCGGGTCTACGCCGGCGTTCGGCCGCAGGACAAGGCTTCCAAGGTCACCCAACTCCAAGGTGAAGGACGCCGCGTGGCGATGGTCGGCGACGGCGTCAATGACGCTCCGGCGCTCGCGCAGGCAGACGTCGGGATCGCCATCGGCGCCGGCACCGACGTCGCCATCGGATCCGCCGGGATCATCCTGGCCTCCGACGACCCTCGTTCGGTCCTGTCCGTCATCGACTTGAGCCGGGCCACCTACCGCAAGAGCGTCCAGAACCTCGCGTGGGGCGCGGGCTACAACCTGGCCGCCGTCCCGCTCGCGGCCGGCGTGCTCGCCCCGATCGGGTTCATCCTGCCGATGTCGGTCGGAGCCGTACTCATGTCCGCCTCCACCGTCGTCGTGGCGCTCAATGCCCAACTCCTGAGAAGACTGGACCTGTCGCCCGAACGCACCGCCCCGGTGCTCAGCGACTAAGCCCAGCACCGCCCAATCTTCAGAGAATCTTGACTCCACTCCCCCGTAGGGCTTCACGTTCGCCCGCAAGACTCGATTCGTCATCGATGAAACAACCAGATGGAGAAACCTGATGAAGAAGATGTTGGCCGCTTTCGCCTTGGTCACCACCATGGGTCTTGCGTTGACCGCGTGTGGTGACGACTCGGCCAGCGACGCGGACGGCACGAGCGAGTCGTCCGGCCAGGCCGCGAAGTTCAATGATGCGGACGTCGATTTCGCGCAACAGATGATCCCGCACCACCAGCAGGCCATCGAGATGTCGCAGCTGGCGAAGACCCGCGCGGGTGCCACGGACGTGAAGACGTTGGCCGAGGACATCGAGAAGGCCCAAGGGCCCGAGATCGAGACGCTCACCGGCTGGCTGGAGCAATGGGGAGAGGATGCACCGTCCGGCGAGATGGACCACGGCGACATGGGCCACGACATGGGTGATGGCGCCATGTCCGGAATGATGGACGCCGAACAGATGAAGGACCTCGAGAACGCTTCGGGCACCGAGTTCGACCGCATGTTCCTCGAGTCGATGATCGAGCACCATCAGGGCGCGGTCGAGATGGCACAGACCGAGGTGGACGACGGCAAGAACCCGGACGCGATCGCCATGGCCGAAAAGGTGATCAGCGACCAGCAGGCCGAGATCAAACTCATGAGTCAACTCCTGGGGTCGTGACGCAGCTCATCACGCCGTGACAAACCAATGGGAGGCTTCGGTGGCGCTGTCACGATGGGTGCATGGCTGATCAGACCGGGACGGAAGGCGCCACCGCGAGTCGAACCTCGGGCACGCCGGGCCAACCGATGTCCGGGCGGCGGGCCATGGTGGTCGAGGACGAGATCGAGTTGGCCAAGGTGGTCGGCGGCTACCTCGAGCGAGACGGTTTCGAGGTCACGGTGATCCACGACGGCCTGCAGGCCGTCCACCGCGCCCGAGACATCGATCCCGATCTGATCATCCTCGACCTGGGGCTTCCATCCCTCGACGGTGTCGAGGCCTGTCGCCAACTGAGGACCTTCTCCGATGCCTACATCGTCATGCTCACCGCCCGAAGCGACGAGATGGACACCCTGATCGGGCTGTCCGTCGGCGCCGATGACTACGTCACCAAACCGTTCAGCCCCCGCGAACTCATGGCACGCGTCCAAGCGCTCCTGCGCCGCCCCCGTGGGCTTCAAGGAAACCAAGAGACGCCGGAGACTCGCGTCTTCGGCGCGTTGCGGGTGGCGCCGGCAGGACGCGATGTCTGGGTGGACGGCGAGGCTGTGTCATTGACACGGACCGAGTTCGACGTGCTGGCAGTCCTGTCGGAGCGACCACGCATGGTCTTCAGTCGGCGCCAGTTGATCGACGCGGTCTGGGGAGCTGCGTGGGTCGGTGACGAGCACCTCGTCGACGTTCACGTCGGGCACCTGCGCCGCAAGCTCGGGGACGACCCGAGCGAGGGCAAGTACGTCCGCACCGTCCGCGGTGTCGGCTACCGGATGGGCACCGGCTGATGGCCCGACGACGCACGGAACCGACGGGGGCGAACAGTCCCCGCGCCCAGTCCGGTTTCGCGGCCCGGCTCATGGGGGCCCATGCTCTCGTCCTGGTCTCGAGTGCGCTCACCGCGTGGGCGGTGGCCTCGCTCGTCGCCCCAGGCATCTTCCACGACCACCTCCAACGCATCGGCGTCGAACACACCTCAGCCGAGACCGACCACGTCGAGCAGGCGTTCGCGTCGGCGCTGCTCATCTCGCTGTCGGTCGCACTCGTCACGGCGTTCCTGGTTGCCTTCGCCGTCTCCTACTACCTGAGCCGCCGCGTGAGGCGTTCCATCGCGCCGGTCACGGCAGCGGCGTCCGAGGTGGCCACCGGCAAGTATGGCACGCGTGTCCCCGACCCGAGACTGGGGGGCGAGTTCGCCACCCTGGCCGCGACCTTCAACTCCCTGGCCGGGCGACTCGACGCAGTGGAGACGTCCCGACGCCGCATGCTGTCGGACCTCGCGCACGAGATGCGCACCCCCCTCGCCATCATCGACGCCCACCTCGAAGCAGTGGAGGACGGCGTGCGGAACCTCGATGACTCGACCATCGACACGCTGCGCCGAAGCACCCGTCGACTGCACCGCCTGGCCGAAGACGTCTCAGCCCTCTCCAGCGCAGAAGAGGGCCGGCTGCAGATCACGATGCGCCCCATCGTCGCCGCGACCCTGGCCGAAAGGACCGTCGCAGCAGCCGCCGAACAGCATGCTGCCGCGGGCGTGCGATTCGCCACCCGCCTCGACACCGACGCCACGATCCTGGCCGACGCCGAACGGATCGGCCAGGTGCTGAGCAATCTGCTCGACAACGCGGTGAGGCACGCCGCAGCGTCCGGAACCATCTCCGTGTCCTGCAGCCAGCAGGGCTCCTGGATCGAGTACACCGTCGCCGACGATGGGGACGGCATCGACGCAGCGCATCTCCCGCACATCTTCGACCGCTTCTACCGGGCCGACACCGCCCGCGATCGTGGACATGGCGGCAGCGGCATCGGGCTGAGCATCGCCAAATCCCTCACCGAGGCACACGGCGGCGAGCTCACGGTCGACAGTCCCGGCCCAGGCCTCGGTGCGACCTTCGTCGTGCGACTCCCCGTGGTTCCCTGACGCCCACGCAGCACCCGGCTAGACAACCAACGGCGGGCTGACATGCACCGTCGCCTCGGTGAGCTTGGGGACGGACTGGCGTAGACGGTCCTCGGCGTGGTGTGCGATGTCGTGCGCAGACCTGAGGTCGAGGGCGCCGTCGACGTTGATGCTGGTCTCGGCGTGGAGCTGGTGGCCGATCCAGCGGAGTTGGATTGAATCAACCCCGATCACTCCGGGCGTGCTGGTCAATGAGGCCTCGGCTTGGTCGACCAGGGCCGGGTCGACGCCGTCGAGGAGGCGGCGGAAGACCTCGGTGGCTGCACCCTTGAGCACGACAAGGATCGCGACCGTGATCAGAAGCCCGACGATGGGATCGGCCAACGGGAAACCCGCCATGACGCCGATGGCACCGACCGCCACGGCCAGGGAGGTGAATCCGTCCGTGCGCGCATGGAGCCCGTCGGCGACGAGCGCGGCGGAGCCGATCTTGCGACCGACCCGGATCCGGTAGACGGCAACGAGCTCGTTGCCTGCGAATCCGATGACTCCAGCCGCAAGGACGATCCCGGCGTTGGTGATGTCTCGGGGATTGATCAGTCGATGAATCGATTCGTAGCCGGCGATGACCGCTGACAGGGCGATCATCAGAACGATGAAGAGGCCAGCGACGTCCTCAACGCGACCCAGTCCGTAGGTGAATCGTTTGGTCGGAGGCCTGCGGACCAACACGAAGGCGATCCACAGCGGGACAGCGGTCAGGGCGTCGGAGAAGTTGTGGATCGTGTCGGCGAGCAAGGCGACCGACCCGGTCAGGATGACCACCAGCATTTGCGCCACCGCCGTGACCAGGAGCACCGCGAGGCTGATCTTGAGTGCGCGGATCCCCTCCCTGCTGGACTCCAATGCCGAGTCGATCGAGTCGGCTGCATCGTGACTATGGGGCTTGAGGATCGACAGCACGAAGCCTTTGATCCCGCCGGGATGCTCGTGGTCGTCGCCGTGCGAGTGATCGTGTCCGTCGTGCTGGTCATCGGTGTCATGGTGCGGGTGATCGTGCGGACTACTCATGACTCGTTCGACCTAGGCAATTCGCGCACGGCAGCGTCGCCGCGATGGTGTGCCGGCACACCGGTGCCTTGGTGCTCTGCGTGGTGGATGCCGTCGAGCACCAGCTGACGGGCATGATCGCTGTCGAGCCGGTAGTAGATCGTGTTGCCGGCCCGTCGTGTCTGGACCAATCGCGCCAGACGCAGTTTCGCCAAATGCTGCGAAACCGCTGCGGGCGACTTGTCTACCGTGCCGGCCAACTCGCCCACCGACATCTCCCGCTCGAGCAGGCACCACAGCAACGTCAGACGCGTCCCGTCCGAGAGCATCCGGAACACCTCCACAGCGAGGTCGACCTCATCCGGCGATGGCAACTCTATTGATCTATCTGCGTGCATACGCAGATAGTACAGGTTCATCTGGCGTAGTCACTGAGGAGCACCGGAGACTGCTCCACCATCGGATGCCCATCCCCCATCTCGGAATGATGCGCCCCGACCCTTCAAACAGGATGGGCATCGCAACGCGGACCTGCCCGACATTTCCGATGGTCGGCACGCGAGACGATCGGGGCTACTCGACGCATTCCGAATATCGCGACCCAGACGAACTTCAGGGAGTTCCAGAAGAAGAGGATGACCAGGAGGTTGATCCACCCCGGGCCACCGGATTCGACAATCACGGCACAGAAACTCGACGCGTGGAGGTACCCGATCGCGAGCATGAGTCCGATGGGAATGGCCCAAGTGCTGCCGTGCGGCGAGCGAAGCCAAGCAACGGCGATGTTGGTGGGCGCGGTGTTCCGCAGGTACCTGTGGATGCAGGCGCTTGTCCGGAGCGACAAAGCAATCATGAGTGAACTCGTTCGGTGTGTGTGATCCAACTTTCCGGTCCCCACCGCCGATGCGCGTCTGCAGGACGCGGATCTGTGGATAAGTTGGGATGGGCCGACCGTGTGGTTCTCAATGGGACCTCTCGCGGGCTGCGGTTCGTGGATCTACGACTGGCGAAGGGTCGCAGGCCTCGTCGGAGATGGTGCGTGCGCGCCTGATCGCCTGCGCGGCTCGGGCGTGGTCGAGTCGCTGGGTGTCCGAGCGAGCGTCGCCCAGAACGGCATCAGAGTCGACGGCATATCGGTCTCGATAGGCGACCACAGTGCGAAGTTCCTGGAGCCATCGTTCGCGCAGCCTGCCCCCACCCGGGGGTGTTCCGAGTCGCTTGAGCCAACCTTCCTGTTGCGCGAGCGACGCTTCGGCGAGTGCGGATACGCGTGACTCGATGAGGTGCTGACGTTGGATCAGCGCGTCGGCCATGCCGGGTGCCATCGCTCCGCTTGCCCGGGGTATCAGCCCGGCGATGAGCCGTCGTGAGTCCTTCCGGCGGTGCCTGCTCGCCTGAGCCTCGGCCCCCTGGATACGGCTGATAAGCACGGCCCCGATGTCGTCGGCGTCGGCGAGTGACCGCCGCGTTATGAGGCGTGGCAGCGCGCTCTCAAGGTTCAGGTTGTTTGCTTCAGCTCGGCGAAGTTCGGCGGTGAGCGGGCCGAAGGAATCCGAGCCGAGGAGCGCCCCGAGTTGGTCGTCAGTGAGGCCGACGTTGGCGAGGAGGGCGATCCAGCGGTCGCGTTGGGCGACGGCGGCGATCGTCTCGTACTCGGCGGCCATTTGCGCGATCGACGACCACCGGTCCTGCTCGGCCTCGATGCTCTGGTGGACCGAGAGTTCGGCGCCCGAATGCCGGAGGACTCCGTGAAGGATGGATCTTCCGGACACTTCGTCGCGCCCGGGAGCACTGTGGCTGTCGTCGGGTTGGTCGAGGGTGACGTAGGCGATGTTGCTGTCCCGGCCGCGGGTCATGGAGGCGTAGAAGTTCTCGCGAGTCGTGGATGTGGAGACGACGACATGGGCTGTGTCGACGGTGACGCCTTGGGCGCGGTGGGCGGTGACGGCGTAGCCGAGGTCGACACTCTCGGCGACGTAGGCGGAGGGAAGGGTGACCGAGCGACCGAGTCGGACGCCGGTCCGCTCGACGTGGAGGGAGCCGTCGCGGCCGACAGCCGCGACGCGCCATCGATCCCCGTTGCGGACCCAACCGCCGCGTGCTGGTGTCAGGCGGCGGTCGTTACGACGGGTGATGATCAGGTCGCCGACGGAGGCGTGGGTGCCGTCGCCGAGTCGGACTTCGGAGCCGGATTCAGTGTCGCCGTCCAGGATCCGTTCGGCGCGGGCCCGAGTGTTGAGTTCGACGACCGAGTGAGCGGATTCAGTGACCAAGATGCTCTCGCGACCGGATCGCGTGTCGGTGCGCCACCCGAGGTAGGCCGCGTCGATCATCTGCGCGGTGGATCCTTCTCGGACCCTTTCGTGGCGGATGTAGGTGTTGAGGACCTCAGGGCGACCGAAGCGCAGTTCGAGGGAGGCGGTCTTTTCCCAGTCGTGGGTGAACCGGTGCACTTCGGTCAGTTCGGGGGTGTCGTCGCGCGCTTCGGCGAGGAGGCTGAAAGCTCCCCCGGCATCGACGGACTGCAGTTGTGCCCAGTCCCCCACGAGCAGGACCTTCGCACCTGCGGTTTCGGCCAGGCCGGTGATCCGGTCTAGTGCGAGGGTGCCGGCAAGGGTGGCTTCGTCGATGATGACGAGTTGACCGGCGTGGAACACGGCCCTGTCCTGGTCGTGTTCGTAGAGCCACTTCGCGGTGTTCTCACACGCGATGCCCAGGTCGCCCGCGAGGACTTGGGCTGCGACCGCGCTCGGCGCGAGTCCGACGACACTGCCCTTGCCGTGCGCGGCTTGCCACGCTCGTCGTAGTGCATCCATCGCTGTGGTCTTGCCGGCCCCTGCCGGACCGATGATCACGTCGATTCGCCGTCCTGACACGGCGATCTGCGCGAGAGCCCCGGCCTGTTCCTGACTGAGTCGTCTGCCCTTCGAGTTCTTGTGGGCGAGGCGTTCGATCACACCGAGATCGACCGCCGGGGCGGTGGTGTCGTGTGCGCGTGCGAGGAGCCGGTCTTCGGCGGCGAGGAGTTCGGTCGAGCTGTAGATGATCGAGTGACGCGGACGGAAGCGTGATGTTCCGTCCTCGTGGGTGAATACCCGTGGGCTCGCGGTGAGCTCGGGCGGCGTGATCATGAGCGACTGCCGCTCGGCCGCGTCAACGATCAGACGGACGACAGCCTCGCGGTCCTCTGTGCTGCCGAATCGCCAACCCATCGTCTGGCGGGAGGCTTCCGCCCAGAGGTTCCAGTGGCGCCAGGTGGCGCGCTTCTCGCCGACGGCTCCGATGACCGAGTCGCCGAGCATGCCAATGACATCGAGGTCGATGTCGTCAGCGCGGAGGGTCCGTCGTGCTTCTCGCCTATCGGTGAGGCGACAGGCCCAGGCCAAGGAGTTCTCTTGCAGGATCTGGTCAGCACGGTCGCGCCACTCGTCCGTCAGGTCGGCTAATGAACGGATCTGCTTCTCAGGTCGGGTGGCGAGGGTGGCTTGGGCTCGGAGCCTGATGACGGTTGTCTTCGAAGGCCGTTTCCCGTGCGCGTCGGTGTACTCGCCGACGAGTCGGTCCTTCTCCAGCTCGATAGCGCGGGACCGGCTGGAGAACGCCCGGATGAGGAGGTCTGGCACGTGTGCGAGTTCCCACGACGGGTTGCGGTCCTTGCCCCGCTCACGTTGCTCCCAGTCCAGGCCAAACCTGCGGGTGATCCGGTCGGCCAAAAGGGCGTTGTAGTGCTCTGACATTGCCACCGCACCGGCATGAAGCGGTCGGCTGTCGAGACTGCGCCAGCGCCCGTCGGCGGCAGTCTTGACCTTGTTCGAGATCACGACATGGGTATGTAGTTGTGGATCGCCGAGACGGGAGTCCCAGTGGTCGAACGCAGCGGCGATGATGCCGGCGACGTAGGCCTGCATCACCGCCCCGTCACCTGCATCGACCCCTCGTCGGGTGGTCGCCAACTCGCGCTCCAGAAGATCTACGACGTCGGCGACCGATGCGTGATGGGCCTCGACGATCAGCGCCTGAGTACCGGCGTCAGCTACACCCCACAGCACCGAGACCGACTTCGGCACGCTGAACGTAAAGTCGAACCCAGCCACCGCGCGCTGCTCCCCCATCTCGCGCTCTTCGGACTCGATCTGAGCCACCACGTCCTTGCGCTGCGGAGCCGAGAGGTCCGCGCTCAAGCCCGCTACTCGCGCCGCGATCCGGTGCGCCACCGTCGCGTACCTAGGGAACGCCCGCCCGAGTTGGTCACCGGTGACGGGGTCTCGGCCCATCCCGATCAGCCGCGCGAGCTGTTCTCCAGTCACGGGATCACCCACGCGGAGCAAACCGTCGCCGACTGTCGCGACGCCTGACCCGAGCCACCGACCAGGAGGAGTTCCCGACTCGGCGTAGTAGCGCGTCATCGGCGTCGACAAGGCTCGATTGCCGTCCCCGACGATCACGCTCTTTAGCAGGTACTTGTAGCCGTCCCCCGCTGACATGGGCTTCATCGACACCGTCATCTGCTTGCCCACCTCCTGCTCATGAAGGTGTCCGCGACGAACCACAGACCCATTTCGTGCCGACTTATCCACAGGTTGGCACCACTGAGTCGACCTCGATCTGCCAGACGTGTAACCCTCCAAACACCAGCCGCGAACACCCAGGCGGCAGGGGGTGTTCGGAACCGACGGCACACCTTCGGTACAGGACTACGAATTCGGAAGGAGCAGATCAGCCATGAAAGACAGTTGCGCTTCTCGTGCCTCCGGTGGCTCAATAGGTCGTGACGGCGTCTTCACCGGTTTTCGGTGGTCGCGCCGTCTGCGTCCTCCCCGGGTCACCCGTGGAGGAAGGCAGGCATCGGGGGCGATGACGACCACACGCGGAGTACGGCTTCTCGCGACAGCAGCACTCCTGCTCGTCGCGCTGGCGGCGTGTTCGGACGACGACGATGGACCGACCGCAAGTGCCTCGACCTCGCCATCCGCCCCCGCCTCCACGGCGAGTACGCCACCGACCCCGTCGGAACTCGCCTCGCGAGCTGCTGAGGCAAAGCTCCGCGAGTTCTACGCGCTCACGGACCGGTTGCGCCAGAACCCATCCTTGTCGAGCTCGAAGCTGAAGTCAGTCGCCATCAGCACGGAGTTGACGTCGCAGCAACATCTCCTGCGTACCGAGCGTCGCGATGGACGTCGACAGGTCGGTGACACGAAGCTCGCTGAGCTGAAGGTCCAGACGGTGAACCTCGACAATTCCGACCCGAAGGCCGGCTTGGTCCCGAATGTCCAGATCGATGTTTGTTACGACGTGACCGACGCCGACCTCGTGGACAAGAACGGCGCTTCTGTTGTCAGTGCCGACCGACCCGACTCCGGATGGATCCGGCACACGATTGCAAACTACGAGTGGGACTCCGATCCCGATGGCGCGTGGCGGGTGGCCTCAAGCCAGGACCTCGAGCAAGAGCCATGCGTCGTCCAGTAGCGGGAACCCTCTTCTACGCCGCGGTCCTCGCGGCGATCACCACGGCCCTCTCCACGCCAGCGCACGCAGAACCTGCCTGCCAGGTCACGGATCCACTGACCGGCGAATGCCGGATCCGCGTCGAACAGCCACCCGACCCGAACGACACCGGTGAGCCCCCTGACACCGAGGCGGACGACTCCGGCTCCGGTGCAAGTTGTTACTGGGATGGGACGAAGAGCGGGATCCCGAAGCCACCTCCGGGTCCGGTCCCGTGCAGCACCGATTTTGGGTACTGGTCGAACGCCCTGAACTGCTACGTCCGTCTCGCTGACCCACAACCCATCGCTGGTGATCCGGCGTGGCAGGGGCACGAGCCGGGCGACGGCAACGTCTATGAGTGCTGGCAGCCGCAGACTGATCTGCAGATCCAGATTTGGTCGGCGACTCCGCCGGTGAACTCGGGTGCGGGACCGACCCCGAGAGAGGTCGCCCAGATCGCCGTCGACCGAATGGGACTGCGGGCGATCGACATCGGGATCGTGCCCGAGCCCGGCCCGGACCGCATGGGGATCGTGGGGATGCCGGTGTGGATGTGGGTCGCCTCGCCGAACCAGCACACGTGGGGGCCGATCGCGGCGTCGGCGTCCGCGGGCGGCATCACGATCACGGCGACGGCGCGGGTGGAAACCATCCGCTGGGACATGGGCGATGGCACGAAAATCACGTGCCGGAACAAGGGCACGGTCTACAAGGCCGCGTTCGGGAAGTCGAAGTCGCCGACGTGCGGTCACACCTATGAGATGTCGAGTGGTGGCCTGCCGGACGACAGGTTCACGGTCACCGCGACGTCGGAGTGGGTGGTGTCGTGGCAAGGCGCCGGCCAGAGCGGAGTGATCCGCCTGGACGGGTTGCAGAGATCGGTCCGCGTGGCCGTCGGCGAAGCGCAGGTGCTCGTGCAGTAGCGAGCCTCCGGGGTGAAGGGCAGTGAACATGAGTACAGCCGTTCGTGACGACAGGACCATTGACCACGGGTCAGGGGGTCCGGCCGGACCCCCGCTCGCTCCCCCGCCCAAGCTCAGGCGCAGACCTGGTTTGGTCGCGGCGGCAGTCATCTTGATCGGCTTGGGCGGGCTTCTCGGAGCGTGGGCCTGGACCGCCACCACGAACAGCACTGAGGTGCTGGTGGCGCGAACCGAGATCACTCGCGGTTCGGTGATCGAGGCCGAAGACCTGGCCCGCGTGCAGATCAGTACCGACCCGGCGCTGGACCCGCTGCCGGGCTCGGCACTGGACACGGTGGTCGGCAAACGCGCCGCACTCGACATCGCCGAAGGCGGCCTGGTCACCCGAAGCGCGATGGCTGTGACCGTCGTCCCGGCCGACGGTGCATCGGTCGTCGGTGTCGCGGTCACGCCGGCCCAGGCGCCGTCGGAACCGCTGCAGGTCGGCGACAACGTTCGCGTCGTCGTCACACCCCCGGCCGGGGAGGCAGCACCAGCTCAGACCGCCGCCTACAGTGCGGCGGAGGTCGTGGGTACCCGTTACTCCGAGGAGACCGGGCAGTTGGTCGTGGACGTGCAAGTCGCGGAGGGCGAAGCGGCCACTCTCGCTGCACGAGCGGCCACCGGCAATGTCGCCATTGTCTTGGACAGTCGGGAGCGCTGAGATGGCCGTCATCGCGCTCGCCTCCGCGTCCGGATCTCCCGGCGTGACGACGACCTGCTTGGGGCTGGCGTTGTGCTGGCCCCGCCCTGTGCTGCTGGTGGAGGCCGACCCCACCGGTGGGTCCGGCCTGCTGGCGGGCTACTTTCGCGGCACCCGCGAGTACCGCTCGGGCGTTGTCGAGCTGGCACTCACCGGCACGGATCTCGCCGACGCCCTCGCCGAGGTCGCCGAACCGATCGACGACACCCAGGTCTCGTTCGTCGCCGGCACCAGATCTCACGCCCAAGCCCCCGCCTTGCGGGACCTCTGGGAGCCCCTGGCGGTCGCCCTTCGAGACCTCGAGTCGACAGGTCAGGACGTCATCATCGACGTCGGACGGCTTGGACTGACCGGCTCCCCCACGCCCCTGCTGGACAACGCCGACCTCGTCCTCATCGCGACCAGGACGTCACTGCCCGCTCTGTCGGCCACCCGGTCGCGGGGCGACGCGGTCGCCCGGTCGCTGGTCCAGTGGCGCGAACCGCAGCTTCTTCTCATCGGCGAAGGCGATCCCTACCGTGCCCGCGAGGTCACCACGGCAGTGAAACTCCCGGTTCTCGCAGCGCTCGCCGACGACCCGGAGTCAGCCGCGGTCCTCCACCGTGGAGCGCCGCCATCGACCAAGTTCGACTCCGCTCCCCTCGTGCGCAGCTTGAACGCGGCGATCGCCGCGATCCATGCGGCCATCCGGGCACAGCGTTTCGACCTCGTCGAAGGAGCAGCGCGATGACCACCGAGCCCACCGACGGTCTGGCCGCGGACCTCCTCGAGTTGCCGCTGTTCGCCACCCCACTGCCCCTGCTGAGTGTGCCGACCGGACGTAGCCTCCACCAGACCGTGGCGCTGCACACTTCTGACGCGGCGAGCGCCGTCACGGTCGACTGGCCGCTGGTCGCGACGTTGCGGGCACAGGCATCCGACCGACTCAGCCAGGCCGTGGCGGGCGACCGCGGCCGGCTGTCCCAAGCAGCGCAGCAGGAACTCGGCCGGTCGATCGTGCTCGACCTGATCGAGTCGACCCTGGCTGAACGGGTCAACGACGGCGCCGCGACGATGACTCCGATCGAGCAGGACGCCACCGCCCGCGCGGTGTTCGACTCCCTGTTCCGACTCGGTCGGTTGCAGCCGCTGGTCGACGACGACCGAGTCGAGAACATCATCATCACCGGCCACGACCGCGTCCTGCTCGAACTCACCGACGGCAGCCTCCTCGAGGGGCCACCCGTGGCGGACTCCGATGAGGAGTTGATCGATTTCCTCGTTTTCCTCGCGTCTCGCAGCGAGGTCAACGCGCGCGGGTTCTCCGAGGCCCAACCACGCCTACACCTGCGCCTCGACGGCGGTTCACGACTCGCCGCGGCGGCGTGGGTGACACCTCGACCCTCGGTAGTGATCCGCCGGCACCGACTGATGCAGGTCACCTTAGAGGACCTCGTCCGCCGGGACATGCTCACGCCGGTTGCGGCGTCGTTCCTGCGGGCCGCGGTCCGGGCGCGCAAGAGCATCGTGGTGTCCGGCAGTCAGGGCGCCGGCAAGACCACCTTGGCCCGTGCGCTGTGTGCTGAGATCGATCCGTTGGAGGCGATCGGCACCTTCGAGACCGAGTACGAGCTGCATCTGCACGAACTTCCCGATCGGCACCGGATCGTGCATCCGTGGGAAGCCCGACCCGGATCTGGCGAACGGGGCCTGGACGGACGCCAAGCCGGCGAGTTCACCCTCGACGAAGCCTTGGTGGATTCGTTCCGGTTCAACCTGCAGCGCCAGATCGTCGGCGAGGTCCGCGGCCGGGAGATCTGGGCCATGATCAAAGCAATGGAGTCCGGCACCGGCTCGATCTCCACGACCCACGCCTCCGACGCGATCGCGGCTCTGCGCAAGCTTGTCACCTGCGCGATGGAAGCGGGCTCTCACGTCACCCACGACCTGGCCACCAGCAAACTCGCCGCCACCATCGACCTCGTCGTCCACCTGGACATGACGAACGAGACCGTCGACGGCACCTCGAAGCGACACCGCCAGGTCGCGGAGATCATCGCCGTCGACCCGGGCGAGCGCGAAACCGGCTACGCCGCCACCCACGTCTTCGCCCCCGGCCCGGAGGGCGTCGCGGTCCCGTCCGTCCTGCCCGACCGGTACAGGGCACTGGCTGCCCACGGGTTCGATCTCGCGACCTACCTGGCGCAGCAGGAGGTGCGGTCATGATCGTGCTCATCCCCGCCCTCGCCGGCGCCCTTGTCGTCGCCGGCGTGATCGGACTGTTCATCGGACTACGACCGAGCGAGCGCGTTGACCGCCCGCCACGACCGCATCGGACCCCGCGGCTGTCCAAGCAGACGCTGCGACTGCTGCTTGCTGGCGTTGCCGCCGGAGTCCTGGCGTTCGCGATCACCGGGTGGGTGTTGGCGCTGGTGGCGACGCCGGTCGCGTTCGTCGGTCTCCCGGTCCTGCTCTCGTCGTCTTCGGCGCAACAGCGGATCGTGCGGCTCGAGGCGATGGAGGAATGGACCCGCACACTCGCCGGCGTGCTCACCGTGGGAGTCGGACTCGAACAAGCACTCGTCACGTCACTGCGTTCGACCCCGGCGGCGATCAACCCGGACGTCACCCGTCTGGTGTCGCGGCTGCGGGCCCGGTGGAAGACCGAGGACGCTCTGCGGGCGTTCGCTGACGGGCTCGACGACGCCACCGGCGACCTCGTCGCAGCGAACCTCATCCTGGGGGCGCAGCGTCGCGGTGCCGGACTGGCCAGCGTGCTGGAAGGACTGGCCGAGTCCGTCGCGGCCGACGTGCGGGCACGCCGTCAGATCGAAGCCGACCGCGCCAAGCCCCGCGCCACCGCCCGCTGGGTCACCCTGATCAGCGTCGGCGTGCTGGTCGTGCTGGCGATCTCGGGCACGTACGTCGAGCCGTACCGCTCGCCCCTCGGGCAGGTCATCCTTGTCCTGCTGCTCGCCGCCTACGTTGCCACCCTCGTGTGGATGAAACGCATGGCGATCGGCCGCCCGATGCCCCGCTTCCTTGCCGCCGCTGACGGGGTCGCGTCATGACCACCGGACTGCAGTTGATGCTCACCGCCGGTGTGCTGATCAGCTTTGGACTCGTGCTGCTTGCCGTGCGATTGCTGCCGGCCGAACCCGATCTGGTCGACGCGCTCAACCGGCTCTCTCCGCAACGACGGGTCAGCGCCGGCGACGACGCTGGCGGAGCACCTCGTGGCAAGGAACGCATCGGCGTGTGGGCGATCAAGCACCTCCCCCCGGTGCTGTGGATCAGGACACCAACCCGTGAGCTCGCGTTGCTACGGATTCCGGTCGCCCGGTTCTACGGCGACAAACTCGCTTTCGCCGGCCTCGGCCTGTTCATCGCGCCGCTGCTGGCGTTGCTGTTCGACCTGCTCGGGCTCGGCCTGCCGTTCGTGATCCCCGCGCTCGGATCCTTGGCCCTGGCGGGCGTGATGTTCTTCCTGCCGAACTACAACGCCGTCGACGACGCCCGCAAGGCCCGCATCGAATTCTCCCGCGCGCTGGGCGCCTACATCGACCTGGTCGCCCTCGAGCGCAACAACGGCGCCGGCGTGCGCCAAGCCATGGAAGCGGCCGCGAACGTCGGCGACTCGTGGGTGTTCCGCCGCCTCAGCGAGGAACTGACCCGATCGCGGTGGTCCGGCCAGCCCCCGTGGGACGCCCTCCATGCGCTGGCCGACGAACTCGGGCTCCCCGAATTGGACGATTTCGCCGACATCATGCGCCTGTCCGGCGAAGAAGGCGCCTCCGTCTACACGAACCTGCGCGCCCGATCCGCGGCCATGCGCACCGCCATGCTCGGCGACGAGATCGCCGAAGCCAACGCCATCGGCGAACGGATGACCATCCCCGGCTCCCTGCTCGGCGTCATCTTCATGGCCATGCTCGTGACCCCAGCCCTGCTGCGGATGTTCACCAACACCTGACCCACAATGAAAGGAACACCCATCATGAGTCGACTCACCAGCCTTCTGCTCATGCTCCAGCTCGCCCTGTACCGCGACCACCGGCGCAACCGCGGATCGGTGACCACCGAGCACGTCCTATGGGCGGTCGCCGTGATCGCGATCGTCGCCATCGCCGTCGCCGCCATCCGGGCCTATGTTCAGTCTCAAGCCGGACAGATCAGCTGACCGGCCCGCCGAGCGCGGCGCGGTCACGGTCGAACTGATCATCTTGCTGCCTGCCCTGTTCGCGGTGATGTTCCTGGGCATGCAGGCCGCCCTGTTCCACCACGCCCGCGCCGTGGCGATCGCCGCTGCCCAGGAAGGCGCCCACGCGGCCGCCAGCGAGACCGGCCGCGACGTCGATGGCGTCACCGCCGCCACCGCATTTATCGCCGACGCCGGCGGAACCGACGTCCTCACCGCGTCGAGGGCGACCGCCACCCGCTCGGCCACCACGGTCTCGGTGACCGTCCGCGGACGAAGCCTCAGCGTCATCCCCGGTTGGTCACCGACCGTCACCCAATCGGCATCGCTGCCCGTCGAACGGTTGACCGCGCCATGACCCCGCGTCCAGAGAGCGGCTCGGCCACGATCGAGGCCGTCATTGGGCTGCCGGCGTTCATCCTGTTCGTCGGGCTGATCATCTTCGGCGGCCGCACCGCCACCGCCCACGGAGCCGTCGAGTCCGCCGCCGCGGACGCCGCCCGCTCCGCGTCGATCGCCCGCACCAG
>NZ_DAMDLR010000007.1:0-71110 GCF_032084975.1 Aeromicrobium sp.
CGGCCTGCGCCAGCTGGCACGGGTCGCCACAGCCGCCCCGGGCCTGCGCGACGCCGACCTCGCCCGCGAGATCGGGGCCCCGCCGTTCAAGATCCGGTCACTGCGCCAGAGCGCCCGCGGCTGGGACGAGGCCTCGCTGCGCCGGGCCCTCGAGGCGGTGGCGCACGCCGACCTGCAGGTCAAGGGCGGCTCGGCCGAGCCCGGTCACGCGGTCGAGCGGATGATCATCGACATCGCGGTCGCGCGCAGCCGCGCGTCGTAGCCCACGCCGGCATGTGAAAAAGCCCCGCACCCATCGGGTGCGGGGCTCGTTCGGCGGAACTCAGAGCGAGGCGGCCTTCTTGGCGATGGCCGACTTGCGGTTCGCAGCCTGGTTCTTGTGGATGACACCCTTGCTGGCAGCCTTGTCCAGCTTCTTCGTGGTGTCGGCGGCGAGGGTCTTGGCCTCGTCGGCGTTGCCCGCCTCGACGGCGGCCTGGAAACGGCGAACGGAGGTCTTCAGCGCCGAGCGCACCGACTTGTTGCGCTCGCGCGCGGCCTCGTTCTGCCGGTTGCGCTTGATCTGCGACTTGATGTTCGCCACGGCAAACCTGTTCTTTCGTCGTTCCGTTTGATGTAAGTCTTGGTCGCGTCCGAGCCCGTCGTACGGTGGGCTGGACACGCAATCGTCAATGCTACCAGCGTCGGCACCTCGTCCTCAAATCCGCACGCGGACGTACGATGCGCACGTGCAGCTCTTCTACGACATCCTCGTCTGGGTCCACATCGCATGCTGGGCCGCGGCCCTCGTCCTGTGGGCGATGTCCCTGCGGGCCCCGCGCGTTCCCCGGGGCATGGCCCACGCGGTCGCGACGGCCCTCGTGATCGGCATCGTGCTCACGGGCATCGGCTCCGCCAGCGAGGCGGTCCACGACCCGAACAACGCCAAGGTCGGCCTCAAGCTCGTCATCGCCGCCGCTGCCACGGCGATCGCGTTCATGAAGCAGAAGCTGCCCGCTCCGAACAACTGGGGCCACGTCGTGGCGGCGCTCGTCGTCGTCAACGTCGTGATCGCGTACGCCTGGCGCTGATCCGTTGGTCACGACCGGTTCGCCGGTCGTGGACAATGGAGTCACCATGACGCGCCCCACCCCCGCCCCGAGCCCCGGCGAGACGCCGCCCGAGCTGCTGCGGAACTTCTGCATCATCGCGCACATCGACCACGGCAAGTCGACGCTCGCCGACCGGATGCTGCAACTGACCGGCGTCGTCGACGAGCGTGCCGCCCGCGCCCAGTACCTCGACCGGATGGACATCGAGCGCGAGCGCGGCATCACGATCAAGAGCCAGGCCGTGCGGATGCCGTTCACCAAGTCCGACGGCGACGACGACGGCACGACGTACGTGCTGAACATGATCGACACGCCCGGGCACGTCGACTTCACCTACGAGGTCAGCCGCTCGCTCGAGGCGTGCGAGGGCGCGATCCTGCTGGTCGACGCCGCCCAGGGCATCGAGGCCCAGACGCTGGCCAACCTCTACCTGGCGATGGACGCGGACCTGCACATCATCCCGGTCCTGAACAAGATCGACCTGCCCGGCGCACAGCCCGAGAAGTACGCGGCCGAGATCGCCGGCATCATCGGCGGCGAGCCCGACGACGTGCTGCGGGTCTCGGCCAAGACGGGCCAGGGCGTGCAGGAGCTGCTCAACCTGATCGTCGACGAGGTCCCGGCCCCGAAGGGCGACCCCGACGCGCCGCCGCGGGCGCTGATCTTCGACTCGGTCTACGACACCTATCGCGGCGTCGTCACGTACGTCCGCGTGGTCGACGGGAAGCTCAGCCACCGCGACAAGATCAAGATGATGTCCACCGGCGCCGTGCACGAGATGCTCGAGGTCGGCGTCATCAGCCCCGAGCCCGTGAAGGCCGGCCACCTAGGCGTCGGCGAGGTGGGCTACCTCATCACCGGTGTGAAGGAGGTCCGCCAGAGCCGCGTCGGTGACACGGTCACCGCGGCCGGCCGACCGGCCGAGCAGGCCCTCGGCGGCTACCAGCACCCCAATCCGATGGTGTTCTCCGGCCTGTACCCGATCGACGGCGACGACTTCGCGACCCTGCGCGACGCCCTCGAGAAGCTGCAGCTCAACGACGCCGCACTCGTGTACGAGCCCGAGTCGTCCGGTGCGCTGGGCTTCGGGTTCCGCATCGGCTTCCTGGGCCTGCTGCACCTGGAGATCGTGCGCGAGCGGCTCGAGCGCGAGTTCAATCTCGACCTCATCTCGACGGCCCCGAACGTCGTGTACCGCGTGAAGCTCGAGGACGGCAGCGAGCACACCGTCACCAACCCGAGCGAGTACCCGAACGCCGGCAAGATCGCCGAGGTCTACGAGCCGGTCGTCTCGGCCACGATCCTCGCGCCGTCGGACTACATCGGCACGATCATGGAGCTGTGCCAGGCGCGGCGCGGCCAGCTCGGCGGCATGGACTACCTGTCCGACGATCGCGTCGAGATCCGGTACACGCTGCCGATGGGCGAGATCATGTTCGACTTCTTCGACGCGCTGAAGTCGCGCACCAAGGGCTACGCCTCGCTCAACTACGAGCTCTCCGGCGAGCAGGCCGCCGACCTGGTCAAGGTCGACATCCTGCTGCAGGGCGAGCCCGTCGACGCGTTCAGCGCGATCGTCCACCGCGACAGCGCCTACTCGTACGGCGTCGCGCTGGCGGGCAAGCTCAAGGAGCTCATCCCGCGCCAGCAGTTCGAGGTGCCGATCCAGGCCGCCATCGGCGCGCGGATCATCGCCCGCGAGAACATCCGCGCGATCCGCAAGGACGTGCTCGCCAAGTGCTACGGCGGCGACATCAGCCGCAAGCGCAAGCTGCTCGAGAAGCAGAAGGAGGGCAAGAAGCGCATGAAGATGGTCGGCCGCGTGGAAGTCCCCCAGGAGGCGTTCATCGCCGCGCTCTCGACGGGCGAGACGAAGTCCTGACCCGGTTCCGCGGCTCTCGCGCTCCTTCTCCACTTTTGGACGCAGATCCACGCCCGTGTGCTCGTCGCGGGTGGATCCGCGTCCAAAAGTGGAGAGCGGGCGCCCTAAGCAGGGTTCAGGCCTTCGGGTCGCGGGCGAGCTCCGCGAGTGCCCACGGCGCGAACCGCGGCGCCGGTCCTTCGTAGCTGCGCGACACCAAGGCTCGCCACACCCTGCCGATGAGGTTCGCCGGCCGGTCGAGATCACCCGACACCACGACGATCACCAGCCAGCCGTCGGCCTCGAGCGCCTCGCGTCGCAGGATGTCCTTGCGCCGCTGCGAGGCACTGCGCTCGTGGTACCAGCCGTCGTACTCCAGCACGATGCGCCATCGCTGCAGCACCAGGTCGCCGCAGCCGAGGTGGTTCCCGAACGCGTCGAAGATGTCGGCGTTGATCTCGGGCTCCGGCAGTCCCGCGAGGGTCAGCACGAGCCGCAGGTCGGTCTCGCGGAACGACCGCACGCGCTCGCGGACCCGGCCGGCGTTCGTCCGCGAGCGGCGGACGCCGTGGAGGTGGCGCCCCCACGCGTAGGCCGCGAAGTGCTCGGGCGTGGTCAGCGCGGCGGCGACCAGCGCATCGGCGATCCGCACGATCTCGAGGTGACTGAGCATGATCGCGGCGTTCACCCGGCAGCGGTCGGGTGCCAGGACGGGGATGCCGTCGATCCGCTGGGCGCGCAGGGGAGCTTGGCGACGGTGCAGCCCGATGCCGTCGAGCCGGCGTCGCAGGACGGTGTTGGTGGACCAGTGCCGCGTCGTCGAGTCGAGGTCGATCCCGTGGAGCTGAAGGCCCGTGAGGTGACTGACCGCTGCGTCGCCCGGCATCACCAGCAGGTCGGCGCGGAGCATGAACCGCAGGTCGCGAGGAACTCCGGCGACGGCCCACACGCCGTGACCGCGGTGCAGGAGATCGAACCCGGGCCCCTCGAGCATCCGGCGGGTGATGCCGAGCGCGGTGGCCTCCGATGTGCGGAACGGTCGGCCGTGCAGCCCGTCGGGGATCGCGCTCATGGCCCGAGCGTCGCCCCCGCACGAGTCGGACGACAGGTCTTGATTGGTGCCTGTGGACGGCGGAAGCCGACCGCGGGCGCCTGTGCACTCCACTTTTGGACGCTGATCCACGTCCCACGGTCCGAATCGCGTGGAACCGCGTCCAAAAGTGGGAAAAGGGCTGCGGCGGCGACCCGCTGATCAGCCCAAACCTTCCCCGGGGGACCTACGCGCGGGTAGGGTGACGGGCATCACAATCCGTGCCGCCGTCCCCCGGGAGAATCCCTCATGGCTGTGTCCACTGCCGAACAACTCAAGATCGTCGAGAACCGCGCCAGCACCGTCGGAGAGCTCTTCTACGGACGCGTCGAGGCCTCCGGTCCGCGCGAGGCCTACCGGTACCCGGACGAGAACGAGAACTGGATCTCGCTGACCTGGACCCAGACCGGCGACAAGGTGTCGCGGATCGCCGCCGGCCTCGTCGCGCTCGGCATCGAGCCCGAGCAGCGCGTCGCGATCGCGTCGGGCACCCGCATCGAGTGGATCCTCTCCGACCTGGCCACCAACGTCGCCGGTGCCGCGACGACCACCGTCTACCCGACGTCCGTCGCCGACGACGTGTCGTACATCCTGTCCGACTCCGACAGCCGCCTCGTGTTCGCCGAGGACGACGAGCAGGTCGCCAAGCTGCGCGAGAAGCGCTCCGAGTTGCCCAGCGTCTCCAAGGTCGTGGTCTACGAGGGCGAGACCGACGGCGACTGGGTCATCTCGCTCGACGAGCTGATGGAGCTCGGCGAGAAGTACCTCATCGACCACCCCGGCATCCTCGAGGAGCGCATCGCCGGGACCGGCCCCGAGTCGCTCGCCACGCTGATCTACACGTCCGGCACGACGGGCCGTCCCAAGGGCGTGCGCCTCGTGCACGACAACTGGACGTACGAGGGCGCGGCCGTCGCCGCGCCGGGCTCGCTGACCGAGGACGACCTCGAGTTCCGCTGGCTGCCGATGGCCCACTCGTTCGGCAAGGTGCTGCTGACGTCGCAGCTGACGATCGGCTTCCCGTGCGCCGTCGACGGCCGTGTCCCCAAGATCGTCGACAACCTCGCGATCGTGAAGCCCACCTTCATGGGTGCGGCTCCCCGCATCTTCGAGAAGGCCTACGGGCGCATCGTCGGCATGATGGTCGAGGAGGGCGGCGCGAAGCTCAAGCTCTTCCGCTGGGCCGAGAAGGTCGGCCTGCAGGTCTCGCGCCTCGAGCGCGCCGGCAAGCCCGTCCCGGCGGGCCTGCGGTTCCAGCACCGCCTCGCCGACAAGCTCGTCTTCAGCAAGGTCCGAGAGCGCTTCGGCGGGCGAGTCCGCTTCTTCGTCTCCGGTGCGGCCGCCCTGTCGACCGACATCGCCGAGTGGTTCCACGCCGCCGGCGTCCTGGTCATGGAGGGCTACGGCCTCACCGAGACCTCGGCGGGCTCGTTCGTCAACAGCCCGGACGACTTCCGCATCGGCAGCGTCGGCAAGCCCTTCCCGGGCGTCGAGGCCAGGATCGCCGAGGACGGCGAGGTCATGATCAAGGGCCCGAACGTCATGCGCGGCTACCACAACCTCGAGGGCGAGTCGGCCTCCGCGCTGACCGAGGACGGCTGGCTCGCGACCGGTGACATCGGCGAGATCGACCCGGACGGCTTCCTGCGGATCACCGATCGCAAGAAGGACCTGTTCAAGACGTCGGGCGGCAAGTACGTCGCGCCGTCGCACATCGAGGGCGCGTTCAAGGCGATCTCCCCGCTGACCAGCCAGATGATCGTGCACGGCAACGACCGCAACTTCTGCTCGGCGCTCATCACGATCGATCCCGACGCCGCCGCGGCGTGGGGCGAGAACCATGGCATGGCCGGCAGGCCCTACGGCGAGATCGTCGCGTCCGACGAGCTCAGGGCCGAGATCGCGGGACACGTCGAGCAGCTCAACGCCAAGCTGAACCGCTGGGAGACGATCAAGAAGTTCGCGATCCTCGACCACGACCTCTCGATCGAGTCCGGTGAGATCACTCCGAGCATGAAGGTCAAGCGCCGCGTCGTCGAGCAGCGCTACGCCGACATCCTCGACGGGTTCTACGCCGACGCCTGAGCGACCCCCGCGTCACGAGCGCCACGTACCCTTGGGTGCGTGGCGTTCGGCATCTACCTGCACGTGCCGTTCTGCTCCGTGCGGTGCGGCTACTGCGACTTCAACACGTACACCGCCGACGACCTCGGCGGCCCCGACGTGCTCGGTGCCTCGCGGGCGACGTACATCGATGCGGCGCTGGGCGAGCTGTCCCTCGTCCCCGAGCGCACCGTCGACACGGTCTTCGTCGGCGGCGGCACGCCCACGCAGTTGCCCTCGGCCGACCTGGTGCGCTTCCTGCGTGCCGTCGACAACCGGCTGGGCCTGGCCCCGGGCGCCGAGGTCACCACCGAGGCCAACCCCGACAGCGTCACGCCGCAGTCCCTGGCCGAGCTGCGCGAGGGCGGGTTCACCCGGATCTCGTTCGGCATGCAGTCCGCGAGGCCGCACGTGCTGGCGATGCTCGAGCGCACCCACGACCCCGAGCGCGTGCCGCAGGCGGTCGCGTGGGCGCGCGAGGCCGGCTTCGAGCAGGTCAGCCTCGACCTCATCTACGGCTCGCCGACCGAGACGATCGAGGACTGGCGCCACACGGTCACGGCCGCGCTGGAGATGCGTCCGAACCACATCAGCGCCTACGCCCTGATCGTCGAGGACGGCACGGCCTTCGCGCGCAAGGTGCGTCGCGGCGAGGTCGTGATGCCCGACGACGACGAGACCGCCGACAAGTACCTGCTGGCCGACGACCTGATGAGCGCCGCCGGGCTGTCGTGGTACGAGCTGTCGAACTGGGCGCTCGACGAGGCCGCGCAGTGCCGCCACAACATCGGCTACTGGAACGGCGGCCAGTGGTGGGGTGTCGGGCCCGGCGCGCACTCCTTCGTCGACGGCGAGCGCTGGTGGAACGTGAAGCACCCGGGCGCCTATGCGCAGCGGCTCATGACGGGGGAGTCCCCGCGGATGGACGGCGAGCGACCGGATGCGGCCGCTCGCCACCTCGAGGACGTCATGCTGCGGATCCGCCTGGCCGAAGGGATCGAGACCGAGCTGCTCGGGGACGCGGGTCACCTCGTCGACGCGGGGTGGCTCACGCCCGTCGGCGACCGCATGGTGCTCACGCGAACCGGGCGCCTGATGGCCGACCGGGTGGTGCTCGAGGCGGTACAGGGCCTCGATTAGGCCTGTCCGTGGGGGCGCGGCTGCGCTACGTTCGCCACATGGGGGATGCGGACGGCATGACCACGCCCGTCGCGACCGACGTCAAGAAGGTCACCCGGCCGGTCCTGACGGCCATGGTGATCGGCTCCATGGTGGGTGCCGGGGTCTTCTCCCTGCCCGCCCGGTTCGGCACCGCCACCGGCGTCGCCGGCGCCCTCATCGCCTGGACGATCGCGGGCACCGGCATGCTCATGCTGGCGTTCTGCTTCCAGACGCTCGCGATCCGCAAGCCCGACCTGGACTCCGGTGTCTTCATCTACGCGAAGGCGGGCTTCGGCGACTACGCCGGCTTCAACTCCGCCGTCGGCTTCTGGGCCAGCACGATGGCCGGCAACGCCTTCTACTGGGTCTTCATCACGGCCACGCTCGGCGCGTTCTTCCCCGACTTCGGTGACGGGGACACGCTGCTCGCGGTGGGGCTCTCGACGGTGGGCGTCTGGGTGTTCCACTTCCTCATTGCCCGCGGGGTGCGCGACGCCGCGGTGATCAATCGCATCGTCACGATCTTCAAGATCCTGCCCATCGTGGTGTTCATCGTGGTCCTGGGCGTGAGCTTCGACGCGACCACCTTCGGCGACAACTTCTTCGCCTACGACGACCTGGGCTCGATGACCGAGCAGGTCAAGAACACGATGCTCGTCACGACCTTCGTCTTCATCGGCATCGAGGGGGCCAGCGTCTACTCCCGCTACGCCCAGCGGCGCGAGCACGTGGGCCAGGCGACCGTGCTGGGGTTCCTGAGTGTGCTGGCGATCTTCTCGCTCGTGACACTGGTGTCCTACGGCGCCTTCGGCCAGACCGAGATCGCCTCGACCCGGCAGCCGTCGATGGTCGGCCTGTTCGAGCAGACGGTGGGTCCGTGGGGGGAGTGGTTCATCAGCGCCGGCGTCATCGTGTCGGTCCTGGGGGCCTACCTCGCCTGGACGCTGATGGCGGCCGAGGTCGCCTACATCCCGGCGCGCAGCAACGACATGCCACGTTTCTTCGCCCGCGAGAACGCAGCCGGTACCCCGATCACGGCCTTGATCGCGACGACGGTCGGGGTCCAGGTGCTCCTGGCCGTGACGCTGCTCGTCGACGACTCGCTCAACTTCATGCTGGACCTCACCACGAGTCTCGCTCTCGTCCCGTACCTGCTGGCGGCGGCGTACGCGCTCAAGCTCACCCTCAGTGGCGAGACGTACGAGGACGACTCGTCCGACCGGCGCAAGCACCTGGTGTTCGCGGGTCTCGCCTCCGCCTATGCGATCTTCCTGTTCTTCGCGGCGGGCCTGGAGTTCCTGCTGCTGTCGTGCCTGCTCTACGCGCCCGCCGCGGTGCTGTTCGTCATCGCGCGCCGCGAGCGCGGCCTGCGCGTGTTCACCCCGGCCGAGCTGGCCCTCTTCGTGGTCATCGTCGCCGGCGCGGCCATCGCCCTGTACCAACTGCTGACCGGTGGCATCGTGTTGTGATGTCCCGACCCGAAGGAGTCCCATGACGCAGCCCTCCGACGCCTACGGCGTCCATTCCGAGGTCGGCCGCCTGCGCAAGGTGCTGGTCTGCGCGCCCGGCCTGGCCCACGAGCGGTTGACGCCGTCGAACTGCGACGACCTGCTGTTCGACGACGTCCTGTGGGTGCAGAACGCCCAGCGCGACCACCAGGACTTCGTCGACAGGATGCGCGAGCGCGACATCGACGTGGTCGAGCTGCACGACGTGCTGTCGACGACGATGGCCGACCGCACCGCGCGGGCGTGGCTGCTCGACCGCAAGATCGTCGCCAACGAGGTGGGGATCGGCCTCGTGGAGGAGACCCGCGGCTACCTCGACGAGCTGCCGGCGGACGAGCTCACGAAGTTCCTCATCGGCGGCCTGTCCACACGTGACCTCCCGCGTGAGCTCGCGCCGGGCTACCGCGCCCTGGTTCGTGAGGCGCACGGCGGCCACGAGTACCTCATGCCGCCGTTGCCGAACACGCTCTACACGCGCGACACCACCTGCTGGGTCCACGGCGGCCTGACGCTGAACCCGCTGTACTGGGCGGCCCGTAAGGACGAGACGCTCCTGATGAAGGCCATCTACGAGTTCCATCCCGACTTCGCCGGGTCGAAGGTCTGGTGGGGCGATCCTGAGGTCAACTGGGGGACCGCCACGGTCGAGGGCGGCGACGTCCTGGTGCCGGGCAACGGGGTCGTGCTGGTCGGCATGAGCGAGCGGTCGTCGCGTCAGGGCATCACCCAGCTGGCGAAGGCGCTGTTCGACAAGGGCGCGGCCGAGAAGGTCATCGTCGCCGGCATGCCGAAGCTGCGCGCGGCCATGCACCTGGACACGGTCTTCACGTTCGCCGACCGCGACGTGGTCACGATCTACCCCGAGATCGTCAACACGATCCACGCGTTCACGATCCTGCCCGGCGAGGGACTGCCCGGCATCGAGGTCATCGACCATGAGGACGCGCTGTTCGTCGATGTCGTCGCGGAGGCCCTCGGGGTCGAGAAGTTCCAGATCGTCGAGACCGGCGGCAGCGAGTACGACACCGAGCGCCAGCAGTGGGACAGCGGCAACAACCTCGTCGCGTTGGAGCCGGGCGTCGTCATCGCCTACGACCGCAACACCCACACGAACTCGCTGCTGCGCAAGGCCGGCATCGAGGTCATCGAGATCGTCGGGGCCGAGCTCGGACGCGGCCGCGGGGGCGGGCACTGCATGACGTGCCCGATCATCCGCGACCCGCTCGATGCCTGACGCCGGACCACGCCGCCGCTGGGTGCGGCTCGTCCTGATCGCCGTCCTGCTGGTGGTCATCGTCGTGGTGATCCGCGGGCTGCTGGGCGACGTCGACTGGCAGCAGGTCCGCACCGCGATCGCGAAGCTGGCGCCGTGGCAGTTCGCCGTCCTCGTGGTGGGGCTGCTGCTGCGCCAGTTCCTCAACGCCCTGCCCCTCGCACTGTTCATCCCCGGGTGTCCGCCGGTGCGGGCCATGCAGAACGACCAGGCGGCGATCCTGATGACCACGGTCGCGCCCCCGCCGTCGGACGTCGTGCTGCGACTGGCGATGTTCGGGTCATGGGGCATCCCCGCGCCGGCGGGCCTGGCGGGCACGGTCATGAACACCGTGACGTTCTACGTCGTGAGGTTCGGTGCGCCGCTGCTGGGCATCGTGCTGATGCTCGCGCTGGGCACGTTCCACCTCGGCGAGTTCGTCCCCGCCGTGCTGAGCGGATCGGTGAGCGCCGCCCTCCTGGCCGTCGTGTGGCTCGCGTTCCGCGGCGAGACCTTCACGGTGGGGCTCGCCCGTCGGCTGGCGCGCCTCGTCGCGAGGATGCGCAGGGGGGTCGACCCCGGCGCGTGGGCGGCCTGGGCGGCCGACTTCCGGGGCCGCGTCGTCGACCGCGTCCCCTGGGCGCTGCCGCGCTCGGTGCTGGCCCTCGTCGCGATGGTCGTCGTGGACGCGGCGCTGATCGTGGCGTCGCTGCGCTTCGTCGGGGTCACCGCGGCGGAGGTCCCGGCGATCGAGGTGCTCGTGGCGTTCCTGGTCGCCTACCCACTGACGCTCTTCCCGTTCTCCGGCCTGGGGATCCTCGACGCCGTCGTCGTGGCGACGCTGCTGGCGATCGAGGCCGGCGCCGACGAGGCCGAGCTCGTGGCCGGGTTCGTGATCTGGCGCTCGATCACGATCGCCGGGCCGCTCGTGCTGGGGCTGCTCTCGGTGGGGCTTTGGAAGCTGCAGCTGGTCAGGGCGAGGTGACGAAGTCGATCAGTTCCTCGACCCGGCCCAGGAAGGCCGGCTCGAGGTCGGTCCACGAGTCGACGCGGCCGAGGATCGCCTTCCAGGCCCGCGCGATGTCCGCCTGATCGGCGTGCGGCCAGCCCAGGTGGGCGCAGATGCCCTTCTTCCACTCCACGTTGCGCGGGATCGTCGGCCAGGCGTCCATGCCCAGGCGCTGGGGTTTGATCGACTGCCACACGTCCACGTACGGGTGGCCGACCACGAGCAGGTGCGGGACGTGGGCGACCTCGTCGGCCAGGCGCTGCTCCTTCGAGCCCGGCACGAGGTGGTCGACCAGCACGCCCAGGCGCCGCTCGGGCGTGGGGCCGAAGTCGCGGACGATCGCGGCGAGGTCGTCGATGCCGTTCAGGTACTCGACGGCGACGCCCTCGGCTCGCAGGTCGTCGCCCCACACCTTCTCGACCAGCTCGGCGTCGTGGCGTCCCTCGACGTAGATGCGGCTGGGCAGGGCGACGCGGGCGCGGGTGTCGGCCGCGACGCGCGAGCCGGATGCCGTGCGGGTCCTCGCGGCGGGGCCCTTCGGCGTCGGGGCGACCAGGACGACCGGCTTGCCCTCGGCCAGGAACCCGGGACCGAGCGGGAACACCTTGCGGCGCAGCCGCCGGTCCTCGAGCTGGACGGTGCCGAGGTCGCGCTCGACGCGCATGATCTCGCCGACGAACCCGGTCGAGACCTCCTCCACGACGAGCCCGAGGTCGGCGGCCAGCTCGGTCGAGCGGCCGTTCCTGGGCTGCCGCCAGTCGCCCGAGAGGACGTCCGAGCCGTACCGGTCAGCCATGGCCGAACCACACCCCCAGCAGTCGCTGGTGGTAGGCCTCGACGTCGTCCTTGGAGCCGCTGTCGAGGGTCGTGTCGACGATCAGGCCGATCGCGAGGTCGACGGCTGCGGGCCAGGACTCGGGGACGGTGGCCGGCACGTCATCGGTCACGAGCGCGCCCAGCGCGACCTCGGGGGAGTGGCCCGGGCGGGTGACGACCATGACCAGCTCGCCGCCCTGCGGTCCGTCGCCCAGGTGCGACAGCTCGACGAACGCGTCCCCGACCTCGGTGGCCCACACCGAGGCCATCGTGCCGCCGCGGGACTCGTGGGAGACGGTCGAGCCGTCGGGGGCCGTGACCTCGTAGGGCGTGTAGACCAGCACCCGGTCACCGTCGACGACCTCGATCGCGCCGTCCCGGCGCACTGACACCTCGCTCACCCGGACAGGGTGCCACCTCGCGCCCGGCGGTTCACGGAGGCGCACCGGCCCCACGGGTCCGCCGGTAGACTGGCACCCGACCGGGTCGAGTGCCAATGCGGGAGGTGACCGATGATCGAGGACCGCCGGCTCAACGTGCTGCGCGCGATCGTGGAGGACTACGTCGCCACGCAGGAGCCCGTCGCCTCCAAGGCCCTGCTGGAGCGACACCAGCTGGGCGTCTCATCGGCGACGATCCGAGGCGACATGGCCGCGCTCGAGGACGACGGGTACCTGACCGCGCCGCACACCAGCGCTGGCCGGATCCCGACCGACAAGGGCTACCGGATGTTCGTCGACCGGCTGACCGAGGTGAAGGCCCTCTCGACCGCCGAGCGCCGGGCGATCGAGACCTTCCTGTCGGGCGCGATCGACGTCGACGACATCGTCACCCGCAGCGTCAAGATCCTGGCCCAGCTGACCAACCAGGTCGCGATCGTCCAGTACCCGTCCCTGACCCGCTCGACGGTGCGCCACGTCGAGCTCGTGGGCCTCGACGGCGCGCGCGTGCTGGTGGTCGTGATCACCAGCAGCGGTCGCGTCGAGCAGCGGATCGTCGAGCTCGGCCAGGCGCCGGGCGAGCAGCTGCTGGCCGACCTCAAGTCCCGCATCGTCCGCGCCACGCTGGGCGAGCGGCTGCCCGAGGCGTCGCTGCGGCTCGCCGAGCTGATCGACACGTTCGCCGTCGACGACCGCCCCGTGGTGTCGTCGATCGTCACCACGTTGGCCAACACGTTCTCGAACGAGCGCTCCGACGAGCGGGTCGCCGTGGGCGGCACCGCCAACCTGGCCCGCTTCGGCGCCGACTTCGACACCTCCATCCGTCCCGTCCTGGAGGCGATGGAGGAGCAGGTGGTGCTGCTGCGCCTGCTCGGCGAGGCCACGAACGGTCCGCTCGTGCGGATCGGCCGCGAGACCGGACGCGACGACCTCCTCGGCACGGCGGTCGTCTCCACCACCTACGGGGCCGATGGCGAGTCGCTCGCGCAACTCGGCACGATGGGCCCCGCCCGCATGGACTACCCCGCCACGATGGCCGCCGTCGGAGCCGTCGCCCGTTACGTCGGGCGCATCCTCGCCGACGGCTGAGCCCGCACGACCACGCGAAAGAGAAGAGACCTTGGACTACTACGAACTGCTCGGCGTGTCCCGCGAGGCGACTCCCGAGGAGATGAAGAAGGCGTACCGCAAGCTGGCGCGCCAGCTCCATCCCGACGTGAACGACGCCCCCGACGCGGCCGATCGGTTCAAGGAGGTCACCACCGCGTACGAGGTGCTGTCGGACCCGCAGAAGCGCGCCGTCTACGACCGCGGCGGCGACCCGCTGTCCGGCGGGGGCATGGGCGGCGGCTTCGGCCAGGGCTTCAGCTTCGACGACATCATGGACGCGTTCTTCGGCCAGACGTCCTCGTCGCGCGGCCCGCGCCCGCGCACGCAGCGCGGCCAGGACGCGCTGCTGCGCCTGTCGATCTCGCTCGCCGAGGCGGCCTTCGGCGTCACCCGCGACATCAAGGTCGACACGGCCGTGACGTGCGAGGTGTGCGACGGCAGCGGCGCCAACGAGGGCTCGGAGCCCGTCACGTGCGGCACGTGCCACGGCCACGGCGCGGTCCAGCACGTCCAGCGCTCGCTGCTCGGCGACATCCGGACCTCGCGTCCGTGCCCCACGTGCCACGGCTACGGCACCGTCATCCCCGATCCCTGCCGCGAGTGCAACGGCGAGGGCCGCGTCCGCTCGCGCCGCAGCCTGCAGGTCAACGTCCCGGCGGGTGTCGACGACGGCAACCGGATCCAGTTGGCCGGCGAGGGCGAGGTCGGTGCCGGGGGAGGCCCGGCCGGCGATCTCTACATCGAGATCAAGGTCGCGCGTCACGCGCGCTTCACCCGCCACGGCGACTCGCTCGCGTGCCAGATCACCCTGCCGATGTCGGCGGCAGCGCTGGGCACGCGGTTCGACCTGCCGACGCTGGACTCCGAGCGAGAGGACCTCGAGGGCCTCGAGCAGACGGTCTCGATCGACGTGCCGTCCGGTACGCAGTCCGGCGAGACGATCGTGGCGCGTGGCTACGGCGTCCCGCGCCTTCGCGGGTCGGGGCGCGGCGACCTCACGGTGCAGGTCGTCGTCGAGACGCCGCGCGACCTCAACGACGAGCAGCGCGAGCTGCTCGAGAAGCTGGCCGCGGCGCGCGACGAGCGCCATCCCGAGCCTGCGCTCGACCACTCCTCGCGGTCGGGCGTCTTCGGCCGGATCCGCGACGCGTTCAAGTGAGCCGCGCCGCGGGCTGGGTAGGGTCGGGCCATGGCTGCTGACTGCATCTTCTGCAAGATCGTCGAGGGCGAGATCCCGGCGGACGTCGTCGCCGAGAGCGAGCACACGCTCGCGTTCCGCGACATCAACCCCAAGGCGCCCGTCCACGTGCTCGTCATCCCGAAGGTCCACCACGGCGACGCCGCCGCGCTCGCGTCCGCCGAGCCGGCCATCGCGGCCGAGCTGCTCGCGCAGACCCGGGCCATCGCGACGCAGGAGGGCCACGAGGACTACAACCTGGTCTTCAACACGGGAGCGGGCGCCGGGCAGACCGTCTTCCACGCGCACGTGCACCTGCTGGCGGGCGTCGACGTGTCCAGGCTGTTCCTGGCCTGATCGTTCGGGTCGGCACGTGTCGGTGCCGGACGGGTAGACTGGCGGCCGTATGACTGACGACACTTCCACGGCGCGACACACGGTGACGATTCCCGCGTCGGTCCCGCTCGTTTCCCTGTTCGGACCGGCCGACGAGTTCCTGCGTCTGATGGAGACCGCCTTCGAGGCGGGCATCCATGCGCGCGGCAATGAGGTGACGGTCACCGGCGAGCCCGCCGAGGTCGCCCTCGTCGAGCGCCTGATCGACGAGCTCGTCGCGATCCTGCGGACGGGCCAGGCGCTCAACGCCGAGACCGTCGAGCGCAGCGTCGGCATGCTGCGCACGCAGACGCATGAGCGGCCGGCCGACGTGCTGAGCCTCAACATCCTTTCGAACCGCGGCCGCACGATCCGCCCCAAGACGCTCAACCAGAAGAAGTACGTCGACGCGATCGATGAGCACACGATCGTGTTCGGCATCGGTCCGGCCGGCACCGGCAAGACGTACCTCGCGATGGCGAAGGCCGTGCAGGCGCTGCAGGCCAAGGAGATCACCCGGATCATCCTGACCCGCCCGGCGGTCGAGGCCGGTGAGCGGCTCGGCTACCTGCCCGGCACCCTGAGCGAGAAGATCGACCCGTACCTGCGCCCGCTGTACGACGCGCTGCACGACATGCTCGACCCCGAGACGATCCCCAAGCTGCTGACGTCGGGCGTCATCGAGGTCGCCCCGCTGGCGTTCATGCGCGGCCGCAGCCTGAACGACGCGTTCATCATCCTCGACGAGGCGCAGAACACCACCGCCGAGCAGATGAAGATGTTCCTGACGCGCCTGGGCTTCGGCTCCAAGATGGTGGTCACCGGCGACATCACCCAGGTCGACCTGCCCGGCGGCGCCACCAGCGGCCTGAGCGTGGTCCAGAACATCCTCACCGACGTGCGCGACATCCACTTCTCGCGCCTCACCAGCCACGACGTCGTCCGCCACAAGCTGGTCGGTCGCATCGTGGCGGCGTACGACGACTACGAGGCCAACGGCCGCCGGCCCGAGGCCGCAGGGGGAGCGCATGACCGTCGACGTCCTCAATGAGTCCGGCGTCGAGGTCGACGTCGCCGACCTGACGTCGCTGTGCCGCTTCGTGATGCGCCGGATGCGGTTGCACCCGCAGACCGAGATGACGCTGCGCCTCGTCGACCTCGACACCATCGCCGTCCTCAACGAGCAGTGGATGGGCAAGCAGGGACCCACCGACGTGCTGTCGTTCCCGATGGACGAGCTCACCCCCGGCCACGACGATCGTGAGGCCGACGCGGGCTACCTGGGCGACATCGCGCTGTGCCCGCAGGTCGCCGAGCAGCAGGCCCCCGCGGCCGGTCACGAGCGCGACGACGAGATGGCGCTGCTGACCGTCCACGGCATCCTGCACCTGCTCGGCTACGACCACGCCGAGCCCCAAGAGCACGCCGAGATGTTCGGCATCCAGGGCCGGCTGCTGCTCGAGTGGGCCGACCCGGCGCTGCGGGAGTCCGAGGGATGAATGGCCCAGCCATCGCCCTCGCGATCGCGCTCGTCGTGCTCGCGGGGCTGCTCGTCGCCGTCGAGGCCGCGATCTCGACGTTCTCCAAGGCGCGTGCCGAGGAGCTGACCGAGGAGGGCATCGCCGGTGCCAGGCGCCTCGCCCGGATCCTCGAGGACCCGGCGCCGGTCCTGAACTCGGTGCTCCTGTTGCGCATCGTCGCCGAGACCGGGGGCATCGTCCTGGTCGCCGCGATCGTGGCCGACCGGGTCGAGGGCTACTGGACCAACGTCCTGATCGCGGCCGGCATCATGTCCGTCGTCTCGTTCGTCGCGATCGGCGTCGGGCCGCGCACGCTCGGCCGCCAGCACTCCGAGGCCATCGCGATCGCCTCGGCCGGACCCGTCATCGCGATGACCACCCTGCTGGGCCCCGTCCCACGGCTGCTGATCTTCCTGGGCAACGCCCTCACGCCGGGCCGCGGCTTCGCCGAGGGCCCGTTCGCGTCCGAGGTCGAGGTCCGGGAGCTGGTCGACCTGGCGGCCGCCAGCTCGGTCATCGAGTCCGACGAGTCCAAGATGATCCAGTCGGTCTTCGAGCTGGGCGACACGATCGTCCGCGAGGTCATGGTGCCGCGACCCGACCTGGTCTACATCGAGCGCCACAAGACGCTGCGTCAGGCCATGTCGCTCGGCCTGCGCAGCGGCTTCTCGCGGATGCCCGTGATCGGCGAGAACCTCGACGACGTCATCGGCATGGCCTACCTCAAGGACCTCACCAAGCGCGTCTTCGACAACCACGCGGCCGAGACGACCGAGAAGGTCGAGTCGATCTGCCGCGACGTCATGTACGTGCCCGACACGAAGCACGCCGACGACCTGCTGCGCGAGATGCAGGCCCAGCGTACCCACGTCGCGATCGTGATCGACGAGTTCGGCGGCACCGCCGGCATGGTGACGATCGAGGACATCCTCGAGGAGATCGTCGGCGAGATCACCGACGAGTACGACGACGAGCCCGACGAGCGCGAGGAGCTCTCCGACGGTGCGTGGCGGGTCAGCGCCCGGTACGACGTCGACGACCTCGAGGAGCTGTTCGGGATCTCGTTCCGCGACGAGGACGTCGACTCCGTGGGCGGCCTGATGGCCAAGCACCTGGGCACCGTCCCGATCCCCGGATCGGTCGTCGAGGTCGAGGGCCTGCGCTTCGAGGCCCAGGCTCCGCAGGGTCGCCGCAACCGGATCGGACGGGTCGTCGTGTCGCCCGTCGAGCCGGTGGACGTGACGTCCGAGGCCTGAGGCGAAGGCCGGTACATTCGTCGCATGGAACTGCCCCCCGAGGACGCGAAGCTCGTGACCCTCGCCCGGTCGTCTCGAGCCCGACTGCAGGTGGCGCAGGGCGCCGCCGTACGTGACCTCGACGGCCGCACGTACACCGCCGCGACCGTTCACCTCGACACCCTGCGGGTGCCCGCGCTCGACCTGGCCGTCGCGATGGCCGTCTCGTCCGGTGCCAAGGGCCTCGAGGCCGTCGCGCTGGTCACCGAGGGCGACGTGCCCGTCGGCCTGGACTCCGTCATCGAGTTCGGCGGCACCGGCGTCACGGTGGTCGTCGCCGATCCGGCCGGCGCGGTCGACACGGTGCTGTCCACATGAGCGAGCGCCAGCGAGCGAACGAAGGGCATCTCATGACGCGACTCTCGTATCCTGCTTCTCCCACGGGAGGTGCGTCATGAGCGAGGGTGAGTTCCGCTCCGGCTTCGCCTGCTTCGTGGGCCGCCCCAACGCCGGCAAGTCCACGCTGACCAACGCCCTCGTGGGCGGGAAGGTCGCGATCACGTCCTCGCGTCCCCAGACGACGCGTCACGTCATCCGTGGACTCGTGCATCGCGATGACGCCCAGCTCGTCCTGGTCGACACCCCCGGCCTGCACAAGCCGCGGACGCTGCTGGGTCAGCGGCTCAACGACCTCGTGCGCACGACGTGGGCCGAGGTCGACACGGTCGGCATGTGCCTGCCGGCCAACGAGAAGATCGGGCCGGGCGACCGGTTCCTCATCAAGGAGCTCGCGGCGCTGCGCAAGAAGCCCGTGCTGGCGATCGCGACGAAGACCGACCTCGTCTCGCCGGACCGCCTCGCCGAGCACCTGACCGAGATCGCCGCGGCCGGCGCCGAGGCGGGGCTCGACTGGCGCGAGATCGTGCCCGTCTCGGCCGTCGCCGGCGACCAGGTCGAGCTGCTCGCCTCGCTGCTGGTCAAGACGCTGCCTCCCGGTCCGGCGCTGTACCCCGAGGGTCAGCTCACGGACGAGCCCGAGGAGACCCTGATCGCCGAGATCATCCGCGAGGCCGCCCTCGAGGGAGTCCGCGACGAGCTGCCGCACTCGCTGGCCGTCGTCGTCGAGGAGGTCGTCCCCCGCGAGGACCGTCCCGAGGACAAGCCGCTGCTGGACGTGCGGGCCAACGTCTACGTCGAGCGCGACAGCCAGAAGGGCATCATCATCGGCAAGAAGGGCTCGCGGCTCAAGCAGATCGGCATCGACTCGCGCGGCCAGATCGAGCGCCTGCTCGGCACGCCGGTCCACCTGGACCTGCACGTCAAGATCGCCAAGGACTGGCAGCGCGACCCCAAGCAGCTGCGCCGCCTCGGGTTCTGAGCCTCAGACCGGGGCGTGTGCTCGAAGCGTCTCGCTGAGCCGGTCGAGCAGCGGCGAGTCCAGCTTCCAGCGCTGCCAGTACAGGGCCACCCGTGTCGTGGACCGGCCCAGGTGCGTGAGCCGTCCGTCGGCCAGCCCGTCCTGCGCCTGCGACTCCGGCAGCAGGCCCCACCCCAGGCCGGCCTCGATCGCGGCCCGGAAGTCGTCCGACGCGGGCACCTCGTGCACGAGCGGGGGATCCTCGCGGGTGTGACGCCGCAGCTCCGCGTGCTGCAGCCGGTCCTTGGCGTTGAACACGACCATCGGCATCGCGGCCCAGTCGGCTCGTCCGCCGAACCGGTCGAGCAGGCCGGGAGCCGCGACGGCGCGGTAGCGCATCGCGCCGAGCGGGGTCACCGAGCAGCCCTGGACGGGCGTCGGGTCGCTGGTCACCGCCCCGACCACGTCGCCGCGCCGGAGCAGGTCGTGGCTGTGGCCCTCGTCCTCGATCCGCAGGCGCAGCGCCACGTCACCCCAGGCGGCGACATCGGACAGGACGGGCCGGAACCACGTCGCCAGCGAGTCGGCGTTGACGGCCAGGGCCAGATCGGTCGGGCGGCTCGTCAGCGTCTCGGCGAAGACCAGGGTGAGCTGCCGCCCCAGGCGGACGTACGCGGCGCCGGCGTCGGTGGGAAGGCACGGCGTGCCGCGGCTGACGAGCACGGTCCCGGCCGCGTTCTCGAGGGCGCGGATGCGCTGGCTGACGGCACTCGGCGTGACCTTGAGGTGCTTCGCGGCGGCCTCGAACGAGCCGTGGTCGGCGATCGCGACGAGGGCGGCCAGCTGGGCCGGGGGCAGGTCCATGGAGTCAGTTAAGCACCGCTTCACGAGATGAAGAATGATTCGTTGGACTTCACCACCTGGTGTCCCTAACGTCGTGGCTGTGCTGCATGCGATCGTCGCCGGGGCGTTGACCGGACTGTCCCTCATCATCGTGATCGGCGCCCAGAACGCCTTCGTCCTGCGGCAGGGGATCCGTCGCGCCCATGTGGGCATCGTCGTGGCGATCTGCGCCATCTCGGACCTGACGCTGATCCTGGCCGGCGTCGCGGGCATCGGTGCGATCGTCGACCGCGCCGCATGGCTCATCGACGTCGTCACGTGGCTCGGCGTGGCGTTCCTGGTCGGGTACGGCATCGCGTCCATCCGCCGGGCGCTGCGTCCCGAGGTGCTGAAGGCCGAGGGCCTGGCGGTGGGGGCGCGCCGCGCGATCGTCCTGCAGGTGCTGGCGCTGACGTGGCTCAACCCTCACGTCTACCTCGACACGGTCGTGCTGCTGGGCTCGATCGCCCAGTCGCACGGGCCGGTGGATCGCTGGTGGTTCGGGGTCGGCGCCAGCCTGGGCAGCGTCGCGTGGTTCTCGGCCCTCGGCTTCGGCGCCACGCGGCTCGCCCCGCTGCTGGCGCGGCCGCGCGCCTGGCAGGTCCTGGACCTCGTGATCGGCCTCGTGATGTTCCTCATCGCCGCGTCGCTGCTCTGGTGACGTCCGGGTCGTTCCTGCACGATGGACGAATGGACCCTGTCGAGGCGCTGCGCGAGACCGCGTTCTGGCTCGAGCGCGAGCGTGCGTCCACGTATCGTGTCGAGGCCTTCCGCAAGGCGGCGGCCGCACTGGCCGACCTCTCCGCCGACGAGATCGCCGAACGAGCCCGCGAGGGCGCGCTCGGCAGGATGAAGGGCCTCGGCCCTCGCACCACGACCCTGGTCGAGGAGGTGCTGGACGGGCGCGTCCCGGGCTACCTGGCGGACCTGCGAGAGCGCAACACCGAAGCGCTGGCCCCCGGCGGCGCGGAGCTGCGCGCGTTGCTGCGCGGCGACCTGCACAGTCACTCGGACTGGTCCGACGGCGGCAGTCCCATCGAGGAGATGGCGCGGGCGGCGGTCTGGCGCGGCCGCGAGTACCAGGCGATCACCGACCACTCGCCGCGCCTCACGATCGCCAACGGGCTCAGTCGCGAGCGGCTCGAGGTCCAGCTGGAGGTCATCGCCGACCTCGACGAGCAGCTCGAGGGGATGACCCTGCTGACCGGGATCGAGGTCGACATCCACCTGGACGGCACGCTCGACCAGGACGACGACCTGCTCGGCCGACTCGACGTCGTCGTCGCCAGCGTCCATTCGAAGCTGGCGATGGACGCGCGCGAGATGACCCGGCGGATGATCGCCGCGGTCTCGAACCCGCACACGGACGTGCTCGGCCACTGCACGGGACGGCTCGTCGAGGGTTCGCGTGGGAAGCGCCGGCAGTCGCAGTTCGACGCCGAAGCCGTGTTCCGTGCGTGCGCCGACCACGGTGTCGCCGTCGAGATCAACTCGCGACCGGAGCGGCAGGACCCGCCCGACGAGCTGATCGACCTCGCGCTCGAGCTGGGGTGCCTGTTCGCGATCAACACCGACTCGCACGCGCCGGGTCAGCTGGACTTCCTCGACTACGGCGCGGCCCGTGCGACCGAGCGCGGGATCGATCCCGACCGCATCGTCACGACGTGGCCGCTCGACCGGCTGCGCACCTGGCTGACCCGCTGAGTCAGGGCATCAGCAGGGCCGCCATGGTCGCGCCCAGCTCGGTCGCCGCGTCCAGGTGCGGGTCGACGTCGCCGGTGAAGACCAGCGGCGGGGCCGCGAGCGACCACTGCAGGCCCGTCGTGATGGACTCCATGGCGCGCTCGGCGCCGGTCGTGTCGTACCCGCCGCGGATCCAGAAGGAGAAGGGCCGCTTGGCCGTCGGCTCGCGGACGTCGTCGTAGACGGAGTCGAAGAAGTGCTTCAGCGCGCCGGAGACGTAGCCCAGGTTGGCGCTCGTCCCGAGCAGGTAGGCGTCGGCCGAGAGGACGTCCTCGACCGTGGCCTCGAGGGCGGGCCGCACGACGACCTCGACTCCCTCGATGGCCGGGTCCCGCGCTCCCGCCAGCACGGCGTCGGCGAGCGTGACCAGGCGCGGGGTCGGGCAGTGCTGCACCACGAGGAGGCGGGCCATGGACCCACGGTATCGCCGCGGATCCCGTGCCGTGCGTTGCCGAGTGTGCCTAGGATCACTGCATGGACTTCGCCGCCGCCGCTCAGTCCGTCCTGGACAACATCGCGAAGGTCATCGACGGCAAGCAGTCCGCCATCGAGACGACGCTGGTGGTGACGCTGGCCGAGGGCCACCTGCTGATCGAGGACGTTCCCGGCGTGGGCAAGACCGCGCTCGCACGCGCGCTGGCACGATCGATCGACTGCTCGGTCCGCCGCATCCAGTTCACTCCCGACCTGCTCCCGTCGGACGTCACGGGCGTCTCGGTGTTCAACCAGGCCACGGCCGAGTTCGAGTTCAAGCCCGGCGCGGTCTTCGCGAACATCGTGGTCGGTGACGAGATCAACCGGGCGTCGCCGAAGACGCAGTCCGCCCTGCTCGAGGCGATGGAGGAGCGCCAGGCCTCCGTCGACGGGACGACCTATCCGCTGCCGTCGCCGTTCATGGTCGTCGCCACCCAGAACCCGTTCGAGATGGAGGGCACCTACGTGCTCCCCGAGGCCCAGCGCGACCGGTTCATGGCGCGCATCTCGCTCGGGTACCCCGATGCCGAGGCCGAGCTGGCGATGCTGCGCGACCGCGACCACCAGGACCCGGCGGCGATGCTCGAGCCGGTCATCATGGTCGACGACCTGCAGCAGATGATCGCCCACGCACGATCGATCCACGTCGCCGAGTCGGTCGAGAGGTACGTCGTGGCGCTGGCCCGCGCGACCCGCGAGTCCGGCGACCTGCGCCTGGGCGCGAGCCCCCGCGCCACTCTTCAGCTGGTGCGTGCCGCCAAGGCGCTGGCGGCCGTGCGCGACCGTGAGTTCGTGCTGCCCGACGACGTCGTCGAGCTGGCGGGGACGGTCTTCACGCACCGCCTCGTCCCGCTGCGCGGCGGCGGCACGGCGTCCGAGATCGTGGCGGACATCCTGCGCCGCGTCCCGGTCTGATCATGACGCTCACGGGCCGCTCGGTCTCGCTCATCGCGGCCGCGGCCGTGAGCCTCGCGCTGGCGGTCATGGTCGGGATCCCGGCCCTGATGCCCGTCGCCTGCCTCTGCGCCGGCCTGGTCGTCGTGGCGCTCCTGGCGTCGCTGGTCGCCGGTCCGCGCCTCGACGTGACGCGCACGATCGAGCCGGCGATCGTCGAGCCCGACGAGACCGTCGAGGTGCGGCTCGAGGTCGTCCTGCGCACCGTCGTGCCCGTCGTCGCGAGTCGCTGGCGCGACCGGATCCCCAGCACGCTGCTGGGCTCGGCGGCCGGCGCGGTCCCGCCCATGACCGGGAGCACCGTCGAGCTCGACTACGAGCTGCGCGGGCGCCGGCGTGGCAGCCACGAGATCGGACCGCTCAGCGTCGTCGTCGGCGACGCCTTCGGGCTGGTCGAGCGGGCCCTGACCTCGTCTCAGCGCGACCGGTTCATCGTGCTGCCGCGGCGCCGGTCTCTCGATGCCCGCCTGGGCCCCGGAGGCTCCAACGACGGCACGAGCCGGATGCACCCGACCTCGGGCCTGGGCCAGGACGACGTGATCGCGCGCCCCTACCTGCCGGGCGACGCGTTGAAGCGCTGGCACTGGAAGGCGACCGCGCACCACGGCGAGCCGATGGTCCGCCAGGAGGAGTCCGAGCTGCGCCCGACCGTGCTGGTCGTGCTGGACGCCGACCCGCGGGTCCACGACCACGCCGGGTTCGAGTGGAGTGTCTCGGCCGCCGCGTCACTCGTCACGCACTACGGCGAGCGCAACTTCGACGTCGACCTCGCGTGCGGTGGCTCGGTCGTCTCGCTCGAGTCCGGGCACGGCCTGCAGGACGCTCTCGTGAGCCTGGCCCTGGCCGAGACGACCTCGGCTCCCGTGCTGCTGCCCGCCCGTGAGCGCACCACGATCGTCCTCACGGGGCTGCTGGACTCGGTCGCGGCCGAGCGACTGCTGCAGGCCGTCCCGTCACGCGACACGATCGCCTACGTCGCCGGCGGCACCCACGACTCGGCACAGGAGATGCTGGCCCGCGCCGGCTGGCACGTGGTCGTGCGCGACTCGTCCGACGACCTCGCGGACGTGTGGTCCCGGTCCGCGGGGGTGGCGGCGACATGACCGTTCGCGACCGCCGCGAGGAGGCGCTCGACACGCTCGTCGTGCTGGTGGCCAGCGTGGTGCTGCTGGGTGGCTTCGGTGCCCTGTTCGAGGGGACGCGCTGGATCGTCCTGGTGCTCTCGGTGCTGGTGCCCAGCGCCGTCGCCATCATGGCGGTGCGACTCGTGGCACCGGCGTGGGCGACGGTGGCGGGCGTGGTCGCGTCCGTGACGATGATCGTCTGGGCGTTCGCTCCCGGCACCAGCTTCCTCGGGCTGCCGACCGCCGCATCGCTGGAAGAGCTGCGCCGGCAGCTCGAGCGGGCGGGCACGGTGATCGTCGAGGAGGCCGCGCCGATCACGCCGCCGTCCTCGGTCATCTTGCTGGTCGCGTTCGCGTTCGCGGTCATGTTCGTGCTGGGCGATGCGGTCGCGCGACAGTCCTGGCGGGTGCCGCTCCTGGGCCTGCTGTGGTCCACGATGCTCGTCGTGCCGAGCGTCATCGCGATGCAGGCGCCGCCGTGGTGGGTCTTCGCGGGCGTCGCACTCGCGTGGCTGTGGCTGTGGTGGTCCGAGACCGCCCACGTCGGACTCGTGCCGCGCGGGGGAGCGGCGCTCACGGCGGCGGGCGGGCTGGCGTTCGCCCTCGTCGTCCCCACGCTGGCCCCCACGATCGCCCCCACGTCGAGCGACTTCGGCGTGGCCCAGAGCGACGTCTTCGGACGCGGCATCAACCCGATGATCGAGCTCGGTCGCAGCCTGCGCCAGTCCGACACCCGCCGTGTCCTCACTTACTCGACGGACGGGGAGGGCGGCCAGTACCTCAAGGTGGCGGTCCTGCGCCGCTTCGACGGCCGCACGTGGAGCCCCAGCCCCGTCTTCGGCGACCTCGACGTCGAAGGCGTCGACGACATCGCCGAGCAGGTCGAGACGGAGCAGGTCACGACGAGCCTGCGGATCGAGAGCCTGCGCTCCACCTACCTCCCGGTGCCGTACCCGGCCGTCCGGATCGAGGGCCTCGACGGCGAGTGGCAGTGGATGCGCGACGGCAGCACCGTTCGGGCCGAGGAGGGCTCGAGCACGGAGGACCAGACGTACACCGTCACCAGCGTCGACCGCCGTCCCACGGCCGACCAGGTCAGGAACGTCGATCCGGCCGGGAACATGCTCGACTCGTACCGCAGCCTGCCGGACGGCGTGCCCTCGATCATCTCCCGGCTCGCCGAGGAGCACGGCGGAGACGCCACGAGCGACTACGACCGGATGCTGGCGCTGCAGGACTGGTTGCGCACGGACTTCTCCTACTCGGTCGAGACCCCGGTCGAGGAGGACTTCGACGGCAACGGGCTCGAGGCGATGGCCGCCTTCCTGCGCGTGCGCGAGGGCTACTGCGTGCACTTCGCCTCCACGCTCGCGGTGATGGGTCGCCTGCTGGACGTGCCCACGCGCGTCGCGGTCGGCTACGCCCCCGGCGAGAGCGTCCTGCGGCGCACCCCGGACTCCGTGTCGTACGGAGTCGACTCCGACGACCTGCACGCGTGGACCGAGGCCTACTTCGAGGGGATCGGCTGGATCGGCTTCGACGCCACGCCCGGCATCGGCGAGGCGACCGAGTTCACCGAGGAGGCCGAGGCCGCCGACGGCGACGACGGCGACTCCGAGGTCCCCGAGGGGAACAACCGGGAGTCCGAGCAGTCGCTCGACCCGGGCCAGGACGCGGCCACCGACGAGTCGACCGAGCAGCCCACGTCGACGTGGCGGCCCGCGGCGCTGGCCCTGGTCGTCGTCGCCCTGCTCGGAGCGGTGCCCGGCATCGTGCGCCAACTGCGCCGACGTCGCCGGTGGAGCGCGGGGGAGGAGTCGCCCGCGCCTCTGTGGGACGAGGTCGCCGACACGGCGCGCGACCTCGGGATCGGACTCGACCCCGCCGAGACGCCCCGCGGCTTCGCTCGTCGGCTCGACGGTCACGGCGTGGATCCCTCGTCGATGGACGCGCTCGTGGCCGAGGTCGAGCGGGACCGCTACGCCGGCACGGCCACGGCCTCGCGGGTGTCCGAGGCACGTCGCGTCGTGGACTCGCTGGAGGCGGCCAGCGGACGGCGCACGCGGTGGCTGGCGCGGATCGTGCCCCGCTCGTTGCTCAGGTGAGCCAGACCGACGTGTCCGGACCCTTCGGGACGATCTGCGTCGGGTTGATGTCGGTCTGCACGACGTAGTAGTGCTGCTTGATCTGCTCGAAGTCCGTGTTGTCGCCGAACGCGGGCTGGCGGTACAGGTCGCGGGCGTAGCGCCACAGGTTCGGCATCTCGGTCAGCTGGTTGCGGTTGGCCTTGAAGTGGCCGTGGTAGACCGCGTCGAACCGCGCCAGCGTCGTGAACAGCCGCACGTCCGCCTCGGTGACCGCCTCGCCCATCAGGTAGCGCCGGTCGGCCAGCCGCTCCTCGAGCCAGTCCATCGCGGTCCAGAGCCGGTCGTAGGCGTCCTCGTACGCGTCCTGCGAGCCGGCGAAGCCGCAGCGGTAGACGCCGTTGTTGACCTCGTGGAAGATCCGCACCATGACGTCCTCCATCTCGTCGCGGACGTCCTCGGGCCACAGGTCGGGCGCCTCGGCGCCGTGGTGGTCGCGCCACTCGAAGAACAGGTCGTGGGTGATCCACGGGAAGTCGTTGGTGACGACCTTGCCGCTGGCGACCTCGACGATCGCCGGGACGGTGATGCCCCGTGGGTAGTCGGGGTAGCGCGCGAAGTACGCCTGCTGGAGGTGCTCGATGCCCAGGACGGGGTCGATGCCGCCGGGATCCAGGTCGAACGTCCAGCTGCGCGCGTCGTGGGTGGGGCCGGGCAGGCCGACGCTGATGGCGTCCTGCAGGCCCAGCAGGTCGCGCACGATGAGCGCCCGCGTGGCCCACGGGCACGCCTTCGCCGCGACGAGTCGGTAGCGACCCGCCTCGACCGGCCAGGTCGGCGCATCCGCGACCGCGGGCTTGCCGGTGCCCGCGCGGTCGTCCGCGGGCGGATTGCCGTCCCGCGTGATCCGGTCGGGGATGTAGTTCATGTCGCGGTCGAAGGCCTCACCGGCCTTGACGTACGCACCTGTCGTGTCGTGCTGATGGGGGGCCATGTTCTCGACCCTAGTCACCCGGGACGAGGCTCGCGTCCCGCAGCCGGTGTTAGGCTGGGACCACCATGCGGATCGCGAACCTCCTCCTTCGTTGCCGCGTCGAGGTCCTCTGAAGGTCGGACCCCTCGGCGCGGAGTTCGTCATGACCGACCGCTGAAACGCTCGTCGAGCCCCCGAGGAAGACCGTCCCATGAAGAACAACGCCGTCTCGCCCCAGCAGCCGTCCCCGATGCCCTTCGGCCGCTACCAGGCCTTCACCCCCATCGACCTGCCCGACCGCACGTGGCCGTCGCAGCAGATCACCTCTGCCCCGCGCTGGCTGTCCACCGACCTGCGCGACGGCAACCAGGCCCTCATCGACCCGATGACCCCCGCGCGCAAGCGCCGCATGTTCGACCTGCTCGTGCGCATGGGCTACAAGGAGATCGAGGTCGGCTTCCCGTCGGCCAGCCAGACCGACTTCGACTTCGTCCGCTCGCTCATCGATGGTGACGCGATTCCCGACGACGTCACGATCTCGGTGCTGACGCAGGCCCGCGAGGACCTGATCGAGCGCACGACCGAGTCCCTGGTGGGCGCCGACCGCGCCAACATCCACCTGTACAACGCCGTCGCGCCGCTGTTCCGCCGCGTGGTGTTCAACGTCGACCGGAACGAGTGCCGCGCCATCGCGACGCGGGGCACCGAGCTGGTCATGAAGTACGCCGAGCAGAACCTGGGCGACACCGCGTTCGGCTACCAGTACAGCCCCGAGATCTTCACCGCCGCCGAGCTGGACTTCAGCCTCGAGGTCTCCGAGGCCGTCATGGACGTCTGGCAGCCCGAGGCCGGTCGCGAGATCATCCTCAACCTGCCGGCGACGGTCGAGATGGCCACGCCGAACACGTACGCCGACCAGATCGAGTGGTTCGGCCGGAACCTGAGCCGTCGCGAGTTCGCGGCGATCTCGCTGCACCCGCACAACGACCGCGGCACCGCCGTCGCCGCGACCGAGCTGGGCCTGATGGCCGGCGCCGACCGCGTCGAGGGCTGCCTGTTCGGCCACGGCGAGCGCACGGGCAACGTCGACCTGGTGACCCTGGGCATGAACCTGTTCAGCCAGGGCATCGACCCGCAGGTCGACTTCTCCGACATCGACGAGGTCCGCCGCACGGTCGAGTACTGCACGAACCTGCCGGTCCACCCGCGCCACCCGTACGCGGGCGACCTGGTCTACACGGCGTTCAGCGGCTCGCACCAGGACGCGATCAAGAAGGGCCTCGAGGACCTGGACCGCCGGGCCGAGCAGCAGGGCGTCCCGGTCTCCGAGCTGACGTGGGAGGCGCCCTACCTGCCGATCGACCCGCACGACGTCGGCCGCACGTACGAGGCCGTCATCCGCGTGAACAGCCAGTCCGGCAAGGGCGGCGTCGCGTACATCATGAAGACCGAGCACCACCTCGACCTGCCGCGCCGCCTGCAGATCGAGTTCAGCCGCGCCATCCAGTCGATGAGCGAGGGCGAGGCCGGCGAGATCCAGCCCGAGGAGATCTGGGGCGCGTTCACGCGCGAGTACCTCGAGCGGGACGAGCCGTACGCGCTCCAGCAGTTCACGTCGGTCACCAACGCCGACGGTCACGACGAGCAGGTCGTCGACCTGGTCGTGCGCGGCGAGGAGCGCTCGTTCAAGGGCGAGGGCAACGGTCCCGTCGCGGCGTTCGTCGACGGCATGCGCCAGACCGGCGCCGACATCCGTGTCCTGGACTACAGCGAGCACGCGCTCAGCTCCGGCGGTGACGCCCGGGCCGCCGCCTACGTCGAGTGCGAGATCGCCGGCGAGGTCGTGTGGGGCGTCGGCATCCACGAGAACATCGTCACGGCCTCGCTGCGGGCCGTCGTGTGCGCCGCGAACCGTGCCGAGGCGACGACCATCCCGGGAGCCTGAACTTCGGCGTCAGCTGACGTGGGTCGTTGGTATACCGTTTTTGGTATGCCAACGACCCACGCCTCGTTCCGCCCCTTGCGCGAGGACGTCCGTGACCAGATCCGCGAGCGGATCGTCGGCGGGTCGTACGCACCCGGCAGCCGGCTCGTCGAACGCGTGATCGCAGCCGACCTGGGCGTGTCCCGCGTCCCCGTCCGCGAAGCGCTCCAGGCGCTCGTGCTCGAGGGCTTCGCGGTCGACCGCGACACGCGCGGCATCGCCGTCCGGACGTACGACGCCCGTGAGATCGCCGAGCTGGCGGGGGTGGGTGCCGCACTGGAGCGCGTCCTGGTCGGGCGGCTCGTCGCCGACTCCGTCACCGGCGAGAGCCTCGCGCCCCTGCGAGCCGTCCTCGACGAGGCCAGGGCGGCGATCGACCGCGGCGACCTCGAGGCGGCCGTGTCGGCCAACGGCCGCTTCCACGACGTCCTGGCCTCGCTCGGCGAGGGCACGATGGCCCACGAGGTGCTCGCGATCGTGTCGCAGCGCCGACGCTGGCTGCTGACCCAGCACACCGATCCGGCGCCCATCCACGCCGAGCACGTCGAGTTGTTCGAGGCGATCGCGAGCGGCGACCGAGAGCGCGCGCAACAGGTCGCCGAGGACCATGCGCGGACCACGATCGAGAACGCGCTGTGCACGGAAGGCCCGTCCCTGTGAGGCGGCCGGCATGCGTGGTCGTGGCCGCAGCGGCGATGGTGCTCCTGCTCGTCGGCTGTGAGTCGACCGATCGAGCGCAGCCCGACCGGCAAGTGACCACGAGCAGCGCGACGCCGGGCTCCACCGCGCCCAGCTCAACGCCCACTCCGAGGAGCGCGAACCCCTTCATGGACCTCGAGCAGTCAGAGCTGGACTCGCGACTCATCGCCGCGGCGTGGGACGACGACGTGCCCACCGCGCGCCGGCTGATCGCGGCCGGAGCGGACGTCAACGCGAAGGACGACACCGTCCAGAGCGCGTACCTCATCGCGACGAGCGAGGGTCATCGCGCGCTGCTGGACCTGACGCTCCGTCACGGTGCGGACGTCACGAGCCTGGACTCGTTCGACGGCACCGGGATCATCCGCGCCAGCGAGCGCGGGCACGCGGGCATCGTCGGACGGCTGATCCGCGAGGGCGTCGACCCGGACCACGTCAACAACCTCGGCTGGGTGGGCCTGCACGAGGCGCTCGTCTTCGCCAAGCCGGAGCGCGCCCGCGCCTACGCCGACACCGTCCGGGTCCTCGTGGCGGGCGGTGCCGACGTGCGGATCGCCTCGCGCAGGGACGGGCTGACGCCGGTCCAGCTCGCCGAGCGGGGCGCCCTGGAGTCCCAGGCGCGGATCCTGCGGAGGGCGGCACGCGCCCCGAAGGTCAGTCGCGACGTCGCCGACCGTCGTCTCCTGACTGCGGCTCGCGAGGGCGATGCCGACGCGGCGGCGCTCGCCCTGCGTGCCGGTGCCGACCTCGAGGCACGCAACGAGCTGCGCCAGACGCCGCTGCTCCTGGCCTCGACCCACGACCACGTGGCGGTCGCCCGGCTGCTGGTGGCGCTGGGCGCCGATCCCGACGCGCTCGACCACCAGCACGACACGCCGTGGCTGGTCACGGGCGTGACGGGCAGCGTCGCGATGCTCGAGGCGCTGCTCCCGGCTCGGCCCGACATGACGATCCAGAACCGGTACGGCGGACTGTCCCCGATCCCCGCGGGTGAGCGTGGCCACGCCGACTACATCCGTCGCGTGGTGCGGACGGGTGTCGACCTGGACCACGTCAACGACCTCGGCTGGACCGCGCTCCTCGAGGCCGTCATCCTCGGGGACGGCTCGAGGCCCTACGTCGAGATCGTCACCACGCTCGTCAAGGCGGGCGTCGACGTCGGCATCGAGGACGAGAACGGGCGCACGGCATTGGACCACGCGAGGACGCAGGGGTACGCGGGCATCGTCCGTGCGCTCGAGAAGGCCTGACGCCCGATCAGGCCGTCGACTGCAGGGCCTCCGTGACGGCCTTCAGCAGGGGGCGGTCCCGCTCGCCGGCGCGCACGACGGCGCGGATCTCGCGGCCGAGCCGGACCCCGGCCGGCTCGACGGTGTGCAGTCCTGGGCGGTCCACGTCGATCGCCAACCTCGGCAGCAGTGTGACGCCCTGCCCTGCGGCAACCGCGCGCGAGAGCAGTTGCAGGTCGTCGGTCTCCCAGCGGACCTGGGGCTCGAATCCGGCCTGCCGGCACGCGTAGCGGACCGCCTGTCCGCACGCGGCCTCGGCAGGCGGCATGACCCACGGCTCGTCGGCCAGGTCGGCCAGGGTCGTCCCGCGCCGGAACGGCTCACGGCCGATCAGCACGAGTGGCTCGCTGTGGACGGTCGTGGTCGTGAGGCGCGCGGGGAACGCCATCGGCGCGTGCTCGTAGACGTCGACGAGAGCGAGGTCGATGCGGCCCTCCTGCAGTGCCGCGAGGCTGGCGTGCGGCTCGGCCACCGTGACCGTGGCGTCCAGTCCGGGGTGCTCGGCCGCCATCGAGGACAACGCCGGCAGGACGAGCGCCTGCGCCGCCGATGCGATCGTCCCGACGCGGACGCGCCCCACGAGGTGGTCGTCGAACCCGTCGATGTCCCCGCGGGCGGCCTCGAGGAGCCGTACGAGTGCGCGACCGCGCTCGGCCAGGACCTCGCCGGCAGCGGTCAGGGCGACGCCGCGGGGGAGGCGCTCGAGCAGCGGGACGCCGCACTCGCGCTCGAGGGTGGTCAGCTGCTGCGAGACGGCGGACGCCGTGATCGCGTTGGCGCGGGCGGCACCCGCGATGGAGCCGTGGTGCGCGACGTCGACCAGCAGTCGCAGTCGGGTCGGATCGGGCAGGTCCTTCACGGCGGAGCCTTCCATCCTTAAGGACAACTTACGCTGGACAGTCTGCAGCATCAGGCAGACGATGGTCCAGTGAAGATCGACAGCGTCGCCGTGTTCGGGCTCGGCAAGGTCGGTGAGCTGGTGGCGCACCTGCTGGTGCGCGCGGGCTTCTCCGTCGTGGGGTTCGACTCACGAGAACGTGAGGGACTCGGCCTCGAGACACGCACGCTCGACGTCGCGGACGGGGACGAGCTGCGCGCGGCGCTCAAGGGCGTCGATGCCGTCGTGTCGTGCCTGCCGTACCACCTCAACATCGCCGTGGCCGAGGCCGCGTACGACACGGGTGTGCACTACTTCGACCTCACCGAGGACGTCCCGACGACGAACCGGGTGATCGAGCTGTCCAAGGACCGCCCCGACAACGTCTTCGTGCCCCAGTGCGGCCTCGCGCCCGGCCTGATCGGGATCGTCGGCGCCAGCCTGGCGGCGGACTTCACGTCGATCCGCAGCATCGAGCTCAAGGTCGGGGCACTCCCGCAGAACCCGACGGGGCTGCTGGGCTACGCCTTCAACTGGTCGGCCGAGGGCGTCGTGAACGAGTACCTCAACGACTGCGACGTCCTGCGGTCGGGCGAGCGCCGCAGCGTGCCCGCGATGACCGAGAAGGAGCGCGTCGTCATCGGCGGCATCGAGCTGGAGGCGGCGCTCACGTCCGGCGGGCTCGGCACGATGTGCGAGACCTACGAGGGCCGCGTGCAGCGCCTGGACTACAAGACCATGCGGTACCCCGGCCACTTCCGCCAGATGCACTTCCTGTTCGACGAGCTGAACCTGCGCGACGACCGCGAGCTGGTCGGGCGGATCCTCGTGGACGCGAAGCCGCCGGTCAACGACGACGTCGTGTACCTGCACGCCGCCGTCGAGGGCGTGTGCGACGGCCAGCCGTTCCGCCGCAACCACGTCCGCGCGTACCGCCCCATCGAGATCGACGGCCGCGTCTGGCGCGCGATCAGCTGGACGACGGCCGCCTCGGCGGTCTCCATGGTCGAGCTGGTCGCGGCCGGCACCCTGCCCGACACCGGATTCGTCCGCCAGGAGGACGTGCGGCTGGCCGACCTGCTGGCCACGAGGTCGGGTCGCCTCTTCGATGCCCACGGGAAGGTGGACGCATGAGTTCTTCCACGAAGGAGCGGGCATGAGCGAGCGCCAGCGAGCGATTGAGGGAGCCCGAATGCCGGCTGTTTCGTACGTTTCGTCCTTCTCCACGAAGGAGCCGGCATGAGCATCGCCCAGAACGTCACCGAGATCTTCACGCGGCTCGGAGCCGCGGACCCGTTCAGCGCCGACGGCGAGATCGTCTGTCGCACGCCGATCGACGGGTCCGAGCTTGGGCGCCTCGCCGCCGACACCCCCGACGCGGTCGGGACGGCGGTGGGCATGGCCCACGCAGCGTTCGAGCAGTGGCGGACGGTGCCCGCGCCGGTCCGCGGCGGCTTCGTCCGCGAGCTGGGCAACCTGCTGCGCGAGCACAAGGACGACCTCGGCGCCCTCGTGACGATCGAGGCGGGCAAGATCGTCTCCGAGGGCCTCGGCGAGGTGCAGGAGATGATCGACATCTGCGATCTGGCCGTCGGCCTGTCGCGCCAGCTGCACGGCCTGACGATCGCGAGCGAGCGACCGGGCCATCGCATGATGGAGCAGTGGCACCCGCTGGGCGTCATCGGCGTCATCAGCGCCTTCAACTTCCCGGTCGCGGTGTGGTCGTGGAACTCCGCGCTCGCGTTCGTGTGTGGGGACTCGGTCGTGTGGAAGCCGTCGGAGAAGACCGTGCTCACGGCACTCGCATGCCGCGCGCTCGCTCAGGAGGCCGCGCGTCGTGCCGGCGCTCCCGAAGGGCTCCTGCAGGTCGTCGTGGGCGACCGCACGGTGGGCGAGGCACTCGTCGACGACCCGCGTGTCCCGCTCGTGTCGGCCACCGGGTCGACGCGCATGGGCAAGCAGGTCGCGCCGCGCGTCGCCGCCCGCCTGGGCCGGACCCTGCTCGAGCTCGGCGGCAACAATGCCGCGATCGTGGCGCCCAGCGCCGACCTCGACCTCGCCGTGCGGGGCATCGTCTTCTCCGCCGTGGGCACCGCGGGGCAGCGATGCACGACACTGCGGCGCGTGATCGTGCACGAGTCCGTCAAGGACGAGCTCGTCCAGCGTCTGGTCGCGGCCTACGAGACGCTGCCGATCGGCTCGCCGCTGGACTCCGGGACGCTCGTCGGTCCGTTGATCGACGCGTCGGCCGCGTCGGCGTTCGACAAGGCGCTCGACCAGGCGCGGTCGGACGGCGGCACCGTGCTGACCGGCGGCGGCACGGCCGATGGCGTCGAGGGTGGGCACTACGTCCACCCGGCGATCGTCGACATGCCGTCGCAGACCGAGATCGTGCGCGCCGAGACGTTCGCGCCCCTGCTGTACGTGCTGACCTACCGCGACCTCGACGAGGCGATCGCCCTGCACAACGAGGTCGACCAGGGCCTCTCGAGTGCGATCTTCACACTGGACGTCCGCGAGGCGGAGCGGTTCGTGTCGGCGACCGGCTCGGACTGCGGCATCGCCAACGTCAACATCGGCACCTCGGGCGCCGAGATCGGCGGCGCCTTCGGCGGCGAGAAGGACACCGGCGGCGGGCGCGAGTCCGGCTCGGACGCCTGGCGCAACTACATGCGCCGCACGACCAACACGATCAACTACTCGACCGAGCTCCCGCTCGCGCAGGGCGTCGACTTCGGCTGAGCCGCCGGCCCGCCTTCCGCACCCGCCCGTCCGCCCGGTCCTCCCGCCCGGTCCTCCCGCCCGGTCCTCCCGCCCGGTCCTCCCGCACTTTTGGAACGTTCTTACGCGTCCAAGGCCGTTCTGAGGGTAAGAACGTTCCAAAAGTGGGGGAAGGGCGGACGGCGGACGGCGAACGGCGGACGGCGAACGGCGAGGGACCGCGGACGCTCAGGCCAGCGCGGAGCGGTACGCGAACAGCGAGGGCCCGCCGCCGGTGTGCATGAAGACCGTCCGGCGGCGTCGATCCGGGTCACGGTCGATGGCCGCGTACGCCTTGGCCGAGTACACCGGGTCGAGCGTGATCCCGGCGGTCGTCGCGAGCCGGTGGATCTCGGCCAGCCCGGCCTCGGTGGGGATGCCGTACCCCGGTCCGAACTGCGAGTCGTCGAGGATCCAGCGGTCGTCGTCGGGCACCGCGACGCCCAGCTCGTCCGCGGTCTCGGCCAGCAGGGCGCGCAGCGTCGCCTCGGTCTCCTCGCGCGAGTGGTAGACGCAGACGCCGCGCACGACGGTGTCGACCTCGGCAGCGGCGAGGCCGATCACGAGGCCGGCCATCGTCCCGCAGGTCGAGGCAGCGACGACGACCTCGTACGGTTCGAACTCGAGCTGGCTGTAGAGCTCGAGCGCCGAGTCCACGTGGCCGAGCGCGCCGATGCGGTCGGAGCCGCCGGGCATGATGATCGCCAGGTCGTCCCCGTGCTCGGCCAGCAGCTCGAGAGCGAGCGCACCCGCGGCGTCGTCGTCCGGGACGACGTGACGGGTGGCGCCGAACAGCTCGGTCAGCAGCGCGTTGCCCGAGCCCGTGTAGTCCGCGTCCGACCGGGGGACCGCCTGGACGGCGATGGCGTCCAGGTGCAGGCCGAGCCGCGCGCAGGCCGCCGCGGTCGCGCGCACGTGGTTCGACTGCAGGGCGCCGAAGGTGACGACGTGCTGCTGGCCGCGCGCGACGGCGGCCCCCAGCAGGAACTCGAGCTTGCGGACCTTGTTGCCGCCGAAGCCGAAGCCGCTGAGGTCCTCGCGCTTCATCCAGAGCCCGTCGACGAACTGCAGGGGAGTGGGCCACACGCCCAGGGCGGCGCGCGGGCGATCGCTCAGGTCCATGGAGCCGAGCGTGCCACACCCGCGACCGACCGTGACTGGGGCAGAATGGACGGGTGGGCACCTATCGCGACACCGGTGTCGTCCTGCGCACCCAGAAGCTGGGCGAGGCCGACCGCATCGTCACGATGCTCACGCGCGGTCGCGGCGTCGTCCGGGCCGTCGGTCGAGGGGTGCGCAAGACGTCCAGCCGCTTCGGTGGACGACTCGAGCCGTTCATGCACGTCGACGTGATGTTCGCCGAGGGCCGCTCGCTCGACGTCGTCACGCAGGTCGTCACGATCGACCCGTTCGCCTCGCACCTGGGGGCCGACTATGGCGCGTACACGGCCGGTACGGCGATGCTCGAGACCGCCGAGCGACTCGTGTCCGACACCGCCGAGCCGTCCGTGCCGCAGTACCACCTGCTCGTGGGCGCGCTGCGTGCGCTGACCGAGCACCGCCAGCCCCCCGGCGTCCTGCTCGACTCGTTCCAGCTGAGGTCCCTGGCGATCGCGGGGTACGCGCCGTCCTTCGACGGCTGTGCCCGCTGCGGGCTCGAGGGACCGCACCGGCACTTCCACGCGGGCTCCGGAGGCATGCTGTGCGACGGCTGCCGCGTCCCGGGCTCGTCCGTCCCGTCCCCGACGACGGTCGCGCTGTTGGCGGCCCTGCTCGTGGGGGACTGGGGCGCCGTCGCCCTGGCCGACGACCGCTCCCGCCGCGAGGCCGGCGGCATCGTCTCCAACTACCTGTCCTGGCACCTCGAGCGCGGCCTGCGCTCCTTGGCCCACGTGGATCGCTGATGACCCGACCGCCCACGCCGCACCCGTCCGGTGCGCGCCCGCCCCGACTCGCGCCCGACCAGGTGCCCCAGCACGTCGCGATCGTCATGGACGGGAACGGCCGCTGGGCGCAGCAGCGCGGCCTGCCCCGCACGAAGGGACACGAGGCCGGCGAGGCGGCGCTGTTCGACGTCGTCGAGGGCGCGATCGAGGTCGGGGTCAAGGCCGTCAGCGCCTACGCCTTCAGCACCGAGAACTGGAAGCGGTCGCCCGACGAGGTCAAGTTCCTGATGGGCTTCAACCGCGACGTCATCCGCCGACGTCGCGACGAGATGCACGAGCTGGGCGTCCGCGTCCGGTGGGCGGGTCGTCGTCCCCGCCTGTGGCGCAGCGTCATCCGCGAGCTCGAGATCGCCGAGGAGCTCACGCAGGACAACACCGTCTGCACGTTGACGATGTGCGTCAACTACGGCGGCCGGGCCGAGATCGCCGATGCGGCGGCCGCGCTGGCCCGCGACGTCCGCGCGGGCAAGGTCAACCCGGACAAGGTCACCGAGGCCACGTTCGCGCGGTACCTCGACGAGCCGTGGATGCCCGACGTCGACCTGTTCTGGCGCACGTCCGGCGAGCAGCGCACCAGCAACTTCCTGCCGTGGCAGGCCGCCTACGCCGAGCTGGTCTTCAGCGACATCGCCTGGCCCGACGTCGACCGCCGAGCGCTGTGGGCCGCGGTCGAGGAGTACGCCACCCGCCAGCGCCGCTACGGCTCCGCCTGACTCGCGTCGCGAGAGAACGTGTCGGCTCCGGCGCTCGTGGGTACCTGCGTGGAGTGGAGGCAGACACGTACGACGCCCTGGTGATCGGCGGCGGCCCGGCGGGGCTGCAGGCGGCATTGACCCTGGGACGGATGCACCGCACGGTGCTGCTGGTGGACTCGGGTCGGTACCGCAACGGCACCGTCGCGCACTCGCACAACTTCGTGACGCACGACGGCCGTGCGCCGGACGAGCTGCGCCGGCTCGCGCGTGAGGACCTCGCGCGCTACGCCACGGTCGAGCTGCGCGAGGCGACCGTCGAGAGCGTCGAGGAGACCGAGGACGGCTTCGTCGCGCGAACGAGCGATGGGACGGTCGAGGCGCGCACGCTCATCCTGGCGACGGGTATGACCGACGAGCTGCCGGACGTCCCGGGACTGGCCGAGGCGTGGGGGCGCGAGGTCGCGAACTGCCCGTTCTGTCACGGGCACGAGTTCGCGGACCGCCCGATCGGGCTCGTCGGCGAGGGCCCGAGCATCGCGGAGCTGGAGGCGATACTGGTGCCGATCGGCTCGGAGGTGATCACGTTCGGGCACCACGATCTCGTCAAGGTCGAGCGCCTCGAGGACGGACTGCTGGTCCAGCGTCGCGCGGGCCCCGCCGTCGAGCTGGCGGGCCTGTTCCTGCACCCGAGCACGTCCCAGGCCGCCCCGTTCGCCGAGCAGCTGGGACTGGACATGCTGCCGTCCGGTTGCGTGCGGGTCGACGCGCTCGGCCGGACGAGCCGACCGCGTGTCTTCGCCGCCGGGGACCTGGCCCATGTGGAGGAGCTGCCGGTGCCGATGCCGTCGATCCTCGGGGCGGCCGCGGCGGGTCAGGCGGCGGGCGCCAGCGCGGTGCGCTTCCTCGCGAATCCGGACTCCGAGGTTGAGTCCCACCCCTTCACCGACTGACGTCAGGCCGTCGCTGGTCCGTCCAGGGACCATGGCGTCGTCCCCGCCAGGACGTCGGAGACGAATCCCTTGAAACGCGGGCACTGGGTGATGTCGTGCGCGCGGCAGCGCAGCGCGTGCTCGGTCATCTCGCGGGACCGCTCCATCTCGCGCATGCGCCGGTCGAGGTCCGCGAGGTGCGACTCGAGCACCTCGTGGCGCGACGGTGCCTCCTCGTCGAGCAGGACGGCGATCTGCTCGAGCGACATGCCGGCGGCCTTGCTGCGCAGGATGACCGCGACCCGCACGAGGTCGTCGTCGCCGAAGCGACGGCGGTCCGCGGCGTCGCGAGCGGGCCGCAGCAGGCCCATGTCCTCCCAGTGCCGCAGCACGTGCGTCTCGAGCCCGAAACGCGCCGCGACGTCCCCGATCGAATGACTTGACTTCATGTTGACCTTAAGTCGCATGCTCGTCCTGTTATTCCATTTTCGAGAGGTGAACACCATGTACGACGCACTCGTGATCGGCGGCGGCCCGGCGGGGCTGCAGGCCGCTTTGACGCTCGGCCGCATGCACAGGACGGCGGTGCTGGTCGACTCCGGCCGCTACCGCAATGGCACGGTCGAGCACGCTCACAACTTCATGACGCACGACGGCCGTGCGCCCGGCGAGATCCGCAAGCTCGCACGCGAGGACATCGCCGAGTACGACACGGTCGAGCTGAGGGACGCCACCGTCCACTCGGTCCGCGAGGAGGGTGACGGCTTCGTCGCCGAGACCGACGACGGCCCGATCGAGGCACGCACGCTGGTCCTGGCCACCGGACTGACCGACGTCCTGCCGGACGTCCCCGGACTGCGCGAGGCCTGGGGTCGTGAGGTCGCCGCGTGCCCGTTCTGCCACGGGCACGAGCTGGCGGGACGCCGGATCGGCCTGGTGGGGGAGGGTCCGCACGTCCCGATGATGGTCGCGATGCTCGCGCCGATCGCGTCGGAGGTGCTGACCTTCGGCAACGACGAGGTCGTCGCGGTCGAGCCCACCTCCGACGGGCTGCTCCTGCGCCTGCGGGCCGGCGAGCCCGTCGAGGTCGGTGGCCTGTTCACGCACCCGGCGTTCGAGCAGTCGGCTCCGTTCGCGGCCCAGCTGGGCCTGGAGATGCTGCCCTCGGGCTGTGTGCGCGTCGACGTCCTCGGGCAGACGAGCCACCCGCGGGTGTTCGCCGCGGGTGACCTCGCGCACGTGGCGGACCTGCCCATGCCGATGGCCTCGGTGCTGCTCGCCGCGGCGGCCGGGCTGGTCGCCGGCTCGAGCGTCGTCAGGTCCCTGGCGGCGGAGGCGGTCGCGTCGGTCGGGTAGGACTTCGCTCGCTAGGGTGGGGCCCATGCGCGTGGCCCGATTCGCCGGCGACGACGACCCCCGTTACGGGGTCGTCGGAGCCGATGGCGACACACCGATCATCGCTCCCCTCAAGGGAGACCCCCTCTACGCTCCGCTCGAGCTGACCGGCGAGAAGCTGCCGCTCGAGGACGTGCGGCTGCTGGCGCCGGTCATCCCGCGCAGCAAGGTGGTGTGCGTCGGCAAGAACTACCTCGCGCACGCCGCCGAGATGGGCGGCGAGGTGCCCGAGGAGCCGCTGATCTTCCTCAAGCCGAACACCTCGGTGATCGGGCCCGGCGAGCCGATCTTCTACCCGAAGCAGTCGCAGGACGTGCACTTCGAGGGCGAGCTCGCGATCGTCATCGGACGGATCTGCCGCAACCTCACGCTCGAGGACGCGCCGAAGGTGATCTACGGCTACACCGTGGCCAACGACGTGACGGCGCGCGACCTGCAGTCCAAGGACGGTCAGTGGGCCCGGGCGAAGGGCTTCGACACCTTCTGCCCGCTCGGCCCGTGGATCGAGACCGACTTCGACCCGTCGAACGTGCGTGTGCGCACGACGCTCAACGGCGAGATCCAGCAGGACGGGCGCACGTCGGACATGGTGTTCGACGTCCCCACGATCCTGCAGTATGTGACCAGCTTCATGACCCTGTTGCCCGGCGACGTCATCCTGACCGGCACGCCCGAGGGAGTCGGCCCCATGCAGCCCGGCGACCACGTGGCCGTGACGATCGACGGCCTGGGCACCCTGACCAACCCGGTGGTGGCCGATGACTGAGACCCGATGGACGACCGCGACCGGCAGTGACGTGGTCGCCCGCTTCTGCCCCTCGCCCACGGGCAACCCGCACGTGGGGATGGCGCGCACGGCGTTGTTCAGCTGGGCGTTCGCGCGCCACAACGGCGGCCGCTTCGTGTTCCGCATCGAGGACACCGACGCCAGCCGTGACTCGCAGGAGTCGTACGACCTGCTGCTCGACGTGATGCGGTGGCTCGGCCTGGACTGGGACGAGGGTGTCGAGGTCGGCGGCCCGAACGGTCCCTACCGCCAGAGCCAGCGCATGGACGTCTACGCCGACGTGGCGCAGCGACTGATGGATGCCGGGTTCGCGTACCGGGCCTACGACACCGCCGAGGAGCTGGAGGAGCGTCGCAACGCGGCGCGCGCCGCCGGAAGGCCGAGCGGCTATGACGGGCTCCATCGCGACCTCACGCCCGAGCAGCGGGCCGCCTTCGAGGCCGAAGGTCGCCAGCCGGTCATCCGGTTCAAGATGCCCGAGCGTGACTGGACCTTCGACGACCTCGTGCGCGGCGAGATCACGTTCGGTGCCGAGAACGTGCAGGACTTCGTCATCGTCCGGGCCAACGGCCAGCCGCTCTACACGCTCACCAATCCCGTGGACGACGCGCTGATGGGCATCACGCATGTGCTCCGTGGCGAGGACATCCTGTCGTCCACGCCGCGTCAGATGGCGCTGTACGAGGCGTTCGCCGAGATTGGTGTGGGTTCGGGCTTCACGCCCCGCTTCGGCCATCTGCCGTACGTCATGGGCTCGGGCAACAAGAAGCTCTCCAAGCGCGATCCCGAGGCGAGCCTGCTGGGCTACCGCGACCAGGGCTTCCTGCCCGAGGGTCTGTTGAACTACCTGGCGCTGCTCGGTTGGTCGATCGCCGAGGATCGCGACATCTTCTCGCTCGATGAGATGGTGGCCGCGTTCGAGGTCGAGCGGGTCAACCCGAACCCGGCCCGGTTCGACCTCAAGAAGTGCGAGGCCATCAACGGCGACCACGTGCGCCTGCTGTCGCCGGACGAGTTCGTCCAGCGACTGCTGCCGTACCTGCCGGAGGGCGTGGACGCCGATCTCGTCGCGCAGGCCGCGCCGTTGGTGCAGGAGCGCAGCAACCTGCTGACCGAGGCCGCCGACATGCTCGCCTTCCTGTTCGCGGGTGAGGAGTTCTCGGTCGATCCCGACGACGCGGCCAAGCAGTTGAACGCTGATGGACTCGAGGTGGCCAAGGCCGCTCATGAGGCACTCGCCGACCTGGGGGAGTGGAGCACCGAGGGCATCGAGGCGGCACTGCGTCAGGCGCTGGTCGAGGAGCGTGGGCTGAAGCCGCGGCTGGCGTTCGGTCCGGTGCGCGTCGCCGTGACGGGCAAGCGCATCTCGCCGCCGCTCTTCGAGTCGATGGAATTGCTGGGACGCGAGGTGTCCTTGGCTCGTCTGGACGCCGTGCTCTGAGGCGCAGACCTCCCCGGTTTGGGCAGTCGGGGAGGCGTCCGGTAAAGTCATCTCTTGGTTCGGAGCGCTGCCGAAAGGTAGGGATCCGATACCCCCATGGGGTATGGTGTAATTGGCAACACAGCGGTTTCTGGTACCGCCATTCTAGGTTCGAGTCCTAGTACCCCAGCGAGAGCCTACTGGAGTCGATCTGGTAGCGTTTCTCATCGCTGGCCCCGTTGTGTAGCGGCCTAGCACGCCGCCCTCTCAAGGCGGTAGCGCGGGTTCGAATCCCGTCGGGGCTACCAGTGTGAACGGCCCGTGATTCCAAGGGTTAATCGGAATCACGGGCCGTTTCTCATTCCCCACCTCAAGCGCTGGGGCCAGGCTGGCTCCGTCGATGGGGCCGCGGACGCACACCTTTCCTGCCTTCTAGGTCTGGACGTGCCCCGCGTTGGCTCGCCTCGCACCAATCGCCGACGCAAGCACCACTGCCATTGCGCCCGCCAACGCCGCTAGGAAAGAGCCAGCGCCTCGATCGAGCCACAGGTCAACTCGGGCATTGGCTGCGGGATCATGATCCGGGTAACCCGGGGGCACCCAGTCCACCAGCCAGAGCCACCACGATGTCGCGCTGCAGAACATCGCGACAAGGCACAGCGCGATGGCCCCGTAGCCCCACCGCTGAAGACGCAGCAGATCAGAAGTCGAGAAGCGCACGATGAGAGCTGTGGCAGCGGCTAACCCCCCACCGATCGGCAGCGGCGCACCGAACAAGTCGGAACCGTCCTCGTCCGAATGGACAAGGTAGGCGCTAAGCAGCGCAATCAGGCCAAGCAGCACAACCCGGCCCCACCGCGGGCCGATCCGTAGCGCCATGTCCCACCTGCCCTCGCGTTGCCGTGGTCTCGACTCTCCAAGAGTTTCCAGCCTGAAGTCTTGCAGTAGGAGCGCATGCTGCGATCGGGATTGACGAGGCTTGGTCAATGTTGTGGCGTGGCTCCACCTTCGATGCCGTAGCTTGCTGACGCCTTCGTCGCCCCTATGGCAAGTATCGGGCCCGCGTCGCTGACTTCATCGAGGCGGTGGTCCTCTAGGAGTTGACGTCCGCACCTGCGGCGATGGCCAAGGACGCCGCAGCGTGGCGTAGTTCGTGGGGATGGAGTCCAGGCACGCCGGTCGCTTCTGCGGCGGTCGCGAGCGCAGCACTCAACGTGGAGAGGCGAAGGACTTCGGCGTGCGGACGAATTGACGCGCCTCGGTCAGGACGATCCGGAGATGTGATCTCCCCACGCTTTCTCGGCTTCTTCCAAGCTCATCTGTTCGACCCGGGAAGTGGGGAGGCGGACCACATAAAGCAAGGCTTCGGTGAGCCACTTCGGAATGGGCTCGCGCGCTTCAGGCTCTTTGGTTGCCGTCAGGTCGCGCGCCTGCTTGGCGAACAACTCAAGTACGTCCGAAAGTGCCTGGGTGCTGGGCGAGTCGCCAGCGTCAGCGATTCGCTGGCCGATCTCGGCGTATACCTCGCTGTCCTTGCGATAGCCGACCGCCCATACCTCTGCGATCTCGATGAGATACTCGCCGGATTCGTCCTGTTCGATTCGCCACACGATGCGCCAGTCTCGGTCGCCAACGGTGATCTTCCGGTACCCGATCAATCCGCCCAGCAGTGCTTCGCCAGCTTGGGGATCACGCTCGAGCTGGATCATCTTCTTCAATGCCCAGCGCACGATCTGCGGATCTGCCTTGAACAGCCCTTTCAAGTCCTCGACGGCATCGTCGGTCAGACGGACGACGCAACCGGGGACGTCGGGGTGCTTCTGTCTCTCAGGCATGCGCTACGGCCGAGCGAGCTCGTCGATCACTCGCGCCCGGTGGCGAGATCCGCGTCGATTTCGGCCTCGAGTTCGGCTCGGTCGAAGCCGAAGGCCCCGATGGCGTCGTCCAGGTCGGTACGGTTGCCCGTGTCGGAAAGTTCACGCGCCAGAACGAGTGCGGCGCTGGTCAGATCGGCGCGGAGGCGGTGGAGTTCCTCAAAGCGCTCGACAGAGATCACCGCAGCGACTGGTCGGCCGTGGCGTTCGACGATGATGTCCTCACCGCCTTCAGCGTCCTTGACCAAACCCGCGACGCCGCGGCCGGTGGCTGCGGTCACGGAGACGGTCCGCTCAGGGTGCACGTCGGCGGAGATGGTCATACGTGAACTGTACAGAAAACTATCCAGAAATCAACGGTCGACTCATGGCTTTCCGGCCCACGGCGCGGGTCGTCGGGATCAGCCGTCAGAGGCGCGGGTCGACGGGCTCGGACTCCATGGCCAAGACGGCGAAGACGCACTCATGGACTCGCCAGGTGGGTTCGCCGTTCGCGTGCCGCTTGAGTGACTCGAGGCCCAGCGCGTACTCGCGCAGGGCCATCGACCGCTTGTGACCGAGGTTGCGATCTCGAAGACGACCGAGGTTCTCCGGCTCGGTGTAGTCGAGGCCGTAGATGATGCGGAGGTACTCGCGGCCTCGCACCTTCACGCCGGGCTGCACCAGACCCTTGGGTCCGCGGACGAGGTTGGCGAGCGGCTTCACGACCATCCCCTCGCCACCGGCACCCGTGAGGTCGTTCCACCAGTCGATGCCTGCACGGACTGACGCTTCGTCCGTGGGGTCGACGACCAGGCGACCGGTCGTGGCGAAGAGCGCACCGTCGCTCTCGACCAGCCTGTCGGCGATGGAGAGATGCCACAGGTGGTCGCGGGTCTCGAAGGTCTCCGAGTCCGTGGCCAGCACCTGGAATGGCGCGATCCTGAGGCCGTCGAGGCCGTCGACCTTCCAGACGTAGCGTCGGTAGGCCGCGGTGTAGGCGTCCGCATCGTCGCGGCGGCGACTCGTGCGCCCGGCAAGGTCACCGACGTCGAGACCGCGCGCGGCGGCGGACCCCAGGACGGCCAGCGCGCTTGAGAGTCCAGCGCGTGCCGCGGCACCGACCGCGGCGTACTGCTGGCGGATGAGCGCACCGGCCTTGGTCGACCAGGGCATGATCTCGGCGTCGAGCACCAGCGACGTCGTCCCCAACTCGTCCCACAGGTTTACCGCCGCCACCGCGGAGGCGACCCGGTCGAGAACGGCACGCTCGGTCTCCGCGTCGAAGAACGCGCGCCCGGTCCGCGTGTGGATGACGCCCCCACCGTCGCGGTCGACCACGATCACGGCACGCGAACCCATGTGCTTCTCCTCGCAGATCACCGGGCCTGCGCCGGTCCGCGCGAAGTGCGTGAACGCCTGCTCGGGGTGCTCGAGGTGGTCCTCGAGGGAGGAGGTGTCACTCGGTGACATGGTCGGAGGCAGGTAGACCAGCCGCGTCGGGTCGACCGCGAAGCGGCTCATCACCTCGAGAGCGCCCGCGGCATTCTCCTCGCGCAGCGAGATCCGTCCCATCGTCGAGGTCTCGATGATCCGAGGTCCGAGCACGTCATCGAGGCGCAGGGTGTCGGGCTCGCGCTCCGGCGGCGCGAGAGGCCGGACCGGTTCGTAGTACGTCTCGGCCGCGACGACCTGGACGACCTCACGCTCCGGATAGCGCAACGCAGTCAGCGAGCCGCCGAACACGCAACCGGTGTCGAGGCACATCGTGTTGTTGACCCACTCGGGCGTAGGGGTCGGCGTGTGGCCGTAGAGCACCATCGCCTGACCGCGATACTCCTCGGCCCACGGGTACCGCACCGGCAGGCCGAACTCGTCGGTCTCACCGCTGGTGTCGCCGTAGAGGGCGAACGCACGGACGCGTCCGGACGCGCGCCCGTGGTAGCTCTCCTTCAGCCCGGCGTGCGCCACCACGAGGCGGCCGCCGTCCAGCACGTAGTGCGCGATGAGGCCGTCGAGGAACCGCGCGACCTCGGCACGGAACTCGTCGGACTCGGACTCCAGCTGGGCGAGGGTGGTCTCCAGGCCGTGGCTGATCGTGACCTTGCGCCCAGACAGCGCGTTCGACAGCTTCGCCTCGTGATTTCCGGCGACGCAGAAGGCGTTCCCGGATGCGACCATGCCCATGACGAGCCGTAGGACTCCGGGGGAGTCCGGCCCGCGGTCGACGAGGTCGCCCACGAAGATCGCACGGCGGCCGTCCGGGTGTGCGGCATCGACAGGCCGACCGGCCTCGTCGCGAGCGATCGCGTAGCCGAGTTCGTCGAGTAGTTGCTCGAGCTCGGCCCGACATCCGTGGACGTCACCGACGACGTCGAACGGACCGGTGACGTCGCGCAGGTCGTTGTGCAGACGCGTCCGCTCGAATGACGCCTCCTCGATCTCCTCGACCGACGAGAGCAGGTGGACGTGCCGGAAACCCTCGCGTCGCAGCGACTTCAGTGAGCGGCGCAGCTGGTCGTGCTGCCGCTTGACGACGGACGCACCGAACGTGCGGTCGGGCCGCTCCGCGTTCCTCGCGACCGATACAGCGGGCGGCACGTCGAGGACGACGGCGGTGGCCAGCACGTCGTGCTCCTTCGCCACCGCGATGAGGCTCCTGCGGGCGTGCGGCTGCACGTTCGTCGCGTCAACGACCGTCAGCAGGCCCCGCGACAGACGCTTGCCGACGATGAACTCGAGCAGGTCGAACGCGTCGGTCGTCGCCGACTGGTCGTTCTCGTCGTCGGACACGAGAGCCCGGCAGGCATCGGAGGACACGACCTCCGTCGGCAGGAAGTGCTTCGCCGCGAACGACGTCTTGCCGGCGCCGCTCGCGCCGACCAGGACGACGAGGGACACCTCGGGAATCTGCAGGACGCTCATGCCGCCACCTCCTCGGTGCGCCGGAACACGGCCAACTGGGTCGGCGTGCCGCGCTCGGGATCCTCAGCGCCGATGCCGGCATGCTCGACGGTGTAGCCGTATCGCGCGGCGATGCCTTGGGTCCAAGTCGCGAACTCGGCGCGGGACCACTCGAAGCGGTGATCGGCGTGACGGAACTCGCCGGCGGCCAGCGCCGGGTAGAGCGCGTTGTACTCGCCGTTGGGTGTCGTGACGACGACTGATCCCGGTCGCATGAAGCCGAACACGTTCGCGACGACGGCCGGCAGGCGGTCCTCGTCGATGTGCTCGACGACCTCCATCAGCACGGCGAGGTCGAAGCCCACCAGCCTCGGGTCCTGGTACTGCAACGACGACAGCCACAGGTCGAGTCGATCCGCCTGGCGCTCCGTCATACGCTCCACGCGCAGGCGCTTCGAGGCGACCTCGAGCGAACTCGACGACACCTCAGTGCCGACCACTCGGTCGACTCCCTGGACCTCCATCAGACGGCGCAACAGCGCACCCTGCCCGCAGCCGAGATCGAGCACCGATGTCGGGCGAAGCCGCTCGACCTGCGCGATGACGGCGTCATGACGCAGTCGCACCAGCGGGGGCTCGCGCTCCTCATCAGGCGCGGTCGGTTCCGTCGACCCGTCGAGCTCGGTCAGGCGCTCGCGAGCCTCGTCCACCATGTCGCGCTGACGCGCGAGGTAGCGACGGCTGATCAGCTCGCGCTCGGGATGGGTGGCGAGCCAGCCGCTGCCCGCCCGGACGAGCTTGTCGACCTCGTCGGAGCTGACCCAGTAGTGCTTCCCGCCGTCGAGCACGGGCACCAGGACGTACAGATGGTTGAGCGCCTCGCTGAGGGTGAACGTCCCGGTGAGCGTGACGGCCGTGAAATCGGAGTCACCCCAGTCGGGGATCTCGGGATCGAGCACGATCGGCTCGGCCGCCACCTCCCAGCCGAGCGGCTCGAACATCCGCATCACCAGGTCGACGCCGCCGGGCATCGTCGGCACCTCGATGCGCAGGTTCAACGGCTGCCCGACGAGTTCGGGTCGCGGCTTGCACTGGCCGTTCAGGGCACTGCGGAAGACCTTGCCCATCGCGACCGACAGCAGTGACGTCGCGGCATAGGGGCGGTCGTTCACGTACTGCGCGAGCGAGAAGCCCTCGTTCCGCCCACGGCGCCCGCGTACCAAGCCGATTGGATCGACCTCCAGAACGAGCGCGGCAGTACAACGCTCTGGAGAGACCTCGGGATACATGACCGTCGCCGTCCCCCCGAACACGTCGAACGTCTGGACACGGTCAGGATGCTTGTGCAGCAGGTACCCCAGGTCACTCGCATCGGCGAGCGTCTCGCTCCGGGTGGCGGTGATTGTCAACAGCACCAGCCCAGTGTGACGGAGACATGACGCACCATGTGCCGTGCCGGGATCACTCGGCTCGATTCGTTCGAAGTGTCGCACCGAGTGAGGCGCACAGTTCGCCTCGATCCGCTCGACAGGCACCTGCACCTGCGTCCCCGTGGGCCGACTCGGGTCGTGGCGTGCTCGGCCAGCCAGCCGATGGTCTCGCCCGCCCGCAGGGCGTGGCCACGTAGCGCTCGGCGTGCGCCGCTTCAGCCTCTAGACAGTGGCCGTCGGCGCGCATCGATTGGGTAGACCCGGGGCTCGTCCACTCCGAGAGGGAGCGGATTGGCATTCGCCCGGAGGACTTCTGAGCAAGCGATCCGGAGTAGGACGGCAAAACGTGCTGGACCACGCTGGGGTCACATGGGGGACAGCTCCTGATCGGGTCGTGGGCTGGCAGAAGTTCTGCACGTGCGACCTCGAGGATCGGTAGATTCGCGACGGTGGACAACTCCGAGTTGGCGCGTCGAGACATGGTCCCGTTTGAACCGAACCATCACGACGTGCGTGTTGAACGGAATGGGTGGGCCTACTGGGTCCGAGGTGTGCGCCGCTCGGAGCAGTTCCTTGGCGACGACACGCTCTTGGGCCCTGGCATCGCGGATGCTGTCGCAGGGTTGGTGATCTCGATGGTGCACGGTGCATTCGCCGAGCGCTTCCGCTGGAAGGTCGGGGTTGTCCGTGTACCCGACCCGTCGACCTTCAACAGTGGCGGGGCGCGTGTCGTGCACAAGGAGTTCCTCGCCATCGGGACTGAGCCAGAGCCTCGGATCGCTCAACTGGTGGCGGACATCCACGCTGGGCGATTTGATGACGTCTCTAGCAGCGGATGAGCACTCCGCGATCAACGTCGTGGGGCCGGCAGCACGAGTTGCCTGAAGCCCGACGCGATGGGTGCTGACCTCCTCCCTCACCCGGAGACTTCCGGTGCTGCAGCGAAGCGCCGATCGGCGGTTGGTGGCCAACCGAATGACCCCCGGATTCGGTTGGTACGTCACCGCTCGCGTGGGTGAGCCGGCTACATCCGCAACCAGCCTGCGTGCCTCAGTGAGTCGACGGCACGAGGCCCGTGCGGCCCTCCCAGGAGCCGTGCTCGGAAAGAGGCCGGAACCGGAACGTCGCGAACTCATGATGGAAGTCGCGGCGTTCACGTTCGCGCATGGCCGCGGCGTGCCGCATGGGCTCGGCGACGTTCGAGCGACCATGAACCATGTCCAGCATCTGACGCGTGCTGTGCCAGACCGTGAAGGTCGAGATCGTGTTCGGGGGACGAAAACCGGCGACGGCGAGGGTGGCGCCCGGGTGGTCGCGCACGAGGCGTTCCACCGGCCTGCCGTGGTGGAGGAAGCGTGGGACCTCCGGCACCCGCATCCGGGCCAGCGTGACCGCCACGACCGGATCCTCCTGCCTCCAGGCGCCGGCTCGGGTGGGGAGCCCGGCAAAGGCGGCGATGCTCGACCAGCGGCGCAGGAACTCCAACCGCACGTGCCACCCGGTCGCGAGCGAGCGTCCCAGCGGGTCGTGGGTCAAGAACCGCTCCAGGGTCGGCTCGTCCTGCCACTGCGCGAAGACCGCCAACCTTCGCAACTGCAGCCGGTCCGGTGACACCACGGGCGCACCGAGTCGCATCAGGGAAAGGCACTCGAGGTGATCGAGTCCCGCCACCGTGGCCATTGTGGGTGGGCGCAGGAGCGCGCCGGCACCGGTGCGACGGGGGACCTCAGCGAGGTGGAAACTGTGAATCGTCACGATGTCCGCTCGAGCCGGTAGTGCAGTCGCAGGGCCGACGCGCCCCAGACGCGCAACTCGTGATCGGTGCGCAGGACGCCGAGCGCGTCGACGTAGACGTGGAACGTCTCGTGCAGCGGGACGCGGGCCGCATGTGCGCTGGCTCCACGCACGACCACGTAGGCACCGTCCTCACCGAACCTGCCCCGCGGCGACTCCAGGACGAGACCTCCATCAGCGGTGATGCCGGGGCGCAGGAACACCTGCACGTTGCCCGACTCGAGAGGGAATGCCACGTGGACGCTCGGACGGTCGGCACCCGGGAGCGTCCGCGCGGAGTAGGCGCCGCTGAAGACGGTCCGACCGCTGTCGCACAGGGTCCGGGTCCACGCGGACGCGACGTGCACGCCCTCACGGTCACGCACCGGCGTGACGTGGCTGTCCATGCCGTGCGCGACGTCGAGCGGACGCATCGGCAACGCGAGCTGCTCGATGCGGCGACCCCACAACCGCGAGACTGCCTCGCCGGCAGGCCAGAACACCGGTGACCATCCGGACCACACGTCCATCCGCCACGACGAGGTGTGCTCATAGAAGTCCCGCACCAGCGGATTCAGCCGGTCTGCGGCGAACCCGGGACCGTCCAAGCAACTCATGGACGGCAACAGTCCCGCGTCGGTCCCGGGCGTTCCGGGTGCGCCGCCATGACGTGCCGTCTCGGCGCCGATCCACTCGTCGCCCACACGCGCGGATGAACTCACCGGCGCATCGAGCCAGTGTTCGGCGCCATCGAGATCGACCCGCCGGCCGGTGAGTCGCCAGAAGGTTCGGGACGCGAGGTCCAGCACGTGAGGCACGGATCACATGGTGCCGCATGCGTAGACCGTCAGTCGGTGGACTGTGAGTTCTACGGCCCGGTCAGCGGACCCCCGGTGCCGGCAGGCCGCCTGCCCGGAACCGTGTGAAGTGTTCGAGCGCGGTGGGATCGTCGAGCGCGCCGGGCGCAGCCGCCTGGTCGATCGGTGTGCCCTGCAGGATCTTCTTGACTGGAACCTCTAACTTCTTGCCCGACAGCGTGCGCGGCAGGGCAGGTACGGCGTAGAGCTCGTCGGGGACGTGCCGAGGCGAAAGTTGGGTGCGCAGGGCATGCCCAACGGTGCGGCGCAGCTCCTCGTCGAGCGCAGCGTCGCCGGCCAGTCGGACGAACAGCATCAGCCGCCCAGGCCCGCCATCGCGGTCCTCGAGGTGCACGACGAGGCTGTCGGCGATCTGCGGCAACGCTTCCACGACGCTGTAGAACTCGGAGGTTCCAAGTCTCACCCCGCCCCGGTTCAGCGTGGCGTCGCTGCGCCCGGTGATGGCGCAGGTGCCATTTTCGTTGATCGTGATCCAGTCTCCATGGCGCCAGACGCCGGGGATGTCATCGAAGTAGGCGGCGCGGTAGCGGCTTCCGTCGTCACCCCAGAACCCGACCGGCATGGACGGCATCGGACGGGTGATGACGAGTTCGCCAAGAGCGCCGATGACCGGTCGTCCTTGTTCGTCGTAGGACTCGACAGCGCAACCGAGAAGGCGGCGGGAAATCTCGCCGGCGTACACCGGCACCGTGGGGACTGATCCGACGAACGAGGTGCAGACGTCGGTCCCACCGGACATCGAGCCGAGCTGGAGATCGGCACTGACATTCTCGTACGCCCAGGTGAATCCCTCAGCGGGCAGGGGCGCGCCTGTCGAGCCGAGTCCCCGCAACGAGCGCAGGTCGGCGACGTCGCGTGGCACGAGCTCTTCCTTGCGGCACTGCAGCAGGAAGGGGGCGCTGGTGCCGAAGTAGGTCAAGCCGAGCTCGTCGACCAAGTGCCACAGGGTGTCGAGTCCGGGGTGGGCGGGGTCGCCGTCGAACATGACCACCGTCGATCCAACTCCGAGTCCGGAGACCAGGAGGTTCCACATCATCCAGCCAGTCGTGCTGAACCAGAAGAACCGATCGGTCGGACCGAGATCCATCTGCAGCCCTAGTGCCTTGAGGTGCTCGAGCGTGATGCCGCCGTGACCGTGAACGATGGGCTTGGGCAGGCCCGTGGTCCCTGAGGAGTACAGCACGTAGAGGGGATGGTCAAAGGGCACTCGACTGAACGCCGGCTGTGCCGCTTCAGCGAGGAGGTCGGACCAGCTGATCGTATTCCTGTGCAGTTGGCCAGGGGCGGCGTCGGGGTCGAGGTAACTCAGCCACACCACGGTTCTGACACTCGGCAAACCTTCGACGATCGCCGACACCTCAGCGCGACGGTCAATGTCCTTGGCCCCGTAGCGGTACCCGTCGACGGCGAGCAGCAAAACCGGCTCCGTCTGGCTCCAGCGGTCGGTCACGCTCTGCGCTCCGAACTCGGGAGCGCAGGAGCTGAACACCGCACCCAGGCTGGCCGCGGCGAGCATCAGCACGAGCGTTTCGGGCACGTTGGGTGCATACGCAGCCACGCGTTCGCCCAGGCCCACTCCGACACGTACGAGGCCAGCCCGAGCACTCGCTACCTGCGTTCGCAGTTCGGATGCTGTCAATTGGATCTCTCCGCGGCTTTGTGAACGTCCAATCACCACGACATCGTCATCGGCGCGTCCGGGCATCTGGAGCATCGCTTCGGCGTAGTTCAAGCGGGCGTTCGGAAACCACACGGTGCCCGGTCCCGCGCCACCTGGGTCATGGCCGAGGGCTGGGCTCAGACTGCCATCGGCTGGGAGGTTGACGTGCCTGCCAAACACTGTCCAGAAGGCGTCGATGTCCTCGACCGACCACTGCCACAGCGAGTCGTAGTCGTCGAAGTCCAAGCCTGTCGCGTCTTCCGCGGCCTGAGCGAAAGTGTCGAGTTGGGTGGGGCGGTCGTCCGGTCGCCAGCAAATGAGTGACATGGCGACACTATGCCGACCTGAGGCAGCGGCTCGGCCGGCGGCCCGGTCACTGGTGACAAGAAACCGAGCGCTTGGTATGCTCAAGAAATCTGTCACCCCAAGGCTCGAAATCGCGTCGCGATGTCGACTGTTTCCAGGAGGCCCCCATGAAGTTGTTCATCCTCATTCGACGCGATCCGGCTGAGACTCACGACGAATTCATGGACTGGTGGGCCGGTGATCATGCCGAGCTGGCGTCGAGGATGCCCGGGCTCGGTTACTACGCACTGCACGAGATCGTCGGTTCCATGGGGCGCGTGCCCGAGTGGGACGGAATCGCCGAGCTGACCTTCGAGTCGTCCGACGCGGCCCGCGCGGCTTTCGATTCGCCGGAAGGCCGAGCGACGTTGGACCACGCCACCGCCGGGGATCGAAAGGGTGCTCGCCGCATGATGGAGACCACGCTGATGCGGGTGGTGCGCGATGCCTGAATCGGCCGAGGAATTCATCCGATGTGAGAAGTACGTGCGGGACAAGGGCGCTGTGGCCGTCCTGACCTTCGCGCGAGCGGACAAGATGAATCCGCTCGACAAGCGCACTGTGCGCACCCTCAACCTCCACTTGGATCAACTGGAGCAAGACCCTGACGTTCGCGCGGTCATCGTCATGGGGGAGGGTGCTGCCTTCTCGGCCGGCGGGGACCTGGCGGGATACCTCGACCTCTATGAGGACGCCGAGCGGTTCCGTCACTTCCTCGAAGACATGCGGCGTGCCTTCGACCGTTTGGAGACCGGCCGCTTGGTCTCGATCGCGGCGATCAACGGTGTCTGTGTGGCCGGTGGCCTGGAACTCGTGCTGTCGTGCGACCTTGCGGTGATGGCGGACGACGCCCGGATCGGAGATGCGCACATGACCTTCTGGCAGCTTCCCGGCGGTGGGGGCAGCCAGAGGTTGCCCCGCGTGGTGGGGCTGACGCGTGCCAAGCAACTCTTCTACACGCGCGAGTTGCTGTCCGCCGACGATGCGCTCGCGATGGGCTTGGTGACACGCGTCGTCAACCGCGAGCGACTTCTCGACAGCGCGCTGGCGCTCGCAGACAGAGCCATCCATGCGCCTGGTTCAACGGTGAAGACCCTCAAGGCCCTTCTGTCGACGTCCACGAACACGCCGATGGCCGCGGGTCTGACGGCCGAGATCGACGAGCTGGTCGGCTACGCCACCGGTCCCGATGACGTTGCCCGGGCGGGATTGCGCGAGTTCTTCGCTGAAAAGAAGGACTAGACGCCTCATGGCCGACTGGTCGGTCATCAACGGCCTGATCGCCGAGCGGCGGGCGAGATACCGTGCCGCCGGGCACTGGACCGGTCGCTCCCTGTTCGAGCTCGCACAGTGGCGCGCCGATCTGTCCCCGGACCTCGCTGTGAGCGACGCCGACGGACGCCGCAGTCTGGTCGGGCTCCTGGCTGCGTCCGGAATGCTGCGGGATCGACTCGTGGCGCAAGGCGTGGAACGGGCTTCGCGGGTGCTGATGGTGCCGTCCCATGGAGTCGGCGACGTCGCAGTCCTGCTGGCTGCTTCGCGGATGGATCTGGTCGTCGCGCTTTCGCCCCCCGGTGCGGGTGTCCGCGAGGTCGTCGAATCGGCCGCCCGATCAGGGTGTGGCTCCGTCCTGATCAGCGACACTCACGCGTTGGCTGATCGCCTCGCCCAGGAAGCCCTCGGGATCCGCGTGCTGGCTCACGGTGGCGGTGGTGAGGTGCGTCAATTGAACGGCCAGGCTCCCCGTGGGAGGCCTGCCGACGGGAGGCTCCCTCGGGTCTGCGATTCCACGAGGTACATCACCTTCACCGCTGGGACGACCGGCGAGCCGAAGGGTGTTCAACACCACGCTGACACGTTGTCCTACGCGGGCCGCTGGGCGGTTGCCGCTGCCGCACCCAGAAGCGGTCCGATCATCGGGGTGCTCTCCCCGAGCCACGCCGCCGGGCTGGCGTTCTCGGTGTTCGCGACGCTCGAATCCGGACGGTCGCTGATTCTTCGCAACGGCAGGTGGCACCCCGATGCGGTGATCGCCGCAATGCGTCAGAACGACGTCGCGTACGGGCTGTTGACGCCGACGCATGTCCTCGACCTTGTTGCGCGTCTTGAGGGGGAAGGGTCGGCACTCGATGGTGTCACCATCGCATCTGGCGGTGCGCCCGTCGCGCCCTCGTTAGTCGAGCGTGCCGATCGGGTCGGCATCGCCCTGTGCCGAATCTTTGGCTTGTCCGAGTGCGTTGGTCACTCCACGTTCCGTTCGTCGGAACCGTTGGCCACGCGGATGTCCGGCGAGGGGCGACCCTATCCGGGAACCACGGTGACGGCCTTGGATGCGACGGGCCAGAGCGTCGTGGGAGAGCGCGGGGAAGCAGCCTGCGAAGGCCCCTCGATGTTTCTGGGGTACGTGGGTGAGTCAGACCCGGGCTCGTGCTTGGACGAGCGCGGGCGATACCGCACCGGAGACATCGTGGAAGTCGATGCCGCGGGGCGGGTGACCGTGGTGGGTCGGCTCAAGGACACGATCATTCGAGGCGGCCAGAACATCGATCCGGCCGAAGTCGAACGGGCACTGGTCGCCTGCGAGGGGGTGCGTGCTGCAGCGGTACGGCCGTTCTCGGACGATCGGCTGGGCCAGCGGGTGGGGGCCGTGGTCGTCGCCTCTGAGGGTGCGCATGTGGATGGGGTGGCCTCGTCTTTGCTCGCGTCGGGGCTTGCTCGTCACAAGATTCCCGAGCGTTGGGTGTTCGTTGATGCTCTTCCCGTGACTTCCATCGGCAAACACGACCGCTCCACTTTGGACTCCATGCTGCGGTCCGCGGGTGAGGCCTCCGGCGATACGGTCTAGTGCGGCATGCCGGAACTGGTCGCTGCCGCAGCCATCGGGTTGATCACCATCTCGTACAGCGACTGGGCGATCTCGGGGACGGTGACTCCGCCATCTGGGCGGTACCACTGGACCATCCAGTTCATCGCTCCCAGCAGCAGGAGGCGGCGGACGCGGCGGCTGATCGGGTCGGCGTACACATCACCGAGATTCGCGAGTGCGTCGTCCCAGACGAGTTCGTACGTGTCGCGCACATCGAGAAGCCGTAGGCGGAGCGGTTCGGTCAGCGACCAGTGCTCGTAGAAGAGCACGCTGGTGGTCTTCGATGACCCCTCGACCATGGCCAGCATGTGAGCCTCGAGCATCCGGCGCAGTTGTTCGTGGCGGTCACTGGTCGATTCGCGAGCTTCGTTGACGCGAAGGATCGTCTCCTCGACACCCTCGCTCACCACTTGGAAGAGGATCTCTTCCTTGCTGCCGAAGTGGTGGAAGATGCTCCCGGATGTGATGCCCACTTCTCGGGCCAGGTCGCGGACCGTTGTTCCGGAGTACCCGCGCTCTCGAAACATCGCGGCTGCGACCACGAGGATCTCCTCGCGACGCCGTTCGCCAACCGTGGGACTCATCGGATCATCACCCATCCTCAATCTGGCTCGTCGATTCCAGTTGGCTGGACTCATGACTCATGGAGTCCCGTCGTGCAAGACCGTGCAGGGTCAGGACACTCAGCCTATCCATTGGTCACTCAGGGTTTCCATGATGAAGTCGGTGCTTCGCGACACGTTGGGCGCGGGGAGTCAGACTTCCGTCGCCCAGTTCCCAGAGGCAACGCTGTTCCCGCTGGACGATTCGCAGTGCCCCGTCCTCCCTCGTCCATCGGTCGTCGTACCGAAGTCCGCGTTGCAGCACGGTGCCGTCGGCCAAGTGGACCACGGCCAAGGCAAAGGTTGTCCAGGTGACGCCATCGGGGTTGAGGCCGGTGCTGGACCGTGTGTGCAGCGTGCCGGCGAACGTTTCGACGATGGTCAGTGCCTCCATGATCGCGTCGCGCCCGATGAGTGGGTCCGGACCGTTGAAGTCGTACACGGCCGTTGCCGATGCGCAGAACAGCTCCTCGATCCCGGGGAGGTCCCGGCGATCAAGAAGGTTGAAGTAGCGCTCCTGGAGAATCGCTTCGGCGGGCAGAGCAGTGCTATTCACATCAAGCCCGCCTGTCGAGGCAGCCAGAGCACGGACTCGGGGTAGACGAAGAAGACTGCCGTGACGGCCAGGTCCAGCACGATGAACGGAAGCACACGTCGGAAGATCGCTTCGGCCTTGACCTTGCCCACCCCCGCCGCCACGAACACGTTCAGCCCGACGGGCGGGGTGATCAAGCCGATCTCGATCATCTTGATGGCCAGGATCCCGTACCAGATGCCGTCGAAGCCTAGTTCGGTCATGACCGGCACCATCACGGGAATGAACAGCAACATGGTCGAGAGGCTGTCGAGGAACAGTCCGACAGGAAGAAGGAGCAACAGGGACAGGGCGACGATGAGCGTGGGTGAGGCTGGGACGTCGAGCACCCAGGTGGCGATCCGGGCGGGTACCTGGGCCGAGGCGAGATAATAGGTGAACACGGACCCTGAGATCAGCAGCATGAAGATCATGCTCGACACCTCTGCCGTTTCCCGGAGCGACCTCTTCAGCAGTTCGAACGCGGTGATGTCGCGTGACTTGCGAGCACAGACGCCGATGGTCAGTGCCACCAGCGCGCCGACGGCTCCGGACTCGGTCGCGGTGAAGTAGCCGCCGTACAAGCCGCCCACGACCACGGCGAACAAGGTGACGGCGGTGAACGCGGCGAAGGTGTACTGACGCCAAGTGTCATCGGCGTCACTCGCCGGCTCAGCGTCACTCGGCGTCGAGGCCGGCATTATTCGGTCGTCCGGCGTCCGGGACGCCGCGGCGCCCGCCGTCTGCACCGAGCGCTGATGAACCGAGGACGAGATCATCACGTAGGCCATGAGCGCCAGGCAGGAGATGAGGCCCGGAACCACCGCCGCGAGGATCATGGCCCCGATGTTCACGCCCGCCAGCAAGGCGTACACGACGAGAATCACGCTCGGTGGGATCAGTACGGCGAAGGTTCCGGCGGCGGCGACGACCGCTCCGGCGTAGGCACGCGAGTACCCGTACCGCGCCATCTCATTGATGCTCACGCGCCCGAACGCCGCCACGTCGGCGGCCGACGATCCGGAAATCCCGCTGAAGGCAGCCGTGGCGCCGACGGTCGCCGCCGGTAGGCCACCAGGGAGGCGTCGCACCAGGCGATGGACCAGCCGGTAAATGCGCTCACCGATGCCCGTGTTCGCGATGAGGCATCCCAGAAGGATGTACATCGGGACGACGAATAGTCCGTAGTTGGCGACCGCCGAGTAAGGGACAGCTCCCAGAACTGCATCCACGCGCTGGGTGTCATGGAGCATGAGGATGCCGAGGACGCTGCCACTGAGCAGTGAGATGGAGACGGGAACGTTGAGGAACACCAAGGCCAGGAATGCCCCGATCGAAACCATCAGGTGAACGTCTGTAGGCACGTGTATCAGTCCAATCTTGGTGTGGTGTTGGTGGCAGCGCCGCGCCTTAGAGGACGTTGCCGCGCTCGTCCGATGCGGACCGCCCCGCGAGAGCGGCCTGCGCGGCCGAGAATGCGTGCACGGCCAGGGCGACGGTGAATCCGAACATTCCCAGCGGCACCGTGGCCTTTGCCGGCCACAAAGGTAGACCCAGCAACCCGTATCGGATCTCGTGCGACTGGAACGACGCCAGTGCCGAGCCCGCCGAGGCCCAGGTCGTCCACGCCGTGCAGAGTGCGGCCACGATCAGCCCGCTGGCGATCAGCCAGCCCCCGAGCCGTGCGGGGAGGCGTTCGACGACGATCGGGGTACGCAGGTGGGTGCGCGTGGTCTCGGCGCCGGTCATGCCGAGGAAGACCGCGACGACGAGCAGGATCTCGGTGAACTCCACCGTCCCGCGGAGTCCCTCGCCGGCGAACTTTCGCAGGACCACGTCTGTTGAGGTGAGGAGCATGAGGGCCAGGAGCACCAGCCCCGCGATGGTCGTCATCGTGGTGACGGCGACGTGGGCCGTGCGTGAGGGGCGGGATGGCAAGTTCTTCTTCATGACGGACCTCGCTGTCGACGGGTTCGGGGTGTGAAGGCGGTGTCGTTGTACCGCTGGGTGGCGGGCCGGGAGGGGGAGCCTCGGGCGGAGGGGTGAACCGTCCGAGGCTCCCCGGAGGCGATCTACAACGTGCCGGCTATGCAGCGCGAGAGGGCCGATTCGTAGTCGGCGAACTCCGCCTCGGCGTCTTCGACGGCGGCGCGGTACTGCGGCAGGAAGGCCTCGCCGTCGGCGCCGGTTGCCTTGGCCATCTTGAAGAAGCCCGAAGCGACCGCCGGCTCTGCATCTTCCTTCCACGCGGAGATGACCGAGTCGTCCAGCCGTTCGAACGTGGCGGGGGAGGTCTGGATCGCCTTGCAGCCGCGGGCGTTCGTCGAATCGGTGATGGCGACGATGTCCGCCAGCGTCTCGTCGATCGCCGTCTCGATCGCCGCGCGATGTTCATCGCTGAGTCCGTTCCAGCGGTTCAGGTCCATCACGGCACTGAAGTGACCGTAGTTCTGGTATCCGAAGTCGTAGATGTTCGCGGTGACGTCGGCGAGTCCGAGGTCGGCAACCACATCGAGCGGCAGTGTCCCCCAGCAGTCCACGAGCCCTCGTTCGAGTGAATCGCGGTAGTCCGAAGCAGGAACCGTGACGACCGTGGCACCAGCTGCCTCGTAGGCCTTGGCCACCAAGCCGCCGGTCGCCACCTTGAGTCCCTTGAGGTCGTCGTAGCTCGTGATCGGCTTCTTGCAGCCCATGACCGGTTCCCCGACGACCCAGATGTAGAGGAGCTTGAGCCCCTGCTTCTCGTACTCATCCTTGAAAGCGGTGTTGTCCGAGCCGAGTTCTTGGAAAGCTCGCGACTGCGCCGGGATGTTGCTGGTGACGTAAGGAACGTTCACCACGTGCGACAGCGGCAACTCGCCCGGGTGGTAGATGTACGACGTCGTGCCAATGTCTGCGCGTGCTGACTTCACTCCCGCCAGAATGTCCGGCCCGGCCAGCAGGGAGCCTGAGTGGGCGAGATCGATGGTGAGGGACCCGTCGGTTGCCGTCTCGACGCGCTCGATGATCTTCTGCGCCGCAACGGTATCGGCTCCCTTGGGTCCGAGATACGACGCCCATTGGAGGCGTTCAGTGCCCGAACCGCCGGAGTCCGAACCGCTGCAGGCGCTGAGGAGTGCAACGGCAGCGGCTAGTGGCAGCGCGAGTTTTTTGGTCAGAGGTTTCAACGGACCGGTCCTTTCGGGTTCCCCGTGGCAATGCGAGATAGGTCACAGTCTCAGAAACCGAGCGCTCGGTCAAGTCTTCGCAGAAAGTATTGGGGAGGGGCCCTAGTCGCGCACGAACAGGCTGCCCCAAGGGTGCCGCGATCGGGGTGGCAGGGCCTCGAGGTGCGACGGTTGACAATTGACCAAGCGCTTGGTTTAGTGACGCCAGCGGCGCCGCGGAGCAGCGGTCGGGGCCGCAAACAACCGCAGGCATCAACGAAAGTGGGTTCAGTCGATGAGTGACATCTACAAGCCGACCTCGAGGTTCATGTACCTCGGCCGCGCCGAACTGCCCGATGATCCCGAGCTCGTACGCGACTGGAATGACTGGTCGCTGAACACCCACGTGCCAGAGCTGCTGGCCGCGCCCGGGTTCCGGTCCGCCGTCCGTATGAGGGAACTCGACCGCACTCAGGCGTTCGTCACGGGTTACGAGATCGACGGACCCGAGGCCGTGAAGACCCAGGAGTACTTCAATGCCATCGCGCCGCACCGCTTCACCCCCTTGATCAAGAACGTTTCTCGGACCCTGTACCAAGTGACCGCGGTCGATCCGTGGGCCGATCTGGAGGCAAACTCATGAGCAGAAAAGTCATCCTCACCGTGGCGCCCACGGGTGGCCAGAACACCAAGGCGCAGAACCCCCACCTGCCGACTCAGCCGGACGAGATCGCCGATGTCGTCAAGCGGTGCTACGACGCCGGCGCGAGCATCGCGGCGATCCACGCACGGGAAACCGATGACTCTCCCTCGAACGACGCGCGGATCTACCGTCAGATCAACGATGCAGTGCGCGAGCGGTGCGACATCATCATCAACAACAGCACGGGCGGGGGAGTCGGCGGCAACCTGATCCGTCCGATGGGAGACCTCTTCGACGAGATCATCCTCGACAAGCGGCTCGAAGGCCTGGACGCGGGCGCAGAGATGGCCACGTTCGACATCGGCACGATGGTGGCCAACATCGGAGGGCGCGAGCTTCTGGTTCACACTTCGCCCGAACAGTGCGATCGATTCGCTGAGCGCTTCACGGAGCGCGGGATCAAGCCTGAGTGGGAGTTCATGAACCTGACTCACATGCTTCAGGACTTCAAGCGGCTGATCGCCTCGGGATTCGACCAGGCGCCCTACTACGTCAACTTCGTGCTCGGCATGGACAAGGGTTTCCAGGGCGCCCTCCCGTACACGCCCCGGCTGTTGCAGCAGCTCGTCGACGAGATGCCGGACAACTGCGTCTTCTGCGTGTCTGGGATCGGGCCGAACCAGCTCCCAGCGACCACGCACTCTCTGCTGCTCGGTGGTCATCTGCGCGTGGGCCTAGAGGACAACATCTACTACGGGCCCGGAGAGCTGGCCACGAACGAGCAACTGGTCGAACGGTCCGTCCGGATCATCCACGAGCTCGGGCTGGAAGTCGCCACGCCCGACGAAGCCCGCGCGATCTTGGGCCTGTGAGGTCGGCGATGGCACGGGTGGCTCCCGTGGTCGTCGGCTCACCCCCAACAAAGGGCGGTGTCAGGTGAGGCGGCGTCCCAGTTTCCTCGGCAACACCGCGATCTCGGGAATCGGCATGACTGAGCTGACGAAGAAGTCGGGTCGCTCGGTGATGTCCTTGGCGCTGGAGGCCTGTCGTGGCTCGGTCGATGACGCCGGGATGAACCTCTCCGAGGTCGACGGGGTCATCAGCTACGGGTTCAACAACGACTCCGTCTCGTCCCAAGCAGTGGCGACAGCACTGGGGCTTCCGGCGCCGAGGTACTTGGTGACGACCGAGATGGGCGGCCAGGCGCCGTGCTTCCTCATCATGCAGGCGGCGGCCGCCATCGAGGCCGGGCTGGCGGACAACGTCCTGGTCTACCGCGCCTTGAACGGTCGTAGTGGGCAACGGGTGGGGACGGCGAAGGTGCCCGGCACCGGCCCCATGATGCGCTATCCCGCAGGACTGGTCGCCTACCCACAGATCATTGCGATGTGGGCTCGTAGGTACCTGATCGAGACGGGGCGCGACGAGAGCGACCTCGCAGCCGTGGTCAGCGCTCAGCGGTTGTGGGCGGTCGACAACGAACGGGCGATGCGCCGGACACTGATGAGCGAGCAGGACTACGCCCGATCCCCGATGGTGGCCGACCCGTTCCGCGCGGCGGATTGCACGACCGAGGCCGATGGTGCCTGTGCGATCTTGGTGACGTCCCGCCGCAGGGCATTGGACCTGCGGCACGATCCCGTCGTGATCGAAGGGGCGGCGTACGGCACCGGGAAACGCTCAGGCCTCGACGCGGGTGACGCGATGCTGTGGCCCGACCTGACCCGGAACTACACCACGCACATCGCCGAGCAGTTGTGGAGCAGTGCCGGGATGGGTCCGCGTGATGTCGACATGGCCCAGCTCTACGACTGCTTCTCGAGCAGCGTCCTGCTGGCGTTGGAGGGGTTGGGTCTGGCCGAACGCGGAGAGGCCGGACGCCTCGTCAGTTCAGGAGCCACGGTGCCTGGCGGCAGACTGCCCGTGAACACCGGCGGCGGCCTGTTGGCGGAGGGATATCTCCATGGGATGAACACGGTCTACGAGGCCGTCAGCCAATTGCAGGGCTCGGCCGGGAAGCGCACCGTCCCTGACGCACGCTCCTGCGTGGTGACCTCCGGTGCTCTCACCGACGGGTCAGCGTTGGTGCTGACGAGAGAGACGAGGAACTGAGGGATGGAACTCCACATGGAATCGCTTTCTGAGGAGGAGCAGTACCAGGCGGCCCTCTCTCGAGGCCAGATCCTGATCCGGGTCTGCGACGCCTGTGACGCCCACTTCGTTCTGCCGCTTCCGGGGTGCCCCGAATGCGGGGCGGGCGAGATCGACTCCACGGTCTCCGCCGGTGTCGGTCGGTTGTACACCTGGATGGTCGCGCACCACGGATTCAGCCCGGAGTTGGACGCCGACGTCCCGTATGTGGTCGGGGCTGTGGAGCTCGAAGGAGCCGCACGGATCTTCGCACGGGTCGAGAAAGTTTCCCTCGAGAAACTTGCCCCCGGGCTCGAACTGATGGCGACGTTCCCCGAAGACCCCGCCCGGCCCCCCGTCGTTTTCGTCCCCGTGAACCTGTGAAGGACTGATGCACCCATGACTGTCGACAACTTGTTCAGCGTCGAGGGGAAGGTGGCGATTGTCACCGGGGCCTCGAGTGGCTTGGGCGCGCACTTCGTCGAGCTACTGAGTGACCGCGGTGCATCGGTGGTGATGGCGGCTCGACGTGCCGAGCGACTTGACGCCCTAGTGGAACGATACCCAGGAAGCATCGCCGTGGAATGCGACGTGACGTCCGATCCTGACTGCGGGCGAGTCGTCGAGCATGCGATGAAGGAGTTCGGTCACGTCGACATCTTGGTCAACAATGCCGGTCTCAGCCTGCCGGCACCCATCAAGGACGAGACCGTCGAGAACTTCCGCCGGGTCATGGACGTGAACCTCATGGGCACGTTCTCGATGAGCCGATACGCAGGATTGCGGATGGCCGAACGAGGCCAAGGCACCATCGTCAACATTGCTTCCATCGTCGGCTTGGTAGGTCTGGGGCGGATGCCGCAGGCCGGATATGCAGCCAGCAAGGCCGCGGTCGTCAACCTGACCCGAGAACTCGCCGCCCAGTGGGCCCGCAAGGGCGTGAGGGTCAATGCCATCGCCCCGGGATTCTTCCCCTCGGAGATGACCTCGGGACTTTTCGAGACCGACTCTGGCACCGCTTGGGTCGACAAGATCACGCCCATGGGACGTGCGGCTCGCCCCGATGAAATGGACGGCGCGTTGTTGTACCTGGCAAGCGGAGCCAGTGGCTACGTCACCGGCGCTGTGCTGCCTGTCGACGGAGGATGGACGGCCGTGTGACGAAGGGACCAGCGAGACCCTCGGCAGAGCGCGGTCAGAGCGGGAGCTTGAAACCTTCGTGCGTGGCCTCGTACCCGAGGGCCTCGTAGAAGCGGTGAGCGTCGGTGCGGCGCTTGTCGGAGGTGAGCTGGGCGATCGAGGCGCCGCGCTGCGCGCCCCAGGCCTGCGCCCACCTCATGAGGGTCGTCCCCAGTCCGGAGCCACGGGTGGAGGAAGCGACTCGGACACCCTCGATGAGCAGACGCTTCGTCCCGCCGCGGGACAGGCCCGGAACGATCGTCAGTTGCAGGGTGGCCACGGGTGTCGCAGCTTCGTCGCGCACCACGAGCAAGAGGTGGGCGTCGTCCGCGTCGACCTCGTCGAACGCCTCGAGGTACGGCGTCACGTCGGTCGACTCGCGCCCGGCTCCGATCGCGTCATCCGACATGAGGGCGACGATCGCGGGCACGTCGGCCCGGGTGGCTCGCGAGAGCTCGTACGTGTGCCCGTTCGTCGACAACGTCTCCATGGGGCAAGTCTCGCAGGCGTCATTCACGAGGGCATCGCTGCAGCATCTCGGCCAACGCCGCGGCCTCGCTCGCGTCCACGGCGAGCGACCACCGATGCTTCACGTCGACCCAATGAGCGGCGTACGAGCACTGGTACGCCTTGCGGGGTCGCCACGCGGCCGGGTCGTACGAGCCCTTGGACGCGTTGGCCGGCCCGTCCGAAGCGAGCAACCCGGCGAGATCGTTCGCGAACTGTTCGCGGCGATCGGCCGGCCACGCGTGGGCGCCCGAGACCCAGGCCTCCGCGAGTGGCACGACATGGTCGATCTGGATCGCCTGCGCCTGCGATGGTTCCTTCAGGTCGTCGAAGAGCAGGTGCTTGCCGGTGTACGGGTCGACCCACGTGCCGGCGAGGACGTCGCGCGGACAACGGCCCTGCTGTTGCACCGTGGTCGTGCCCGGCACGGCATCACGCAGCAGTACGTCGTCGCGCTGGTTGCATCCGTTGGCGTCGACGTCCTTCCACGCGGTGCCGAACGCCTTGCGTGCGTAGTCGGGCACGCCGCCGGGCCGTCGGTCGACGATCCGGAGGCCACGCAACTGCGCGCGGGCGTCCGCCGGCGCGAACGAAGGGACCGGAGCCACGGCGTCATCGGCCGGTACAGCGATGTCGGCGAGAGGTTCGCACGCCATGAGCGGCAACAGCGCGATCGCCACGACCACCGAGAGAATGCGCACGGGCGTCACCATCTCATGTGCATCAGACGTTCCCGTCTCAGTGGCGTGCTGCGGTCCGGAGCCGGTCGGCAGCGTCGAGGATCTCCAGCATCCTGGGCAGCAGTTCGCGACCCGCGCTGCTGACCCTCGTGCCCGTCCGCCTGCGGTCCAGCAGGGTGACCCCGAGTTCCCGCTCGAGCTTGGTGACCGCATCGCTCAGGGCCGGGAGCGACACGTGCAGGTGCTCTCCGGCCCGTCGCAACGACCCGTGCTCGTCGACCGCGCGGACGTATTCGAGCTGCTCCAGACGCATGCGTTCCTCCCCGATTCCCGGGCGACGCTACGTGATCGGCAAGACCGCTCGGCTGCTCTTCCGTGTGGTGAGACGGCCGAGGATCGTCTCGTCAGCCGGCCAGCGGACGTTCCTCGCTGGGGCGCAGGGCCAGGACGGCGGCCAGGATCAGCACTGCACCCACCACGCCGGCCCCGTTGAGCCGCTCACCGAGGATCACGGCGGCCAGGGCCGCTGCCGAGATGGGCTCCACGAGCGTGGCGAGGGTCGCGGCCGAACCGGAGGTCGTGCGCAGCCCTGCGTAGAGCAGGCTGTACGCCAGCGCCATCGTGGCCACGCCGAGGTAGATCAGGAGCGCCAGTGACGCGGGAGAGGTGCCCGCGACGGGTTCGCCGGAGGCCACGGCGACCAGCAGGAACGGCGTCAGCAGCACCGCACCGGCAGCCGTCGCGCACGTCGTGAGGGCCACCGGTTCGACCCGAGGCGCCAGCACGTGCCCCAACACGGTGGTGGCGGCATAGGTTGCTCCGGCGGCGATCGCCAGCCCGAGACCGAGGACGGGCCGATCCAGCGGAGCAGTCGAACCATGGCCGGCCGCGGAGCTGATCAGCGCGAGCCCGCCCAGGGCGGCCAGCAGGACCGTCGTGTCCTTCGCCGTGGGCCGCGTGCGGGCGGCGGCGTGTTCCCACGTCGCGGCCAGTACCGGGGCCAGCCCGAGTGAGACGACCGTGGCGACGCTGACACCCACCATCAGGACCGAGACGAAGTACAGGCCTTGGTAGACCGCGGTGCCGCAACCGATCACGATCGCCGCCACGCGGTGGTGCCGCATCATTCGGCGGACTTCGGCGGCTCGGCCCGTCGCGATCACGAAGAGGGCCAGGACGACGGCTGCGATCACCATCCGCCAAGCGCTGACCGTCATCGCGCCGACGCCGTCTCGCTCGTGGAGCACGGTGACGGCGAGTCCTCCGGTGCCCCAGAGGACACCCGCCGCGCAGACCTGCAACAGTCCGATCCGCGCGTTCGGGCGGCGAGTGCTCGCGGTCACGCGGTCACCCTAGTGGGCGGTGAGCTGTCAACCCTTCTGCCGACCTCCCGGTGGGTGGTCAACCGAAATGAGCCCTCATTCAGTTGACCACCCACCGCGGTCCGGCGAGGGAGGTGGGATCGGTTGACAGCTCTCCGCCCTCCCCGGTGTCAGGCGGAGCGGTCCCGCTCGGCGGCGATCGTCGTGTCAGCGCCGTGACCGGTGTGCGCGACAGTCTCGCCCGGGAGTGAGAAGAGACGATCGGCGATCGAGGTCCGGATGACGTCGGCGTCGCTGTACGAACGACCCGTGGCTCCCGGCCCACCCTCGAACAGGGTGTCGCCCGTGAAGACGCAACCCAGGTCCTCGGCCAGCAGGCACGTCGCGCCCGGTGCGTGCCCCGGCGTGTGGAGCGCGCGCAGGGTGGTCCCCGCGACGGTGATCTCCGTGCCGTCGGTGAGGTCGTGGTCCCACGACGCGTCCGCGTGCGTCAGGTTCCACAGCGGCCGCTCGTCCGGGTGGAGCCAGATCGGCGCGCCCGTGCGCTCGCGCAACGCCGGGGCCACGCGGCAGTGGTCGTCGTGGGCGTGCGTGAGGACGATGGCGGTGACGGCGCGGTCGCCGACGATCTGCATGATCGCGTCGACATCGTGCGGGGCGTCGATGACGATGCACTCGGTGTCGTCACCGACCACCCAGACGTTGTTGTCGACGTCGAACGTATCCCCGTCGAGGCTGAAGGTGCCCGACACGACGCCGTGGTCGATGCGCGCCGTCATCAGAGCACCACCACCGAGCGCAGCACGTCGCCGTGGTGCATCTTCTCGAATGCCGCCTCGACGTCCTCGATGCCGATCTCCTCGGTGACGAAGGCGTCCAGATCGAGCCGGCCCTGCTGGTACAGGTCGATGAGCATCGGGAAGTCGCGGCTGGGCAGGCAGTCGCCGTACCAACTGGACTTGAGGGCACCGCCGCGTCCGAAGACGTCGGCCAGCGGCAACTCGGGCACCTGCATGTCGGGCGTGGGCACGCCGACCAGGACCACGGTCCCGGCGAGGTCGCGGGCATAGAAGGCCTGCTTCCACGTCTCGGGACGGCCGACCGCCTCGATGACGACGTCGGCGCCCTCGGCACCCTCGTACGTCTCGGCGCAGATGCGCTTGATCTCCTCGACCGGGTCGACCTGCGAGGAGTCGACCGTGTGGGTTGCACCGAGCTTGCGCGCGGCCTCGAGCTTCGCCGGATCGATGTCGACGGCGATGATCGGGCTGGCGCCGGCGAGGGCCGCACCGGCCACCGCTGCCACGCCCACGCCGCCACAGCCGATGACCGCGGCCGAGCGGCCGCGGGTCAGGGCGCCGGTGTTGATTGCCGCGCCGATGCCGGCCATCACGCCGCAACCCAGCAGACCCGCCGCCGCAGGACGCGCCTGCGGGTCGACCTTCGTGCACTGGCCGGCGGCGACCAGCGTCTTCTCGATGAACGCGCCGATGCCCAGGGCCGGGGAGAGTTCCGTGCCATCCTCGAGCGTCATCTTCTGCTTGGCATTGTGCGTGGCGAAGCAGTACTGCAGTTCGCCGCGCTTGCACGCGCGACACTCACCGCACACGGCGCGCCAGTTGAGGACGACGAAGTCGCCCGGGGCCACCTCGGTGACGCCGTCGCCGACGGACTCGACGATGCCGGCGGCCTCGTGTCCCAGCAGGAACGGGAACTCGTCGTTGATCCCGCCCTGGCGGTAGTGCAGATCGGTGTGGCACACCCCGCAGGCCCGGATCGTCACGACCGCCTCGCCCGGTCCGGGGTCGGGAACGTTGATGGTGACCAGCTCGACCGGCGCGTCCTTCTCACGGGCGATCACACCCTTGACCTGCTGCACGGTGTCCTCCTTGACTCGGCTTGCCCTGAGCCTGCCAGACGAGGTCTGAGCCCGCGAGATTGGTAGGCCTGCGTACGTTTCGCGGCCCGAGAAGGTGCGCGATCCGCCACATCTCGTCGTCGCGCCGGCGGCCGTCGAGGTCACGGTTTGTCGGGCCCGTGGGACAGGATGGGGTCATGGACGTCGTCGAGCTCGAACTGGCGCTGCGGACGCCGTTCGACGGCGACGGTCTCCTCGAGTGGTTGAGGCCGCGCGCGATCGAGGGCGTCGAGGCGGTGGGGCAGAACACGTACGCGCGCGTCGTGACCCTGCCGCACGGGGTCGGCGCGATGGAGCTGACCCTGCACGGCGATCACGTCGGCGCGCGGTTCCAGCTGGCGGACCCCGGTGACCTCGACGTCGCCGTTCGGCGCAGTCGCCGCCTGCTCGACCTCGACGCCGACCCTGTCGTGATCGACGCGGCCCTGTCCGAGGACCCGTTGCTGGCGGCGTTGGTCGAGCAGGTCCCCGGAATCCGGCTGCCCGGCCAGGTGGACGGTTTCGAGGTCGCCATGCGGGCGATCGTGGGCCAGCAGGTGTCGGTCGCTCGCGCCCGCACGATGCTCGGTCAGATCGCCCGGACCCGTGGCCGCGAGGTCGAGCTCGAGCTCGCTCGTGAGCACGGCCTGAGCCATGCGTTCGCCACGGCTGAGTCACTCGCCGAGGCCTCGCTCGAGGAGTTCCCCATGCCCCGCGCCCGTGGCCGCGCGATCCTGGCGGTCGCCCACGCCGTGGCCTCCGGCGACCTCGACGTGGGCCCTGACGCCGACCGCGAGTCCGCCCGGTCAGGCCTCCTCGCCATCCGTGGGATCGGCCCGTGGACCGCCGACTACTTCGCGATGCGGGCGCTCGGTCATCCCGACGTCCTGCTCGACACCGACCTCGTGCTGCGCCGCGTCCTCGCGCGCGAGGAGCTGGACCGGACGCGCACCGACCGGTGGCGACCGTGGCGGTCGTACGCCTCACTGCACCTGTGGAGGGTCGCATGAAGACACGCTGGATGGACTCGCCGATCGGCGGACTGCGGTTGCACGTCGACGCCGGGCTGCTCACCCGCATCGAGTTCGACGCCGAGCCCACGGGCGAGCACCGGGACGACCCCCTGCTGGACGAGGTGGAGCGACAGCTCACCGCGTACTTCGCCGGGGAGCGCCGCGAGTTCGACCTCCCCGTGGCCGCGGACGGCACCGAGTTCCAGAAGAAGGTCTGGGCGTACCTGCGCACGATCCCGTACGGCCAGACCGTCACCTACGGCCGGATCGCGACGGACCTCGGCTACGAGGCGGGCATCTCGCGTGCGGTCGGTGCCGCGAACGGCGCCAACCCGATCCCGATCGTCGTCCCGTGCCACCGCGTCATCGGGTCCGACGGCAAGCTCACGGGCTACGCCGGTGGGGTCGAGCGCAAGACGACACTGCTCGAGCTCGAGCAGCCGGGACTGTTCTGAGCGTGCCGCACGCGCACCCCTGCGTCGCCGCACCGATCCCGTGCGCCATGGTGTCGCCATGACCGATGACTGCGTCTACCGCCGCACCTCGGACGAGGGAGCCGACCTCGAGTTGTTCGAGCCGACCCGCTTCGCGATCGGGCCGTGGGACGACCGACTCCAGCACGGCGGGCCCGTGGCCGCGCTGCTGGCGCGAGCCATGGATCGCCTCGACACGCCCACCGACGGCCGGTTGGCCCGCCTCGCGATCGAGATCATGCGCCCGGTCGCGATGGCTCCCGTCTCGGTGCGGGCGCGCGTCGTCCGCCCGGGCCGCAAGGTCACCCTCGTCGAGGCCGAGATGCTCCAGCCCGGCCCGGACGGCCAGGACCTCGTGGTGGCCATGGCGCGCGCCTGGCGGATCGCCACCAGTGACACGGCCGGGGCGCGCCACGTCCCCGTCGAGCCGATGTCCCCGGTCGACGCCGAGGAGCTGCGCGATCCGGGCGCGGCGGTCCCCGCCGTCCTGAACCGCGGGTTCGTCGGCGGCCTCGAGTGGGTCGTGCGCAGCGAGATCGGGAGGCCCGGAGCGCCGACCGCGGCCTGGGCCCGCCCCAGGTTCGACCTCGTGGCGGGCGACCCGACCACGGCGCTCGAGCGTTTCGTGATGGTCGCCGACAGCGCCAACGGCGTCGGGATGCGCGTGGACCCGGCGCACTGGACCTTCATCAACACCGACCTGACGATCCACCTGCACACCGCACCGCACGGCGAGTGGGTCGGCCTCGTCGCCGAGTCGACGATCGGGGCCGACGGGGTCGGCACGAGCGCCGCGATGCTGCACGACGAGCACGGCCCGGTGGGCCGACTCGCCCAGGTGCTGCTGGTCGAGGCTCGCTAGGTCAGCGGCGCAGGTTCTGGCTCAGTCGCTCGGCGGCGGCCACCACCGCGGGCGCATGCATGCGCCCCGGCTGGCGGGTGAGGCGCTCGAGCGGTCCCGAGACCGACACGGCCGCGACGACCTTGCCGCTGGGGGAGCGGACCGGCGCCGAGACCGAGCCGACACCCTGCTCGCGCTCGGCGACGCTCTGGGCCCACCCGCGCTTGCGCACGGCGGACAGCTCGGCGGCCGAGAAGTTCGCCTTCCTCAGCCC